>NZ_QQWG01000029.1 GCF_003863355.1 Ancylomarina euxina | reverse complement strand
GCACCTAACATATGGTATAGCCAATAAGGGTTTGAGAGGTATGCGTTGGTTTTAACTCGCATCAAATTCAATGTACACTGATAAGTTATCACTCCGCTCTCCCTTACTGGCCATACCATCAACCGTTGAATTATTAGGTAAATAAAATTTATTGTACACAACAACTAAGCATACCTGGTGCGAACATTATTTATAAGAAAAACGAGTCGTAGTTTTTAATTGATAAATATTAAAAGGAGCTTAAATGGCAACACATCAGCAGCAAATAAAGGAGAAGCTTTGGCATTCTGAGTCGGCTGATGCCTATTTTATTTTTGAGAAACAATTGCGAGTCTTCCTAAAAGCATATTTGGGCTTTGAACCCCCCATGCATTTACTTCATGATGATGAGTTAATTATAATGTATCGCTTACTTTATCATGTAAAATCGCCTCGTCGTGCCAAAGACAATATGGTGACAAGTAAAGAACTGCGGCAGATCAATAAGATGTATCAGAAAATGATACGTAAAGAAGATTTGGATTTTGATTACTTGCTTCTATCAGTTGTTGAATACAATGTTTTTGCTGTATTTCAATATGTTATTGAAAAGGTTGTTGATTCTGAAGAGCGCAAAGCCATTCTGAAAAAAGAATTCCACATGGAAGGAGATGCTGAAGCTCAGGAATTTGTTGACCTCGCTCATAATTATTATATATCCAGTTTTATGAAGATTGTGACTCAAATGAGTGATGTTCGTAAAAAGTATTATTCCTTTGAGATGATGGCCTGTCAGGATGCAGTTGGTACAGAAGTGAATTGTCATGTTCCTATTGTATCAGCCTGTTACTCTATCCAAAAGAAATTAAATATCCATAATAAGTTACGTCCTGTTTTTAAACTTGGAGCTTCCAAAGCATCGGGGCAAATGCAGTGGGTGAAAGTTTCCAAGGCTTTGTTGGGCGATTATTATCAGGGTAAAGAAGAGGCCTTAGCTATGTTTATTCAGTCGCATGCCTTAAATCGTTTGAAAGAGCGATTGGATGTGTTCGATCAAATGACTCTAAATCATATTCTGTGGCAGAATACTGTGGCTATTAAGGCCTTTGAGCATTATAAAGACTATTTGTTATTGCCTTTAAAAGTGTATGATATAAAGGTTGGCTATTTGATTTGTAATGTTTTTGGCGATGAACTTGTGGTGCGATCTTTTTTGTTTATTACGCACTCGTGCACGCCTGAAGGTGATAAATTAAAAGAAATAACAGGCTTGAAACGTTCTGATATTTCCTACTGGAAGATAGATCGATTGAGTACACTGCTTCAGGTCGATCATGCTCACCAGCCTCAATTATTAAAATTATTTGAACAGGCAGGGATACCAGAAATCATGAATCTGAAAGATTGTGATTTGGATATTGATGCCTTGCAGAATGCCAATATGAATGGTTTTCTCGATTATTTAAAACAATCTGAAGTTGAGTTGCCACAACTGCCGGAACCTGCTGTGATTAAACCAGAAAAGGTAAAAGCCAAATCCTTAAGAGAGCATTGGCAGAAAAATAAGCTGTTTTTTGTATTTGCAAGTCTGGCCGCAGTATTAGTTTTTCCTTTTGTTTATTCTAGCCGGAAACTTAAGCTTGCTTTTGCCAAATCCCCTAAAGTCAAGGGGGGATGGTTACGGAAAAGGAATAGTCAGGTTTAGCATTTGTTTGTTATTTTCCATTTTATAACTTTGGTACGCTTTAAAGCTAAACTATAAATACCCCAGATGAACATTTTAATTGTGTTTAATAGAGAAGCCTACGATAATACCGATGTGACATGGAATGGCCTTCGACTTGCTGAAACTTTAAGAAGTAAAGGCGAAGAGGTACGCATTTTCTTATTGAATGATGCTGTGGATATGGCAAGGGATGCTTGTAAACACCTCTTGGCTATGATCAGGACTTGTCGCAAATGCTAAAAGAGTTGATTGCAAAGAATGTGGAGGTGAGTCTGCGCTACATGCAATGCCCGATGTGGTATTTATAAAAACCATGCATACTTTAAATGAGCGAATAAATCGACACTGGAGGCGTTGGCTGATTGGGTCGTTGATAGTGATAAGGTGTTGACCTTTTAAATTAAATAAGTAAATAATTTTAGAAAGAATCAAGAATGAAGATTAAATTAAGCCTAAGTCTATTATTAACAATTTTTGTAACGAACTTAATAGCACAAACACACACGCATAGCGACAATGATCATCACCACCATCATGCTAAAAATGAAATTGGAATCGTAAATGCACCGGTGTATTTAGTCAAAGAAAAAGCAATGGCATATGGCGTTCATCTGCATTATCTACGCATGGTCCAAGATTCAAAATTTGGATTAGGTGTAGGGTATGAACGACTATTTAATGAGCACAAGCATAATACTTTTGGTATAGTTGGGAGTTACAGACCTATTGACAGATTAAGTTTTAGTTTTTCTCCCGGTATTACCTTTGAGGATGAAGAACCTTCAGAGCTAAACTTGGCTTTACATCTTGAGGCTGTTTATGAATTTGTGTTTCATCATTTTCACATTGGACCCACTATTGGCTTTGCTTACGACCCAGAAGATTATCATATCAGTTTTGGGCTTCATATTGGCTATGGTTTTTAGTCTTATACTATAAACAAATATCAGAATAAAATAGATCTGATTGCTAAAACACCCAAACCACCTTTTTAGACTGTAATTTTTACATTTATTAGAACAGAAAGAGATAAAGGTTATTCTGTAATGGTAGATTTAATGCTTGAACTAGCTGAACAGCAAGACGGTTTTTTTTGAGTAGAGAGTGCCAGAGAGGATGTAGGTATTACTGTTTCTTATTGGCGTGATTTGGCTGCCATTAAAAGATGGAAAGAAAATGCAGATTATTCGATTGATCGTGAAAAAGGACGTAAGGATTGGTACAAAAGTTTTAAGACTCGTATTGCTAAAGTAGAAAGAGATGATGAGTTTATATAAAATGTTGATATAAGAGTTTAAGAAACGATCTTAAGAATTTTAAAACGTTTGCACCTAGTCGGAACTCAATTTCATCAAAATTATGTTGGAAAGAATTCATTTTTATTAAGAAAGTATAAGAGAAAAATTGTTTCTTTGAAGGACTGTTTTAAGCGTCTATTGTGTGGTGAAAATAAATAGAACTAGAACTAAACACTATCATTAGAAACAAGTAAAAAAACATTAGACATGAGTAAACAAATTCTTGTTACCGGTGGAACGGGTTTTATTGGATCACATACAGTTGTTGAACTGCAGAAGAACGGATACGATGTGGTCATTGTGGACAATCTGTCCAACTCGAAGATTGAGGTATTGGAACAGATCAAAGAAATTTCAGGTGTACAACCTAAGTTTGAGGAATTTGATTTGACTGATAAGCAAAAGGTTAACGATTTTTTTAAAAAGTATACCAATTTAGAAGCTATCATTCATTTCGCAGCATCAAAGGCAGTAGGAGAGTCCGTTGAGAAGCCTTTAATGTACTATAATAATAATCTGAATTCATTGATGAATATCATGTCATGCATGATTGATTATAAGGTGCCTAATCTTGTATTCTCATCATCGTGTACGGTTTATGGTCAACCAGATAAGTTGCCTGTAACCGAGAAAACGCCTCGTAAAGAAGCGGAATCCCCTTATGGTAATACAAAGAGTATTTGTGAGGATATTATTCGTGATACTATAAATGCTTACCCAGAGTTGAAAGGAATTGCCTTAAGATATTTTAATCCAATTGGTGCTCATGAAACAGCTAAAATTGGTGAGTTACCTCTTGGTGTTCCTAATAATTTAATTCCATTCTTAACGCAAACTGTAGCAGGTATTCGCTCTGAATTAAGCGTTTTTGGTAATGATTACAATACACCTGATGGATCGGCTATTCGTGATTATATTCACGTTGTGGATTTGGCAAAGGCACATGTTGTGGCCATTGAGCGTCTGTTGAATAATAAGAATAAGGCCAATTGCGAATATTTTAATGTGGGTACTGGAAATGGTGTTTCTGTACTAGAAATTATTGAATCATTCGAAAGAGCAACAGGAGAGAAAGTGCCTCATAAAATTGTGGCTCGTCGTGCAGGTGATATTGAGCAAATATATGCCGATACCACTTTTGCTAACGAAGAACTGGGTTGGAAAGCTGAAAGCACACTTGATGAAACACTTCTTTCAGCCTGGAAATGGCAAGAACATATTGGTAAGTAATATTTTTCTTAATACATAAACTCAACGCCTGTCATTTATTTGATAGGCGTTTTTTTGTAGAGATTTTTAAAATTGATAGGCTTAATAATGAGATATTATTTTTAGATTTATGTAAATTTAATATGATGAATATGTTTGTGTACTTATCGGTATCAGCCTTGCATCTTTATGTGATTATTGATGCCTTTTCCAATATCAAAGAAAGACAAGGTGTTTTTAGGTTAATATTAGCATTTATACCTCCTGTGATTGGTCCAACAATTTATCTATTAACCAAACCAAAGCCTGATCGCTTACATCGAAGAAGGTCTTACATGCAAGGGAAAAGACGGTTTACCTAGTCATCTATATCAATAATAATGATTGTTAAGAATTAAGATAATGGAAGAAAAAACAGCTGTTGAAGAATTAAAAGAGTTTGCAAATAAAACCAATCGTGAGATTGACTTTGATGATAAAACATATGTCGCAAGTGGGATAAATCCTCGTAATCTGGTTAAGCAACACGTTATCATATCAGGCACGACAAATGATGAGCCCTATTTTGTTAGTTATTGCGATATGCTTGCAATAGGTGATAATGCCATGTACAGCGGATTCTTTTTTCCAATTGAATTTCCATTATCAACTCTTATTCAGGTTCGTCAGAAGAATATTCTGGACAAAGTGAATCCGTTTTTTAAAAAGAGTGAATTTACAACACAGTCGAAGAAGTTTGATTCTAAGGTGATTATTGTAGAAAATGATGAAAGATCATCGGGAAAACTTTTTTATAGTCAAGGTACTCAATCTTTACTTTTAGATATTTTTAAGTTAGATCCCAGATTAAAGTTTTGTGTAAATCATATCGATGTAGGAATTGTATCAGAATTGAAAAATAAGTCTACCCTAGGAATTTATATTACTGAACAATGGTTATTAGATGAAGCTATAATTAAGAAATTATATGCCTTGGTCGGGAAATTAAAAATGAAGATTCAAATTGGTCATGAAGTTCATTCTTGAAACAGAACGTTTGATTCTAAATGCTGATTTGGATGTGATTCGTTATAGAGGAGATCCTGCATTTGTTTCAATTGATGTGAAAGCCAAACGAGAGCACTTCGGGTGGGATAAGAATCTTTATCCCGTGGTAGTTCTACCAATTGGTTATCCCGATGAATTTACTTCTGCAAAAAAAAGACGCCCAATAGAAGATTTGATAATCGACTAATTGTCGAATGCAGTTTTTAAGGTTTTGATACAAAGATATAGCTCCATTGCTACATCTTTGTATCGTATTTTTAACCAAATATTCTGGCTAAGCCTTTCTTGCGTTTTTTCTCTTTTGATTTATTATTATTGGGATTCGTAATATTCAAATAGATCTCACCCCAGTCAGGTAAACCACCATAATTCATATCGTCAATATACATGTCAGCTTTTATTTTGCGACTGATATTGCCTTCAAAAATCTCTTCCGGATAATTTTTGTTAATAGCGTAAAATTCTAGACCTTTTGAGTGGCAAAACTCTACGGCATCATCAAGTTCTTTACCTGAACGGTAAGTCCATAAAATGAGTTGATGACCTTTTTCTTGTAACATTTTTAGTGTTGATGTTGCAAAAGGAATTTCTTTTCCAACTCGAGGATATTTTTGTTCTACAATAGTTCCGTCGAAATCAATTGCTATTATCATGCTTGTAAATGTTTAGTTTTTAGAAAAGGTAGATGTCAATTTATTTCTCCAACTTTTAGCTTCATGGTCCTCATCATAATATCCATTGCCATAACCATAACTTCCGTATGAATTACCATGACCATTATGAATTGCATCATTTAAAATCATTCCAACATGGTTGATTTCGTCATTCTGTGCTAGTTGATTAATGAATTTGATTTGATCTCGTCGGCTATAGCCTTGACGAAGAACAAATAGATTAGCATCTGCATATTTACCCGTTAATTTTCCATCAGTTACAAGAGTAACGGGTGCATTATCAAGGACGATATAATCATATTCTTTTTTTGCTTCATTAATAAAAGTTTGAAAATCTTCATTCCCTAATAATTCGGCCGGGTTTGGAGGAATTGGCCCTGAGTTGACAAAATGGAGATTATTGATCTGAGATTGATTTACTACTTCGTTTAAAGTATGCTGACCAATTAAATAGGTCGATAGTCCCTTAGAATTTGATATGCCAAAAATATCATGTAATCTAGGTTTACGAAGGTCACAACCAACCAGCAGAACTTTTTTATTATCCATAGCAATGATTGTTGCAATATTCACAGAATTAAAAGTTTTACCTTCTCCTGGAATCATTGAGTGAATAGCTATAACCTTTTGTAAATCACCTTTGAATAAATATTGTAGGTTTGTTCTCAGTCCTCTGTATGATTCAGCAAGGCCTGAACGAGGGTGCTCTAGGATTGCCAATTCATTTTTATAATTATTATGAGCAATTTCACCAATAACTGGTAAAGTCGTTAAGCCTTCAAGATCTTCTTTAGATTTTATGCTATCATTAAAAACATCCTTTATCAATATAAAAAATAGAGGAAGCATTAAACCTAACATTAATCCGACAACAATAGTAAGGAGTGTTTTCGGTCCTACTTTTTTTGCTGTTCGAACTCTTGCAACATCAATGACTTGAGCATCAGAAATATTTGAAGCAGTTGTTATAGCCGCTTCAGCACGTTTTTTCAATAGGAATGTATAGAGTTCATTATTCAGATCAAATCTTCGTTTAATGTTCACCATTTCTTGTTCTGTCTCTGGTAAGCCTGCAAGTCTCATTGTAATTTGATCTTTTCTATTCTTAAGAAATCGATCTTGAGATTCTGCGCTGGAGAGTAGGTTTTTTAAGTTCTCTTCTAATGAATTAATAACATTTTGGATCTCATTATTGAGCATTATTAAACTCGGATTTTTTTCTTTAGCAATATAGGAAAGAGTCGATCTCTTGCTATAGAGTTCTCCTAACTTTACAACTTGTGCATTTAATCCTGGATCTATTATTCCAACAACAGAAGGGGCTGCTATCTTTTCCATTTTATCAGCATCTCCCATATAATTAAGAAGATTTTTAAAATAATCTAATTGAAAATTAAGTGTTGCTTGCTCACTTTCTAACTCGCCAACTTTTTCTAGAATTAATTGGGCTTCGTGACTTAAATCAATTGATTTCTTTTTTGAACGGAAATCTGTGAAGTTTTTACCAGCTACCCTTAATGAATCAACGATGCCTTCTATTTGTTCATCTATAAAACGTACAGTATTGAATGAAATCTGATTTTTTTTCTTTAGCCCAAATTGAATGTAAACATTGCATAGTTCATTCAAATAATCCACAACACGAGAAGGTGTATTGCCTTGCATTTGTAGCTGAATTAATTCCGCATTTTTATCAACTAAACTTACATTTGTTTTTTCAACGTAATCTAAAGTCATTAGCTCGGTATCATTAAAAACGAAATAATACTCAGAAGGTAAAATAGGACCCTTTTTTTCTAAAGTAAAATCAAAGAACTCATTTTTGAAAGGCAAACCGTACTGACCTATTGATTCGAACTCAATAGGATAAGTTGTAGTACCATCATTAAATTTATCATCAACTTTTACGTGATAAGAATTATTATCTATGGTAGTAATTGAAATTCGGATGTCAGCTAAATTATTTTGACTATTCTCAGTTACGATGAAAGGTGTGTTTTTGTATAAATCAGTATCTTTGAAAGTCCCTTTTTTATACCAGGTTGTTCTCCAGTTTAGGTTTTCTAGTGTTTGTAAATTTATGGTGTATGAGTTTAGTATTCCAATATGATTTTCAATATTGGTTTTTCCTCCTAGTTCCATCCCTTCAAAAAGGTTTTCAACTCCCATACTGTTTGATTCTTCTTGAACTAACATGACACTTTTTATATCATAAATAGGTTGAGAAAAACGACTAAAAAAGAAAGCTAGTAAAACTCCTAAAGAGCCACAAAGGACAAACCAGTGCCATTTTGATAGTAATCGAAAGAAGATCGCTTTAAGATCAATTTCATCTTCATTAGTTATGCTTAAGTTATTATTTGATTGCATACTGGAATGTTTTTTCAATTTTTGGGGAATGATACTTGTTTATGACTTGACGAAAATGTTACGAAGCTAGAGTACATTAAAAATCAGTATCAATGTTGAAATCGTGGATAAAAGTAGAGAGTACATAGGCGAATTTAATTTCACATTTTTATATTTATCGGGTTCTACATAAACAACATCGTTGGGTTGAAGAAAAAAAGCATCCGAATTGAGGAAATTTTTATTTGTTAAATCTAATCGATATGTCTTGTTGCCTTTCTCCAGTGGGCGTAAGACCAGGATTTTTTTTATACGCCCATAATCGGTTATTCCACTTGCCATACTAATGCCTTCTAGGACCGTTAAATGGCTGTTGTAGTTATAGTATACACCTGGATTTTTAACTTCACCCATTACAGTAATTTTAAAGCTTAATAATTTTACTTTAACTGTAGCATCTTTTATATATTCATCAGATTTTGTTTGAATGAACTGGCGAGCTTCGTCCAAACTTTTTCCTACAAGATTAACTTGTCCTATTATAGGTAAATTAATGTTTCCCCTTTGATCTACAAGAAAACCATTTAAATATTGTCCGGACAATTGTCCATAGTTTTGCTGGGTTCCACTTTGAGGCCCTGATCCTTGGGATGGATTAAAGACTGCATTGATTTCAGGACTCAAGGATTGGATGTCAACAAAAAGATTATCGTTGATCTTTATCTTATATATAGATTCATGTTTGGTTAGATCGGGAAGGACTTCTTGATCAACGGTATTATTCAGGTAAACTAAATTCTTACTTGTTTTGCAAGAAAATAATAATACCATGAGAATTATTGTAAAGCTTACTAAATAAAATTTATTCATGAGTAGTATTGTAATGACTATGTATAATGGGATGTTGTTGATCTGCCTTTATGCGGATTGCGAAAGTAAGAATCTTATTGATTATAGTTTCCTGTCAAGTTTGTTTATTGATTAATGTGTGTTAAGCGTTGACGTATAATCTGTTTTTTGAAGATTAATCTGCTGGTTGTGAGTTTTTATTCGAACGCTGATTTATGCTTGCATAAGGATATTATTATTAAAATAAAACATTAAGTTATGTTCATTTTTAAGTTTTTTTTGTTTACAGATTTGATTTTCATAAATTTGATAGACTGCCAGTTTAATTTATAATCAAAGTCAGTTGATATAGAAATTATGAGAAATTTAGTCCACACCTTAATGCTTTTATCTTTAAGCTTGTCAATTTTTGCACAAGATTGTTATACAGAAGCCACTCAGGAAAATATTAGGTTGGATTATTGTCAATTATGGTATGGGAGAACTTTTCAGGGAACTATTGGCGATAATAATCAAAGAATTGAAATTCGTTTTATAGAGATATCTAAAGATCATGAGTCTCCCTTTAAATATCACGTGAAGGGGAAGTCTAGGGTTTTGAATAATGTTTGTGATTTTGATGGTTATATGATTGTCGAACAGATTATGATACTTAACGAAACGAAAAGAGATTGTCATGAACCTGACCTGTCGGGAGGCATTGTATATGGAAGATATCAACTGAATGAGAATCCAGATCAAAAGCATGTTGGACGGTTTACTGGTGTTTTTAAAAGTATGTTTGACAAATCTCCCAATGGTCCTATTTTAAATGATACTTGGTTTGGGCAAGAAGAATTCAACTCCTTTTTTGGGAATTGGGCTAATTACGATAAATCAAAACCTAAGTATTGTTCTTGGGGATTTCAGATTCCTCTATCAAAGAATGAAGACTTATTTAAGCATTATAACAAGGCATTCTATTTATTTAATTTCAAGTATATGGACAAGGGGTGGAAAACTTATGTCCTCTCAAACCTGAATACTTTTATAAAAGTCCCTAAAAACTACAAAATAGATGAATTGAGATTAGCCGACGATTTTATAGACTATTCGTCAGACGAAATTGATCAAGCGATTAAAGAAGAAGAGATGAAGTGGTGGGAGTGATTTTGCTATCCGCATATCAATTAAACTGATATTGATTTCAACTTGAAAACCGAGTCTTTTAGACCTGTTTTTCTATCTTTAAAGAAGAGTCGTTTTATTGATTCTGTTCATAAATTATAAAGTACACTTCATGAAAAAAAAAATAATATCTCTTGGAGCTAGTAATAGCACAAAATCAATTAATAGAACTTTAGCGCATTATGCATCGAAGGAATTGAAAAATGTAGACTTTGAGCTTTTGGATTTGAATGATTATGAAATGCCAATCTATAGCGCTGATAGGGAAGCTGAATCGGGAATTCCTGAATTGGCGCATCAATTTAAAGCTCTTATTCTTGAGGCCGATGGCATTCTAATTTCTTTTGCAGAACACAATGGTGCTTATTCGGCAGCTTATAAAAATATATACGATTGGGTTTCTCGAATCGAATCGGATGTATGGGGAAACAAACCCATGTTATTGATGGCTACATCGCCAGGTAGCTACGGAGGAAAATCAGTATTAGCCATGGCGACTGCAAGATATGAGCGTGCTAATAAGAAACCTATTTTAAACTTTTCACTACCTTCTTTTTATGAGAATTTCTCAAATGAAGAAGGCATTAAAGACTCTAGCTTGCGAGAAGAATTTTACACGGAACTCAAGCGATTTCAGGAAGTACTATAATGACTTCAATTAAGCGGCAAAAATTGGTGTATTCATAAATCAATAAAAATTATAATGAAATTAGATCTTTATCAGATAGATGCTTTTACCGACACCGTTTTTGGTGGAAATCCCGCCTGTGTTGTTCCGCTTACAAGTTGGTTGCCCGACAAACTTTTATTCGAAATTGCGAAAGAAAATGCGGTTCCTGAAACGGCTTTCTTTATTATAAATGAAGAGAATGTCTATTTACGTTGGTTCACTCCAGACGTGGAGATGGATTTATGTGGCCATGCGACTTTGGCAAGTGCCTTCGTATTGAAAGAATTCTTGGATTATCCCAATGATGAAATTGTTTTTAAAAGTTTAAGTGGTGATTTGATTGTAAGTGCTAAGAAGGGTTTATATACTTTGGATTTTCCTTCAAGAATGCCAATTAAAGCTGAATTACCTCAACAAATTAAAGATGCTTTAAACATTCAACCGATTCAAGTTTTAAAAGGAAGGGATTATGTTTTGGTCTATGATTCTGAGGCTGATATTCGAAATATTAATATCGATAGGCAGGTGTTTGATCAAATTAATCTTGATCCTGGTGGCGTAATTGTAACTGCCAAGGGAGATGACTGTGATTTCGTATCCCGATTTTTTACACCTCAAGCATCTATTTTAGAAGATCCTGTTACTGGCTCGGCTCATTGTTCGCTAACGCCATATTGGAGTGAAAAATTGAATAAAAAAGAGATGAATGCCAAACAAATTTCTGAGCGTGGAGGTAAACTCAAATGTGTAAATAAAGGCGATAGAGTCTGGATCAGTGGAAGAGCTAAGACCTATTCTGTTGGTAGTCTTTGGACTTCATGATAATTTATGATTCTTGATTTATGAGTTCAGATTAATAATAAGCAATATAAACCACCTACTTCTCAGGTGGTTTTTTCGATTCATTAAACGAAGCTTCTCTAGCGAGTGCCCAGAAGTAGAGAGAGGCAACCGTATTGTAGGGCATAAATCGCTTACGATAAACTTCAAATTCCTTTTTAGAAAGAGACTCTAACCCATAAAGGTGCATCATGCCATTGCGAATGCCCAGATCGCCATAACTGATCACATCGGGACGAGAGAGTGAAAAAATAAGGAGCATTTCAACTGTCCAAACGCCAATACCATTCAGAGCAGTTAGTTTCTTAATAATCTCATCCTTGCTTAATTCATGTAACTTATCGAAGTCAACGACACCTGAATGGGCAGCTTCTGCGATTCCTTTGATGTATGTGACTTTTCTATTACTCATGCCACAGGATTGAATGGATTCATGGCTGGCATTCAAAATATTTTCAGCACTGATATCTCCAATTAACTTTTGAAGTCTGGTTTTAACCGTGTCAGCTGCTTTGGTCGAAATTTGCTGACTGATTATACTTGAGATAAGGGCATGGAATGGCTGAGGTAAAACAGCACGTTCAATCATACCAATGCGGTCAATAGCAGCCGAAAGTTTATCACATTTACTTTTAAGGTATTTAAGTTCAGTTTCTCCGTATTTATAGTAGTCCATAACTTAGTTTTAATTGTGGCATAATGTCCAGTCTAAGATAGCTGATTTTCTTCTGCTGTTAAAAAGCCTCAAAGACAGATAAATCTTTGAGGCTTCTTGATAGACTTTAGTCTGCTCTATTTCAATAATTTCTTATCTGAATTTTCACTTAAGTGATAGAATCTTCCATCTTCAATCAGCAAGGCTTGATTAGGTATAGAATCATCAGCTAAAGGAATATTTACATCGATAATTTTCCCATTAAAACTTGAGCTTAGGATTTCGTTTTCTGTATGTCCAACTACAATTCTTGAGACAGTAAGCTTTTCAAGAATTCCATCAAGTTCTTGTTCTGTGATTTTCTTATATTTTGAACTTTCCATAAAATAACCACGGTACCAAAATGGGCCGAATGATTTCAATATTTGTGTGTAGTCTTCTTCATTTTCAGCATTCGAACCTGCTACTAAATATTGTCTCATAAGCTCATTAACTTGTTCAGAGCTAAGGCCATATTCAACTTGTTTTTTAGAGATACCTCCATGTACAAAAAGAACATCGTTAATTTTAGTCATTGAATTCTTAGAACGTAACCATTCGCCCAATACCGAATTCGGATGAAAAAGATCATCATAGTCTAAGCCCAGATTGTTGCATAGATTTTTATATTCTTGAGCGATATATCTGTTATCCTTATTGAGAACCATCAGTTCGTGATTCCCGAAAGTAATATGAACTTGACCGCCTGCTTTTTCTGCTTCCTGCTCCAAATGATAAATGAACCAAAGGGTTTCAGTCACCTTATTTCCTCTATCAAAAATGTCACCAACAAATACCAAATGACCCTTACCCCAATTCCATTTTAGTTGTTTATCTATAATACCATGGCTTTGTAAATTGTTTATCATTCTATCAAATTGCCCATGGATATCACCTAATACAAAAATGGGTTCCTGAGTTTTGATTTGCCAGTTTGGAGTTTGACTTTCTCTTATGGTGTAGGAACATGTATCACCAGCCCAACCTTTGAACGAATTCGTTTTTTGATCTAAGAACTTTCCTGTTAAGTATGATTTGCTTTCAATTGAATCGTGCTTTAAATAGTAGGCATAAAGTCCATCTTGAGTTCGATCAACAAATGGACCATCACTTAAATTTTGCAATCCATTTTTATAAACAACAGCTCCTTTTTTTAGAAGAAATTCTAAGTTTTCAGCACTATTAGCTCTTATCGCATAATTTAAAGCTGTATATCCTTCGTAGTTTACGGCATTTATATCACACTCTTTATTTAAGAGTGCTTTGGTTACTTTAGGCAAGGCTCTTTTCGCCGCCCAATGAATAGGAGTAAGCCCTAAGGTATCTCGAGCATCTAAACCAACTTCTTTTTCGATTAAGTCAAGAGCAGTTTCTGTTTGTCGTTTATTGATGGCCTGAATAAGTTCTACACTGTCCTTATTGGGTGTGCATGATAACATTGCCAATAAGCATGAAAAGAGGAATCCTTTGATAAAGATTTTAAGCATGTGTTGTGTTTTTTATGGGTTTAAGGTTGAGTCATTTTTTAAGTGATAATTTAGCTTGTTTTTAACTTGAAGACATTATTAAAAAGCGACATGCAAGGATAATAAATCTATTTTATTCAGACTATTCATCTTCAATATTTATTGAAATATGTCTGACCGAATTTGTGTTGATTTATCATCAGTTTTAATAGAATCAAGTGTTGTTTACTTTGTGTTTGGAGTGTATTTTACTGGTGTCGAACACTTTATTGATTTTGTTTTGCCTTTATGTTTATAAGTCGGTTTTTTATCTATATTTGCACTGCATTTGGTATTTCAGCCCTCATAATACAGGATTGAAATGAAAAGGGAATTCGGTGTGAATCCGAAACTATACCCGTAGCTGTAAGTTCTAAAAATGCTTTTTGAACGACCTATGCCACTGTTCGCCTCAGGCGGATGGGAAGGCCTCAAAAAGTAGAACAAGTCAGAAGACCTGCCTTTGCAATCAATACAAGTCATTGCTTTCGGGAAAAAGAGCAAGTGAATGAAAATAATATCAGCATAGATAAGAAGGATTGATCTGCCATAACTGATCCTTTGTGTCATGTTGTGAAATTTTCTTTTAGCTCCCTGTTTGCATTGCATTAGTTAAAATATTTTTCATTTATTAAAATCAAACATGAAAAGAACATTTTTAACAGCTTTTGCATTGCTTTCATTTATGAATTTTGCATCTCAAGCTGATGATAAACCTGTGGTCGATACCACTTCGGTTCGTCATTTGAATCTAAACGAAGTACAAATTAATGCTTCACGTGTTAGGGCAAAAGTTAAGGACTTGCCTCAGAAGGTAGAAGTCGTAACCAGAAGAGTTATTGAAGCTACTCCAGCTTCAAACATGGGGGAATTACTGAAAAAAACGGCTGGTGTTGATATTATTCAATATCCCGGGATATCAGCATCAATTAGTATGCGTGGTTTTGCCCCATCTACATCCAATAAATACAATGTTCTGTTGATAAATGGGAAACCTGCTGGAACAAAAAACATAGCAACAATTGATATGTCGAATGTTGAACGTGTTGAAATTTTAAAAGGTCCTTTTTCAGCTCAGTATGGATCCTCAGCAATGGCTGGTGTTATTAATATTGTGACAAAAGAGAGTGTCAATGATTTATCCGGAAATATAAATCTTTCATACGGGAGTTTCGAAACCTTTAATGGATCAATGACAGTGGGAGGGAAACTTTCTGAGTCATTAGATTTTGATATGAGTTATAATTATCAGAATCAAGGAAAAGATTATAAAATTGGAAAGAAGAATTTTCTTGGGAAAAAGGATGCAAAAGAAATTTTAGATCCTGAATCTTATGGAAAAAGGATGGAGCACTCTCAATTTGAACGTCAGAATATAAATGCTCGTTTAGGTTTTATATTGAGTGATGATTGGAAAATTAATATCAATCAATCCGCTTTTATTGCTAATGGAATTGAAACTCCAGGTTCTTTCTGGCATGTTTATGGAAAGAATTCAAAGGATATTGAGAAATATGGAACCGGAGCAGATATTCTAGGTAAAATAGGCATTCACAACTTAAGCTTTTCACCATTTCACACGAAAGAGGAAACGACCAACTATAATTCGGTTTATGGAAATTCAGAAAATGTTTATACTAACTATGGATTTCTACTAAAAGACGCCTTTATAGTTGGTGAACACTCCTTAGCATTTGGAATCGATAATAAACATGATGTTTACGAGAGTAGTAATTGGGATAAAGACGGTTTGGTCAGTGCGCCATCCACGCCTAAATATAAGAATATTGCGACTGGTGTTTTTGCTCAGATTAATACAAAAACTTTAGATGGTAAATTGAATCTGGCATTTGGTGCGCGATACGATTTTGTGAAATTCAAGCTAGAAGCTAATGAACTGCTTGTCAATGAAGCTAAATCTGAAGAATACTCAGTTTTTACACAAAATATAGGTGGCAAGTATGAAATACTGGAAGGATTTAAAATTCATTCAAGTTGGGGGAATGCCTTTTTTGCACCTGATGCCTTTCAGGTTGCAGGATTATACAAGAATGCTTATGGTACAACAAAGGGGAATCCTAATTTGAAACAGGAGCAGAGCAATACCTTTGATATTGGTTTGGAGTTCAGTAATTTCAGCAAAGGAATCAACTTTGATTTTACTTATTTCAAAACTCATCATAAGAATATGATTGTTGCATATACTGAAGACCCGGATGGAACACCATACAATGGCGACGAATTTAAAACATTCAAAAATGCGAACTCAGCTGATATGGATGGTATTGAAATAACGGCTTCTTACGACTTTGGAAATTTAAGTGATTACGATTATTCACTAAAAGCCTATATCAACTATACTCATATAATTGATGCAAAAGTTGCCTATGAAGTAGATGGGAAGACTGCAGAAGGGCATATGAGGTATGTCAGAGATAATAATGCCAATATGGGAATAGAGTATGATAACCTGGGTAAGTTTAGGACCAGATTAAATGCTCGTTATATTGGACATAGATATGAAGATAATTGGTACACTTGGTATCCCGTTCGTACTGATGTGACAGATTTGATTTTACGTCATCCCGTTTCGTTTATTTTCGATTACTCAGCTTCGTATACGATTAAAGAAAAGTATACTATTGGCCTTACCTTATCTAATTTGTTAGATGAAAATTATACCGAAAAAGACGGCTTTAATATGCCAGGTAGATCGATGACTGCAAAGTTCTCTTATCAATTCTAAAATCTATTAATTTGCTTAAAAAGGGATATTCCAATTGTGGAATATCTCTTTTAAAGTAACGAGCATATTGTGGTGTTTTGATTTACAGTGTGTTTGGTGTTCAATTACAAATAAGAGATTAGGCCCTCTGATTTTGTTTTTTTTTATACATTTGCAGCGTAATTGGTTCTCGTGAATCTGACTTTTGTCAGATGAGATGAAAAGGGAATCCGGTGTGAGTCCGGAGCTGTTCCCGTAGCTGTAAGCTCAGAAAAAAGCTTTTTCACCACAATGCCACTGTTCGCCTTAGGCGGATGGGAAGGCCGAAAAAGTTGAGTAAGTCAGAAGACCTGCCAATGCAAACCTATTTTTCAAAACATTCGGAGAAAATGTTTGGAAGGCGATCGAATTAACTTTTCTATTGGTCTATCCTTGTGTTTTCTTCTTTATCAGATATAAGATGAAGTTGAAATTTTTATTTGTGCTGTTAGGAAGCTTTGTAAGCTTATATGGTTGGGGGCAAACGGTTGGCGTTGATACGATTCATATAAAGACTGTTGATATTTTGGCACCAAGACTTCAGCACTTTTCTACTACAGAAAAGAAAATGCAAATTGATTCCATTCTTATTCAGAGATATGGTGGTGGTGATTTGTCTAGCCTGCTTCAGAAAACCTCATTAGTCAATATTTCTTCAAATGGTTCATTGGGAGCTCTTTCAACAGTGGGGATGAGAGGTGCATCTGCGACGCAGACTTCAGTTAATTGGAATGGTATACCGGTTAATTCGTTGACTACAGGATCTGCTGACCTATCATTAATAAATGCCGGTTCTTTTGATAATGTTCAGGTGGTGTATGGTGCTACAGCATCCTTATACGGATCTGGAACTCTAGGTGGAGCTATTGAACTTTCGAATACTCCAGATTGGAAGAATAAATCTTCGGTAGGATTAATGACCGAAATGGGAAGCTTTTCAAACTACAAAACCAAGCTGCATGGGAAATACTCTAATAGATGGATTTCCTATTCAGGACAAGCCTTTTTTCAGTATGGAAAGAATGATTTTACTTATACGGACAAATATGATTTTGGCTCACCTTCAGAACGATTAAACCATAATCAAAACAGAGCTTTGGGAACCATTCAAAACTTGCATCTAAATATTAATGAAAATTACATCGATTTGGGTGTTTGGTATCAAGTTAAAGAAAAGAATATTGCCGGTTTAATGGGCATTGGGAAACCAGTTAGTTTTCAGAAACAACGCGATTCTTCTTTTAAGGCTTTTGTAGGGTGGAAGAAGCTAATGGGTAAATTTAGACTGGAGGCCAAATCAGCATACTTAAGTGATTATTTGAAATACACAGATAGAGGAAGTGCAAACAATACAGGTTACAAAGTTTTCTCAGAAATAGAATCAAAGCGCTGGTTAAATGATATGAACCTTAGATGGTATTTATCCGATCAGTGGAGTGTTGATGTAAATGGTAAATATAATTGGTTGAAAGGAATTACAAACAATTATATAAAGAATATCACGGAGAATGAATCACGATTAACGATTGCTGCTAAATATACCCCTCAAATTGGAACTTTTATTTTCACCTATGGTAAAGAATGGAATTCAGAGGTAAATCCTCCTGATATGTACTCTTTAAGTTACTTAGTTCATCTTGTACCCAATCTTATAGATGTTAGAGGGAAGGCTTCGACTCATTATAGAAGACCAACTTTTAATGAACGTTACTGGATTAATGCTGGAAATCTCAAACTGAAATCAGAAGAGGGATGGAATTACGAATTAGGTTTGGTAATGCTTAGTCAAAATGTTTTGTATGGGAGTCTTACTATAGACCTGAATCTGTATAGGGCTCAAAATGATAATTTAATTGTTTGGAAACCAGTACTTGGGACAGTTTGGAGTCCTGTCAATATTGGGAAATCTCTTATTCAGGGAGTAGACGTTGAAGCAACACATTTATTAGATGACATCAATTATAGTATTCGAACATCTTTAAAATACGCTTATAATGATGCTTATGACAATGATAAGGAAGGTGAAAAATATCAAGAAACTCTAGGATATCGACCACATCATCTAATTAAATTTTCTTCTGATTATTTTAGAGGGAATTGGAACCTTGGAATTCTATCTACATTTCGCTCTGAAACGAATACCTGGGAAGGTGATAAGGTTGATGAAAATGTGCTCCTAGATATGAGTGTTGGCTATCGCTTTAACACAAGATTTGCAAATGTTAGGCTGACAGGAAGAGTAGAAAACCTGTTGGATAAATCATATGAAATTGTTAGGTTTTACCCCATGCCTGGCAGAGCTTTTCATTTTGGGGTAAATATAATTTTTTAACTAATTAGCTATGAAAAAGGTTTTAAGTCTTGCGTTGGGATTGTTGATTGCAAGTTTCACATTGGTGTCATGTTCTGATGATGATGATAATGAGATCCCTAGATTAAAAGGAAATTTTGTGTTAAATGAAGGAAGTACGAACGGATCAATTAGCTTAATTGATGCGGAAGGTAAGGTGACACTTAACTACTTCGAGGCTGTTAATGGTATTCCATTGGGGAAATTTCCTCAGTCAATGGCTACGAACGATAAATACGTATTTATTGTTGTTACTACAGATTCAGGTGCTGGTTATGTTGAAGTTGTAACAGCTTCTGATTTAAAACATCATGCTACTATCGAAGGACTTTCTTATCCAAGAGAAATTGCTATTGATGGTAATAAAGCATATTTATCGAATGGAACAGGAGTAACAGGGACATATCCAAATCAAGTAAAACAGAATAATGAGATTCATGTTATTGATTTAAATACAATGGCTATTACTTCTGAAATAACTGTAGGAGCAGGTCCAGAAAAATTAATTATCTCAGGTGACGAATTATATGTTGCAAATAGTGGCGGATGGTCGAATGATGATAATACAGTTTCTGTGATTGACCTTGATACTGATAAAGTGATTAAAACCATTACGGTTAAATCTTGTCCAAAGGATATGGTTAAGGATGCTAATGGAGATATTTGGGTTTATTGTTCAGGTGTAGCAGATTATACAAACTGGCCAAATGTAGCTTATACTAACTCTGGTATTTCTAAAATTGATGCTAATACCCACGAGGTAACATCATTTGTATTAACTAGTTTAAGTACAGCAGGAATCAAAAATATTGCGATCAGCAAAGATAAGAAGACGGTTTATTATATGTCAGATGCGGTTTATGCAATGAATATTAATGATACTGCTTTACCAATAACAAAATTTATTGATGCAACATTTTACGGAATGGATGTAAATCCTAAGAATGGTAATCTTTGGATGTGTGCAGCGGTTGATGCAACAACTGCAGGTAAAGTTATTGTTTATTCAAATGAGGCTGAAAAGTTGAAAGAATTTACAGTTGGAAGCATGCCTAACTCAACAACGTTTAGCAACTAGTACCATAAAACTCAATTCAATATATTAAGGGAACTTCCGTAGGGAGTTCCTTTTTTTTTGTCCTAACTTTTTGTTTTTTAGAATGCTGTGTATCAAGTTTACTGATTCCGTCTTTTTCTAAGGCATATTAGTTGACTACCTAGATGTAGTGATTTTTAATATTTCTTTAAGAATAGGTAGGTGTTTAGGCTTGTATTCTAATTTTTATATCTAGCTTTAATGTAGAATGAGTCTAAACAATGATTCACTTATTCAAGCACAATTAAGATAGGACAAAGTCTATTATTTGAATTTGTTTTTGCGAAAAGTTCATGACAGCAATTTTAAATGTGCCTATTATAAGTTATATTTAAAGGACAATGCTTTATAAATGAAGCTATTCTACTTTGAAAAATATCAATCGGAATTAACTATAAACAAAGCCTATGATTTTAGGATTATTGAAGGAGCAAGGCGCTGAGCAGCGTGTGGCTCTTTTACCAGAGATAGTCTCCAAGCTGGTTCAAGCAAAAGTGGAGGTATACGTAGAGAAGGGGGCAGGAACTAAAGCTTTCCAAACCGACGAGGCATATCGTAATGCTGGAGCAAAAATATTTAGTAGAGATGAGCTTTTAAAGAAGGCAGATCTTTTCGTTCAAATTGGTGAACCGAGTATAGAAATAATCCAAAGCCTCAGTGACAAACAAGTTTGGTTGAGTCAATATAATCCACTTTGGAATACGGACCTGGTCAAATCATTTTTAGCGAATAATATAACCAGCTTTAGTATGGATTCTATTCCAAGAACGACGAGAGCTCAAGCTATGGATGTTCTTTCATCTATGGCAACTGTTGCCGGTTATAAAGCTGTACTTCAGGCTGCCAACGAACTCCCTAACTTTTTCCCGATGTTTATGACAGCAGCAGGTACCATTCGTCCTGCTACCGTTTTGATTTTAGGCGCTGGTGTTGCTGGTTTGCAGTCTATTGCTATAGCCAGAAAATTAGGAGCACAGGTTGAAGCTTTTGATGTACGAGCTGCGGTTAAGGAAGAAGTGAACAGCCTTGGAGCTAAATTCGTAGAGGTTGAAGGTGCTATCGATGATTCTGCTGCGGGCGGTTATGCCGTGGAACAAACAGAGGAATTCAAGAAGAAACAGCAAGAAGTGATTAACGATCATGCAGCTAAAGCTGATGTGGTTATTTGTACGGCTCAAATTCCGGGTCGAAAAGCACCACTTTTAATTCCAACTGAGGCCGTTGAACGGATGAGACCAGGTTCCGTTATTATTGATTTGGCTGCATCGAGTGGTGGAAATTGCGAATTGACAAAAAACAGTGAAACTGTAATTTACAACGAGGTCAAGATTATTGGTCAGTCTGAATACCCATCTCTAATGCCTATTGATGCCAGTAAGATGTTCGGTAAGAATGTTTTTAATTTCTTGCAGTTGTTGATAGCCGAAGATGGTTCATTAAATCTAAATTTTGAAGATGATATTGTAAAAGGGACATGTATCACTCATTCTGGTGAAATTTATAACGAACGTGTCAAATCAGTTGTTGAATCCTAAATCAAATACACATGGAACAAATACTCGTTTATTTTTTTACATATAAGGAGGCAATATTTGTTATTGCCCTATCCATATTCTTGGGAATTGAAGTCATATCCAATGTTCCCTCAGTTCTTCATACACCTCTTATGTCGGGAGCCAATGCTATTAGTGGTGTTATTATTATTGGTGGAATCATTTTAGTAGGTCATGCCGATACGACGACACTTTCTTTGGAACTCATACTTGGTTTTTTTGCTGTCATCTTCGGAACGCTTAATGTCGTAGGTGGTTTTGTGGTGACAGACCGTATGTTGGAAATGTTTAAAAAGAAGAAACGTCCATGATTTCAGAATTATAAAAATCACGAAGCATAATGATCCCTAGATTCAAGTAACCAATGCAACTTAGGTGATTATATGTAAGTTTAGTTTATGATAACTTTTACAGAACAATGGAGAGAGTATCATCTCCCCTTGTTCTGAAGGAATAAAAGTTCTTATTTTACG
>NZ_QQWG01000028.1 GCF_003863355.1 Ancylomarina euxina | reverse complement strand
TCGTGTCCTATCTGATTTACCCTATGGGATTACGGTTGAATTTTGGGCGTTCCCAATCTATGGCTCGGTTACCCTTCCCATTTGAGCCTTATATCAGATTTCTGTTCGTTAGAACATCGACTTTGCTGATGGCTTCCTTCAGATTTGTAGTCACCTACAACACCCTTGCCAATCGCTAGTACTTCCTATCAACTCGGCGTACACAAGGAACTTACATCCTGCTAGTATATCACCATGCCCGACATACCAATAAAAGCTTGTCCCTTAGGACAAGCTTTTGTTTTTGATTATTTATATCAAAGTTTATTTTACTTTTGTATTGTTCATAAACAAAATCAATTTATAAATTGAATATAAAGCCAATCTATGCTTAGATCTATACTCACTTTCTTTCTTCTAATCTATTCGTTTGTATCCCTATCCCAAAATATTAAAATAATAGATGCTTCTACTAAGAAATCTATTGAGAATGTATATCTCTACACAAAAAAAACATCTACATCAACTACAAATAAAGGCGAAGCCAACATATCATCATTCTCAAAAGATGACATTATCGTTTTCCAACATCCTTCTTTTCAAAATTTGCACCTTACATACAAGGAAATAGCTGAGAACAATTTTATTGTGGAACTTACCCCTCAACTTTTCAAAATAAATGAAATAACAATTGCTGCCAATAAGTGGGAACAGAATCCCAATGAAGTTCCTGTTAGCTTAATTCAAATTGATAATAGAGCAATCATAAATAGTGAAGTTTCAACATCTGCCGACTTACTTAAGGAAAGTGGACAAGTATTTATTCAGAAGAGTCAAATGGGCGGAGGTAGTCCAATGATTAGAGGCTTTGCTGCAAATAGGGTTCTAATTGTACTCGATGGTGTGCGTTTAAACAACGCAATATATAGAAGCGGCAATTTGCAAAATCTTCTTAATATCGATCCCAATAGCTTAGAGTCTGCAGAGGTGGTTCTTGGTCCTGGCTCTGTTATATATGGAAGTGATGCAATAGGCGGTGTGATGGATTTTCATACCATCAAGCCTAAACTCTCTACGGATTCAAGTTTAAATTTTCAATTAAACCATAAAACTAAATATGCCTCCGCTAATCATGAACTTGGACTCCATACTCGATATTTTGTTGGAAACAATAAATGGAGTTATGCAGGTAATATTAGCCATTCAGATTATTCCGATTTGAAAATGGGCAAAAATGGCAGCAATCAATACGATAGAAACGAATATGTTATTCAAGAAAATGGTGAAGATCAGATTGTTAAAAATCCAGATCCTTATGTGCAAGAAGGTAGTAAGTTTGATCAACTGAATATCATACAAAAACTAAGATATAAAGTTTCTGCAAATACTGAATTGCAATACAATTTCCTATATTCTACCACTTCAGATATCCCTAGATACGATCGATTAATTCAATATTCGGGAGATGAACTAAAGTATGCCGAATGGTATTATGGTCCACAAAAACTTCAATTTCATTCACTGAACATCGCGAATAAAAGAGCAAATACAATATTCGACAGCTTTAAATTGATTGCTGCCTATCAGAATTATAAAGAAAGTCGCCATTCAAGAAAACTCAATAGTGACAATATTAGTAAACGATTCGAAGATCTTGATATATTCTCCACAAATATCGATTTTAACAAAAAAATCAATGACCAATTTGAACTTTTTTATGGAGCAGAATATTTGCACAATTACTTAAATTCGACTGGTTATAAAAAGAACATCTTAAACTCAGCCACTTCACCTCTACCAAGTCGTTATCCTAATCATTCAAGTTATTCAAGCCAAGCCTCCTATACCAATTTAAAATGGAAACTTCATGATAGATGGACTATAAATGGAGGTTTACGTTATTCACATATTTGGTTAAAGTCAAAATTAGATACTGAATTCTATGACTTTCCTTTTGACGACTTAGATCTGAATACAGGCGCCTTAAACGGTAGTATTGGTGCGACTTTGCAGACTCAAAACAACTATCTTTTAAAACTAAATATGACAACTGGTTTTAGAGCACCTAATATTGACGATATAGGAAAAGTATTTGATTCTGAACCCGGAAAAGTTATTGTTCCAAATAAGAATCTAAAACCCGAATACGCTTACAATTTTGATTTTAACATCAGTAAAAATATTACACCTGACTTATTCATTGATATCAATGGTTTTTATTCCATTTTGAAAGATGCTATGGTCCGTCGCGATTTCAGTTTCAATGGACAAACAACACTAATGTACGATGGTGTAGAAAGTGAAGTACAAGCCATAGTAAACGATGAGAAAGCGATAGTTTATGGTTTTAGTTTAAAAGCGAATGCTCAGCTCACTTCAAATCTTTTACTAAATGCTTATTACAATCGCTCTAAAGGAGAATATAAAGATGGAAGCCCTGTAAGACATGTGCCTCCAACTTTTGCATCTATGGCTCTAAAATACAAGTCAAAAAAATTAAAGTCAAGATTATCTATTGAGTATAATGGCGAAATTGCCAACAAAGATTTGGCAGATACCGAGAAAGACAAAGCTTATATGTATGCAAAAGATAATAATGGCCTACCCTATTCTCCTAGATGGGTTAGCTTTAATTTAAATAACAGTTATCAACTTAGAGATAAAATTATTCTAGGTTTCAGTATCGAGAACATTTTCGACAAAGCTTACCGTCCTTATTCATCGGGGATATCGGCTCCCGGTAGAAATTTTATTCTTAGCCTATCTTTTGAAATAAAATAAGCGTCCTAACTATTAAGGAATAGAATCGTGATAGAATTCCTTTTCATCAAGTGTTTCTTCTTCAATAATTGGATTGACAATTAAAGGAATATCTTGAACTTTGGCAGAACGAATAAGCCCCCATGTCATAACAAGGCTAGTTGCAATAATGATGAACAAAAGTATTCCTGAGTCGAAAAATTCATTGCTATATTTCTGAGGAATAGCATAATATAAAAGGACTGTAATTAATCCACGTGGTGCAATCCAAAGTTGAGGGAAAATATCGAACCCCATAAAAGCACGAAGGAATAACCAACGTATAGCATAAATACTGATTAAAAGCAATAAACTAACACCCAACACTTTCAAACTAAATAAGCTAGACATCAATATACTTGCTCCGAAAATCACAAAGAAAAATGTTCTTACCACAAAAGCAGACTCCATAGTTATAACATGCAATTCTCGCTTTAGAATTTCAAACTTTTTTTTATGGAAATAGCGACGTAAAAAGCCCTGATAAAAAAGCTCGTTATTTTGAACAATGACACCAAACACCAAAATGATAATCAGAGGAGACAGATGTAACATTTTACCCACGGCATAAAGTAAAACCAAGAGGGAAATCAATAAAAATAAACGTGCTCCTTCGTTTATGAACTGAAAGATATACAAGAGCATATAACTGGCAGCAAAAGCAACCAGTACTGAAACACTAATACTTATACCAAAACTTATCATAGGATGCATCACTTCTGAAATGGCTGCAGGATCTGGATTTTGAAACTCGATAACATTCAAAACAAAATAGAAAAACATGATCCCTATAATATCACTGAATGTGCTTTCATAGACATGAAACTCCTTTTTTTCCTCACTTAAGTTCCCGACACTGGGAATAATAATGGCACTTGACAGTATAGAGAGTGGTGTCGCATAGAGCATGGCTGTATACCAATCCATTTCAGGAATTAAATAAAAAATAATTCCAGCAGCAGCTAATAATGAAAGACCTAATCCTAATGCTGCAATTAAAAGTGATTTTAAGATAATCTTGATTTTTTCTTTCTTCAATTCCAGCTCTAAGGCCGCTTCCAATACAATCATGATCAAACCTATAATTCCAATCACCTCGAGAATTGGAAAAAAGTCAATCTCAGGAATCTTCATCAATTTTAAACCATATTGAATAAACACACCCAAACCTATCAGCATAAGAACAGCAGGAACGTTTGTTTTGTTGGCTATTTTAGTGAAAATAAACGAGAGCAAAATGATTAAACAACCTGCAATAATAAGAGGGTATGAACCGATAACTGCCATTTGCAATAAGATTAATTATAATGAGTATCGAAAATAAACATTTTTAAGATAACTAATCCACTGAATGCAGTAAAATAAAAAGCTCTGAGAATACCCGAAGCAAAATTAAATTATTCTAATCCGATCACTTCTTCCGCCTTTTCAAGTAGAGTACTAAACCAGTTATAAGAATCCAAAGTATAGTCAAACCTGCTAGGGGAATAAATAAAATATAGAATTGCCCAAAGATGTACTGATAAATCCTTCCTGTATGAATCTCAAGGCAAAGATTCCACAAAGACATTGGAGCCTTTTGAATTTGCTCAGGCATATTCACAAAGTGATTCGCGTCAGTCATATTCCCGACTCCTAAATTGTAGTCGAAAACAAATTCGCGTCCATTAGCATCGAGCAAATAACCCGCAATTGGATAGGATGAAATAGGTGGCCCCATTCTCTTGACAGATACATGAGGCTTCTTTGTAAAATAGTCAAAGATTAAGGCGCTTTCAGGAATCCAATAAAATAAGCCAGAAAAAGAGCCAACCAAATATTGACCAGGTTTTACAACTTCAAAAACATTAACTCCCATGACTGAAACAGCTGGCTGATTGGGGAATGACACAGGTTCTGTCTCGAAGAAATCATCTGAATAATAAATCCCCTCATTGCTAGCTAAAAGCACACGATTCAAGTCTTTATCATAGAGTATTCTTCTCAATTGATCATACCAGGGATTAGGATCATCAAGGTGCGTATAGGGTAGTTTATCGACTTTGGCATTTGCAATAGAGATTAATAAAGGCGGACGTAAAAACATGCCAGTCAAAGAAGATAATATCAGAAAAATAATCATCCAATAACCTAAGCGATTGTGCCATTTCAAATTAAACTTCAGAAATATAACTTTTCGTTTAACTCTATTTTTAATATGGTTTTCACTTTTCCCTTTATCCTTTATTACTTTTTCCTTAAGTCTTCTTATCCACTTGGGATAAATAAAATAGATCAAACCTGATAAACAAAGTAGAATAAACACCAAGCCAATGAAATCGACAAATAATTTTCCTAGCAGTCCAAAGGCTTCTCCAGAATGCATTTCCCATAAAGTCTTAAACAAGGATATTTTCCCGTCATAGTCGGCTTTAGCCAAAAGATTGACCTTTTCAAAACCTGTCGAATTTTGTTTCAAAAGGTTCGAACGAGTCAATACATAAAAATTCCCTTTGACTTCAAGTAAATCCACGACTCTTTTTTCTTCCACAGGTAATTCAATCTTTTTCCAAGTTTCATTCTTAAACTGATAAAGCCCTAATAAAGTTCCTGCATAAAGTTCCCCCGAACTTGTTTTAAATAACTTCTCAATTTTACAATTATCAATTCCTTCAGGAAATCCTTGATTAAAATTTTCAAAGCTTTTATAATTGTCACTTGTCTTCCAAACACCAACATTACCATAGATTAATGCCGTATCCCCTTTAAGTTGCAGTCCTGACTTGACTGCGGCCTTATTCCAATTCTTATATTGGTATTCACCTCCTAAGTATTCTCGATTAACATCTATTGAAGAAAATGTTTCTCGATGATTCATCACGATACCCGAGAGTGCAAATAATAGTATAAATAGAGTGAGGACCAATGATGGCCACTTATGATGCTTTTTAAAAAATGTTGTCCAATTCTTCATCGATAACTGTATTTTGAGGACTTAAACCTATGCCTAAAATAGACAAAAACTGCTCAAAAAAGAATGAACACTTTTCTGAACAGTTTAAGTTATTAACCCAAATATGATCTAACGCCAATCCTATTAACAAGATTTTTGTTGCAATCTACCTGATAGTTGCCTATCAAATGCTTGTAAAGAATATGTAGTGACTGCAAAGCCACTACATATCTATAGTTTAGTTGTAAAATTTCAATTCTTAGTTAAGAAACATTTTCATGTCCTCATCTACAGTTCCGATTCCACCAATTCCGAATGTATCGATCAATACCTTAGCTACATTTGGAGAAAGGAAAGCTGGTAATGTTGGTCCCAAGTGGATATTCTTAACACCTAAAGAAAGAAGAGCTAATAATACGATTACAGCTTTTTGCTCGTACCATGCAATATTGTATGCAATTGGTAGATCGTTGATATCGTTTAATTCAAATACTTCTTTCAATTTCAATGCAATAACAGCTAATGAATATGAGTCGTTACACTGGCCTGCATCCAATACTCTTGGGATACCTCCAATATCACCAAGCTCAAGCTTGTTGTAACGGTATTTAGCACAACCTGCAGTTAAGATTACAGTATCTTTTGGCAAAGCAGCAGCAAATTCAGTATAGTAATCACGACCTTTCATACGACCGTCGCAACCTGCCATTACAAAGAACTTACGAATAGCTCCTGATTTTACAGCATCAACAACTTTATCTGCCAATTGCATCACCTGGTTGTGAGCAAAACCACCTACGATTGTTCCGTTCTCAATTTCAGTTGGTGCAGCACATTTCTTAGCTACTTCAATAATCTCAGAGAAATCTTTCTTTCCATGTTCATCAGCTTCAATATGCTTGAATCCTGGGAAACCAGATGCTCCTGTTGTATATACTTTATCTTGATATGTAGATTTTGCAGTTGGAGGAACAATACAGTTGGTTGTGAACAAGATAGGTCCGTTAAACGTTTCGAACTCTTCATTCTGTTTCCACCATGCATTTCCGTAGTTACCTACAAAGTGCTCATACTTTTTGAATGCTGGGTAGTAGTTAGCAGGCAACATCTCAGAGTGAGTGTAAACATCAACACCAGTTCCTTCAGTTTGCTTTAATAAATCTTCCATATCCTTAAGGTCGTGACCTGAGATTAGAATACCTGGATTATCGCTTACACCTATGTTTACTTCAGTAATTTCTGGATTACCATAAGCCGTTGTATTCGCTTCGTCAAGAGTTGCCATAGCAGTTACACCATTAGCACCACACTCCATAACTAAAGCAACTAAGTCGTCAGCACTTAATGTATCATCAGTTGTTGCTTGTAAAGCTTTTTGCATGAATGCATACATTTCAGCTTTCTCAAGTCCCAGGTTATATGCATGCTCTACATAAGCAGCAAATCCTTTCAATCCGTAAATCAATAATTCTCTTAATGAACGAACATCTTCGTTTTCAGTTGAAAGAACTCCAATGAAACGAGCTTTTGCATCAAAATCGTTTTCAGCATCAGCAAACCATGTTGCAGAATGATGAAGGTTTTCAAAAGTAACACCTGCTGATTCAGCTTGAGTTTTAATTTCTTCACGTAACTTAAGACCTTCGCGAATAGCTGCAATAAATTTTACCTTATCAAAATTGGCATTTGTAATAGTCATGAACAAACCTGTCATGATAAAGTTATTTACCTTATCGTTCTCAACACCAGCTTCACGAGCTTTAGTACTGAAAACAGAAATACCTTTCATCACGTACATCAATAAATCTTGAATGTTTGCAACTTCGTCGGTTTTTCCACAAACACCTTTAACTGTACATCCAGTTCCTTTTGCTGCCTCTTGGCACTGATAACAAAACATAGCCATAATTAAATTTTTTATAGAGTTATTATTTAGATTTCTCAACTTACAAAATCGAAAAGAAAAAGACCAAAACTATTTGATGAGTAACATTCCCTTTCGACACCACAAATATGAGGCAAGATATCAGCAAAAAGTGTAACGAATGTTACAAAGAAGAAAGTTTTTCGGAGTTTTTTATCTTTTATTCTCTTTATCAACATTCAGAGATTCAAACTTTTTATACTTAAATGTAATGTTAGTTTTTATCGCCTAGTTTAGTGGAATAGCAGATAACTTTCCTCAAATCGATAATTTCACTAACTTTGAAGTCAGACCATAAATCCACAAGAAAACCGCCAAAAGGTATAATCAAAATTTAATAATAAGCTCATGTTAAAAAAAGCTTTGCTTCTGCTTGCCGCTGCTCTCATTTGTCTTTCATCTTTTTCTAAAGGGAAAAAAGAAATAACGGTTGTGTTCTATAATGTAGAGAACCTTTTCGATACGATCAACCACCCGGACAAATTGGATAACGATTTTACCCCAATGGGTAAACTTAATTGGGATACTCGAAGATATAATGATAAGCTCTCCAAACTTAGCTATGTTTTGAGTTCAATTAATAAAGAAGTGTTGCCTGAAATCATCGGTCTTTGCGAGATTGAAAACAAAGACGTTATTGAAGATCTCATTAATGGAGAAAGATTAAAGAAAGGGAAATACCAAATTGTGCATAACGAAAGTCCTGATAAGAGAGGAATTGATTGTGCTCTGATATACAAAAAAGGTGAATTTAAATACCTGAAACACGAAACTATAAATATTGAATTCCCCTGGGAGAAGGAATATAAAACCCGAGATATTCTATATGTACAAGGCTTAGTTGGCAGAAAAGATACTTTAAACATTTTTGTGAATCATTGGCCTTCTCGTCGTGGAGGACAAGAAAAATCAGAACCCAATCGAGTTTTTGTAGCCAAGCAGTTGAGAAAAGCAGTCAATACTATTCAAGCAAAAAACCCTTTTGCAAAAATTATTATCATGGGAGATTTTAACGACGAACCAACTGATAAAGCCGTAATAGAAACTCTCAAGGCAAATAATGACAGAAATACCAATAATCCCATGGGTTTATTCAATCTCATGTACGACTTACAAGCCAATAACGAAGGATCGTATAATTACAAAGGAGAATGGAATATGCTTGATAATTTAATTGTTTCAAACTCGCTTTTAAATGAGTCAAGAGGCTATCAAACCGCACATAATTCAGGCCGAATTTATCGAAACAAATGGATTTGCTTCAAAAACAAAAAAGGGGTTTTAACACCAAATAAAACCTATGGTGGAACAAAATACTATGGTGGATTTAGCGATCATTTTCCTGTTTTTTTCAAACTTAAGAAATAAATAAGGACACCGATTATTTCAAATTAAGTTCCAATAAACGCTTTAGAGCATATGCATTTGATGTATATGCTCTCTTTTTATTAGTTTTACAGCCACAATCAAAGCAATTATTCTCGTATGGATTTCAAACTTGTCTCAAAATTTCAGCCCACTGGTGATCAACCTGAAGCCATCAAACAGCTAACAGCGGGGCTGAATGATGGTAATCCCTATCAAACTCTTTTGGGAGTAACAGGTTCGGGAAAGACCTTTACTATCGCCAATGTGATAAAGGAAATTCAGCGACCTACTCTTGTTTTAAGCCACAACAAAACCCTGGCGGCTCAACTTTACGGTGAATTTAAAAACTTCTTCCCTAATAATGCCGTCGAGTATTTTGTGAGTTACTACGACTATTACCAACCTGAAGCCTATTTACCTACGACTAACACTTATATCGAAAAAGATCTTGCGATAAACGATGAGATTGAAAAGCTAAGATTGAGTGCCACATCTGCACTACTTTCGGGTCGTAGAGATGTTATTGTGGTTTCATCAGTATCCTGTATATATGGTATTGGTAATCCTGAGGATTTCCATGCAAATGTTCTAGAATTGAAACAAGGGCAACGTATCTCGAGAAACAAACTCCTGCTTTCCTTTGTTGATGCCTTATATTCGAGAAACGAAGTCGAATTTAACCGGGCGAACTTTAGAGTTAAAGGAGATACCATCGATATTTTCCCTGCATACGCCGATTTTGCTTACCGTATTATTTTTTGGGATGATGAAATAGATGAAATATACTCCTTCGATCCCTTAAACGGGAAAAAGATTGAACGCTACGATAGAATTACCATTTATCCCGCAAATATTTTTGTCACCAGTAAAGATAAAGTACAGAATGCTATAAGGATGATTCAAGACGATATGGTGGCTCATGTAGAATACTTGAAAAGCATTGGCAAGCATATCGAAGCCAAACGTGTTGAGGACAAAGTGGTTTTCGATTTAGAGATGATTCGGGAATTGGGCTATTGCTCGGGTATCGAGAACTATTCCCGCTACTTCGATGGCAGATCTCAAGGCTCGCGCCCTTTCTGTCTGATCGACTATTTTCCGGACGATTTACTGATGGTTATTGACGAGAGCCATGTAACCTTATCGCAAGTGAAAGCCATGTATGGGGGAGATCATTCCAGAAAAGTTAACTTGGTTGATTACGGTTTCCGCCTGCCTTCAGCTCTGGATAACAGGCCCTTAAAATTTGACGAATTTGAGGCCCTCACCTCTCAAACCATTTATGTGAGTGCTACTCCTACTGATTATGAGTTAGAAAAATCGGAAGGTGTGGTGGTTGAACAAGTCATTCGTCCTACAGGACTTCTTGACCCACAAATTGATGTACGTCCAAGTTTAAATCAAATTGATGATTTGGTTGCCGAAATACATAAAAGAAGCGAAGTTGATGAGCGTGTATTGGTCACCACATTAACCAAACGAATGGCAGAAGAGCTTTCGCAATACTTTGCAGATTTGAATATTCGCTGTCGCTATATCCACTCCGATGTCGATACTCTTGATAGGGTGAAAATCATGGAAGATCTGCGTCTGGGGCTTTTTGATGTATTAATTGGCGTCAATCTGTTACGAGAGGGTTTAGATCTACCTGAAGTTTCATTGGTTGCCATATTGGATGCGGACAAAGAAGGTTTCCTTCGTTCTACAAGAGCCCTGGTCCAAACATCAGGTCGTGCAGCTCGTAATGTAAATGGCTTAGTAATCATGTATGCTGACAGAATTACCAAATCAATGCAAGAGACTATTGATTCAACTAATTATCGAAGAGCAAAACAGTTAGCCTATAATGACAAACACAATATAACCCCAACTCAGATTATCAAGGACAAAACAAGTATTATGCAGAATAGTGGCGGCAGTGCTGATCCCAAAGCGTATAGTGGTCCTGAGACTATTGAGATTGCAGCTGATCCTGTTGTTCAGTATATGAGTAAGCAAAGTCTTGAGAAGTCCATTGCTAAAACTAAGAAGTCTATGCAAAAAGCTTCAAAAGAGCTTGATTTCCTTCAAGCAGCACAATTCCGTGATGAAATGTACAAGTTGGAAAAACTCTTAAAAGAGAAATCATAAAAACTCTTAAATAGCAAAGAGGCTATTGAAAATTAATTCAATAGCCTCAATCTATTTTTTCACAGTTCTAAACGATTAACCCAAGTAGGTTTTAAGTAGTTTAGATCTTGAAGTATGTCTTAAACGTCGAATCGCTTTTTCTTTAATCTGACGAACACGCTCACGCGTTAAACCAAATTTTTCACCGATCTCTTCAAGAGTCATTTCCTGAATTCCGATACCAAAAAATAGTTTGATAATATCACTTTCTCTCTCTGTTAGAGTAGCAAGGGCACGATCGATCTCTTTAGTTAGCGATTCGTTCAACAAGCTACGGTCAGCGATTGGTGAGTCGTCATTAATCAGTACATCAAGTAAAGAATTATCTTCTCCATCAACAAAAGGTGCATCAACTGAGATATGACGTCCCGATACACGAAGTGTATCAGCAACCTTATCAGCAGGTAATTCCAATTGATCAGCTAGTTCTTCTGGAGATGGTTTTCTCTCATGCTCCTGTTCAAACTTAGAAAAAGCTTTGTTGATTTTATTCAATGATCCTACTTGGTTCAATGGCAAACGAACAATACGAGACTGCTCAGCCAAAGCTTGCAAAATCGATTGACGTATCCACCATACCGCATAAGAAATGAATTTAAAACCACGAGTCTCGTCGAATTTCTCAGCCGCCTTAATCAAACCTAAGTTACCTTCGTTAATCAAGTCAGGTAGACTTAAACCTTGATTTTGGTATTGTTTAGCCACAGAAACAACAAAACGTAAATTGGCTCGAGTCAACTTCTCTAAGGCTTTTTGATCACCTTTTTTGATTCGTTGTGCCAATTCAACTTCTTCTTCTACAGTAATAAGATCTTCTTTACCAATCTCTTGCAAGTACTTATCTAGTGAAGCACTCTCGCGATTAGTAATTGATTTTGTTATCTTTAATTGTCTCATAGTCCCTTTTTCAACTCGAAATATTGCGCAAAATTAGCTCTTTAAAAATTTATAGCCAAAATTGAATAGCATTTTATTCTAGTTATTTATTAATTTGCGATTTCGAGTCCATTAATCTTCTGCCAAAGAGAAAGCATAATACTTATGCAATCCATTAGGATAAATACCCGAAATAAATACCCCCTCATCCTCTATCACACTTAAAGCCTTACGAATATCATCCTCGCTAGAAATAGGCTTATTATTGATACTAATAATTATATACCCTTCCTTTATTCCTGCACGTTTCAATTTTCCATCAACCAATTTACTTAGGCCTATTCCATAAGGAATACCTAGAGTATACATATCTTTTTTTGATATCTCTTGAAATTTTGCGCCCAATAAATCGATCTGATTATCATTAATCAGTTGGGTACCACCAATCATATTACGTAAAGTTAAGTCAAAATGTTTCTTTTTCCCCTTTCTTTTTACTAAAATATTTATTTTATCTCCTGGAGCATATTGACTTATTCGTTCTTGTAATTCAGAACTTGTATTTGTTTTCTTATTATCAATTTCAATTATAACATCACCAGATCGAATACCCGCTTTATCTGCAGCACCATTCTTATTCACACCATCGATATAAACTCCTGTAATCGCATCGAGTTTTAATTTACCTGCCAAATCCGCATCAACACTTCGAATCGTTATGCCTAGAAATGCACGCTGAACTTCACCATACTTCTTTAAATCGTCAATTACTTTCTTGAAGATGCTTTCAGGAATTGCAAAGGAATAACCAGAGTAAGATCCAGTTCTGGATTCAATAGCTGTATTTATTCCAACTAATTGTCCTTTGGAATTAACTAAGGCTCCGCCACTATTTCCAGGGTTAACGGCTGCATCCGTTTGCAAAAATGACTCAATACTCATTCGTCCTCCCATGATGCCGATATTTCTCGATTTAGCACTAATAATCCCCCCTGTTACCGTAGAAGTTAAATTAAACGGGTTTCCTACGGCTAACACCCACTCTCCAAGCTTTAAAGAATCAGAGTCTCCTAATTCCATTTTGGGAAAATCTTTGCCCTCAATTTTCAATAAAGCTAAATCTGTGGATGCATCCTGTCCTATTAATTTGGCTACAAATGATCTTTTATCATGCAAAACAACTTCAATACGATCCGACTTTCGTACAACATGGTTATTGGTTACAATATAGCCATCATCCGATATAATAACACCTGATCCTGAACTAAGACTAGGTTGTGAATAAAAAGAACGTCCGTTTCCAAAAAAGAAATCATAGATCGAACCCGAAGACTGACCTCCATATTGAGTTTTTACATGAACCACCGATTTTACAGATAATTCTGCCGCGTAAGACAAATCGACCAACTTCGTATCAACATGTGTTACATTCGCAAACTTTGAATCTGTATAAGTAGGCATTTCACTCCTATTAGCCTTTCTATCTTCCATATAAATAAAAACAGATATAGCAATTAAACCTCCTACAATTGCTGTAAGCACTCTTCCTAAGAACATTTTAAAATTCATAATTTAAAGTTTGTATTTATTTAAAAATTCTAAATTGTATGAACGTATTTGAATCCGTATTACTATTTTTGACATTAATTTAATATTATCTCATCATTTTAGATCCAGATATTATTACTCCTTAACAATTATTAACAGATAATAAAAATGCAAATCTGCTTTTCAAAATACCAAGGCACTGGTAATGACTTCATTCTAGTAGATAATAGAGATAAATCTTTTCCATCTGAAAACATTTCTCTTGTTGAAAAATTGTGCGATAGACGTTTTGGTATTGGTTGTGATGGGCTTATGTTACTTGAAAACGAAGAGGGCTTCGATTTTAAAATGCGTTATTTCAACTCTGATGGTAAAGAAGGAAGCATGTGTGGTAATGGAGGACGTTGTATAGTTGCTTTCGCATATCATCTGAATATCATAAAAGACAAAACTCATTTTATAGCTGTTGATGGGGAACACTTTGCTGATATTAGCTTCCAGAGTGATCAACTTATTGTTAGCCTGCAAATGCAGAATGTTGACCATGTTGAGAGTGGAGACGATTTCTATTACTTAAACACAGGCTCTCCACACTATACGAAATTCATCGATAGTCACGAAAAGTTTGACACCTATTCCGAAGGTAAATTAATTCGATACAATCAGCGTTTTAAGGAGGAAGGAACAAACGTTAACTTTATATCCGGGCAAAACAATCAGATTAAAGTTAGCACCTATGAACGTGGCGTAGAAGACGAAACCTATTCTTGCGGCACAGGCGTTGTTGCATCATGCATTTCTGCTAAAAAGCAATTCAAGACCGAAAGCAATCACTTTTATGTAACAACCAAAGGTGGAAACTTAGAAGTTTTCTTTGATAACAAAGAAGATGATAAATTTGAGACCATTTGGTTGAAAGGGCCAGCAACTTTTGTCTTTAATGGTAAACTTGATGTATAAATTAAGATTAATCTTTTTTTTGAAATAACAAGCCTTCATATCTTAAAGATCTGAAGGCTCATTAGATATATTAATATGAGATTCTAATCCCATTTCGTCATCTGATCTACGACTTTATAGTTGTTGATATACTCTAAAGCATCATCAGCATTATTTACAAAAACATACATTTGACGGAAAGATTCATTCGCAAAATTTTCTTGATATTGCATATCAAATTGGGCTTTTAAAGCTGAATAAAACCCATCCACATCAACAAATACAATTGCCTTAGAGTGGTAACCTAACTGTTTTAAAGTAATCACTTCCATAATCTCCTCAAGAGTTCCGAAGCTACCAGGTAGAGCAATAAAAGCATCCGATTTTTCTCGAATCACTTCTTTTCGTTCCTTCATATCCGAAGTCACTATTAATTCGTCTGCATAATCAGATGCAATTCCTTTCGATTGAATCAACTCTGGAATAACACCAATAACCTGGCCACCTGCTTGTTTAGTAGACAAAGCAGATGCATGCATTAAACCAACATTCGTACCTCCATATACAATGTGGTTTCCCGAGAAGCCAATCGCAGCTCCAAGCTCTCTAGCAGCTTCATAGTATTTATCTGCCAGGTAGTCACTCGATGAGCAAAAGACACATATATTTTTATTCATAGTCGTATTTTATTTAAACAAAAGGCCCTTGCGAACAAATCGCAAGGGCCATTATATAAAACTCAAATTGAATTCTTAAATTTTAAATGCTAATTATTAAGCATCGATATTGGCATAAGTGGCGTTCTGTTCAATAAACTCACGACGAGGTGGAACCTCATCGCCCATCAACATAGAGAAAACGCGATCAGTTTCAGCGGCATTTTCAATGGTAACCTGACGTAATGTTCTTACCTCTGGATTCATTGTAGTCTCCCACAACTGCTCAGCACTCATCTCTCCAAGACCTTTGTAACGTTGAATGTGCATAGCAGATTCTTTTCCTCCGCCCCACTCTTCAATTAGTTTGATTCGCTGATCTTCATTCCAACAGTACTGCTGATTCTTTCCTTTTTTAACTAAATACAAAGGAGGAGTTGCAATATACAAGTAACCATTTTCAATTAACGATTTCATGTAACGGAAGAAGAAAGTCATAATAAGTGTTGCAATGTGACTACCGTCGACGTCGGCATCACACATGATCACAATCTTATGGTATCTAATTTTTTCAACATTGGCAGCTTTACTATCTTCTTCAGTACCAATAGTAACACCCAGAGCTGTAAAAATATTCTTAATTTCTTCACTTTCGAAAACCTTGTGTTGCATGGCTTTCTCAACATTCAAAATCTTACCTTTAAGGGGCAAAATTGCTTGAAATTTTCTATCACGACCTTGCTTAGCCGTACCACCCGCCGAATCTCCCTCGACAAGGAATACTTCACAGTTGGCTGGATCTTTATCAGAACAGTCAGATAGTTTTCCTGGTAAACCAGAACCACCCAATACCGTTTTACGTTGTACAAGTTCTCTTGCCTTACGTGCAGCATGACGAGCAGTAGCAGCCATAATAACCTTCTGAACAATCGTTCTGGCATCTTTGGGATGTTCTTCCAAATAATTAGCTAACATCGTGCTTACAGCCTGATCAACAGCAATACTTACTTCTGAGTTTCCTAATTTTGTTTTTGTCTGACCCTCGAACTGTGGTTCGGCAACTTTAACAGAAACAACTGCAGTTAAACCTTCACGGAAGTCATCTCCTGAAATATCGAACTTAAGTTTCGATAACATGCCTGATTTATCTGCAAAAGACTTAAGGGTTCTGGTTAAACCTCTTCGGAAACCAGTTAGGTGAGTACCACCTTCAATCGTATTGATGTTATTCACATAAGAATGTATATTCTCAGAGAATGAAGTATTGTATTGCAAAGCAATCTCAACAGGAACCTCATTTTTATCAATTGAAACATGAATCGTATCCTCGATAAGACGTTCACGAGTACCATCTAAATACTGGACAAACTCTTTTAAGCCTTCTTCTGAATGGAACGTTTCAGTTCTAAATGATCCATCATCAAGAACATCTCTTTTATCAGTAATCTGAAGAGTAATTCCTCGGTTAAGGAAAGCCAACTCACGCAAACGAGCTGCTAAAATATCATATTTATACTCTGTTACTAAAAAGATAGAATCATCTGGCTTGAACGTAATATTAGTTCCTCGATGATCCGTTTCTCCAATTACTTTTACATCCGCAAGTGGTTTCCCTTTTGAATATTCTTGTAAATAGATTTTTCCATCACGATGAATCTCTGCTTGCAATAAAATAGATAAAGCATTTACACAAGAAACACCCACACCGTGTAATCCACCAGAGACTTTATAAGAATCTTTATCAAACTTACCTCCAGCGTGCAAAACAGTCATAACAACCTCTAAGGCTGATTTATTCTCTTTCTCATGAAGTGCAGTAGGAATACCACGTCCATTATCCTTTACTGTAACAGAGTTATCTTCATTAATGAAGACCTCGATATTGTCACAATAGCCACCCAAAGCCTCATCAATAGAGTTATCGACAACCTCATAAACCAAGTGATGTAAACCTTTTAAATTAACATCACCAATATACATAGAAGGACGCTTACGAACAGCCTCTAAACCTTCTAATACCTGAATACTATTCGCTGAATAGTCGGCATTTTCATTATTCACATTTTCTAAATCACTCATTTATCAGATCTTTAGTATTATTTTGTAGAAGTCTGAAAAAGAACATTCTTTTTCAAAAAAAAAGAATCTCTATTACAGATTCTAAACATTCGAAGTTTGATCTCAAAATAGTATAGGACATCGTGTCGATGATTACGCAAATTTGAAATGATTAATTTTTCTATCAATCAGCACATTACACCAATTCAAACTAATTTCTATTGAGATAAACAAAGATAATAAAAATGATGAATTTAGATCAAATTTTTACAATAAAATAGCACTTAAAAATGGAGTTTTTTATGAACAATTTATTTGGCAAAAAAAATGGTTCAAGTTTTAATCTATTCAGAGATTAATAACTCAAACCATTCTTCTAAGAATTCAAATATTATGTATCAAATTTTAAACACAACATGAATTCGTAATAACCTGCTACCTAAAAAATCAGCTTTAAGCCAATCATACCATTAATACCCTGACTTGGGTAGCCATGCCATAAATATGTTTCAGCATCAAAAATATTATTCATATTGGCATAAAGCGACAAAATATCGTTCCACTTATACTCTGCACCTAGTCCAAAATCCGCTATTGCATCGAGTTGAGCAATATTCTCATTGGTCATCACTGATCGTTCACCCACAAATATCAATCTTGCATTAAATTGCCATTGATCGGTAAAACGATAGCTTGCTCTTGCCTCCATTTCGAAATTTGGCATATGCCATGGCTCTTCTAAGCCATCTAATGAATAATGTGTATATTTTGCCAAGGCATAAAGATTAAGCTGCTTATTTAGCTGTAAATCTAATTCTCCAGTAAAACTGATTTTATACAAATCGTTGTAAACGACAGCATATTTATTAGAATAGTTTGTTTGGCTTGGAAGCTCTCCCTGGGGCGAAACAGCAATATTCGCCATTGAGAAAAAGTATTGCTTATCTATATTCGAATATTCCATAGAAAACAAAGCACTTGATTTCGCGGATATTTTACTTTTAAAACCACCATAAACTCGATAATTAGTGCTTGTATTTTCAACATCGAGACCTGAATGTACAAATGGGTTTGCTTCAGATATAGAACGAATTGTATTCAAATCCAGATTACCATCCAAGCCTGCAAACATATCCAATACTCGATCAACTAAAACAAGGTTGAACTTGACATCTGGATAAAGATTGAACTCTGAATCATTTCCTAATATGGCTTGAGCTTTCACACCTAATCTCATATTAAAGTTACCTAAAGTCAAATTGTAAGATGGGTTAACCATCCATAAAGAAGACCTCACATCGTGATCCTTCAACTCTGAATTCCAATACACTAAATTATTGGTTTGGATGAAATTCAATGAACTTTCTAAAGACCATAAACCTTCCCCTACCTTTACTTCAGCACTACCATTCACACCCATATCCACCTCACTGACATTATATTTATCCGTGAAATATTCAAATTCAACACCTAGCTTATAATTTAAATCTTTAGCGTTTTTATTTAAGGTTTCATAAGTTGTATTAAGTCCTAAATGATTAAATCTTTGATTATTGTAATCAAAAATATTCTTTACCCCATCAGACAAAGGAGAACCGTAATAATTAAAAGATTTATGCTTGAAAAAAATACGAGAGCTCAATTTTGCATCATCTAAATAATGATTTCCGTAGATTTCTGCCAGAAATTCCTTCCAATCTGGTTTCACCTCGGTCCCATTCTCTAACTCTAACTTACCATTGCTAGAATAATGTTGTAGATGAGCACCAAAATCTGTCTTTTTTGACTGAAGGCTATTATAACGATAATCAGCAAACAAACTCGCATAATTCCCTGCAGCCAGATCAAAAGAATGCCCCTGAATCTTTTTAAAACGCTCACTTGTCATTTTCGCTGCTTTAATCGATCCTGGCTTAAAACTTACATCTAAGGATTTACTTCTGATTGAATAATCAAATCGTTTTTTAAAAGTTACAGTATCTAAAACACTAGGCATTTCCCCAATACGTTTTGCTTTCTTAATTTTAGGTTTAAAATTGGTTCTAACTTTAACTTCCTTTTTTAAATCTCTTTGCTCCTGAGCATGTCCAAACAAACACATTACTGCAAATGCGCCTGTTAATAAAATTGATTTTATTCTCATATGTTGTGTGTTTTCTTTTGCAGATATAATTTTATAAGGATCCTAATCTTCAAGCTCGTCAACCATCTCATTCAAGATTGATTTAGCTGCGTCTGCGGATAATGAATCTACCTTTACTTGGTGTTTATTATTTAGCTCTTTTTTAATTGAACTTGTTTCAATTTTATCTTGTAAGCTTGTTGTGGTTCCCTTATTTAAATTCGTCTCCTTAAGCTTATCATCATTTAAAATGGGTTCCAACTTTGCCTTAGCTGCTTCAATAATCCCATCATCTTTGGCTACATAGTTATCGACCACACTTTGCAAGGTGTAACGCGCCTGAAAGACATCTTTTTTATCGATAAAAATATCCGACAGCAGAATAAAACTTTTACCTAACCAGTAGTGATGTGATGAATTCATCTCAATAAATTCATTCACTCGTTTTTCTGCCTCATCTATTTTTTGAGTTCTGTAAAGTAATTCAGCTAATAGAAATCGTGACTCTGCACCTTCTACAGTCTGAACTTCTTTAGCTAATTCCTGCAAATCCGTTTCTGCCAAAGCATCATCACCCAACTCCAAATAAGCTTTAGCTCGCTTATATAAAATCTCTTTTCTTCCGCCTTTTTCAATCTTAGAAGAAAGAAGCAAATCCTTTGATAATTTTATTAAGTCAGGATAATTCTTCAACTCATAATAACATCTATACAAGCCCCAGTCAGCCGTTAATCTATTCTCATCTATTTCAGTCTTTATCTTAAGCAATTTATAATATTCCTTTGCTTTTAAATAATCTTTTTGCTTAAAATAGATTTGAGATGCACCTAATAAAGCTTTTTCAGTAAACAGGTTATCTCCTCTTTCAAGAACCATCTCAAAAGCAAGTAATGCTTCCTTAAAATCCTGACGATTAAAGGCAGATTCTCCTTGATAATAGGCTGCATTTATTCGAAACATTCCTTGCGGAAAAGTTATTAGATATTCAGAGAAAGCTTGTATCGATTTTTCATTCTGACCATCCATATATAAGCGTTCTGCTGACAAATAAGTTAACGAGTCCTTTTCTGATGAATCAACAACATGCACTGCTCCCAATGATTCTGCAAAAGCAAAATAAGCTGGAACATTATTCATATCAATATAAACATTCTTCATTCCCATTAAAGCACTTTTTGCTTCGCTACTACCTGCATACTCCAATATAACTTGCCTATAATCCCTTATTGCTTCCGAATAGTCCTTCTTATTATAATTCAACTGCCCTAATTGCAGTAATGACTTTGCAACAAATTCACTCTTAGGATAATCTGTTATTAAGCTGCTGTAAATTTCCAGAGCTGCACCTTCATTTCCTTTTTTAGTTTTAGCCTTAGCTAATTCAAATAGAGCATCATCCTTATAGTCTGACTTTGGAAATTTTTGCGAAAAGTTTTTCAAAAGAGCAATCTTCTCATCCAATTGCCCAGACAAGCCTCTAGAAAGAGCATTCTGATATACGGCGTAATCTGTAGACCAATTTTTAGCCGCTGCAGCTTTGGTGTAATAAGCCGAGGCTTCCTCATAATTCCTATCTAAGAAATAACAATCTCCAATTCTATTATGAACATCAGTTAAATATTGTGAAGATTTTCCTTTCATTAGCTGTTCATATTTACGAAACCATTTAATGGCTTTAGAGTAGGCATCCAATTCAAACTCACAATAGCCCAAATTATAATAGGCAGTACCAAAGTATTTTGAATTCCCTACTCCAGGTGTTTGTATAAACTCTTGGTAATTTTTGCTCGCCACTAAAAAATCATTAGCTCGATAATAAGCCTCAGCTTTCCAGTATAAACAATCAGCGGCCATTTCTCTATTGTATTTTTTATAAGCTAACGACTGATTCAAGTATCGAAGAGACAGTTCGTATCGTGACTGCTTAAATAATTCTAAGGCATAAAAGAAAGCGACGCGTTGATATGCTTCCTCAATGCGTGGCGATTTCTTTATAATTCTATCCATTGATAACAAAGCTTGCTTATAATTCTTAGTTGTCCTATATACACTCACCAAGAAATCATAAGCTTCATCGTTTTCATCAGAGTCAGGATACTGATTTAAATAATCATCAAAAGCACTTATTGTTTCTCCAGTTTTAGAATAGGATAATTCATAACTGATCTTTGCAAAATTGAAAAGAGAATTTTTCTTGATATCCCCATCGGCACTCATTTTAGAAGCTTTTTCAAAAGCGAGCTTCGCTTCTTGCTTATCCCCAATTTTCAGATAACAATCGGCTAAATTATAAGTGCTAATTTGCAGCATTGTATCTTCCTTCCCGCTCACCTTACGAAACATCTCACTCGCCTTATCATAATCCTTGACCTGATAATAGGAAAATGCCAATGCAAAATTCTCTTCTCTTAGTAGATTCTTTTTATCTTGAATTAGGTAAGTAATGGCATTCGTGTAGTTCTTCTGATTATAATAAGACAGACCAATCATCTTGGCAATCTCAGGAACTCTATCAACATCCGATTTCGCAAGAAACTTAGGAGCGTAAGCAATCAACTTATCATACTTTTCTTGTAAATAATAAATCTGAGTGATATAGTAGGGAATCAAAGGGGCATATCTATCATCATCACCAAGATTTTCAAAGGCATTTAATGCTGTTTGATAATTTCCTTTTTCGTAAGCAATATGAGCATAGTAATAATTGGCTGGCAACTGATATTCTCCTTTTTTATCAATAAGATCGAAAAAATATTTTCCAGCTTGTTCAACATTCTCTGTTTTAAAATAACAATAGGCCTTAATAAATAAGAATTCATCTTCCTGATCTTTTTCAATCTGATAAGCATCTGTTCTCTCTAACCAACCAAGAGCTTTATTATATTTCCTCTGCTTATATTTTTGCCTTGCTAACTGGAAATAGGCTTGATGCACAAATGAGCTACCAGGATATTCATCTAGAAATCTTAACATATTTTTCTCAGCCTCAGGGCGTGAAAGCTCAATGGCGCAGTAAGCCAAATAAAACTCAGCTCCAATTTTTCTATCAGAGAAATCTTTTTCTTTCTCAGCCACTTGCTGAAAACAATAGCGGGCACCACCAAAATCTTTACGTTTAAAAAGATCGTGCCCCTTTTTCCAATTGTCAGAATAAACCTGACTAGTTACACTCTTTTGTGCAAAAGAGTTTTTAAATGAAAGACTTAGAAAGAATATGAAAACGATGGAAAGTAGAAGTCTAAGGCGCATATTGTCAATTATCATATGTGATTGAAATTAGCTTTGAAAAATGTGCTTAAAGATACAAAAACAGATAGCAGATCGTATAGAAAAAACACTGTTTAAATAAAAATCTTATCCTTCCTATAAGAACGTCAAAATATAGCAGAAATTGCGCTATTATGCCTAATTGTTTTTAGAATCAGATAATTTTGAAACCAAACAAAGGCCATGCCAAATAATTTTCTAGATTTGTAGAACAGAGACTTTAAAACGCTAATAAGTCCAGTACAAACAATAAGCCTAACATACAATGTCAGAAACTTCCATCATAAAACTAAATAACGCTATCATTCGTCAATCCGATAATATCATATTAAAAGATGTAGATCTGGAAATTGAAAGGGGTGAATTCGTATATCTAATTGGTCGTGTTGGTAGTGGTAAAAGTAGTCTTCTGAAAACCTTATATGCTGATTTACCACTAAAAGAAGGAACTGGAAAAGTTGTTGGTTATTATCTACCTTTAATTAAGAATAAACAAGTGCCTTTCTTAAGAAGAAAAATTGGTATTGTTTTTCAAGACTTCCAACTCCTTACCGATAGAAATATTGAAGACAATCTCCATTTTGTATTGAAGGCTACAGGTTGGAAAAACTCAAATGATATTAAATCTCGCATATCTGAAGTTCTGGAAAAGGTAAAAATGAGTAATAAAGGTTACAAAATGCCTCACGAACTATCGGGTGGTGAACAACAACGTATGGTGATTGCGCGAGCACTTTTAAACTCACCTGATATCATACTTGCTGATGAACCAACGGGAAATCTAGATCCTGAAACATCTGACGATTTAGTTCGATTGCTTCATGACATCAGCAAAAGTGGTAAAACCATAGTTATGGCAACCCACCAACACGACCTGTTAGCTAAATTCCCTGCTCGTGTAATTGAGTGCAAGGATGGACAGCTTATCGAAATTTCGAAGAATAAGGCTGAAACAATTATTGACTTTACTGAATCAGAAACTTTTGATTAACGAAAAACCATACGATAATAAACTGCAAGAGATTAGATCGAAACAATCTCTAATCTTCCCTGTCGCTTTTGTTTCTCTTATTTGGTTGATCAAAACCCTGGAATGGGGACTCGATTTGGATTTTTATCAATTGGGCATATTCCCCTTACAAAGCAAGGGTTTACTAGGGATTATCACATCCCCTCTTATTCATAGCGATTTTGAACATCTTATTGCAAACACAATTCCCATATTTGCCTTAAGCTGGGGTATTTTCTATTTCTACAGACCCTTGGCTTTCCGTATTGTTTTGTATTGCTTGTTTACCACGAATATTTTGCTGTGGCTGGGTGGCCGAGAAGCCTGGCATATTGGGGCTAGCGGTTTGGTTTACGCCTTTGCCTCCTTTCTATTCTTCTCTGGACTTTTCAGAAACTATTACAAATTAATTGCCATTTCTTTTGTTGTGGCTTTTCTCTATGGTGGTTTGTTTTGGGGCATTTTCCCCGTTCTTAAAGATGTATCATGGGAAGGCCATGGACTTGCAACAAAAATGTGGACAATAAGTTAAGTCATGCCGCTCTCTTTTGATTATTTAATAGCCTTCCGTATTCTAAAGGCGAAAGATAATTTAAAGAAGAATGCCTTCTACATGTATTGTACC
>NZ_QQWG01000027.1 GCF_003863355.1 Ancylomarina euxina | reverse complement strand
CTTAACTCAACAGCATTTAATTTAAACTCTCTACTAAATTTTCGTCTCTCTTTTTCCATTTTCTAAGATATAAATTATTAAGATAATTATACCTTAACTCACTGTCCAAGTAAATGTAGCAACTCCACAAGCTCTATTTTTCTCCTCATTTTTAAGGAGGAGTACCTGATCGCAATCGGGGGAGGTGGTTGTATTTCAAAAAAATATAAAACCACAGAATTCACAGATTTAATTTGTGTAAATCTGCGTAATCTGTGGTTCTATACATTTAAATTCTGTGGTTGAAGAATTAATTAAGAACGGCAGCTCTAAATTCTTTGATGCGCTGTTCTTCTTCTTTTTTACAGATCAAAAGGGTCTCGTTATCTTCTACGACGATATAGTCGTCTAAGCCCTGAATCACTACCTTTTTATCTCTAGGCATATTCACAATGCAATTGCTCGATTCAAAAACATGAACCTGCTCACCTACTACGGTATTACCTTGTTCGCAACGCTCACGTTTTTCCCAAAGCGATCCCCAGGTGCCTAAATCAGACCATCCAAAATCTGCTGGCTGCACGTAGATATTATCTGCTTTTCAGGTCTACTTTTTTAGCATATTGCTGATAAAACCTGTTCGCGAGATCTTCAACATTAATCCAAAGTTCTCCTTATAAATATCACCGGAATCATATGCAAAACTTGCAGAAATATCAAAAGGAATCTTGTTTTGAGGAAGTGATAGTTCCAGTAAAAAGTGTTTCTGATACTCTTGCGGATCAACAGTAAATTCTTTTCTAACAGTCCAATCTTCGATTGGTAGAGATTTATCATTTACGACAGGATAAACCTGACCATAATTTTTATACATTGTTGCTTTAAAAAGATACTGTAGCTTTTTATACGCCCCGGTAAAACCAAAGTTGAAGGCTTTCATGCTTGTATTTAGAAAATATATGCTGTTGTCGTCATTTATTGTAGAAGGGGAGTTTAGAGGTAATCCAAATCCCCTATGGTAGTTCGACCATCCTGATCTGTAAATACTATTGTTAAAATAACTATCGTATCCACAAACACTTCCATCGGGCGCAATTTCATCACTCCCTTGATGCAATGATGAATAATATTCGACAAGAATTGACTTTACTATTTTAATCTGATGTAGTTTTAGATGTAATCCATAATAGATATCTCGAACATTATATATTTTTCGAACCTCACCACTTCGATCTTCGAACATGTTTTTCATGAAAAACGAGACACTAAATTTATTCAAGTTGTAATTCAGTTTCACCTGATTTTGTCCAATATGATTTCCAAGTGAGTTATCCGCTTCATTACGGCTAGTTCCCCCATTAGAAGTTGTTAGTACCGCACCTTCTTTAGCTATAAGGATTTTGGCAAAAGCCTTTAATCCTCCCTCTAATTGTCCATACACAGGTGATATTCCAGTCCATTGTACATAATGATCGATACCTGCTTCTAAAGAAAAACCTTTCTCTTTACCAAAGCGGATAAAAAAGTTTTTATGATGAAGGTTGACATGGCTTACATATCTATCATCTAAAAGCCAACCGTTCGATAAGACTGCCTTAACTCCTAACCAACCATTTGTGTAAGGAACATTGATATAATCAATTGATCCAATCTCTATTTTGGGATAGGGACGAGCATTGCCTGCCATGATTAGATTACCATTCGTAAACGATAAGCCATCTAAATCTATTTCTGGATTTTTAGCTCCCAGGAATAATTTGATTTTGGTATACTTTAATCCAATATAATATTGATTAACTAAAGCTGTTTTATGAAACCCAGAGCTTATAGCTGCATCAGCACCTAATGTCCAATCAAAAACTTCATTTCTATTATAGTTTTTGTTAAATCCAAGATATAGTCTCTCGCTCTTTTTATCTGGAATTATACCATTTCTATTTGATACTAACCAAAAAGGAAGCGTTGATTCAGAAGAAGCTTGAGCAGAAGCTTCAACTTTATATTGTATTTCTTTTTTTTGGGCCACGGTAGTAGCCGAAAAACATAGTAATAAAGCTCCGCCTAATAAGGAGCTTATCACTAATTTACTTTTTGTCATCTTCAAATTTATTGGTAAAATCATCCATTATAAATCCTCCTAATAAAATAAAGATCTGCAAACGTCAAAATAGAACTATTTACTTTAACACCTCAGTCAATAATTATAAATGTAAGTTATTACCAAGATATAATTAGCTTATAATGTTATTTTAGTCATTAATTTATAACTGAATCTCTAATTTTTTTTATGCGTTGTTCTTCTTCTCTTTTAGAGATTAAAAGGATCTCATAATCGTCTACTCTTTATTTTCCTTAGGCATATTGGCAATATAATTGCTCATTTCAAGGATATATGTCATATTTCCGTAAAAGAAGAAACCACAAATTAGACATATTAACACGAATTTAATTTGTGAAATTTGTGGCTCCTTATTTTTATGAAAGAACGGCAGCACGGAATTCTTTGATGCGCTGCTCTTCCTCTTTTTTACAAATCATTAATACCTCATTGTCTTCTACGACGATATAGTCATCTAAGCCCTGAATAACCACTTTCTTACCTTTCGGCATGTTGACGATGCAGTTGCTCGATTCAAAAACATGAACCTGCTCACCTACTACGGTATTACCTTGCTCGCAACGCTCACGCTTTTCCCAAAGTGATCCCCAGGTGCCTAAATCAGACCATCCAAAATCAGCTGGTTGCACATAGATATTATCAGCCTTCTCCATCACACCGTAGTCAATGGAAATATTCATACAAGTCGGGAACATCTCATCGATGAAGGCTTGTTCCTGATTGGTATTATAAACAGATTCTCCCTTTGCAAATAGTGCTGCCACTTCAGACAAATCGTTTTCGAAAGCCTTGATAATGCTCTTAAGAGACCACAAGAAAATACCCGAATTCCAAAAGAAATCACCCGAAGCCAAGTATTTTTTAGCTGTTTCCAAGTTTGGCTTCTCTTTAAAGGCAGCTACTTTACAAACACCTCTCTCAGTAACAACACCCCCTTGTGTTCCCCCTGAAGGGGGAAGTAAATCCTCTGGCGAAGCCTGAATATAACCATAACCCGTTTCAGGACGATGTGGCTGAATACCCAAAGTCAATAAAGTCTCATTATTGGCCGTGAAATCTAAACCATTCTCGATGATGCGAATGAATTCTGCCTCATTCGTAATCAAATGATCAGATGGAGCCACAACAATATTAGCATCTGGGTTTAATCCCTTAATCTTATAGGCTGCATAGGCAATACAAGGTGCTGTATTTCGCATGCAAGGCTCCAACAAAATATTACTTCCCAAAAGCTCAGGGCACTGAGCTATTACGAGTTCCTTATATTTAGAAGATGTTACAATTAGAATGTTCTCAGCTGGTGCTACTGTTTTGAAACGGGCTACCGTTTGTTGCAAAAGCGTTTTCCCAATTCCCAAAACATCTAGAAATTGCTTAGGCTTTTCTTCCGTACTCATGGGCCAGAATCGGGAACCGACTCCTCCTGCCATTATGACAATATAATTATTTTTATTCATAATATTATTAAATTCATCTTGAATAGGTAACTTTTTTACATCTTATATCTTTAAGGCTTCAGGTAAATCTGGAAGATCTTTAAACCAAGTCTCCATTAACTTGCTTTCAGGAAATATTATAACCCAAGCTGTAAGGAAGATAATTTTAAAGTCTGTCATAAATGTAAGGTTTTCTTGATACCAAACTTCTAATTCTCCTTTATAAGGTGCAATATGAGTCTCATAAAACTCATGCGGATCACCACCAGCATTGGTCATCATTTTTTCTTCGTCTCTAAAAACAACAGAGCCAATCCCTGTAATACCAGGTTTGGCATTATAAATAACATCCTGTATCGATTTTGGAAATTTATAAAAATCAACCTCCATTTGAGGTCTAGGCCCAACAATCGTCATGTTACCAATGAAGGTATTTATAATTTGAGGTAGCTCATTAATCTTTGTTTGACGCAAGAAACCACCCATAGGCAATACTCTAGGATCTTTACGTAAAGTTAAAGAACCGGTTCCCATATTAGGGCTATTCTTTAACATCGTTGCAAACTTCAATATTTGAAAGCGTTCGTTTTTATAACCAACTCTCTTCTGGGAATAAAAGACATAGTGTTCACCAGTCAATAATAAACCAATGACAACTGGAATCAATAAAGGAGATAAGATTAATAAAGCAACTAACGATGCTGTGAAATCAATTAGTCTCTTAAAGAAATGTTTGTACATATTTTTTCATCTTAAAATTTAAACGCTGTCAGGAACGACTTCGTCCTACTCTGACAGGTTTCTACATTTTCTGATCTAAACTTTTACCTGTCTCAATATGCTTGAAATTGGGTAAAAATGTAGATAAGGCTTTAACAATAGCAGCCTTTGAAATATCTGGAGCGGTAAGAAGAGATGATAACTCATTGGTTAATATACCAACTTCACTCAACTCTTTTTTAGGGGCATTTTTGATCACGCCTAAAGATGAAAAGCTTTCTTCATCTAGAATTTCATCTTGAGTGAAAAACTCTTCAAAACTTTTTTCGCCTGAGGTATCTGACCCGAAATAATACACTGGATAATGAGTTGAATTCTCATCCAAAGCTAAGGCTTTTTGCTTGGCTTCTTCTTCGCTTGAACACACTAAGGGTTCGTAACCCAAAGTCCTTAAAAAGCGATCAGATATTTCTGCAAAAGTGACCATCTGCTCAGTCTTTAATCTAGGGAAAAAGATATCTCCAGACTGTCCCAAAACACAAGCCATCAAACAAATTTGTCCAGACTCGTCAGGCGAAACAAAATAACGTTTCACATCTGAAGGGGCAGAAAATGGTTGTTTTTTAATTAATCGAGAAATGAAACCATCCAACAAACTCCCATTTGAAAATGCTACATTAGCAAAACGAGCCGTTGAAATAGGATATTCTCTTGAATAAGCCATAATCACTTCTTCCATGATCTTTTTGCTGGCTCCCATTATATTCACAGGATTAGCAGCTTTATCAGTTGAAACACAGAAAAAATGTTTAGGAGGAAATTTTAATAATTCCTTTAATAAGATTTCAGCCTTTAATACATTATTATCGATCAAGGCTGTAATGGAATAGTGATCCTTTTCGCTACGTACATGCTTATGAGCTGCAAAGTTTGCAACAATATCGAATGGCCCCTCATTTTGAAGCATGCGATAAAATACCGGATCAGCAAAGTTCAAGGGATATGTTTTGTAGAACTCCGGCACTTTCATACCATGAGTACTTCTCAAGTCACGAGTTAGCTCAGTTAAGCCATTTTCGTTGGTATCAACCACAATCAGTTTGGCTGGTTCGTATTTTAGCATGGCTCTAATAAAAGAAGATCCAATAGTTCCAGCTCCACCAATAACCAAAGCCGTTTTCCCTTTTATTTCCGAACTCAATTGCTCGTGATTGGTCTTTAAATCTTCTGCGAACATACTCTCCTTACGGAAAGTGATATTCTCAGATATGAATTGAGGTATATTTAGATTTTTCATTTTTTTTGAGATTTGAGATTTGAGATTTAAGATTTGAGATGAATGACAGCTCAAATACAAAAATCAAATATTTCATTTTGCAACAACTTTATTGTATGCTTCTTCAACCATGGCACACACCATTTTTAATTCAACCTCAGATAAATTATTATAAACTGGCAATGAAATCTCATTAGCATACAACTTATAAGTATTCGGATAGTCTGCGATTTGATAGCCTAAGTTCTTAAATAGTGTTAACATAGGCATGGGTATATAATGCACATTAACACCAACACCATTTGTTGAGATATAATGTATCATTTCATCTCTTTGAGTTTCACTAATACCACTGATACGAAGAAGATACAGATGATAAGAAGACTCCTTTGACTCATTAATAGATGGTGGTAAAAGCGCCCAGTTTTTCTCTTTAAAGAATCTATCGTAATATTGGAATATGGACTTACGTTCGGGAAGTAATTCTGACTTATATTTCTTAATCTGGGCTAAACCAACAGAAGCACAAATATCAGGCAAATTAACTTTTAGCCCTTGATCGATAATATCATACTTCCAAGCTCCTGGCTGGTTCTTTTCAAAAGCAGATTTATTTTGCCCATTTAATGACAAGGCTTTCAAATATGTATACTCTTCAGTATGGTCAAATGATTCTGGTAAGTTTAAACAAATAGCTCCCCCTTCACCTGTAGTAATATTCTTTACAGAATGTAAAGAAAAAACAGTAATATCAGCAAGCCTACCCACTGGTTTACCATAACTGTGTGCCCCAATAGAATGAGCAGCATCAGCCATCACCAAAATCCGATTTAGTTTTTCTTGTTGCTTGCCTTGAACGTTAAATTTAGCTTTCACTTCATCAGAAGAAACTAACTCCATGATACTATCATAGTCGCAAGGCCAGCCTGCCATATCCACAGGAAAAATAGCTTTGGTTTTTTCTGTAATAGCTTTTTTAATATTCTCAGGATCAATGGTAAAATCGTCCTTTACATCGACCATTACAGGAGTAGCTCCCATATTTAAAACTGCAAGAGCTGTAGCAGAATAGGTATAAGATGGAATGATAACTTCATCACCTGCCCCCACACCAAACCAACGTAAAGTTAACATAGCTCCAGATGTCCAGGAATTTACGCAGATAACCGTATCGGTATCAGTTAATTTCTGAATTTCTTTTTCTAAAGCAATCACCTTAGGTCCAGAAGTTAACCAACCTGTGTTGATTAATGTATCGTTCATCTCATCGATGACATCCTGATCAATTACAGGAAGTGAGAATGGTATTTTCATATCTAGTTAAAATAAATGGATAAGCTAGAGACTATAATAGTTTCATAAAAAAACTTTACAGATTCTTAATGAATTTATACATACGTCTATTAGGATAACTTATAAAATCGTAAAAGATTTCATATCCCATGTTTTTATAAAAGGCAATCACACCTTCATTATCAAAATAATCAGTGGTCAATGTACTTTTTCTTGTTTCTAACTTTAATAACTCAATTTCAAATGCTTGGAGTAATAACTTCCCGTAACCAAGACCTTTATATTGTGGAGGAACAGCTATAGAGAGTAATTCTGCATAATCACCAAAATCTACATTCTTATCCCCCCCCTTCTTTAGATTATTTAATAATCTATAAATGGCCTTAGGTCTACTGATACAACCCGTAAAGAGCACCCAAACGTAAGAAAAAAAGTTATGAAATAATATGTTCTTCAGAAAACCTTTAGAGTAGGTCGTACCAGCAGCAAAACCTAAAATAGTCCCGATATCATCTTGAAGGCATAAAACAAGACCTTTAGGACTCTTTAAAACTGAGGAATAATATAATTTCAGAAATTTCGTCCCGAGTGATGTTAAAAAAAAACCACAAAAAGCCTGATTATGAACATCAATAAAACCAACAGGTATTTTCTTTTCAATTTTAGTTATTTTCATTTAAACTTTACAAAATCAGCAGTTAATATAATTATGAAACTTCAGGAACTCCGCCTATTATCGTAAAGTTCATTACCAATACATTGGCCACAATGCAATATTCCGATATTTTTTTCGAATAATTTAGTTTTTAAACCCGTTATTATCCATCCCAATTTTAGAGAATTAATAACTTCTTTAATGATTAAAAAATTTATTCTTGATGGCAAGATGATATATTCAAGAATAATTATATGTTATACTATTTCCGTTTGTTTTAATTTTAGAAACTCATCAATAGTTTTTTTATCAAAATAATTCTTTTGAATCAATTCATCACTAAAATATCTTTCATCTAAATCAAGTGTACTTCCTTTAATTACACCAGGATTTCCAACAATAATTGAAAAATCCGGAACAGATTTATTTACTAGTGCACCTGCAGCTATTAAACATCCCTTCCCAATTGTAACGTTTGGCATTATAGAAGCTTTTGCACCAACAAATGTATAATCTCCAATGTTTACAGCTCCCTTCAAATATCCTAGTCTATCTGATTGTTCAGTTTCAATATAGGAATTCCCACCATATAATCGAATAGAAACATGACTGCTATGTGTAAAAATACCTACCCAAGCCCCTATTTGACATCCATCACCGATTGTTACTTTATTAGAAGCATCTATAATCGAATAATGCCAAATCCACACGTTATCACCAATGTTCAAATTTTCTTTATTTAAAATAATAGATGAGGAAGATATTCTTGTATGTTTTTTAAATTTCTTATCAAATTTACTATAATAACCATAGACCATATAAGGTCTTGAAATAAAACTAAAAACATTTTGAATTAATGAAATAATTCTTCCAAATGGAGATAAATATAATTGCTTTTTAAAGTCCATATAAAATTTGTATTAAATAGGTTTATAATATATTAAAGCCTCACCAACAAGTGCCTCCTCCATACTTACTTTATTATGTATGGTAGTTTTTAACGTATACCTATTTTTTTCATAGTCACAGTTTACGATTATTACTCTTACAGTATAATTTGTTTCTGTATACATAGGTTTCAAAAATTTCATTGATTGAGATAAATAAATTGATCCATTTCCTGGGAAATATGTTCCAATTATTCTTGAAAATATAGAACCTGATAAAAATCCGTGAATTATTCGAGAACCAAAAAAACTCTTAGATGCAAAATCTTCATCTATATGTATTGGATTTGTATCTCCAGTAATAGTTGCAAATGAATTTACTTGCTCCTGTGTATAGCAGATATTCATTTCAAAGAAATCGTTTATTTTCATAATATCCTGTTATTTAGCATTAAAAAAACAACTCCAATATATTTAATTTAAAGACATAAAAAGAATTAGATAAACAAGCAAAAATCATTAGCTTGGTAATACCCCATCACAAACTGAGACTAATCAAAAAATAACACTATCAATAATCGCAACTAAAACATATGTATCATTTAAAGTAATGAGCCATCGATATGATATCTTCACATAACTTCGCCCCAATATCATAGAGACGTAGTCCTCGGGCTTATATGAAGCACAATGCTAATGCACTCATTACTATCTACATTCATATAAAAAAAACGTTAAATATATTAAAATTTTATAAATTCTCTAAAAATTAAAAAAAATTGAGGTTTTTTACTTTTTATCAATTATATTTTCAGCCATCCTTACTACTTTTGCATATTGTTGTTCACAATCAAATTCTTTAGCTAAATCTAAAGCATTTATTTTCATTTGGTTACACACAACTTTATTATCCGATAAGAATTTCATTGCTCGTAACATATCCTCTGCATCTTCAGCATTGTATTGTATTCCTACTTGGCTATCTTTGATAAATCCGCCCAAATCTCTTCCTAAAGAATTAATAAGCGGTAAGCCTGCAGCTAAATAATCAAACGCCTTAACAGGCATAGAAACGGACGAATTTTCAACATAACTCGATAATGCCATATCACATTTATTATAAAATGATGTCAAATCATTAGCGTTCAATCTACCTAAATAGATTAAACTTTGAAGTTTTTCATTTTTTATCGCATCTTCAATTAAAGGTCGCAATGATCCTTCTCCTGCTAAAAATATTTTTATAGGTAATCCATCATTTTCTATTTTTTGAGCACACTCAATTATCGTTGATATATCATAATTATCTCCTAAAGTACCAGCATAGACAACCCAAGTTTCATCAGGAATTTTCTTGAAATTTTCTAAATTTTTATTTTCAAAAGAGTTGATTCTCTCTTTACTTAGATCCTTTAAATCGATACCTAAATATACAACGTCATTGAATTTACCTAAGTTTTTAGCAACTCCTATTTTTAAATAATCTTTTGTTGCTCCAATTATCCCATCAGCTTTACGAAGAAACCAAGATCTCCTCCAATATAATGGCGCAAACAAAAATTTGCCAAGTGGAGCTAAATTATTAGGAAGAAGAATATTAAATAATTCAGGCCATAGATCTAATATATCAGCTATAAAAGGAACCTTTAATTTTTTAATTACATCTAAAATTATATCTGAGTGCCAAAGCGCAGGCTCACCCACAATAACTAAATCAGGTCTATCGTTAGTTTCAAACACTTTTTTTCTAAAATTAATTGCAAAATTACGTTCGGATTTAATTCTAGCTAATGAAATATGATCGGTATATGGAGTAGTAGGTACCATTTTAATTAAGAACCCGTCTTTTACCAGAAATTCTTTCCATCCTTCTGATCTAAATTTTTTAGAGCGGTGTTCAAAATTAGAAACCCACCAAGCCACTTCATGCCCTTGTTTTATAAAGGCATTTGCAATTAAAGTAGATCTATATTCTCTCCATCCTTCGTTAGGTAAATTCCCGTATGGGTTAACAATCCAAATTTTCATTTATTGTGTAATTTTATATTTGTTATTTTTATCTTGTAGTAAAGAAATTAAAATCCAAATGGGTGCTGATATTATAGAAAAATTAAGTAAATACATTAATAAAACAAATAAGTAAAGTTTATTTTTTTTATATACATGTATACAAATTGCCATTACAATAACAACAAATACTAATCCCATTCTCATAAAATAAGGTCCTATTCCTGAGAATGAATTAGTCATATAATCTACAATTGCATCGTGAATAACTGGTGGAAAAATAAAATTAAACAAGAAACTATTGGTATAGATACTTAATACTTCAGGAATGTATTCTAAACGGAACAAACCGAAAGGATAATAAAAAACAGAGGTTAAACCATAAAATATGCCATTTATCCTCATCGCAAATGATTGGTCTTTAAATAGGAAACTTAATGGATTTTCAATCATAAACAGAAAAAAAGAACCAAACCTGGAAGTTGTATCACTTAATAAGTTATAAACAAAGAAACCTGTAAAAGAAAAAGGTATGATAGCCAATTTAGGATGTTTTATGATTAATTTAAAATTATCAATAATTATAATAACAAAGAATAAATAAGAAAAAACTGATTTCGTTAAAAATTCAATAATTAATAAACTAAAGGTATTAATCCAGAAAATCTTTTTGCTTCCTTTGTTGTCTAGATATAGTTCTTTTGAAATTAAATACAAAGCAACCCCTACCATAGCCATATGAGAAGGTTCTACACATAAAGAGTTATTCCCTCTAGTTAAACCACCTACTTCCCATCTATATACGGAAAGAAAATTTGAAAATAAACTAATATATAATTGTGGAAAAAACTGTTGTATTAAACTCACAAAAAGATATAAATGAATTACAAATGTAACAGTTTTATATTCCAACAATTTTATATTTTTAAATGCAAAAAAATAGATAGAAAAGGTGAATATTGGCAAATATATAGAAGTGTATTTACCAAAATCAAAATAAAGGTAGTTCACCATTAAAATGGAACAAACACTAAATAACAGCAGATATTTCGCCATTTTATCAAGCTTAAATTTATTTTTCAATATAGCATAGAATAAATATATTAATGCAATTATTGGAAAAAGAGGCTGAGTGTCATTTGTGGACACAGGAAGGATGCTAGCCTCAGGGAAAAGTGCTAAAACAAATAATATGTTTATAAATGATTTCATCTTAATGTTTAAGAAAATTTAAATCTTTCCGATGTAATAATAGAGGGATAACAATCTGAGCAAGAAAGAAAGCCAATAAGTACGCAGTTATTATTAATATTGAATTATAATTAAATAATTTAATAAAATTCAGAAAGCCCAACATGATAACACTTCCCATAATTGCAGTCATCATAAAGTAATTTAAATTGTTAGATGTAATTTGAAACACTTGAATTACAAAAGACAAATAAAATAAGGGAATTGTAAGAAGGTATACATACAATGGAAGAGAATAAAGCAAATCCAAATCATAAGAAAAAGTGAAAATTAAAAATAAAACAAACGCTATGGCAATTACTACAATAATACTCATTGACACCATATTAGTCAGAAAACTGAAAAAATGTTTTTTAAAAATCTCTTTATCAGAAAAATAAAAACGTGCTAAATCTGGTCTATAATAAAGACTTAATAAAGCAGGAATTGAGAATGAAATGTCACAGAAATTAGAAACAATTGAAAAGTAATTGTAAAATTCTTGCGACATATTAACTTTTATAAACGAGAAAACATATTTCAATTGAAAAAGCATTAATAATATTGAAAATGTATATCTAAAACCATCCTTTAAAAATTTACTTTCATATGTGAAATTTACATATTTATATAATTCAGAAAAATATCTTTTACCATAAATAAAAGAAAAGAAAAAATACAAGGCTTGTTCTATTGGAAATGTCCATAAAAATAATGTAAAACTATCATCAATATAATATACAATCGCAAAACGCACTAGGTTAATGAATATTACTACTGTAATTCTTGATTTGACTGTAATAATATTTATCTTTTTTGCCTGACAGTAAGCATCAATGAGCATATAGGATTGGCCGATTAAACCAAATGATAATATATACAGAATAGCAGAAAATTCTGGACCATAATACGATGTAGTATATGGACTAAATAATTTTACAATAATAATAATAATAATTGAGAAGATAATTTTATAGAATATGGAACTAAATAATAATTCATTCCACTTAGATAATTTTCTTTCAATTGAAAATTTTTCTAGAAGTAACCTATCCATCCCTAAACTTGAAACGGTACTAATTACTGTGAAAAACACTAAAGCGAAAATATAATTGGCAAAATTTGATAATCCAATATATTCCCGATAAATAAATACTACAAGAAGTTGACTTGTAAACTGAAATATTTTATCGATTGCCAAAAGCATAAATATCTTCTCAAGAAATAAATCTTTAAGTTTTACCGCAAGCTGAAAAATCATATAATTATTTTGAGAACATATTAAGTAATAAAGAACCCCGGGGCAAGCCCGCGAGGTACTTAATGGAATCTCACTTTCGTGAGATATCCTTTTCTAAGAGACAGGTCTCTTCTTTATTAATAGAAAGTAGCTATTTAAGCGTTATGAAAATCTCAGGATTTAATATTCCCAAGCCCCCTTAGGACCTCTATTGATTATATTTCAATATTATTTCAAGCCTAATTTGTGTTTAAATTTATTTAAAGTAAAGAATAAAAAAGCATAAAAGTTCATGCAAATCATTTCCAAATAACTGAAAGAACTAAAATGATTATCTTCCAATAAATATCCACTTTTTAATAAATAATTATAAGTCTTAGGCAACCACTTTCCTTTAACTATCCCGTGATGATAGGTCGTTAATTTGGTATTATAGACTGAATAAAAGTTGATATTTTTACTTCTTTCATTTCCGTCCTTTTCAAATTGCCATGCATTTTCACCCGATTTTAATAAATCTATTAAAACCTCTTTTTTAAATAGGTTTAGAAACAATGAATTGCGATACTTAGCATTAGAACTTATTTTATAAAGTTTATCATTGCACTTTACTCCTTCTCCGAATGGGTTTTTTCGAAGAGTTACTGATTCAAAATCATTTTCAATAGCCGTTTCAAAAATTAATTTAACCTCATCCAGATCGATTTTTGTAATAAAACTGTCATCAAAAATAAAAAAAACTCTCTTTTCTTCTATTTTTAACAAACCCTTTTTTAAAGTGTCAGACCAATTAAGATCTTCTCCAACCAATAGGTCGTGCACCCTTTCATCATCTGATTCAATAAAATTATTTAATAAATAAACAGGGTAAGGACAATTCAACCAAGCACCAAAGAAATGATCAATACATGGTTCCCATGTTACTTTAAACTTATCACAAGATAAAATAACGATGGCAATATCATTTGTTTTCATCTAAAATATATATTGTTAAATTCAAATAAATTAATTTACAAAAACATTTTTCAACTAAGTCAAGACTAAACATGTAGATCATTCTTTCTATTAAAAAGCAATGATTCATAATCAAAATGAACAATTTCCTGAAGTTCCTTTTGTCTACATTTTATCTCCTCCTCAGTTAAATTATACCACTTTATTACTTCCAATTTATCAATTTGTTCTTTTGAAAACCGCCATTTAATAAATTTAGCAGGATTACCACCTACAATTGCATAAGGTGGTACTGATTTTGTAACTACACTATTTGCAGCAATTATTGCACCATTTCCAATTTCTATATCTGACAATATTATTGAATAGCATCCAATCCATACATCATGTCCAATTTTGCAATTATACCCATTAAATATCTTATTATGTGTATTAATAAGCTTTTCCTTGTCATACATTTCGGGAAATTCATAGACACAAAAATTTTCGAAATGATGATTAAAAGGACTAATCGTAACATTCCAAGCTATTTCAGTATAATTACCTATAATGGTGTCATATATTTTACAATCTTTTCCACATCCACTTCTCATCCCCCATTTTGTGTTAAATAAATAGGTATTGAGCCCAAATAAATTTTCAACATTATAGATATTATTTCTACCTAAATGCATTAATCTATGTAACATTTTTAGTATTGTCTTTGCAAATAGAAAGAAATATCTAATAACTTTTTTCATAGAAATTTTTAATATTTAAACAAATAAATGAAATTTGTTCATCAGTTAATTGTGATGCTGATGGCAACCACAACCCCTTCTGTCCAACCAGTTCAGATACAGGATGTTCTCCTGGGATCTGGTATGCCATTTGTTTATTAATGGGTGGATACATTATGCGGGCACCAATTTGTTTTTCTTTTAGAAATATTTGTAAATTTTCACGATCCTCTGCAAAAATATCAATAAACCAAGGCGTTGTACAATCTAAATCTTGATCAAAGAATTGAACTTCTTTAACACCAGCTAATTGTTTTTTATACAGAGTTAAAATTTCTTTTTTTCGTTCAACCCTCCATTGCAGCTTTTTCATTTGTTCAACACCAATAACAGCCTGCAATTCAGTGAACTTAAAATTATATCCAATACTATCATGAATATCATTTCCACCACCTGATCGACCAAAATCTTTAAGTCTTCTTAGTTTATCAGCTATTTGATCATCATTCGTAATAATGACTCCCCCTTGTCCAGTAGAAATCACTTTGGGTGCAGAAAATGAAAAACTACCTACATTTCCAACTGTTCCAATATGTCTTCCATCTGGATAAAAAGAACCTAATGATTGTGCTGAATCTTCAATTAACATTAAGTTATTATCTTCAGCTAATTTAACAAATGCATCAATACCCGCTTTAGGATATCTCCCATTTGCAGTAACTAACATAATTGCTTTCGTTTTTTCTGTTATTGCAGCTCTAACCAAATCAATATTCAGGCATAAAGTTTCAGCTTCTACATCAACAAACACAGGTTGGGCTCCAAACATTTTTATCGAGTTTGGTGTAGCAATCATTGTATAATTAGGTACAATAACTTCATCACCAGCTTCTATTCCACATGCTAAGGCAGCTAATGTTAAACTTATTGTTCCATTATTTACGGCTACACAATACTTTGCACCAGTGTATTTACAAATCTGTTCTTCGAACTCTTGTGTCTTCTTGAATTCTGTTAACCAACCACCTTCATCCATATATTGACTCATAGCTTGTTTTTCTTCCTCACCAAACCATGGTTCCATTTGCATAATAAACTTATTTTCCATTCTCTCTAAATTGTTTTTCTAATGTTAAAATTTCTTCTTTATTTCTATATTTAATCATCTTTGCAGGAACTCCCGCATATAATGAATAAGACTTTAGATTCTTATTCACTAAAGATAAAGCTCCTACACATGCCCCTTCCTCAAATACAACATTTGGCAATACAACCGAACCTGCACCAACAATACAATGTTTTTTGAGTATTATTTCACCAATAATAGCGTCACCTTTATACTCCAGAGGTACCATAGGGGTAGCAATTCCCGAAGTATAGTCATCAGATCCTGCAGAAAGCACAACATTAGGAGCTAATGTAGAAAACTCAAACATTTCGACATAAGAATTACGCCCCCCAATAATTTTTGAACCTGATGAAATATGAACATTATTATGGAGTTTCAATCTTGTTGATATGTATGTAAAATCATCTATTATTACGTTATCACCTATTTCAACAAGTTCTGGATATCTAATCCTAACAGTTTTTCCGATAATCACATTTTTGCCACATTGCTTTAATTGATTTCGGTCAAAGAATATATTATCCATTAAAACCTCCTTCTATCAATATCAGCTCCTAGGTAAGGTCCATTCTTAACTTCTAATACCTGCGTATTATCCTCTAAAATGGTATATCCATGTCCACTATCAAGCAGAATAAGAGTATCACCCTCAGAAACAAACAGCTCTTCAATAAAATTTTCATGAAGATCGTAGATTTTCGCACTTATTTTGCCTTTTCGTATGTATAATACTTCTTGAGTTCTTCGAACTTTACGCTCAACTTCATTATGAATATGCTTTAATAATTCTTTTCCAGAATCATAGCCCCAAGTACCAACTTGAATAAATTCTTCATCTTTAGAATAAAAACCAAGTCCTTCTTTCCAATCTTCATTTGGGATATGTCTTGCTAAAACAATTCCATCCTGTATTATTTCTTTTATAGCCATCTTATCTATTTTTTAAATACCAATTAACAGTAGACTTAACTCCTTCAATAAAATCAGTTTCTGGTTTCCATCCAAATAGTTTTTCACCTTTACTTCCGTCTACAGTTTTATACGGTGCTCCATCGGGTTTAGATGGATCTAATTTAATTTCACCTGTATAACCAACTATATTTTTAATTATTTCAGCCATTTCTATAATTGAAATACCTTGAGCAACCCCAATATTAATAGGCTCTCTATGTGAATCAACTTCCAAAGAACGCACCATAGCTTCAGCCCCATCATCAACATGTAGCCATTCTCTAACAGGTTTGCCAGATCCCCAAACATCAACACAAGGGCTATTATTCTCCTTTGCGTCCACAAATTTCATAATCAATGCACCCAAAGCGTGAGATCTTTCTTCCTCAAAATGATCTTCTGGTCCATACATATTCGATAAAATAATATTTACAATATCGAGACCATACTGATAGTTGTATGCCCAAGAACCAACCCAAAAGGCTTTTCTAACGAAACCATAAACCATAACAGATTCGTGCAAAGGACCATCCCAAAATTCAGATTCCTTGAATAAAGTAGCCTCTCCAGGATATGCACAATTAGAAATAGGATTCACTAATCGTTTAACATTAAATTCTTTTGTAGCTTCCAATAAATTGGTTGTCATCAAAAGATTATTGGTAAATAATTCCCCAAAATGTTTATAACCAAACTGAATTCCACCAACATAGGCTGCACAATTTAATACGTAATCAATCTGATGAGATTTGAAGAATTGAAACACTTGTTCTTTTTCCCTCAAGTCGACACCTAAAGATAATGATGTCTTAATATGAGGAATACCTTTTTCATCGAGCTTTCTGCAAACTCTTTTTCCCAAAAAACCCGTTGCTCCTGTTACTAAAATCATTTGTCATTCCCCCCATATGTATCATATTTTAAATCGTATCGCACCATCATTTTCACAAGTTCCTCCAATGATGTTTTTGATACCCATCCTAATTTTTCTTTAGCCTTAGTAGGGTCACCTAGTAGTAAATCAACTTCAGTTGGTCTAAAATATTTTGGATTTATTTCAACTATTATTTCACCTGTTTCTTTGTTATATCCTTTTTCGTCAACTCCAATACCTTTCCATTCAACAGAAATATTGACCTCATCAAAAGCATACTCTACAAACTGACGAACAGTATAAGTTTTTCCCGTGGCTACAACAAAATCATCTGCCGTTTCTTGTTGTAACATCAACCACATCATTTCGACATAGTCTTTTGCATATCCCCAGTCACGCTTAGAATCTAAATTACCCAAGCTAAGAAATTTTTGATTCCCTTTATAAATATTTGCAACAGCTTTTGTAATTTTCTTGGTTACAAATGTTTCGCCCCTTCTTGGAGATTCATGATTGAATAATATACCATTACACGCATAAATATCGTATGCTTCTCTATAGTTTTTAGTTATCCAGTAGGCATACAATTTAGCAGCTGCATATGGCGATCTTGGGTAAAAAGGAGTAGTCTCTGACTGGGGTGTTTCAAGAACTTTTCCATAAAGTTCAGAAGTAGAAGCCTGATAAAATTTAATTTTAGGATTATGTGCTTTTATTGCATCAAGCAATATAATAGTCCCTATCCCATCAACTTGAGCTGTGTATTCAGGTACTTCAAAAGAAACTTGCACATGAGACTGCGCTCCTAAATTATATACTTCAGAAGGAGAAATTTCTCGAATTAATCTTCCAACATTACTAGAATCACACAAATCTCCATGATGTAGAAAAAAACCATTCCGGTCTAATAAATGATCAATCCGTTGAGTATTAAACACAGAAGCTCGTCGAACAATACCATGTACTTCGTAGTCTTTCTCAAGTAAAAATTCGGCTAAATATGATCCATCTTGACCAGTTATGCCCGATATTAATGCAATTTTTTTTGACATTTTTATTTATTTTAAATAAGTTCAAATTAACATACTCATGATATAAATAATTTATCACTAAAATTAGATATATTAACCGAGTTTCTCTTTCATTTGTCCCAAGAACGGTTTTCCAAAAATCATTTCGACCTCAACAATTCGTGCAATTAGTATGATTCGTTATTTATTATAGCGTTCATTAGAGTTAGACCAAATCAAAAAGCAAGCTTCATTCTTTAAAAACAAATTTTCCTCTTCGGGCTTTATTGTTAGCAAGCGTATTTTTCGATTAATTAAATCTTCCGCCTTCTCAACCAAAGTAATGAGGTAATTCTTATCAATACTTTCCGCCACAAGAAGCAGATCAATTATTTTAGAATCCTGTCCTTTAGCAAAGGAACCCGTTAGGTAAACTCGTTTTAAATCTCCTAACTTTTCTGCAATCTCTTCAATAATGCTGTCCAATCCCACATGCTTTCGCACAATGGAATGTAGATCACCAAAGAGAGGATGCTTGGTATTGGCATGAAAGACCTTGCGGTTCCCTTCAGATTCTGCCTCTAACAAACCAGCTTCCTCCATGCGGTTAAGTTCTAAACGAATGGCGTTGGATGATTCTCCGAACTCAGCCTCCAGGCCACGCAAGTAGGATTTCATCTGAACATTCAGAAAGAACTTGAGCAATATTTTAATCCTCGTTTTTGAGGTGATTAAACTCTCTAACACAAATTAATTATAAATGATTAATTATAAATGATGAGTAAGATACCTCTCATCATCCTAATTTCACTGACTAATCAAGCCTTATTCATGATCAAATAAAGATTGAGTAAAAATTCTACTCGAAAGTAAATCTTATTTTGATAATTACAAAAGTTTTTCACCACAGATTTCTCAGATTAACACAAATTATTTAAATCAAAGAAAACATGTAACCACTAATGGACACTTAATGACCTCTAATTTTAAAAGAAAACAAAAGATTTAACCACAGATGACACAAATTTTCACAAATTATATAAGGTGAAACAAAAAAAAGATTGAATTACTAATGGGCACTAATTTTCTCTAATTATAAAAAGGCTTTTGCTATATATTACCGTCTATTATACAACAAGCTCAAGTTCATTTCACCCTACCTTCTTTTAGAGCCGACCAAAAATAAATGAAAAAAAGAGAAATAATGCCTGTCAAGTTTGTCAAGTTGCTCAAGCACGGTTTTATTGTCTAAAATGGGCGTTTATTAAGTAGAAAGGCTGATCAAAAATGTGAAGGATGGAAATGTCAGAAAAGCGAAGGGAAACGAAGTCCGCCTCAGGCGTGATCGAACGAGTATTATAAAACATGAAGCATATCAGGCGTATTCCTACACATAAACTATCGCAAGTAAAACTTCCCCTTTCAGGGCAATGTCATTAAGTTAGTGTGTATTGGGGTGATAATCAGATGAATACGTTGCGTATTACATTAATTATGATTATCTTTAGTAATGTATCCGCTTAAAAAATAAACCATTACGCAAAATAAATTTGCAAATAGACAAAGAATTAGATCTATTCAATTTTGTAATAGATCGATTAGAAGATTCTAATTTTATAAAGAGGCATAGAGCAGATGAAAAGTGTTTCACCAGAGATCGCATTTGGACTTTTAAGCTTGCTTTCATTTTTATCAGTAGTATGCTAAATAAGAGACTTCAACAAGAAGTAGATAGTTTTTTTTAGTAGGATGTATCAACTACCCGAGGTGGTAAGACAAGTCTCAGCATCAGCTTTTTGTCAATGTCGCGACAAAATAAAGTACACGGCATTTCAAGAAATATTTCATCAGTTAACGGATCAGTTCTATTGTAATTACCAACATAAAAGATTTCATGGTTACAGGGTAGTCGCAATTGATGGTTCTATTTATACCGTTCCTAAGACCAAGGAAACAGTTAAGGAATTTGGTCACAATATATTATCTGAAACTGGAAAATGGATAAAAGCTCAGGTTTCTTTTGCAACAGATGTTCTTAATAATATCTGTATTGATGCTATAATTGGAGCTTACAAAGAAAATGAAAGAGTACATGCTGCACAAATGTTGGATAATTTAGGTTCCGATAATTTATTACTATTTGATAGAGGCTACTATACTTTTGATCTTTTGCGAATGGTTCTTTTATCTGAAAATCAATGTTGTTTTCGTTTGAAAAAAAATGCATGCAAAGCTGTAATGAACTTCATTAAAAGTGATTACCAAGATATTATCTCTGTCATTAATATTGATGGGCAAGACTATAAAATAAGATTTACAAAGCTCAGATTAGATACTGGAGAAGAGGAGTATTTGTGTTCATCCTTGTTGGATATGAATAAATTTACGCCAAATATCATGAAAGATATATACAAGCTCCGTTGGGGTGTTGAAGAACAATTTAAAGATATGAAGCATGCAATATCTGTTGAGAATTTTGTTGGTAAAAAGGTCAATTCAATCAAACAAGAATTTTTTGGAAATATTCTAACCTACAACCTTGCTATGATGACGTGTAAACCTCAAATTGAAAGACTAGCAAATAGTAGAACAAAAAAGTATAAATACGCAATAAACAAAAGAGCATTACTTGGTAAGATAAAACAATGTTACATAATGCTTTTCGATAAAATGGGACGAGCTAAAGAAACAATTACAGAGCTTATGGTAATAGTCTCTAAAGAATCTGCTCCAATCAGGAGAGGGCGCAAATTTGAAAGAAGTAAAACATTTAAGGCTAAACGTAAATATTGTACAGCACATGTATCAGTGAATTAGAGCTAAACTTAATGACATTGCCTTTCAGGGGGAATTGAAGGGGGTGCTTTACTTTTTACCGAGTTTGTCCCGAAATCTCGGGAACGAAGTCCATCTGTGAAAATCTGTGTAATCTGTGGTCGTATATTTTTTTTGAAATAAAAACCACCTCCCCCTCGCTCACTTGGGTACTCCTTCCCTTCGACTCCGCTCTGGGACCAAGAGGAGAAAATATTTGACGCAGATAAAGGATGATGAAGTATGATTTTAAAAAACGACAATAGCCCCTTTAATTAGAGATAGCCACAGTTCCCGATTCTCGGGACCAGAAAAACTGGCGGAGGCTCCTTCGCTATGACAATTTCTTTCAACGCTCCCTTTTAATTCGTGTTAATGAGTGCGAACCGAACTTGTGAGCTCGACGAAGTCCATTAGTGGTTAAATATTTTTGAGGAAAAGACCACCTCCCCCTTTTTCGATAAATCGAAACGGGTACTCCTCCTTAAAATAAAGATGAGAAATTTTATTTACTTGGTATATATGATTGAGAGGTTTGAAAAGCCTATAAAGTTCGCACAACTAACTACTAGCATTTCGACAACACCTCGGCAAGCTCGATGACCTACTCGGTGACCTGCTCAGGACAACGCGCTCAATGCACCGCAAGTTCAGGAACCAGCAGGAGAAAGCTCAAATGTCGTCCTGACAACTGACAACTGACAACTGGAAACACTTCGACTCCCTTCGGCAACAACTCGACAAGTTCAGCAAGCCGTTTAGTTACAAAAGCCATCTAATATGCGAGCAAATCGATTCCAAACTCATCGATATGCTTGATTAATTCCTGACTTGTTATGCTATTGTAGTCGATAACATCAAAAAAATAGGGCAGATCAAGCTCTTCATTAAGTAAATACCTGACCCTTGAGACTAGATTGTGATCAATCATTTTAGTTGTGATACACAAATCAACATCTGATGCCATTTTATGATTTCCCATGGCGGGTGAGCCAAATAGATACAAGTGATCCATTCCATCCAGGTGTTTCAGACAGTCGAGAATCTTTGCTATTTCGCTGCTTTTTAAACCCAGTTCCTTCATTAGCCTTTTGATTTTTCTAACATCAGATCATACAAATCGGAAATAATCGGGAAGTAAATGGACTGAATTTTATTGGCCATCTCAATGGCAAAACTCTCATCGTAAGTATGGACAGTCAGGTTTCTATCGGACAAGGCGTCCATCCACTTTTGCGCCTCAAACACAATACCTGCCTGAAAGGCTATTTTTACAGATTCACGAGGTGACTTAGGGGCAAAACCTTCTGATTCTAAATAATCCTTCATCAACTTCCATGACAATTCAAAACAAATCTCAAATGATTGAATCAATGCCATACGCTCGAATTCAGAAAGCTCACCAATCTGCATCAAACGTTTCATCAATAAATAAGACTTCTCAAAATTCTGGAACCTTTGTTTCCAGCGGATATCTCCTTTTAAATCTGTCATCTTATTCATTTAATTCTATTCAAATACAAATTAATATAATAAGCTTGATAATAACGAATTATAAATGACAACAAAATATTTGACACTGATGAAAATGGATTAATAATTGGTGATGAACGATTAGTAATGAGAATAAACGAAACCTGTATCCCGAAAACCTTCGGGAGTGTGACGAAGTCGTTCCTGAAAGAGTTAAAAGAAAAAACCACCTCCCCCTCGCTCACTTGGGTACTCCACCTTATCCTTCGACAAGCTCAGTGGCCAGATCTGTGCGACGCAACTGACTAGTGACTAATGACTAGTGACTACTGAACATTCACCATCTCAATTTGACTCTGACAGGAAACGCTTCGCTCTACTCTGTCAGGTCTATCAGCCTTTCCCAATATTATATACATGAAAGCCGATTTCCTCTAGTTCTGTTTTTGAGACTACATTACGCCCATCGAATACAAAGGCAGGTTTTAGCATTTGACCGTAAACCTTTTGCCAATCGTAGATTTTAAATTCATCCCATTCTGTTAAGATCGCAATGGCGTGGGCGGATCGCATAGCGGTGTAGGGATTAACATGTACCTTCACTAGATTTTTAATCTCATCGGTTGTCAATGAGACGCCATGTATGGCGTCTTTACGGTGAGTTTGAAGATACTCGAGGTCAGCGAAGACTTGCTCAGCTCTTACTTTAGGATCGTAAATATGGATTTCGGCGCGATCTTGAAGGAGTTCGTCGGCGACGTAGATGGCAGCAGATTCGCGGGTGTCGTTGGTGTCTTTTTTGAAAGCCCAGCCCAGAAAGGCAATTTTTTTACCTGATACGGTATTAAATAAGCTATCAATTATCTTTTTAGCAAAACGATGCTTCTGGTAATCATTCATTTTGATGACCTGCTCCCAATAAGCAGCTACCTCAGGTAAATTGAAATGCTGGCAGAGGTAAACCAGGTTTAAGATGTCTTTTTGAAAACATGAGCCTCCAAAGCCTACTGATGATTTTAGGAATTTGGCTCCAATACGGCTATCTGCTCCAATAGCACGTGAAATTTCATCAACATCAGCTCCTGTCTTTTCGCAAAGAGCAGAAATGGCATTAATGGAAGACACGCGTTGAGCTAAAAAAGCATTGGCTGTCAACTTGGATAATTCAGAAGACCAGACACGAGTCGTAATAATACGTTCGCGAGGAACCCAATTTTCATAAACGGCAACTAAGGCCTCAATAGCCGCTTGACCTTCGGCATCGGCATCACCACCGATTAAAACACGGTCTGGCTTGTGTAAGTCTGTCACAGCAGTGCCTTCAGCTAAAAATTCCGGACTGGATAAGACCTGAAAATTGACATGATTACCTGTAGAAGTCAGGATGGTACGAAGCGCTTCGGCTGTACGAACAGGAAGCGTCGACTTTTCAACAATAATTTTATCATCTTTAGAAACTCTGGCAATTTGTCGGGCACAAAGTTCTATATATTTTAAATCAGCAGCCATTCCCTTACCCACACCGTAGGTCTTGGTAGGCGTATTTACGGAAATGAAGATCATCTGAGCCTCATCAATAGCTTTATCCACATCGGTAGAAAAAAACAGATTACGACCACGAGCTTCAGCTACCACATCAGCCAAGCCTGGTTCGTAAATAGGCAATTTATCCAAATCCGCATCATTCCAATCTGCAATGCGTTGCGCATTTAAATCGACCACTGTTACTTTTATGTGTGGGCATTTTTGTGCAATAACCGCCATGGTTGGACCACCAACGTAACCCGCACCTATACAGCAAATGTTTTTGATTATTCTCGTTTCACCCATTCCTTAATGCCTTATATGTGGTTTACATGTTAATTTCGTTCTTCAATCTTTATTACGCGAATTTAAAAAGAATTACGCGAATTATTAACAAAATCTTAAGAATGTTCCTGACAGTATTTATAAGAAAACCAATATAAACGTGGATGAAATGTGACTTAACAAAAAACAAGAACCACTAATTTTCACTAATGATCACTAATTAATAGAAAAAGAAACGAATGGACACTGAGCGCGCTGCATTGAGCGAAGTCTAAGTGGAGTCGAAGTGTATCCAGTTATCAATTATCAGGACAACAGATAGGTTTTCCTTTTTTTTTTGAAATTCTCTTAAAATCAGACTTTCCTAATGTATGAGAGTTATGACTTCGACGAAGCCTATTTTGAAGTGTCAGCTTTTTTTATTATTAGAGTAAATTAGTGTTGATTAGTGGTTAAACATTTTCTTTTAACCGAGCCTAACATAAAACACAAAAGGCCTGGCAATGCCAGACCTTGAATGTATTTTCTATATCACAAATTACTAATTACAAATCAATAATCGCCGTTTAAGCTTGCCACTGCTCTTTAATAGAACCCAGGAACTGCTTACCAAAAACCATTCCCACACCAACAATGCCACCAAGGAAAGTCCAAATAATAAGGATCATTGGGCGTTTCGGTTTTGATTTATCAAGAGGTACTGAAACAGGATCGATGATCGTGAAAACCGGGGTATCTTCTTTCACTTGAATTTTTTGAGTCTCCAACTGCTTTGCCAGCTCGGTATAGACTGATGAAGCCATGGAGAATTCTGATTGCAAGCGTTCCATTTGGGTTTGTGCCATGGCCGTACTCACATTTTTATTCTGATCGCGAAAACGAGCCAACTTATTCTGTGCTTCGGTAAAGGCTGCTTCTTTTTCTGCATAACGCTCCTCAACAAAAGCCATCTGATCTTTAGCCTTCTTGATTTTAAAATCGGTAATAGCCTCTTGTAATAAGATTTGAGCACGTTGCACCATCTCTGCAGCTGGTCGTGCTTCTGGCATACGAGCTGATAGTGACACATAGCCATCCTTATCGTTCACTTCTAAGGAAAGTTGAGCAGATAGTAACTCCATTAACTTTTTATCGTCTTGAGATATGGTCAATAAAGGGTCACTGGTTGATTGGTCAATAGTCACTGGGGATTTACCCTTAATGGCTTTAATGATGACACCAGGCAATCCAATCGTATATTTTTTGACATACCCCAACAAGCCTGGCTTAGCAATTTCAAGGTAGTAGTTTTGAAAAGTCACCTTATCCTTTTGTCCTTCAATGGTCAAAGGGGTCTTCATCATTTCCTTCTGAAAAGGAACCGAAGCTATTATCTTAGGGTAAAGTGTTGGTGGAATGGTCGAACCTCCACCCATAGAACCTAAATTAATACCTGCCATGGCGGCTAATCCTCCTAAGGAACCACCCAGTTTTGATCCCCCCTCAGCTGATTGAGGTACCATGGTTGTGGATGCCGTATACTCCTTAGCAGAGAATAAGGCAATAAATAAACCCAGCACCATAAAGATTAGGGTGGTTTTAATCACGCTTCTGCGACCTGCCCATAGGGTTTTGGCGAGGGCAATTAAGTCTATTTCGTCCTCGTGCTCAACACGAGCAGCATTTGTGTTATTTTGTTCTATCAGTGTACTCATTATATGGACTTAACTTGTTCTTTAAAATTCTTTATCGTGTTTCGCATTACTAGTCATTAGGCAATGGTCAATAGTTAACTATGTAACAAACATCGAACACAACTCATTTACTTTTTACCAATTGAGCGAATGTATGCATTAAGCATTTTTACTATGACAAGGCTTTCTGACTCTAGATTGTCATAGAACTCCTGGTCGATTAATTTTCTATCTTTTGCTTTCTTCAACCAATTCTTTGTTTCATACAAAGAACCTCTCGCATAAAATAAAAAGTTCTTACTCTCTTTATAATGATATCGACCGTATCCTTCACAGATATTAGCCGAGACTGAATCTGCCGATCTCACGAGCTGTTTCCCAATGGTTGACTTTTCAAAATAAGGCCAGGACACTACAAGTTCCCATATTCGCTTCTCATACGAATAAGCCAATTGATAAACCTTTAAATCTTCTATATCATTCATAACAATAAAGCTATAACCTAAATACAAAAACTCAACCTTTCACTCCCCATTGACCATTGACCTATGTCTAATGACAACTAATAACCGACAACTTATCCCTTTATGAATCGGGATAGTCAACCAGCAAGCAATTACTTAATCGCAATAGAAATCGCAGTAAACATACTCACCACAGCCGAAGTGATACCTAACCATTTACCTGCTTGAGCCGTTTTATCAACCTGAGGTTTTTCAGGTACGATAATCTCACAGCCTGATGCGACTTTAGGGTAACGACGTCCAAAAATACTTCCTCTTGTTGATTCTGCTGTTCCGTTGGCATAAAGCACATACACCTTGCTTTTCTTAGCGGATTGAGCAAATCCACCACTGGATCTGATATATTTCCTTAGACTCTTATTATCCTTAAAAGTCAATGCCACAGGACTCAAAACAGCACCCGATACTTTTACCGTTTGCATCTGCTCAGGCACAAAAAGCTGATCTCCATCTTTCAACTGTAAATCTTCAACACCACCTACATTTGCAAGAATCTTAACTAAATCGATCCCTACCACCTGGTAAGTCATTCGTTTTACATCTTCCACATTCAATGTACTATCTTGTTTCGCCAAAGCTAATTTTGCATCATATTCTGCATCACTCATCACATGCTGACGTCTCAAGGAAGCGCCTTCAACAAAGGCTTCAGGCGTTACACCACCAGCACGTCTTAAGACATCAGAAATTTTCTCTCCTTTGAAAGTCAAACCAAAATCACCTGCATAGGCTACTTCACCCTGCACTTTAACAACTGCCTGTGGGCGATAGCCCGGGGCACGGCGCACATAAACCTTATCGTATGACTGAAGAGAAAAAGCTGCATCCTCATTAGTCATCTTCAATTGTCTGTCAACTGGGAATTGGAAAGAGTGGGATAGTTTTTTTGTTAATGATTCGATTTCCTTTTTATCTAAAATACGACTCACCTCAACGGCAGACACTTCAGCCTGCTCTAGGAAACCACCCGCCATATAAATCAGGTCAGCTAATTTTAAATCTTCAGCGTAAGCGTAGGTTCCAGGGAATTGAACTTCACCCACAATCTCAATAGTCTGTGCTTCTCGCATATCGAAAATTGAGGAAATCTGAATTTTATCGTTCTTCATAAGGGCAATATCTGTTTTCCCATTTAAGACATCACGGAGTGAGAAAGACAGACTTTCGAAAGTGTAATCCTTTTTCTTGCGAATAATCACCCCACGTTCCATATAGGCTTCTTCTTTGGCACCTTCAGCACGAGCTATCAATTGAGACAGCATCAAACCTTCAGTCATCTCGTAATTTCCCGGACGATACACAGATCCTTCAATACTCACTTTATTTTCGAAACGATCAATCACAAGACCTGCAACGATCGAATCACCATTCATCAAAACTGTTGATGCAAAATCCTGAACGGCAACATCCTTAAATGTCATCGTTCTTGTATTATTTCTATATAATTCGACGCGATGGGTGTAAGCATTTTCTGAAAAACCTCCGGCATAACGAAGCATATCTGCAAGACTTTCATCCTTTTTCGCTTCGAACCAACCTTGACGCTTGAATTCACCTGCCACCTTAACTCTATTTAAATAGGGACGAATCATAATCACATCCTGATCTCTCAACTGAACATTCTCCAGTGTTTTTCCATCTATTAAATAAGCATAAACATCGATAGTCGAAATCATATTACCATCTCGCAAAACATCAATCTGTCTGAATGAACCTTTCTCATTGGGTCCTCCAGCCAGATATAAAGCATTAAAGGCAGAGGCGGTAGCAGGCAAGGTATAAGTTCCTGGTGCATTTACTTCTCCAATCACATTAACATTGATCGCTTTTAACTGACCAGCGCTCACATCAACAAAGGTATTAGGCTTATCACCTCTTAATCCTGAGTAAATAGAGGTCAAATGCTTTTTTATTTTGCCTTGAGCTTTAAAAAATGTCAAACCAGCAACTTGAACAGGCCCCAAATCGGTGATATAAACACTACCATTGTTCTGAACCTGTAACTTATATATTTGCTGAGATGCTCCATAAATATTGATAACCAACTCATCTCCTATTCCTAACGTGTAAGAATCGGAAATCGGCATATTAACAGAGGGTGCAAAAGTCAACTTGTCCGAATTGAAAAATTGAAACCCAAAGATCTTTGATCCTTTTTTAGTAATGGTATCATCAAGTTCAGCCTTTTCACTCAAAACCTCAACAGTTGAAACCTCTTCACCAGCCTCTACAACCATTGCATTATTACTGTGAGCACCTGATTTTAGTGCATCCATTCTACGACGCATATCAGTAATCTGACTTTCTGAAAAACCTTTGGCTCGCGCCATCATAATGGCTTCTTCTATGCTCAAACCTCTCTTATTCATCTCATCAACGGCTTTCTGTATTTGAACATCACTCAATTTTTCAACATTAACCGTTGCGGGATTCACATTTTGTGCCAATACGATCTGCGACAGACCAAGAAACATGAAAAGAATTAAAATGGTTTTTATAAACCGAATCATAATGTGTGTTTTATATATTGTACAATTATTCATACTCCAGGATCGAAAGTCTAAATTGTTTTGACGAACAAAAACAAAAAACAGATGAGCGCCGAATCCAAGTCAGGCAAAAGTAAAAACTTATGCTCAAAGCAACAAGTTTTCAGCTTTCTCAATTCAACAAAAAAAAACAGTTTCAAAAAACAAGGATAAAGGTTAAAGTAAATCTAGGTTAAAGTTCAAAAAAAACTCCTAGCTAGATTTCAATTAACATCTTAAGACTTATACAAGCCAAGCTTTTTTTTGTTAAAGTGCAAAAATAGGATAATCCATGAATATTGCTACTTGTCAAATCTGTCAAGTTAAACCAAAGGTCAAAGAGTCGAAAAGTCAAAAAAGGTTGCGCCAGAAAAAGGCGCAAAAGAGAAAAAAAGAAACCTGTCAGTGTGAGACAAAGTCGTTCCTAACAGAGTTTCATAAGACACAAATGGACTTCATTACTGGGATTTCGGTATAAACTCGGTTTAAAATGATCAAATATGGTCTAAATAATTAGGGTCAATTAGTGATAATAAGTAGTTAAATATTTTTTTTGAAAAGGAAACCACCTCCCCCTCGCTCACTCGGGTACTCTGGACTTGCAACAAAAATGTGGACAATAAGTTAAGTCATGCCGCTCTCTTTTGATTATTTAATAGCCTTCCGTATTCTAAAGGCGAAAGATAATTTAAAGAAGAATGCCTTCTACATGTATTGTACC
>NZ_QQWG01000026.1 GCF_003863355.1 Ancylomarina euxina | reverse complement strand
CTTAACTCAACAGCATTTAATTTAAACTCTCTACTAAATTTTCGTCTCTCTTTTTCCATTTTCTAAGATATAAATTATTAAGATAATTATACCTTAACTCACTGTCCAAGTAAATGTAGCAACTCCACCCCGATGGTTTTCCGTCTTCCCCTAGTCTACTTCCACATTCCCCCAGAGGTTTTCCGCATTCCCCCGATGGTTTTCTGTCTTCCCTTGGTCAACTTACACATTCCCTTTTATCATTTTCGAAAAATCTTAAGCAACTGAACTGTGAAAAAGAAAAAACTCCAATCGAGTTTCTAACAAGAAACCCAATTGGAGTTGTATATCTGTTTTACAATCGCCATCAGCAAGTGTAATCTTATCGGTAATTGCTTTTTATGCCACTACAATGGCGAACAAATCGTAATCCTCAACATCGGTAACCTCAACATCGTACATCTCACCTATTTTAAGCTTGAAGTTTTCACTAGAAATTAAAACCTCAGGATCAACTTCATAAGAATCGAACTCAGTACGTCCGAAGTAGAAATCTTCATCCTTGCGGTCGATAATTACTCTCATTCTCTCGCCTATTCGTGCTTGATTAGATTGACGTGAAATCTCTTGCTGAAGTTCCATAATCTCATCTTTACGAGCTTCTTTTACTTCTTGAGGAATATCATCGGTATAATTAATCGCGGCATAAGTATCATCCTCATTAGAATATGGAAAAACACCTAAACGCTCAAATTTCATTTCCTTTACAAAAGCTTTCAAATCTTCCATATCAGCCTCAGTTTCGCCAGGATGCCCAACCAACATGGTGGTACGCAAAGTGATACCTGGAACTTCTTCTCTAATACGGTTGATTAGCTCAACAGTTTGCTCTCGATTAATACCACGACGCATTAAACCAAGCACATTGTCACTCGAATGCTGAAGAGCAATATCCAAATAACGACAAACCTTTGGGTTCTCGCGCATGACCTTAAGTATATCGTAAGGGAATTGTGTTGGATACGCATAATGAAGCTTAATCCACTCTAAACCTTCAACTTCTGAAAGCTTCTCAACAAGTTCTGCCAACATCGATTTGCCATACAAATCGTGACCATAGTACGATAAATCCTGAGCAATAACCAAAAATTCTTTCACCCCTGTAGCTGCCAAATTCGTAGCTTCCTCAACAATCTCCTCAACAGGACGAGAAATATGCTTACCCGTAATTATCGGAATAGCACAATAAGAACAACCACGATTACAGCCCTCTGATACTTTCAAATAAGCAAAATGCTTAGGCGTGGTAATCATTCTCATGTTCGAGAAATCAGGTTTATATTCCTTATTCAGTTCTTTAACAATAGATTTCCACTCAAATTTTCCAAAAAACTTATCAACCTCAGGGATTTCAATAGCTAAATCGTCGCGGTAACGCTCCGACAGACAGCCCATCACAAAAAGGGTATCAATAAGGCCTTCTTTCTTAGCATCTGCAAACTGCAAAATCATATCGATAGATTCTTCCTTAGCATCGCCGATAAATCCGCAAGTATTAATAATAATTGTACGGGCATCGCTATTGTCTTCGTCACAGCTCACCTCAAATTGGTTAGCATCCAACTGCTTCATCAAAAGTTCGGTATCCACAAGGTTTTTAGAACATCCTAAACTTACGATATTGATTTTATTTTGGCTCATGATTAATTGAATATGAGATAATAGATATCTGATTTGAGAAAAAGAGACGAGACGAATTATAAATCGGTCAGCTCTATTTTAGCCGACAAAAATAAGATAAAAAAAGGGCTTTCCCACCTTTTAAACGATATACAGTTTGCTTATTTGAGGAACAAGAAGGAATTTCAGACAAAAGTGTTCTTTTTTCAAATCCCATTCAATATTAGTCTCCCCTAAAAGGATAAAAAAAAGACCCTTACCTTGGTAAGAGTCTTTCCTATATATCTTCTTTTGCTTAATTAAAAAGCGAATCGACAAATTCATCACGGTTGAAAACCTGCAGATCAGTCATCGCCTCTCCTATTCCTATATACTTTACAGGAATCTTAAACTGATCGGAAACACCAATAACTACGCCACCTTTAGCAGTACCATCAAGTTTCGTAATGGCTAAAGCGTTAACTTCTGTTGCTAAAGTGAATTGCTTTGCTTGCTCAAAGGCATTCTGCCCAGTAGAACCATCTAAAACAAGAAGAATTTCATGAGGAGCATCAGGAATCACACGATCCATAACACGTTTAATCTTACTCAACTCATTCATCAAGTTAATTTTATTGTGTAAACGTCCGGCCGTATCAATAATTACCACGTCAATACCTTCTTGCTTTGCCTTAGTTAATGTCTCGAATGCTACAGAAGCAGGATCAGCACCCATACCTTGATCTACAATTGGCACCTGAACCCGATCGGCCCAAATGTGCAATTGTTGGACCGCAGCAGCACGGAAAGTATCGGCTGCACCCAACATAACCTTGCGTCCTGATTGTTTAAATTGATGAGCAAGTTTACCAATAGTTGTCGTTTTACCAACACCATTTACCCCAACAACCATTATCACGTAAGGATAATCGGATTTAGGCAATTCCCAAGTATCATATTCTCCCTTATTATTCTCTTGCAACAAAGCAGAAATCTCCTCCTTAAGAATTCTATTCAACTCCGCTGTTCCAAGAAATTTATCTTCTTCAACGCGTTTTTCAATCCTTTCAATAATTCGAACCGTTGTATCAACCCCAACATCTGATGAAATTAAAATCTCTTCCAATTCATCTAATATGTCTTCGTCAACTTTCGATTTACCTGCAACCGCTCTGGATAGCTTTTTAAATACGCTTTCCTTAGTTTTTGCAAGTCCTTTATCTAGATTTTCTTTTTTTGATTTTGAAAAAATGCCAAATAATCCCATAGTATATTATACAGTTTAGGTCGGCTAAATTACAAAAAAATACACTGCTATCTGTTTATAATTATTCTTTTATTTGGCTGTTTAATACTTTATAAGCCATTATTATAAATCAAACTAAATGTATCCCACTCCCAAGCATAATATTTACCGAACCAAAAGACATAAAAAAAGCTCCTCAAACTGAGGAGCTTTTAAACGATATAGAAACTCTTTACTATTTAGCAAAGAAATCTTTAACATTAGCATTAGGAACGATCTCTTCTTTAAAAGAATATGCTCCTGTCTTAGGTGATTTCACCATCTTGATTACTTTAGCGTAACCACGACCTTCACCTTTTTGTAGGGATGCTACTACTTTCTTAGCCATAACTTAATATTATTTAATTTCTCTGTGAAGAGTAACTTTTTTCAAAATTCTATTATACTTCTTCAACTCCATACGATCAGGAGTATTCTTTTTGTTTTTAGTAGTAATGTATCTTGAAGTTCCAGGCATTCCACTATCTTTATGCTCAGTACACTCAAGAATCACTTGTACTCTATTACCTTTTTTAGCCATTTTATATGCCTTTTAATATTTTTTAATAAATCCTTTTTCTTGAGCTTTTTTCAAAGCACCTTGAACACCTAATTTATTAATTAGACGTACTCCGGCAGCAGAAATTCTTAATTCAATCCAGCGATCTTCCTCAGGAAGATAGAACTTCTTATCGAATAGATTTGGATAAAATCTTCTCTTAGTTCTTCTTTTTGAGTGAGAAACGTTATTTCCCACCATTACGCTCTTTCCAGTAATTTGACAAACTCTTGACATAGTCCAGATTATTTTTTTTCCTTAAATGCTTTTCAAACAGTGCGCAAAATACGCAATAATTTTCGAATTATTCAAATCTATTTGTAAGTTTTTTACAGTGAAATCGCAATTTTTATTTTCTGACTGACATGTAGCATCGAGAAAGCCCAATAATAAAGTAGCACACAGCTTTTTCTTCAAATTATTTGATCGGGCAAAGTTAGCATAAATACCTATTTACAAACCAAAAATCGAAATTATTTCATGCTTATTTTCTACAAGACATCCTTAATCATAGGAATTAAGGTCTTTATTGATACCGCAACATTAGTCATGAAGAGCTTAACAGAGATTGCCAACAAGATGATTCCGAACACTTTTCGAAGAATATGTATTCCTCCTTCTCCCAAAAATCGTTCAACAATCGAAGTCGATCTTAATACCAAGTAAACAATGAATAAATTCAAAACCAAGGCTATTATGATGTTCTCAAGAGCATATTCGGCACGTAATGCTACTACAGAAGTAAAGGAACCTGCTCCTGCAACCAAAGGAAATGCAATTGGAACAATTGAAACTCCTGATGGACCGTCATATTTTATAATCTCAATCCCTAAAGCCATTTCCACTCCCATAATAAACAGGATAAAAGAACCTGCAATAGCAAAACTAGAAATATCTACACCAAACAGTCCCAAAAGTTTCTCTCCTAAAAAAGTGAATCCGATTAAAACAACAAGTGCTACAACACTTGCTTTTAAAGCTTTAATTTCGCCACCTTTTTTCTTTAAATCGACAAGAATTGGAATCGCTCCAATTATATCAATTACGGCAAACAAAACCATGAAAGCAGAAACCGCCTCTATAAAATTAAAATGCATATTATTTTTTTAAGCCCTGAATTAATCAGGATGAAACATATTTTCAACCAAAAAGGAATTATCGTTTTAAATTAAAATCAAACACCAATTGATGTTTGTTAAAAAAAACAACTCAATTCAAAAATCGCACAAATATAACACAGTTTATTTGGATTTTGTTACAAATACAACACTTCTATTAAATTAGATTTTCAACTTCAATCACAAGCTTTGCATTTATACGTAACATCAATACCTTTATTAATTCTAAAAATTTCTCAAAGAATAAATCAGATTCAACCAACTTTTCAAGATGAGACAATTCAATTTCAATTTGCCAATAGTCCTGCTCTGCTTTATTCCATACCTTTATCATTTCAATACTATGAATGGGTAAAACAATCGAAAAACCAAAGATTGGAATCAAAGTCAAATCAATAACATGATCATCAAAAATCTTATCCATCTCCTCACCTACCGCATTCAAATAGCCATTAAAAGTATCAAAGAGATTTTCAAGGAAATCTATATCATTTATATCTAGCTCATCTAATTCTTCAGCAGAATCACAATACAAGGCATGCATCAGCAATAGATACTCTTCAACTTTTTCAAGTTTCCCATCTTTATTCATTCCTGGTTGAACTTTATAAAATTCCAATATATTTTCTAAAATCTCCAAACGCGAGACACTTTCTTGATCCATCAATTCTACATTGTTAATATTACTATTACAATAATACTTATTTTTGAGCGACTGATAAACAATTGCAATGTGTAAATAAATAGCAATTGACTAAAACATGATTCCTATGAGTAAACGCGATTTAAAACTATATGTGCATGATCTTAATAAAGAACAACTACAAGATCAAGTTATAGAACTCTACAGCCGTTTTAAAGAAGTTAAAGAATATTATGACTTTGCTTTTAATCCTAAAGAGAATAAACTTATTGAAGAATGTAAATTTAAAATCTCAAAAGAATATTTTCCACAAACAAAAAGAAAAGCTAAATGTAGGCGCTCAGTCGCCCAAAACTTTATCCGTCATTTTAAGCGTTTGGGTGTTGATCCAACATTAATTGCCGACATCATGCTATTTAATATTGAAATTGCACTAACCTATTCCTCCGAGAAAGAAAACATTCAAGACGCCTTTTGCAAAAGCATATTAAAATCATTTGATGAAGCTGTAAATTACATTTACGAAAATGGCCTATCAAAAGAATACACAACTCGTTTTGAGAAGATTGTAGATGAAAGCTCAAATCAAAATTGGTTTAACCGAGAATCATTTGAAAGATTATTCAACTCAGGAAGAGATAGATAACATATATAAATATTCACATATTTACACTCAAGCATCAACAGACTAACTAGCCACAAAACACGACAAAACAAGCAAATTGCTCGACAAAAACAACCTTGAAAAATCTTAGTCCCTTTCTGAAACGATTATAAACTATAAAATAATCATATAAACCATATATATAATTCAAATATATTTCTAACTTTAGTTCGGAAATTCTATTAAAGATATAGGATTTGCAAACTAAATGATTACAAGCGAAAGCTTGGTTAGTAGGTTAATTAGTCCTTTAGAAGTACTTGCCCGTGTCCCCCCTAAGACATGGGCATTTTTTTATCTCAAATTTTCAAGCCTCTTCTGCAACTATTTTTTATACATTTTATCAAAAATGAAAGAATTACCCAAAATAATTCCAGCCTGAACAAGCTTTATTCATCGTTTGGATTACTCCTTCCTTTTAAGTAAATTATGTATTCAAACTGGAGGATAAAAAAACATTCTGAATAAGTAGATATTTTTTCCTTAGAATTAAAAAAACAGCTTAATTTTCATTAAAATCGTTAATTTCTCGAAATCGTTTGCGTGGAATATGATTAATACCTTTTTTCTCTAATAGATGGATATTAAAAGACAATACGATCTGAAACAATTGATAATAAAGAAGTAAGAGATGATTGTAAAATAGGAAATCAGGGAAAAGCTAACATATCAGGAAGATATCTAACTTCTTCCCCACGTTAAACCTACTAAATATCATTGAGAATAAATTAAAAATAAATATAAAAAATAGATATACATATTAGGATAGTTAAATATCTCATCATAATTTTGGGACTCCAAACCTAAAAAAAATATGATGAGTACAATACAAATTAGCATGATTGAAGAACTAAAAAAAGTTTTAGAAGCGCATCAAGATGTTAGAGAAAATCTTTCCAGAGAAGATTTAATTACAAAGGCTGTTGATAATAAAGATGCCATAGTAACACCCAATGGAGCTCTTGCTACTTGGACACCATCTAACTCAACAGGTCGTAGCCCTAAAGACACATATATTGTTAGAAATCCCGAAAGTGAATCAAATATTGACTGGACATCACCTAATAATATCGGCCTAAGTCCGCAAACGTTTGCACTTATCTATGCAGATGCATTAAAGACGATTCAAAGCAAAGAGACTATATTTACAACAACCAGAGTCATTGGTGCAGATGCTAAATACGCTCTTCCTGTAAGAACAACTTCCGACAAGGCATTAAATCAGGTTTTCATTGATAATATGTTCCGACCTGTACCTGATAATATTAAGGAGTCTATTTTTGCTGATCAGGAATTCCAACTTATTGCACTTCCAAACGACGAGCTTGACAAAGATCGTTATAAAGGGCTAGTTCGTGACTTACCTAATGGCGAAACATCTGGACTTTGTGTCGTTGTTGATGTTGATAGAAGAATTGGTATTGTATATGGTTCAAAATATCAAGGTAGCATGAAGAAATTGATGTTTACTGTGATGAACTACCTACTTCCTTTCAATGGAGTATTACCATTACATTGCTCTGCTAACGAGGGAAAAGGTAAAGATTCTGCTCTTTTATTAGGACTTTCAGGTACGGGTAAAACAACGCTTTCAGCAGATCCTAATCGTGCACTTCTAGGTGACGACGAGCATGGATGGAGTGATAACGGTATTTTCAATTTTGAAAATGGTTGTTATGCGAAGATGATTGACATGGAGCGTAAAAACGAGCCAGAAATTTGGGATGCAGTGATGCACAATGCAGATTATAAGAAACATGGTGCTATTATTGAGAATGCCATGATGTACCCTAATGGGGATATCGACTTCTTCGATACCAGATATACTCCAAACTCACGCGCATCTTATCCCCTTGAGTTCTTAAGTAATATTAAACCAGAATCAACAGCTGGTCACCCTAAAACTATTCTATTTTTAACAGCTGATGCTTATGGTGTATTGCCTCCAGTATCAAAATTAACTAAAGAGCAGGCTATGCTTTGGTTCTTGATGGGATACACATCAAAATTAGCAGGTACTGAAACCGGAGTTACTGAACCTCAGGCGACTTTCTCACGTTTCTTTGGACAACCATTTATGCCATGTAATCCAAATATTTATGCAGATATGCTGGGTAATAAAATGGATGAGCATGACACTAATGTATTCCTTATTAATACAGGATGGAGCGGTGGCTCATATGGCACAGGGTCTCGTATCAAGTTAAAGTATACAAGAGCTATGGTTGATGCAGCTCTTAATGGTGAACTTGACAATGTTGAGTATATTCAAGATGAATTATTCCACGTGAACATTCCGACTACTTGTCCTAATGTTCCTACTGAAATGTTAATTCCTATCAACACATGGGAAGACAAGAAAGCTTATAAAACGACTGCCGAAAACTTAGCGAAGAAATTCTCTGAGAATTACGATAAGGCTTATAGTAAGCAAGATATCGATGCTAATATTATTGCTCAATGTCCTGGTAAGTAAAAACACTTCTGATCTAATCAGAATTTAAACATAAAAAAAAATGGCTATCAATTTAATTTGATAGCTATTTTTTAATTTATAATCGAATTGATCAAATCTCTTATCTGGTTTTGCAAACCTCCTCGTCTGACAAATTGAGATATTTCAATACATGTCCCTGTTCACTCCCAATTATCTGAGTTATACTAACTGTCCTAACAAGATTTCGTCTATTCATAAACAGACCGTATTCCATATTACCAGATCCACCTGTTTTATGGAACCTAATAATAGTATCCTGATTTAACTGGGTTTCATTATTCAACCAATGCCTAAACCATTGTTCACGTTCCAACTTCATTTCCTTTGTATATAAAGTCGTTGATGACCAAAAATGAGCTTCATTGCTTAATAGTTCCCTCACATGTAATTTTTTCTCATCCCAAATTAGTTCTGTTATTTGAATTGCAGATTTGTTTTCAACAACAATCATCGTAAATGCTTCTATCCCTTCAAACTGATAGTTCTCTATAAAGTCATTAAGACCTGAAAATTTAAAAAAATCAAGAAGAATCAATCCTCTACTCTGCCTATAATAAGGTTGACGTTGATGCTTATCAAAAGCCCCATTAAGCAAACATAAACAGGTATCAATACAATTGCTTATTATCCAACTTCCTTTAGCTTTAGAGTCTTTAGGATAAAATAATTCAATACCGTCATGCAGATATTTCTGTGGACTAAAAGCAACACGATTTGGATCCTCATCTCGATTGGTTGTCAAAATGAAATCCTGATCAGAAATTGGAATATAACTTAACGTGCACATTGATCTTTATTATAACGAATTGTAGAATAAGCTAGACCAAATTTTGGATCAATATTTACATGAGGGAATTGTTGATCAAGAGCAATACGAATCAAAGCCATATGATGAATTGCATGCTCCAAATTATAGGCTAGCTCACGCATCAAATTTGATCGAACTTGCTTCACTTCATCATTCTCCAAATTAAATCGGAAATATACACTCATATTTTTATTCACTGATAATACGTCTAACCAAGACAAAATTGAAGCCAATCTACCCTTTGCTGCGTCCAATTCAGTCTCGATCTGAACATTACGAACACGAGTATCATAATTAACTTCTCCAATCTCTGAACCTTCTCTTAATAAATCATAGAATTCAATGATATGACGCATATGCTTTCCAATTGAACTTCCCATTAAAAGAAAAGAGCAATGGGCGTATTCCTTATTATCTAAATTATCACACAGTTGAAATAACTGTTTGCATATTTCTTTAGAAGCATTTATAATTTGCATAGAGTCTATTTTTTTCAAAAACAAGATATTAAAAACAAGTCGTATTATATAATTCTTTAATAATCATTTTTTACTTAAACCTTAATTTAAGACTTTCAAATCTTTTTTCTGTCTTAACTTTACTGATGGATTAATATTTCTTTTATATTTAAATAACTAAACCTAAGTTATGCCCCGAAAGAAATATTATTACCCTCAATTTATAATCAAATGGATCAATTTTGAATTTTGGCCCGCATGGTTATTCTATGCACCCATGTTTTTATATGGTTTTGTTTTAGCCATAAAGAGCAAATCATTTAGCTATTTTACTGCTGCTAATCCCGAAATGGCATTTGGTGGTGCCTATGGAACCGATAAAACCAAGTTACTCAACTTACTTTCTTCAAAATATCACACTAAAGATTTTTTCGTTACAAAAGAAAAATCAAAAGAAGATATTATTAAACTAATGGCTGAAAGGGAGATCGAATTTCCAATTGTTGCAAAACCTAATGTTGGAGAGCGAGGCCGTGGTGTTGAAAAAATCGACAATGAAAAAGAATTGGAAAACTATTTAAATATTATCAAAGAAGATCTTATTATTCAAGAATTTGTTTCTCACCCAATAGAATTGGGCGTGTTTTATCATCGTTTCCCAAACAGCATACAAGATGGTATAAGCTCAGTTGTTATGAAAGAATTCCTGAGTATTACAGGGAATGGACGCGATAGTTTTGGGAAGTTATTATCTAAAAAATTCAGAGCAAAATCTCGTCTAAAATATTTTAGGAAAAGATACCCTAACAAATGGAATATTATCATTCCTGAGGGCATTACATTTAAAGTAGAACCCATAGGAAATCATAGCAGAGGGACCAAGTTCTTAGATGGGACACATCTTATTAATACCAAATTGGTTGAAGTATTTAGAGAAATATCGAAACCTTTAAACGGATTCTATTACGGTCGTTTTGATATAAAAGTCAATAGTATTCGTGATTTGTATGAAGGCAAAAATATTAAAATTTTAGAAATCAATGGAACAAATTCAGAACCTGCTCATATATACGATCCAGATTATTCCTTGCTTAAAGCCTATCGTGAAGTCATAAAACACATGAATCTAGTGTACAAAATAAGTCAAGCAAATATGGCTTTAGGAATTAAACCGATGCCTTTCATCGAATTGATCAGAGGATTATTACATCACCTTTTTGCAAAAAAGTAGTTTTCAGTCCCATATATGGATAATAAAAATCCAGTTAATTATTTCTAAGTGTTACAATTAGGCTGCTATTTTACAAAATCAATTAACTCTTTCCTTTATAAAAATCAAAATTGCTAAATTGCAGTCCAATTTTTAAACACACTTTATGGAATCATTTATTTCTCCCGACAGTCATTTTATACTCTTCTTTATTGTAGCTGGTGCTGCAGCTTTTGGTATCTATTCTGAACACAAAAAATGGTTTGGAAAACTATCTGGCATTCTTGTTACAATGATATCCATGTCAATATTAGCCATGTTGGGCGTTCTCCCTGTAGCTTCTAACCCAAACGTAAAGGTTGAAGTTTACGATATGGTCTTCACCTATTTTATTCCCATATCAATTCCAATGCTTTTGTTTAGCTCTAATTTGCTAAAAATCGTTAAGGAAAGTGGGAAGCTACTCCTAGCTTATATTATTGGAGCAATAGGAATTGTATTAGGATGCTTTCTGGCTTTTTCATTGATTGATTTGGGTGAAGATGCCGGTAATACCGCTGGTGTAATTGCTGCCACTCTAATTGGAGGTAGCGTTAACTTTATTGCTGCAGCAGAGAGTTTAAATTTCAGCACCAATCCAATGTTTACAGCTACTATCGCCGTTGACAATTTGGTTTCAAATCTTTATACGCTATTTCTTTTTCTAACACCATCTCTCATGTTCTTAGCGCGATTCTTTGTAAAACCAAAGAAAGAAAATGAAATTGAAGTTACTGATCAAGATAAAAGAGAAGACTACCCAATCACTATGGAACGCATTGCTGTTTCAGTTTTTATAGCTGCATTTATCGCCGGTGCAGGTACTTTCATAGCTCCGTATTTAGAAAGATTGGTTCAGACCGAAATAAACTTAAGCATTCTACTTATTACGCTATTTGCAGTATTGGCTGCCAACCTTTTTCCTAAACGCCTAAAAGCATTAGAAAATACAGCTTTTTCGGTTGGTATATGGATGATGTATATTTTCTTAGCGGTAATTGGAGCAGCTACTAATATTCATCAGATTTTCGATATCGGTCCTGCAATTCTAGGATTCTACCTTACTATCATGCTATTCCACTTCGTTTTCTTATTGGCACTGGCAAAGCTATTCAAGTTAGATGTATACGAAGTCGTTATTTCTTCGGCAGCAAATATTATGGGACCATCGGTAGCAGCACCTATGGCTGCCTCAATGGGACAAAAGAAACTCATTACTCCTGGAATCCTAGTCGGTATTTTAGGTTATATTATCGGAACATTTATAGGTGTATCTATAGCCGTATTTCTAAGCTAGACATACTCTAAAAAAAATATGAATTCAAAAAAAATAGTTGAAGTCACAGCTGCGATTATCCGAAAGGATAATCGCTTTCTTTGTGCGCAAAGAAAAGATTCCAGCGAACAAGGAGGTAAGTGGGAATTCCCGGGTGGGAAAATAGAAGATGGAGAAACACCAGAAGCCTGTTTAGAGAGAGAACTACAGGAAGAATTCAACATTCAAGCCAAATGTGGCAACTTTCTATGTGAGAATATGCACGATTATGGAAACAAAATCATTAAACTAAAAGCATACTTTGTAGATCATATGCAGGGTAATTTCAAACTTTTAGTACATCAGGACATCAAGTGGCTAGCTTTAGATCAAATTCATGAGCTGGATTGGGCAGAAGCTGATTTGCCAATCGTCAACCAATTAATTAACGATTTAAAATAAAACCATATCCCTCCAATTAAATTAACTGCTCTCCCCCATCGCAATACAGAATTTGTCCTGTAAGAAAATTATTATCCAATATGTAATCAAGCGATTTTAAAATAGGTTGCATACCTCCTGTTACTTTCATCGGTGTTGAGGCAGCTCTGTTTTCAAGATAATTTTCATCTGCATTAGCTGGTGCAATAGTTGAACCCGGAGCAATTCCATTTACTCTAATATCGGGTCCGAATTCCAAAGCCCCCATTTGAGTCAAATGAGATAAAGCAACTTTAGATAGACTATAAGCAGCATAATCAGACGCATATTTGCTTATTCGTGTATCAAGGAAGTTTACAATGACTCCCCTTTTACAGATATTCGCATAATCGCGCATTAAAACAAAAGGCGCTTTAAAGTTGACGTTCATCTGCTCATTAAGCAATTCTAAATTGGTCTCTTTAATCGAACTTGGACTATAAACTGAGGCATTATTAATCAGTAGGTCTATCTGACTAAACTCCTCATTAACCTCATAGATTAGAGATTCACAGGCAATTTCATCGGAAAGATTGCAGCAAAACACCTTAAATACTTGCTTAGGGTACATGGCTTTAAGGTAATCTCTCAAAGCCATAGCTTCCCCTTTTGAAGTATTATAATGAAGAGCCAGATTCCAAGACTGCTTAGCCAAATGTAGAGCCAATTCATTCCCTATTCTCTTAGCTGATCCCGTTATTAATGCTGTTTTACTTTCCATACTTTAATCTTAAAATAAGCTAACCCTAAAAGTACATGAATTATTGATTTTGAACCCATCCTAGCCCAAAGCTTTTTCCACTTTCATTATTAGACGCTAAAATCGCATATTTTGGCACGCTTGGTTTATTGCAATCGAAACCAACAAAAAAAGAGTATGCAGCTTTACCTACATTCTCTTTTACTTCTTAACAATTTCTCATGAGTTCCACTTGTTGTTTCAATTATAGACGTTAAATAAACGTCTGCACTCCAATCATTCTTCGCAAATACTTTCATAATAAGAGTTAGTAATGCACTAATGTCGCCATTGCGACTACTCGGGGTAATTTTCTTAATCAATGTCATTGATTTTAATTTTGGGATTAGTATTTATTGATTATTCAAAAGATCATTTTTTGCTTTGTAAATATTGATATTGGGCAAAAAAGCAGTTTTTCGGTCTTTGTCAGTATTGATATTGAGCAAAAAACTAATTTTTCATGCTTTGTCAGTATTGATATTGGGTGAAAAACCAATTTTTCGAGCTTTGAAAGTATTGATATTGATCAAATAAGCAGTTTTTGAGACTTTACTCGTATTTACATTGCTAAAATTCTGTTTTCATTAGCTGAAAATCACTTGCACTGATCAAAATATAATAAAACACAAAACAAGAACATCTCTATGTACAAGCAATTCAAAGTTTTGCTTATCAAACGCATTTATTATTATTATTATTATTATTATTAAACATCGCAATTATAAACAACTTAGATTTGACATCTATACAGACTTAAAAAACACCCCTATTGGCCCCCCTTAGTGTTCCGTTACGCTCTAATTCCCTAGAGAGTGCTTGAAAACGATAGCTCGAAAAGCCCTAACTAGTATGAGGAATTGAATAAAAACGTTTAGGACACGAATTAACTGGGACATTAATTCAGTGAAATGCTTATTTTTGATCATAAACAAAATCCAATATGAACCATACCATAACAATTGAACAAGGCTTGTCAGAATTATGTCCTTCTCTTAAACTTGGAGTTATTGAGTGTCAGTTAACCATTACTGAGGATAATGACGAACTTTGGAAAGAAATAGACGAATATATCGCACAGATTGAAAAAACGCTGACGGTGGAAGATATCCGTAACAAGTCGACCATTCAATCGTCGAAAGATGGCTACCGTCGTGTTGGAAAAGATCCCAACAGATACAGATTATCGGCAGAATCCTTATTGAGAAGAATCGTTAATGGTAAAGGCTTGTATAAGATCAACAATGTGGTTGACTTACTGAATTTGGCTTCTATAAAATCAGGCTTTTCCATTGGAGGTTATAATGCAGACAAAATTGTTGGAGACATAAAAATGGGCCTTGGAAAAGCCGACGAAGACTATCAAGGTATTGGAAGAGGTCAGCTTAATGTAGAAAACTTGCCTTTGTTTCGAGACGATCTTGGTGCTTTTGGTAGTGCAACCTCTGATTCACTTCGTACACAAATCGATTTAAATTGTCAGAATTTCCTCATGGTATTCTTTTCTTATCAGGAAGAAAAAGAATTGCTTGAAAGTCTAGATTTTGCAGAAGAACTATTAAAAAAATTTGCTGACGCTAAAGAACTCAAAAAGTCTATCATCTAAATTTCAGAATTCGCTATTATATAAATCCTGAGATTATAAATAGGAATCTCAGGATGCATTACAATTTTATCTCAAAATCGTCAGCATCAAGATAAACAGGAAATTTGGTTCTGAAATTTCGTAGTTTATCCAGTGATAGATTTACTGTTTGAATATCGTTCTTATAATCTTCACATTTACCCAAGAGTATACCACGAGCATCATATAATGAAGAATCTCCAGCATAAGATAAATCCATTCCATCTTTCCCCACACGATTAACACCAGCAACATATGCCTGATTATCGATAGATCTGGCTTTTAAAATTGTATTCCAAACATCACGACGAGCATCAGGCCAGTTAGCCACACAAACAAGTAGATCATAATCTTGCTGATTGCGGCCCCAGACTGGGAAACGTAAATCGTAGCATATAATAGGACGAACTCTCCATTCTCCGATTTTTACAATTCCCTTATCGCTTCCACCCACAAAGTGCTCATGTTCGTTTCCCATTCGAAACAAATGTCGCTTATTGTATGTCGAAATATCACCTTGAGGAGAAACCGTATACATTCGATTATAGTAGGCATCACTTTCATTCACAATTATGCTTCCCATGATATGAGCATCTAAATTCTTAGCTTGTTCTCTCAACCAAGCAACGACTGTATCGGTATATGTGGCAATCTTATCTTTACCTGACATCATAAAACCAGATGTGAACATCTCAGGTAAAATGATTAAATCACTTTTCCCTTTCAATCTAGCAAGCTGTTGCGTAAATTGATTCAGATTTGCATTCACATCACCCCAAATCAAATCGGACTGAACCAAACTAAGTCTTAGAATATCTGACATGTCATCGTATTTTAAATTCCTTGTAAATGAAATTAATCTCCTGTAGAAAACAATTCTGGATACTTCGGCTTTGAATTCTTATACCTTGATTTGATATATGCCATATCTGCTTCTACATCTCCTGTAGGATAAAAAGTTTCAAGAAAACTCATCGTTTTAGTCTCATAATTTAAATCTCCCAACAAGATAGGCACATTTGCTTTAAGTGCTATAAAATAGAATCCTCTTTTCCATACGGGTCGTCTACTCCTTGTTCCCTCAGGGGAAAGGGATAAATAGAGCTCATCACGCTTAGCAAATTCCTCAGCTAGCTGATCAGTCAAATTACTTTTTTTACTTCTATCGATAGGCATGACACCCATCGATCTAAAAATGGCACCTAGAGGAAAAAAGAAAAATTCTTTTTTCATTAAAACTGTGGTGTTGATACTATGCGCCACGAAAGCCAGTTTTCCCCAAACAAAATCCCAGTTTGATGTATGCGGTGCTGCAATAACTACCGCTTTTTTTTCTGTAGGAATATCTCCAACATATTTCCACCCAAACAGCTTAAGGATGAATTGACTTATTTTTACTTTCATTCGTTCTTTTATAGTATAATATAATCTTCAATTCTGTAATCTAAAGATTCTTCGCCAAAGGTACTAAAATAAAGACTTCCCCTTTTTTCTGAATCAATTTTGATTTCCCCGACAATTTAAAGATATTTGCATCTTAAATTCTAAACTTTAAGCATAAATATAATGGATGCAATGAGAGACAAAGTCTTAAAATTAGCAAAAGAAAAAAATGCTATCATATTAGCACACTACTACCAGACACCTGATATACAAGACATAGCCGATTTTAAAGGCGATAGTTTAGCATTAGCTCAATATGCTGCAGAGACCAAAGCAGATATCATTTTATTTGCAGGTGTTCATTTTATGGGCGAAACAGCAAAAATATTAAACCCTACGCGTAAGGTTTTAATTCCAGATATGAATGCAGGTTGTTCTCTTGCAGAATCGTGTCCTGGCGAAGATTTTGCTAAGTTTAAAGCCAAATATCCAGATCACATTGTTATCTCCTATATCAATTGCTCAGCTGAAATTAAAACGCTTTCTGATGTCATTTGCACCTCTGGGAATGCTGTTCAAATTGTTGAATCTTATCCAAAGGATCAGAAAATCATATTTGCTCCTGATAAAAACCTAGGAAGATATGTCAACGAAGTTACAGGAAGAGAAATGATTCTTTGGGATGGATCATGCGAAGTACATGATATTCTATCTGCAGAGAAAATGATGCAGATGAAAATTGAAAACCCAGATGCAACGCTTATAGCACATCCTGAATGTCCTCAACCAGTTCTTATTCTAGCAGATTTTGTTGGTTCTACAACAGCCATGCTCAACTACACAAAAAACTCTGACTCTAAGAAGTTTATTGTTGCGACAGAAACAGGTATTCTTCACCAAATGAAGAAAGATTCTCCCGAAAAAGAATTCTTAATCGTTCCTTCCGACGAATCGTGTTCATGTAACGATTGTGCTTATATGAAGTTAAATACAATGGAAAAGATATACTTGGCTCTTAAAAACGAAAAGCCAGAAATTATTCTTCCCAATGGTATCATGGAAAAGGCAAAACTTCCACTTATGAGAATGCTTGAATTATCGATCAAATAAATATGTATTTACAATTTTTGAAACAAGTCATAATCCATTCACATAGATAAATTGGATGTTATTCAAATCATTCATAAAATATTTGACAATAAAATTTAAAGGACGTAATTTTAGTATTCATTTTATAAAATGAATTCAATTACACCATTTATACTATATTAATTATGAATACAGAGAAAATTTTAGAACAATTAACTCAAGTTGGAGTTGAATATGGCCCTAAATTAATTGGAGCAATAGTCGTTCTGATTATAGGAGCTTGGGTTATTAAAGCATTAACCAGAGCAATAGGCAAGCTGATGGATAAAAGTAAGATGGACGAATCCCTAAAACCATTTTTAAAGGGACTTGTTGGCATGTTACTTAAAGCACTTCTATTCATAAGTGTATTAGGAATGGTTGGCGTTGAGATGACTTCCTTTATTGCCATTCTTGCCGCTGCAGGTCTAGCCGTAGGTATGGCTCTTTCTGGTACGCTACAGAATTTTGCTGGTGGCGTTATGATCCTAATATTTAAGCCATTTAAAATTGGTGACTTCATCGATGCCCAAGGTTATTTAGGTGTTGTAAAAGAGATTCAGATTTTTAATACAATTGTAACAACTCCCGATAACAAAACCATTATTATCCCCAATGGAGGCTTATCGAACTCTTCAATGACAAATTATTCTACTGAAGAAAAGAGAAGAGTTGATTGGAAAATAGGGATTGCTTATGGCGATGATGTTGATAAAGCCAAAGCTGTTATCAAAAGACTATGTGACCAAGATTCAAGAATACTTAAAGACCCTGAGGTTTTTATTGCTGTTTCGGAATTAGCTGATAGTTCAGTTAACTTTGCCGTGAGAGCTTGGGTAAATGCTCCAGACTATTGGGGTGTTTTCTTCGCTTTAAATGAGAACGTTTATAAGACATTTGGAAAAGAGGGACTTAATATTCCTTTCCCACAAATGGATGTACATGTTCACAAAAACGATTAATAGATCTAACACAATCATTAGATTACTAATATAAATTTTGACTTAGCCCTAAAGACTTCATAATCTTTAGGGCTTTTCATTTATTATAACACTTATTTAAGATTAAATCTGGTAAAATGGCTTGCAGTAAAAGATCAAGCTCGTATTTTTGTAAAAAGTGAATTTAAAAGAAGTTCACGCCGTACTTTACAAATTATTTCAAGTTTAATATATGCTTCCCCAATTTTTAATTGCAGCTCCCTCAAGTGGTTCAGGAAAAACAACAATTACGCAAGGTTTACTTCGTAGTTTAAGTAATAAAGGATTCTCAGTTCAACCCTTTAAATGTGGACCTGATTATATAGATACAAAACATCATGAATGGGCATCAAGAAATGTTTCAATCAACTTGGATACTTTCATGAGCAACCCAGAACATGTTAAAGAAATCTATGCAAAATACAGTTCTAAGGCAGATGCTTCTGTTGTTGAAGGCGTAATGGGGCTTTTTGATGGAGCTAACAGAATGAAAGGTAGCTCCGCTGAAATTGCTGAATTATTAGATATTCCAATTATTTTGGTCATCAATGCTAAAGCAACGGCATATTCAGTCGCACCTCTACTTTATGGCTACAAGCACTTCTATCCTGGAATTAAGATTGCTGGTGCAATTTTCAACTTCGTTAACAGCGAGTCTCACTATCAATTTATGAAAGATGCTTGCGAAGATGTAGGCGTTCAAGCATTAGGTTATGTTCCCCGTAATGAAAATATTAATTTACCAGAACGACATTTAGGACTACAAATATCAGCCAAGGACAATTATGAAGATACCATTAATGCAATGGCTTTACACCTTGAGAAAACCGTTGACATTGATAGAATTCTAGATATTTGTAAATCTAAGAGACCTAATTATAAGGCTAGCTTAAATAAAACAAATTCAAAAATAAGAATTGGAGTTGCAAAAGATGAAGCATTCAATTTTACTTATCATGAAAACCTAAGATCTTTATCAGAAATTGGTAAAATAAGCTACTTTTCTCCAATAAATGACAGCATCTTACCTGATGTCGATTTCATCTACCTTGCAGGTGGGTATCCTGAATTGTATTTGGAGAAACTATCTCAAAATATAAGTATGAGGAGAGCTATACAAGATTTTGCTAAATCTGGAGGAAAAATACTTGCAGAATGTGGAGGCATGATGTATCTCTCAAAAAATATTATTGACAAGGATGGTAATCTATTTCCAATGGTTGGTTTTCTAGACCAGAATGCCAGTATGGAAAATATGACGCTAAAACTTGGTTACCGAAAGATAAAATTAAAAGAAGAAACTCTATTCGGACACGAATTTCATTATTCTCATTTGGTTGATTCAAAAGAAGAAACCAAAGATATTGAAGTATATTCAGCAAGGGATAAACGCTTAGATACGCAGCTTATAAGAAAGAATAATGTGCTGGCTTCTTATATTCATTTTTATTGGGGCGAAAAGAATATCTATACAACATTTTGGGACAAATAATTAGAATCAAAAAGACAAAACAATTCAATACTCATGGGAAAACAAAATTGGAAACCTGGAACAATGGTCTATCCATTACCTGCCGTAATGGTAAGTTGTGGCGCAAGTAAGGAAGATTATAATATAATAACTATTGCCTGGACTGGAACTATTTGCACTGATCCTGCAATGTGTTATATCTCAATTCGTCCCAACCGTCATTCATATGAAATTATAAAAAAACATGGTGAATTTGTCATCAATCTTACAACAAAGGATTTAGCTTATGCAACCGATTGGTGTGGTGTAAAATCAGGTAAAGACTTCAATAAGTTTGAAGAAATGAACTTAACTCCTGGGAAATCAAAGGAAATAAAGGCCCCTATTATTGAAGAATCTCCTCTTTCTATTGAGTGTAAACTGAAACAGATTGTAGAACTTGGATCACATGATATGTTTATAGCTGAAGTTGTGAATGTGCAAGCTGATGAAAAATATATCGATACAGAAAGTGGACAATTCAGATTAGATAAAGCACAACCGATTGCTTATTCTCATGGACATTACTATGAATTGGGTAAACTTATCGGTCGATTTGGGTATTCCGTTATGAAGAAAAAAACAAAGAAAAAGTTAACTAAAAATAACTCAAACAAATAAGATTTAGGGTTAATGTCACAAGTTCTAACAAGTAACTAGTTCTTGTGACACAGCTTGATCTTTATTAATAAACTTAGGCAAATCAAGCGATATGCGGGTTCCTTTTCCTAGTTCAGATTCGATTGTCACATCTCCATTTAACAAGACAGATAACTCTTTACACAAAGTCAGACCAATTCCTACTCCACCATAAGGTTTAGTGGTTGTCATATCTGACTGAACAAAAGGCTTCAATACACTTAGAATTTCACTCTTATCGATTCCAATACCGGTGTCTTTTACATAGATCGAGACAAAATCGTTCCTCTCTTCATAGCCTAATTCTATAGAGCCTTCTAGTGTAAATTTAATCGCATTACTTAAAAAATGAGTAATAATTTGTTTGATCCTAAATCGATCTGAATTTACTAAATAAGAGTTGTCATTGGGTAAATTTAATTCAAGACTCAAGTTCTTATTGCTATTCATCTCTAGTTCGAATCTGTAGATTGGATATAACTCATGTAATAAACTAACAAGACAAAATTCCTGACTAACCACCTGAGTTAAATTTGATTCTAATTTCGAAATTTCAATTAATTCATTTAGAATTGCTAATAACTGATTACTACCTTCATTTATATAATCAATATATTCCTCCTTTTCATGACACTCTATTCTTGGGCTTTTAAGCAGCTCCGAGAATCCTAAAATAGAATTTAATGGTGTACGCAGTTCGTGAGAAATATTTGATAGAAATGCGGATTTAAGCCTATCTGACTCCTGAGATTTAATAATTGCCTCATTCAATTCTTTTTTCAATTGAACCTCTTTTTTTCTATCAGCCTTTATTAAGGCATGAATTAAAAAACCTGTAACAATAACAAACAACCACCCTTTATAGGTTTGTATTTGAGTTAGAAAATTGGCATCAAAATTAAATAACAACAAAACCTTGTCGGAAGCGATAATCCACAAAGCACCAAAAAAAACAAAAATGGATGCTACCCTATTTTCGATATTTAATTCACGAAAATTAATTCTTTTTTTTAAATTTTGCATTTAACTTAAAGCTTTTAAAGGCAGATCAAAATAGACGCTTGTTCCCATGTTTAAATGGCTTTCAACATGGATAGTCCCCTTATTCTTTTCTAAAAGATCTTTCACAATAATAAGACCTAAACCTGTACCTGATTCCTTATTTGTTCCTTCTTGTTGTATTTTCTTATCGATATTAAACAGATACTGAATATCATCATTATTTATACCAATACCATTATCACGAACTAAAACTTTAACTCTATTATTTTCTACTTCAGCAGATATTTCAACGAATCCACCTTTATGAGTAAATTTTATCGCATTATTAATTAGGTTCAAAACTACAGTTTTAATCATATTTTCATCACCAAATGCTTTTAAATTTAAAGGAATTATATTATTTACTTGAATATCCTTTGCTTTTGCAACGTTTATAAGTGTTTTCAAAACAGAATCAGCAATCTGATTTAAGTCAATTATCTCAGGATTCCATGAAACACCTCCAATTTGAATACGCCCCCATCGTAATAAGTTATCTAGGAGATCATTCATATCCTGAGCTGATTCATAACAATTACCCATAAACACAGTTCTTTCTTCATCTGAAAAAATCTCTGGATTCTTGGTGATAATTTCCAAAAGTCCCAATACAGATGATAAGGGTCCCTTTAAATCATGAGATATAATTGAAAAAAATTGATCCTTCATTTCATTGGACTCTTTTAACTCAGCCGTTTTTTTCTCCAAACTTGCTCTGTTTTCAACTATTTCACTTACATCATCAATCACCCAAATATTGGCATTCTCAATATGGGAATAGAGCATCTCACTAATATATATTTTAGTCCAAAGCACACTTTCATCCATTCTTTTCAGTGGAATTTCATTTCGAATAAGAGCCTTACTACCTTGCAGTTGCTGATATTCATTCATAAGAATATCATAATTACTTTTACTCAAAAAAGTAGACAGAATATTTTTTCCCAAAAGTTCTCCTTTGTCACATCCAAGAATCTCGGATATTCGATTATTTTGATCAATTATTTTACCTTCTCCATCGGTCACAATAATACCTACTAATGAATTGTTTAGGATAGCTTTCAAACGAAGATAGGCTAGTTTCGTCAACTCTTCCTGTTTCGTAATTTCAACATTCTTTCTATTCAGGGTATCATTTGCCTCAAGAAGTTCTCGAGAACGTTCTTCAACTTTTTGATCTAACTCCAGATTTTGCTCTTCTAATAACTCTTTCTGTCTGTGCTTTTGAACTGAATAAACAATTAATAAAAGAATAACGACCAGGCCTATTCGCAGTGTATTCTTGAATAAAGTTATATTCTTCTCAAAAAATGTTTTTTCTCTATTTATTAGGATAGATCCCTCAGGCAAATGACTTTCCTCAATACTATATTTAGATAAAATCGAATGATCGAACTTAATGCTAACTGCTGATTTTTCTAATACTGGAATCATATTTGGATTTGCCCCTTTTACAATAGATAGGGCTAATTCTCCTGCAAGTTTTCCTTGCATATAACCACTGGTTATATAACCTCCAACAATGCCTTTGCCTAAATAAAAGTCCCAAGAACCATAAATGGGTACAGAACTAGCTCTACTAACAGTACCAACAACATCGTTAAATGAATAATAGTCTCCATCAGCATCCATCGTAAAAGGAGCTAAATATATCATCCATTCTTCGGATAAGCTTTTAACTTTATCTTGAATAGCCTTCATATTACTATTATCCAAATACTCAATATGCATCTCTTTCTCGAGATTTGGTAAGGCATTCATGATAATTACCTTATTTGCCAAACCCGTTACGGTTCTATCATTAATAATTAAAATCTTTCTTTCTGAATGAAGCTTGTGCATAAGCATTAAGGTAGAATCAATAGCAGCATACTCTGCTATACCCGTTATCTGACTTTCACCCTTTAGCAATTCTGGATTATAGTTATTAACTCCACAAAAAACAATTGGAATATTCTTAAAAAATCGTGCTCTATTTTTTATCACAAAATTTAAAGCATTATTATCAGATACAATAATAGCATCACAAGTTACTTTAGAGCATAGCAGTTTATATTTTTGCTCAAAAGACTCGATAAATATTGGATCAACAAATCGTTTCGAATCCAAATATTCGTAAAAAGTCTCAATTTCATTTTCAAGGGGAGTTAATACAGACTCAATACCACTCGAAATACTATCGGTCCATACAAAACTCTGATGATAGGAATGTATTACCAAAATATGTTTTTTGTTCTTACTTAAGGAAGTCATACCAAAACTTGAGAAGAAAGAAGCAAATACTAGAAATAAACTTAAAAACAAATAGCGCATATTGGATAATTTTTCGAGTAACTGTAATCTATTTTTATACTTATAGAATTTACAAATAAATAATGTTTTTTACTGCATAAAATTCTTTACGCCCAGTATAAATAGATGATATTTAGTGTTTTTATAAATATCCCTCAATCATATCGTTCATTATATAACAAAAAAAACCTGCACAAGTGCAGGCTTTTTATATACATTCAATCAAAATAAAGTTCAATTATCACTTTAATTTAAAATCTTATCGAATTCTATCCATTGACCGGATCATTGCCTCATCCCTACCAATATTTCGAATTGCCAGATAAGATAAAACGATGCTTACTAGTGGAAAAGCATTAATTATACTGTAGTTAGCAATAGCTTGCATTAATTCTACTTGCGAATTAACATTGTAATACACTAAACCAACTATTCCCAACAAACAGAAAATATTAAAAACCGTTAATCGAATCTGACGAATACGTTTTTTGTATGAGAAAATAGTCACTAAAACATTTAATACAATAACTGCTAATAAAATGGCTACTGGATAGGCTTTAAAAAGCATAGGTTCGCCTTCTGTTAAAGAAGGAATTCCTCGGTATATAAATGAATAAGAATTATTTACTGAATCGATTAATTCTGCCAAAGGAAAAAAGAACATCAATGTCATTAGGACTAAAACACCTAATAGGAATAAAGTTTGAATTCTTTGAATCATAATTTTGTTAAAATTGAAAATTAATATTTTAGGACTTAACTTTTCTTAAAAAAGCATTTCCGAACACAAATTTAATCTTAAAAATAAGAGCAGCAAATTTTCACCCACTACTCTTACCTGTCAACTTACAAACTATAAAATTATCTTCTATCCTTTACACTCAACCCTTCTTTTTTAAAGACATATAATCAATATAATACAAAAGCTTTACTGATAAAGAATTAAATCTTGTTGCATCAAATGTATTTTTCAGGTTGTTTATAAAACGATGTGCTATCTTATCATCGTCGCTTGATATAGAATTCTTCCAAACTAAAGCCAATTCACTTCCTGGAGCAAATCGCCACGAGTATACCATATCGATATTAAAGCTATTAAAGTTGATATCGTGATTATCAGAATAGTCAATCGCTTTTAAACGGCCATTATCCAACAAGGTATTGAAATCTTTATATTCTGCTTTTGCCCAATAATGACGTGCTCTAAAACTCAGAGACATTTTATTATTAAAAATATAATTAGCCGACAATCGATTCTCCAAATAGGCTGTATTCCTTATCCCAATATATACAGTAGTTAATCCATCAATTTGTTCGTCATTTACATAGCCCATATCATCCAACTGCCTATTCCAATTGAGTCTGTATTGCATCGTAAACTTATCGTTGAATCGATATCGGGGTCTTAATGATAAAGAAAACACAATTAAATCGTCAGTAGAAAAACGTTTCCCATATTCCATCTCAACATCAAAAGCAAACTCTTTTCTGTAATCAGAGGAGAACCAAAGACCAAAAAATGCAGAAGAACCTTTTCTTAGTTTCATTCCATCAACTCTAGGCTCAAAAAAATCGTACTGATGCATAGGTCGAACGTTCCCATATACACCAACAGAATTATAGGATTTGAATTTAAATCTTGAATTATAGTAAACGGTAAAACGCGAAAAACGAGCTGGATTATACTGAGTTTCATGGCTAAAAGTCAAATTATTATGCTGAGCCAACAAGATTCCCTTAGGCTTATAGATATGATAACCAAGACTTAAATTATTATTAATGACATTATTCCTATTTAGAAACCCCATATCATTAGGATTATAATTATCTGATATCATCTCGTTGGAGAAACTCCAATTAAACTTCCCGTTAATTTTCTCAAACGAAACTTGATGATGCTGACCAATCAGTCCATCCTCTCCTTTCTCATAGCGTTGAGATAATAAAGCTTTTCCCTTAACTTGAAACATTCTTGTCTTATCCTTTAATAAAAATTCAGTACCGCTTACATTGGCCATATAATCGTCATCAGGAACACTTACATTTGTATTAAACACAGACACATAGGATTCATTCCTCAAACTTTGATCAAAAACTAACATATTGTAGTTTGCAAAGGCCTGAGTCTTGTATTTACGCTTTGAGCCTGTAATGGTATCTTTTATATCAGCATAAGTATTACGAATCATAGAGTTCAAAAAACCAATTCCTAATCCTTTACTAGTTCTACCTGATATTTTGGTCGAATTTATAATTTTGGCTTCTATAGGATTATCGTATACAATCTCATTCTCATCAAGCTGGTCCTCTACATCATATCTATATTTGGGAGATGCTCCTATCCTTTTCGAATAAAAAATGCCACCTCTATTAAAGAGTTCAGTTGCTTCAGTAAAAAACTGTCTCTTCTCATCAAACTTTGTTTCATATGGAGAAAGGTTTAAAATCTGATCGTCTGATTGGATCTGCCCAAAATCAGGAATCAACATCATATCTAGAGTAAAACTCTCATTGATACCATACTTCAAATCAAGACCTCCCCGATAATTCGTCTCAAACGATGATTTATCTGACGATTTATCAACATAAACCGAAAAATATGGGGAAAAAGAAAGACGTGTTGGAGGCTTAATATTCTCTATACCTTTCAGAACACCTGATTGATTAACCCATCCAGATTCTTCTTTATCAATAAAATTCCAACTTACTTTTTCCTTTTCACGTTGTATATTACGAATAATATTGATTCCCCACTCCTGTACATTTTTATTAGGAAAACGCAGTGCGGAATATGGAATTTCAAATTCAGCACTCCAGCCCTCTTTCCCAATATGAGCACCACTTTTCCAGACGCTATCCCAATTACTATCTTCTCTATTCTTAACAACTTTAGCATCAATTTGCACTCCCATAGGCGTCACAATAAATTCGAAGGCATCTAAACCATTATTAAAGGGGTCTATTAGTAAAAGAATGAAATCACTATTATTTAAGTCGTCTCGTTTGCTTAGCTCCTTCAAAATCTTATCAGGCTGATCATCAAACATCATAACGCCTACAACAAGAGAATTATCAGTATAAATAAACTTTGCTTCCGTTCTAAAATTTGAGGGCGTTCCATTATCAGGATCCAATTGCACAAAGTCATTAGCAACAGGAATATCTTTCCAAATAGCATCATCTAAAATTCCATCAATTTTAGGAGTATGATTAACACGTTTTGCTTGAATTTCTTTTTTTGAAAAGGCTTGTGTAGGTTGATAGAAAGCAAACAGCATAGCAAGCGCTAGGAGTAGGTATTTAATCATAGTGGTGTCGTTTTCTTTGGTTAGTCTAAGTCCATTTTTATAATCACTTATCATACCAAACCTCATATAAACCTAATTATCAAACCATATGATCTTTCAAGTCAGAAAAGAAGTGAACGCTTACAGAACAATTGATGTTCGAAAACGAACATCAATTCAAATGTAAAATAAAAAAAAGGCTGTTTCTTACGAAACAGCCTCGAACAAATATTTTATATAAGGAAATTAGTTATTACCCAAAATAAGAGGCATACCTTCTTTTCCACTACCAATAACAACCACTTTCGAATTAGGTGATTTCGACAGTTCAATAGTTGCTTCAATTCCACGCATCTTCAATAGAGCCGTAGTCAAACTACTATTAATAATCTTATTCGCATTAGATTCACCTTCAGCAGCAATACGCTTTCTTTCGGCCTCACTCTTTTCACGGTCTAGTTTAAACTGATAAGCTAAAGCTTCTTGCTCTTGTTGCAGCTTACTTTCAATAGCTGTTTTAATTTTTGCAGGCAAATTAATCGAACGAATCAATAAGGCCTTCATTTCAATATTATTCTTCTTAAGAATTAAAGACGTCTCAGTAATAATAGCATCTTCAACTTCTTTTCTACGAGTAGAATAAATTTCCTCTGCCGTATAGCGTCCAGCTACTTGACGAACAGAAGAACGTACCTCAGGTACAACTAACTGGTTGATATAATTCTTACCAAAAATCTCGTGTAAATATCCAATTTTATTATAGGTTGGATTAAAACGAACAGATACGTCAATATTTACAGACAATCCACTTTTATCCAACACATCCATAGTCTCTTCACTTTTCTGCTCCTTAACATCATACACATGTAAATCATTCCATGGTGCAATAACTAGAAAACCAGGCATAATAATATTCTCCTTATCTAAGCCTGAAGAAAATTTACGGAAGATTACTCCACGCTCCCCAGGCTGAAGAGTTTTAAACATACTCGATCCTGACATAACTAGAATCAGTGCAAAAGCAGCAACTACGATTAAGAAATAAGGTTTTTGTTTCATTTTGTTGAAGTTTAATGCCCAATCAATTAAATATCATTTTAGTATAAGAACAACTAAAATCATCCTTTAAGTATAGGCTTTAGAGTCATTATAATTTTCATTAATAGAAAGGTAAATATAGCATAATATATTCATTGGTGGAATAAGAAATCATTTTAAATCAATGTCTCTTTTTTTAATGTATATCCTATTCTAATTGTCTGAATGATCGATTTATTTGTATATTTGAGAACTCGATGGAAAAATAGAAAAGTTAAACTTCTCATATCTATTCAACCTTCGAGTTCTATAAATTACTCCAAACAACCATAATAAAGTATTGTTAATCTGTAAACTGCTGTTTGCTCATTTTTCTACTTATATTTACAAATAACATTTGTATTTAAAGAATAATATTTTGTGCTAGCTGTCTTTTTGCAATTCAAAATTTTAAAAACATATGGAACCTATTAAATCATCAGAACTAATTATCAATCCAGACGGAAGTATTTTTCACTTGCATTTGAGACCAGAGCATCTTGCTGATACTGTCATTCTTGTGGGAGACCCTGGACGTGTAGAATTAGTAGCCAGTTTTTTCGACGAGGTTGAATTAACCATTTCAAATCGTGAGTTTGTAACTAAAACAGGTAGCTATAAAGGCAAACGTTTCTCTGTATTGTCAACCGGTATTGGTACTGATAATATTGACATTGTGGTTAATGAATTGGATGCTTTAGTCAATATCGATCTTAAAACACGACTTCCTAAAAAAGAGCATAAATCACTAACTCTGGTTCGTATCGGAACTTCTGGTTCATTACAAGGAAATATTCCTGTTGATTCATTTCTTTTATCTAAAAAATCAATTGGATTCGATGGCATGCTAAACTTCTATGCAGGAAGAGATGAAGTGTCAGATCTTGAATTTGAAAAAGCATTTAAAGAAGGTGTGAATTGGAATCCTAAATTGGCTTCTCCTTACTTTGTATCTTCGTCTGAGAAAGTCATCAATAAACTTGATGGCGATGATATGATTCAGGGAATTACGATATCTGCCAATGGGTTTTATGGCCCACAAGGAAGAGTGCTTCGGCTGAACACTTTGGATATGGATTTAAATGATAAAATTGAAGCCTTTGAATATCAGGGACAAAAAATCACCAACTACGAGATGGAAAGTTCTGCAATTGCTGGATTAGCTGCTCTATTAGGACACGAGGCTGCAACTGTTTGTGCAATTATTGCAAATCGAGTAAACAAAGATGCCAGCAAGGATTACAAGCCGGTCGTAAAAAAACTAATCTTAACTGTCCTTGATAGATTAAGTAAATAATCCTAACATATCTAAATTGATAATTTGTCTTTAGCTTAAGACTTTGATATCAAAAAGCTCTGAAACCCACAAGAATTGTTCTTCTTAGTGGGTTTTATTATATTTAAGTAAGAACGAATCTCATAACAGATATGAAGGAAGAGAAATTAAACGCTCTAATATCACTCCTAGATGATTCTGATCCAAATGTTTACATGAACATTAGCAAAGAATTATCTAAGTTGCCAGCCTCAAATATTCCTTATTTGGAAGATATCTGGCTAGAGTCTGACAACCCACTTTTTCAAGAGCGATTAGAAGCAATTATCGATGAGATTCATCACAATTCAATTATTAAGGAGCTAATAAATTGGAAGAACTCTCCCAAACAAAATCTAATTGATGGAGCCATTCTTATCAATAGAAGTATCAGCTACCATCTATCTACAAACAATGTAAAAACAACAATTAATAAGATTGTTGATGAAATAAAACCAGAGATTAAAGAGCTAGAAAGTTATCTGGATAAGATAAAAATTCTAAACCATTTCCTTTATTTTATTCACAATTACATGGTTTTATCTCCCCAAGAAGAAACGAACTGGGGAGGTAATATCAGTACTGTTCTAGCTCAAAAAAAAGGTAATTATATCATCACTAGTATTATTTACGCAGGTATTGCCCAGGCTTTAAAACTACCCGTTTTTGGCATTCAACTCCCTAATAGCATTCTGCTATCTTGTGAAAGATCGATTGATCCTGCATCAAAACGAAATTACTTCTATATAAATCCCATTGATACTGGTGCGGTACTTTCAACTATGCAACTAGAACATGTTATCAAATTCAAAAAACTTAATAATCTACCTCAGTATTATAAACCTTGCACCAATCTTGATCTAATCAAACTACTCATTCAAAACCAAATATTCTGCTATGGTCGCCAGAGTAATTATAAATATGTTGAAATCCTAAAAAAACTTTTAAATGTGCTACTTCTGAAAAAGAATTGATAAAATTTAAATGCAAAAAAAATCTCCAACTCATATGAGTTGGAGATTTTAAATATCTAGCCATTATCTATTTTGCATAGTTTATAGCTCTAGTCTCTCGAATTACTGTAATTTTCACTTGACCAGGATAAGTCATCTCATCTTGAATTTTCTGAGCGATATCCAAGGATAAAACTTCAGCTTCTTTATCCGAAATTTTATCACTACCTACAATCACTCTCAACTCTCTACCAGCTTGAATAGCATAGGTTTTCAAAACACCTGGATGTGAAAGAGCTAAGTTTTCAAGATCTTTCAGACGCTTAATATAAGATTCAACAATCTCACGACGAGCACCAGGACGGGCTCCTGAAATCGCATCACATGCCTGAATAATTGGAGCAATTAAAGTCGTCATCTCAATTTCGTCGTGATGAGCTCCAATAGCATTACAAATATCTGGTTTTTCTTTATATTTCTCAGCCAATTTCATACCTAGAATAGCGTGTGGCAATTCTGGCTCATCGTCTGGGACTTTACCTATATCATGTAAAAGACCTGCACGTTTTGCTTTTTTAGCATTCAAACCAAGCTCTGTTGCCATGATCGCACAAAGGTTCGCTGTTTCGCGAGCATGCTGCAATAAATTTTGACCATATGATGAACGGTATTTCATTTTACCAATCATACGAATCAATTCTGGGTGCAAACCATGAATACCCAAATCGATAGCAGTACGCTTACCCGTTTCAGCCATTTCCTCCTCAATTTGCTTACGAGTCTTATTCACAACTTCCTCAATACGGGCTGGGTGAATACGACCGTCAGTCACCAATTGATGAAGAGCCAAACGAGCAATCTCACGACGTACAGGATCAAAGCCAGAAAGAACAATCGCTTCTGGTGTATCATCTACAATAATTTCGATACCAGTGGCTGCTTCAAGAGCACGGATATTACGCCCTTCACGACCAATAATACGTCCCTTAATCTCATCAGATTCAATGTGGAATATAGTTACTGAATTCTCAATTGCTGTTTCAGTCGCTACACGCTGGATTGTTTTAATTACAATCTTTTTGGCTTCCATATTAGCCGACATCTTAGCATCTTCCATGATATCATTCACGTAAGACATCGCCTCAGTTTTAGCTTCTTCTTTCAAAGAATCAACAATTTGGTTTTTAGCTTCTTCTGCTGACAAACCTGAAATTTTCTCCAATTGCTCAATTTGCTGACGCTTAGCTTTCTCAAGCTCCATCTCTTTTCTCTCTACCAATTCCATTTGAACACTTAAGTTCTCGCGAATGGTATCAACTTCTTTTTTCTTGCGTTGGAAATCTTCTACTCGCTGATTAACCGCAGTCTCCTTTTGCTTTACTTTATTCTCAATCACCAAAAGCTTCGCATTTTTTGCATTAATTTGCTTTTCGTGTTCCGTTCTAAGCTGTAAAAATTTCTCTTTCGCCTGTAGGATTTTATCTTTTCTAAGGACCTCTGCTTCTGCTTGGGCATCCCTTAAGATGCTTTCGCTCTTACGCTTTAATCCGCGTTGCAAAACGAAATAGGATATAAATCCGCCCCCTACTAAAGCAATGGCTCCTATGATTATTTCTGTCATTGTTTTAAATATTTAGTCAATACTGATTTTTATTATTAATAAATAACCCGCACCATTACTCAGAAATCTTAAACCCAACAAAATCGCAACCAGACTATTAAACTGATCTTAAGCGGCTTTCGTGGACAACTAACTTCTAAGAAATAATGCGGGTTATTGTTCTTTCAAAGGTGTTTTTACTGCTCTTCTTTAATAAATTCGCTCAGTTCTTGTTCCAAAGTTTCCAATTCTTTTAAAACTGGGGAAACATCTGTTTTTGCTTCAGACTCCAATACTTTTACTACAAACTGTAGAGAAGCCATGGCTAAAAAATCCTGAATGTCTTTATCTTTATATTTCTGTTGGTATTGCAATACCTTTTCATTTATCGTTTTTGCTGCCTTTCGAATAATCTCTTCCCTATTCCTTTTTATATTTAAAGGATAAAGACGACCTGCTACGTTAACTTTTATCAAAAATTCGTCAGACATAAACAATTCTTATTTGTTTAAAAGAGCAATACACTTGTCAATCTCCCGCACAATTTGGCTAATCTTACTTTTAGCCTGCTGAGAATCACCTGTATTCACAGCAAAAGTCTTTGCCAATTTTAAAGTATCATACTGATGCTTGAATTCTTTATTCTCTTTATTTAAAGTCTCGACCTGTTCGAGTAAGTCCATTTTTTCACGAACTAACTTTTCCTTTTCAAGCTTTAAATCCTGATACAAAGCAATAAGACGAGAGATTTGCCCTCGTAATTCAGATACTATTTCAATTGGCTTTACCTCCATTATCAAAAACTTTCTTCTACAAAATTAACATTGCTGTTAAGATAATCAAAAATATTGCTTTCTATTTTCGATTGAAAGCCTTAAAAAAACACATTTTTATTAGTTTTACACACTTATAGAATGACACCTTAATTTGGAATACCATGAAAATAAAGCATCTAAACATAAATATACTTTTTTTCCTATTATTAATATTATCTCTCCCTCTATCCATAAGAGCTCATAATATACCTAAGAACTATTTCAGATCACCAGTAGATTTTAAAATAACCCTATCTGGAACATTTGCTGAACTGAGAAATAATCATTTTCATTCAGGCATAGACATTAGAACATTTACGACAGGTAAAAAGGTTTATGCCATAGCTGATGGTATTGTGAGTCGAATTAAAATATCCGAAGGTGGGTATGGTAAGGCTTTATATATCGATCATCCCAATGGATATACATCGGTTTATGCACATTTAAACAAATTTTCACCAAAAATTGAAGCTTTTATAAAGTCTCAGCAATACAAAAACAAAAAATTTGAAGTTGACATCGATCTTAGCAAGATGGAATCACATAAAAAAGAACTATTTAAGTTTAAGAAAAGTAATGTTATTGCCTATTCTGGAAATACAGGTTCATCTATGGGGCCTCATCTTCATTTTGAGATCAGAGAAACAAAAAGTGAAAAACCAATCAACCCTTTGCTTTTAGATTTTAAAATCTTAGACACAACAGCCCCTATGATTTATAGTCTATACGTTTATTCTCTCGATAAAAATAGTAGTGTGAATGGCCAAAATGTACGACAAGCTTTCAAACTTAGTACATTGAATAAAAATAATTTTATTTTAAAGACAAATAAAATGATATTGCATGGCAAGATCGGCTTTGCCATTTATACTGAAGATCTTTTGGACAACACATGGGGTAAGTGTGGTATCAATAAACTACAATTAAAGATTAACGATTCTTTAGTTACTAATTATTCACTCAACAAGTTTTCATTCGACGAGAGTAGCTATATCAATTCTCATATAGATTATGAGCTTAATCATGAAATAAAACGCAAGGTGCATAAAGCTTTTATTGAGCCCAATAATAAATTAAGTTTCTATTCAGAGATGAAAACAGATGGCTCTTATAATTTCAATGAAAATAAAAACTATAGTATTGAGTTCTCTGTATTTGATTCCTACCAAAACAGAGCAAAGCTTCAATTTACAGCTAAAGGTGATACGACTTCAGTTAGCTTCCCAGAGAAAACATTTACTCGCTTATTTAAATATGAAGATGAAAACAAATTTTCAGAAGCAGGTATAGATTTAAAATTCCCAAAGGATTGCTTTTATTCGAATCTTGAGTTTGATTATTCAACAAGCACAGATTCGAGCTTTTTATCTGCCATATATCATATACACCAACAGAATGTCGCGCTTAATAAACACTTCAGTTTGTCAATAAAACTTGATGAAATCGATCAAGATTTATCTGATAAATTAGTTGTCGTTCAAATTGATAAAGATGGAAAATTATCATCTGAGGGAGGCGTTTATATTAATGGTTATATCAAGACAAAAACTAAAAATCTTGGTAATTATGCGGTTTCAATTGACACTCTTGCTCCAAGTATCACAACAAAAACTGATTATAAAAATAAGAATATTAAAAATCTAAAATTTATCGACTTTACAATTAAAGATAATTTATCAGGTATTAAATCATACCATGGTGAAATTGATAATAAGTGGGTATTATTTGAATTTGATAAAAAGGAAAATCGCTTATTCTACACCTTCGATAAAAGCAGATTGCCAAGCAACAAGAAACATCAGTTAAAATTAATTGTAACAGATGCTGTTGGCAATATTGGTCAGTACTCTTGCGAATTTACTTGGTAAAAAAAACTAGCAGTATCTTATAGGAAAATTTATAATCATCAACGTTCAATTCGAATCAGAAGAAGCTTCTCAGCGCCTTCTGATTCTATCCAGACTCAATTAGACTCCTACTTTTTCCTCTAAATAAGAATTGATAATACGATATAAAGCCCCAACATTTATTGGCTTTGTAATATAGCCATTACTTCCAACGGCTAATGCGTTTTCTCTTTCTTCAACGGTTGTATTAGCAGTTAAAGTAATCACAGGAAAATCCGGATTCATTAATTTAATCGCCTTAATCGCCTCTATACCATCCATCACAGGCATACGTATATCCATTAAAACAAGGTCAATATCCTTGTGTATTTCAAACAACTTGACTGCTTCAAGTCCATTAACAGCATGTATTAATTTAGCACTTGTAGGGCGCAATATTTTCTGAATGAGATCAAAATTTGAATAATCATCTTCAGCTATCAAAATCGTTTTCTCTTCCCAATTCATGTCAAGTATTATCGGTTCTCTTAATCTAGAACTTGATTTTTGATCCTCATAAGGTAGGGCAAATGAAAACGTACTCCCCATATTAATAGCTGAATCTACTGTTATTGCTCCTCCCAATAATTTAGACAATCGCTGTGAAACGGATAAACCAATTCCAGTACCTTCAATTTTCCTAGAGTATGAATCGTTTAATTGTCTGAAGGGATCAAATATGACTTTCTGATCTTCAGCTTTAATACCAATACCCGTATCCTTTACTTCAAATCTTAATATGGGACTTCCATCTTGGATATCCTGAAAACAATCAAACTTAACATGACCTTGATTTGTATATCTTAAAGCATTTTTCAAAATGTGGATCAGAATCTGCTTCAACTTATTTTTGTCAGTCAGAATTTTCAGATTCGTCACACTGGGATGAAGGGAAAAAATCAAATTTAGGTCCTGCTTTCCAAACCTTAACTGTTCCTTTTTTATAAGATCCCAAATATCCGATAAAAAAGGAGCTATTTCAAAACACTCGTTTTTTATTGTAATTTCCCCACACTCCATCAGAGTGAGACTGAACATATCCTCGAACATTTCGAGCAAACGGTGTCCACTTGTATTAATCATTTTAGCAAAGGTGATCATTTCCTCCACTGAAATATTTTCTTTATACAAATCTGAAAATCCGATTATGGCATTTAATGGAGTACGAAGCTCATGAGACATGGTGGCCAGGAAAGCTGATTTCAAATGATCACTCTCTTCGGCTTTTTCTTTTGCTCGAATAAGTTCCAATTCAACTTTCTTTTTCTCAGTAATATCTAATACAGCCCCTTCATAACGAATAATTTCACCCTCCAAGTTTTTTACAGCGCGGGCTCCTTCATTTACATATATAGTATCACCATTCTTAGTTAGCCAGGCAGATTCAAAACCTGTAACCTCTCCCTTTTCCTCCAATAGTTTCTTGAACTCTTCTCTTTTACTATTATGAACATAACTACTTCGAGACAAATCTCTTTTCTGAAGTTCTTCCAGAGAATTGTAGCCCAACATTTTTGTTATGGCTGGATTTACTAACAAAATCTCACCTTCGGGTGTAGTTTGATACAGTCCCATTGTAGAATTTCGGAATAATCCAGAAAAAAGCTCTTTACTTTCAATCAACTCACTTTCTATCTTTTTCCAATCAGAAATATCTCTTATCGAAACAATTTCAGCTTGATTTCCCATCCAAACTATTTTCGAAATAATAATCTCAATTGGTATATCATTCCCCTCTTTATTTTGAATTTGGGTCTCGAAAACATGTACGCTTTTGGCTGCACAAATCTCCTGTTGTTGTGTATACTGCTTGTAAAAAGATAATTCACGAAAGTTGAGCTGCCTTAATTCATCTATCGAATAACCCGTAATTTCAACAACTCTGCAGTTGGCATATAAATATTTTCCTTCTCTATCATTAACGAGCATCCCATCGAAGGTGTTATCAGCCAGAATTCTTAAAGCTTCTTCTCTCTCCTTAAGGGCAATTGTAGCTATCTTTCTTTCTGAAATATCAGTATGTGTTCCAAGAACTCTGAGGGCTTTTCCATCTTTACTCCAACTAGTTACTTTTCCTCTGGCTAGTATCCATTTATAGGTACGGTCTTTACACAAAACACGGTGTTCACTCCTATAAAAAGTTTTATGCTTATCTAAAAGTGCATTTAAATCACAATACACCTGATCTTTATCATCGGGGTGAATTCTGTTATCCCACTCATCGTAGGAATTCCCTATTTCATTGTCTTCATAACCCAGCATACATTTCCATTGGGTTGAGTAGAAAACCTCGTTGGTTTGAGCATTCCAATCCCAAATACCATCTCGAGCTCCTTCAAAGGCAAAACTTAAACGCTCTTCACTCCTTTTAATCTCATCTCCCTCTAAATCCCTCTTAATCAACTTAAATTCGAGAATGCTGGCCTCGATAATTTGTGAAGCCTTTGTTGCGATAATTTGCAAGACTAATCCAACCGTTTTCGCATCGACCTTAGGGCTTTTATAAATAACGCCTATAAAACCCAAAGAATCACCATTGGCTCGCTTCAACGGCATACTTATGTAACTTTCAGTTTCTAAGAACTTTAACCTATTGTCATGTATAAATAAACATTCAATATCGGAACTATCAAGATCTGGCTTGTTCACTACAAGACCAGCATCAGGAGTCTTAACCAAATTATAATTGATATTCGATAAAAAAACACCTTGATAATAACAAGCTATTCTTTCCACAGCATTGAGATTATCTTCAGAGTAAATATCAACAAAAACACAATCCACATCAAGCAAATCACCTGCAAATTGGACATAACTGTTGACATTCTGTTTCACTTGATTCGCTTCAGCCTCTCCGGAAATAAACCTAATCGCCTTTTCTATTAATTCCAACCTAATACTATCCATTCTAACCCTACTTATCAACTTCTATTTCTCGAATGAATATTAGGATACCCTCCCCTTTAAACACCCTACATTATGCTCATTATCAAGTGAGAACTTATAAGTTATCAACTTTCATAAACCTTATTTTTTTTAGACAAAAAAAAAATCGGTACGAAAATACAAGAGAATTAAATCAGAATATATGACTAAAATCATTATAAATCCCATAAACTAATTATAGGAATACGCCTAGAAAAGAAGGCTTTATAGCTAGTAAACAAAAGAAAGATTGTTTTTTTGAATTGGTTTTTAAAGAGATGCTTTGAAACTATGGCTAGAGTATTATAAACGGTATTGTAATTGGATTAGTCAACATTTATATATGCTATCAGTACTGCGTTTTAGCAGGCGCCTACTCTAACAAACTAAAGCAAAATGTCGTTCTAAACTAGAACTTGTATCGAACACCTGAGTTCAAACCAATTGAGTAGGGCTTATAATTAAAATTAGAGTCTGTATTTATAGAATTTAGATAGTACTTAAAGGCAGGCTCCATTGAAAGACTCAATTTAGAACTTAACTGGTATTCCATACCTAAACTAAAGCTTGTACTGAAGTTTGTAGAACGAATGCCTGATGTTTCCCCGATAGTCTCTCTTGTATTTTTATCATAGACTCTATTGCCAATCATTAAGTTGGTACTTAATCCTCCACTAAGATGCAATCCAAACTTTTTATCCAAAAGTGAATATCTCAAAATAAAAGGTATTTCAATTGCTTCAAAACTCTGAATCATATCAGATGAAGAACTTGAACGCGAAACAAAGGTTTCATTAGAACTATATAGACTAGATCTTCCCTTCATAACAATCTTACCTGCAGAAGACTCAATGACCGGATCTAGATCAACTTGCTTGGTAAAAACATTATTAAAAGTGACCCCATCAAAAATCTGATTGTCATTTGCTAATTGCTGTCCGAATTTATTATAGATAATACCCGTTTGAATAGCCAGTTTTTTTCCTGTTTGCCAATTCAACTTTACTCCACCTCCTATACTTATCAAACCATTTTCAGATTTATCACCTGACTTATCGCCTTTGTACGAAGAATATGATGACGAAACCTGCCCTAAAATTGACCATTCTTTCTTTTTACCCTCAGCTTTATCAAATTGCGCCAGCATCCTCAAGTTACGAGCAATCATCAGTGAATCTTGCACTAATACTGATGATGAAACTTTTCTGTCCTTAATACCAGAGTTAAAAAGCTTCATCGTCAAAGTTGAATTACCTATAATATTCTCTTTCGATTTTGGAAGCACAATTTCAATGCCCCTCTCTCTCTTTTGAATGATATTGCATGAATCATAGCTACTTAAAGGCAAAATTACACTTCTTTGAGATTCAGACTTAGAGTCAGATTGAATTACAGCATCTGCAAGTTGTCCTACTTCATTATCAGTAGCCACAGATTTTATTCTTGCATTCTCTGGATTTGGATTAATCTTAATTTCGGCCAACGCTTTATCCTGATATACTTTAACATTCTGCTGAAATAATAAGTTGTCAGAAAGTGTAAATAATAAGGCTAAAGAGGCAGCTGCTGCCAAAGAAATTAAAATTACTGCGGCACGCTTTCTCCTTCTTCCAAGCTTAATATCTGCATTAATTTTGCCCCAAAGGTCAGCGCTTGGTTGCACCGACAGATCTTTAAGTCCGTCGGAGAATATCTTGTCAATATGTCCTTTATCTCTTAGCATATTCTCAAGTTGCTTTTATGATCCTGCTCATCCCAATATTCCAATAATTTTCCTTTTAAAATGCCTCTGGCTCTTGCCAGATTCGATTTAGACGTTCCAACTGTGATTTGCATTATTTCAGCTATTTCGTTGTGAGGGTAACCATCTAAAACGTACAAGCTAAAAACCATTCTATAACGTTCTGGTAAATCTTGAATCAGCTTCAACAGGACTTCTAAGGATGCATCTTTCACATCCAACTCTTCTTCTTCCACTTCATCAAATTCCTCAACAGGATGAAGCTGCACTTTACTCCTAAACCTTTCTAGTGCTGTATTTACGACAACTCGACGCATCCAACCTTCGAAAGATCCCTCAAATCGAAAAGACTTCAAACTATGAAAAATTTTAATAAAACCATCGTGAAGAATATCCTCAGCTTCATCGTAGGATTTCGCGTACCTCAAACACACACCCATCATTTTGGGCGCATACTCAACATAGAGGCTTTCCTGTGCTTTGGATTTACCTTTAATTGAATCCTTAATTATTCGCTCGAGTTTTTTATCCTTCAAGTTTAATCTTGTCTTAGGTATCCGAATTCAATTACAAGTTGTAAATGAAACCATTTGGTTGCGTCAAAATTAGATATTTTTTTTGATTGAATATTTATTAAGGATAATTTACTCCAATTATTGAAAATTGAACACCTTGATGCTTGATGCTCAACCTAAGAGCTTCACTTATTTTTTCTAATAAATGTTCCTCAATAACAAATGGACATTAAGAACAAATAAGTCTCTTAGCCGTCCGATTTTTTTCAAAAAAAATAGAAACAACACGCCCCCTCTATTTCAGACTTATCTGAGATTACTTATTTCTAAATTTAAAATTTCTCATCCATCCCAACGCAACCTTTCCAGTACTCATCATCTCTATGGTGAGAGACAAAAAGAAATCTCAATGCTTAGAACTAAGACTAAGAAGGTGAATATGGCCAAAATTCCTTTCTACAATTAGAAAAATCACATTAAGAAACAAAAGCTATAGACTATATAATCTACAGCAAACAAATTAGAAAAAATGAAAAGTAAATTTATTTTAGGACTAGGAATCTCTTTAGGAGTTTTATCTGCTTGCGATAATAATGATAGTTTCAATGTCGAATTTGATGCCGTAGGGGACATCTATGTACGTTGCCAAAAAATTGACAATGTTGTTAAATATGCTCCTGTTTACTATGCATACAGCAATATATTCATGTCGGAAGCTGAGGTTGCTCATTCAGATGAGAACAGTCCGGTAGTCACTCTAAGTAAAATTGGAGAAAATGCAAGAAGCTTTGCTTCTACTCCTGCAATCGAAGATTTTAGTGCTACTGATATAAATAATGGTAATTATGAATTTAATTTAATCTCAACAGATTTGGATAGCCTTAGGGTAACAGATAAGCTTCTGGAAGAAAGAATCGATCCTATTGAAATTACAAAATTTGAATACGATGCTGAGAAACACGAGATTGATATAGCTTGGAATACTGTTGAAAACAGAGACATATATCATATTACTATTGCGACAGAAATCGATGGACGAATCGTTTTTAGCTCAGAAAGACTGAATGAAAACAAACTAATACTAAAAGAAACCTCACGAGGATGGGATTCAAATTACGCCATGAAAGCAGGAACCACTTATACAGTTAGTGTTAGTGCTTATAAGTTTGAGAATTCAAATCAACAAAGTGGCTACCACATTAATCAAGAAAGTGTAGAATATCGTGAAATTGAATGGTAGCATTACCATCATTTTGTGAATGACAACACCCAAATTATTACCGACTAATTAATTTTGGGAATGAGCATCAAGAAGTTATTTATAAACTTCTTGATGCTCTTTTTTTTAATTTTTAATAAGAACCTGATAAATCGAGTAGGTAGGGGGATTACTCCCCCGCCCTCTCACACCACCGTGCGTACTCTCGTACACGGCGGTTTCGAATAAAGTTTGAACTGTTTATAGATAACTGACATATTATATAATCCTAAATCTATGAACCATTGTAGATTCATAGCCTGATGAGCTTGAGGACAACCTGATAATCGCCACCATCCTTTTCCTGATAGGGCTAA
>NZ_QQWG01000025.1 GCF_003863355.1 Ancylomarina euxina | reverse complement strand
TTAGCCCTATCAGGAAAAGGATGGTGGCGATTATCAGGTTGTCCTCAAGCTCATCAGGCTATGAATCTACAATGGTTCATAGATTTAGGATTATATAATATGTCAGTTATCTATAAACAGTTCAAACATTATTCGAAACCGCCGTGTACGAGAGTACGCACGGTGGTGTGAGAGAGCGGGGGAGTAATCCCCCTACCTACTCGATTTTGAACAACTCAGTTCTATTTCATAGCAAGTTGATCACCTTGATCGTAAACGACATCCTTAGGAATTTTAGCTCGCTGAATGCGATACAGGTCATTCAACAGTTCATTATGAATATAACCTTTATCGCGAATGATTTCTGCAGCCATGTCATAATCACCATTACCTTGAATTTCTAAAACCAATTTGGAAAGAGACTCAACTGCTTTCTTCATTTTATAATCGTTGATTTTGTATGTGCCTGTTTTAGAGTCATATTTGAAAGCTTCGTGTTCATTGAAATAATTAAAACGAATCATATTGGCTACACCTTGAGCATCGGTTACACCAAATCGGATAGAACGGAATACATCTGCCATGTGAGTCACATAATTATCCATTAAATCGACGTCTTTTAGTTCGTTCATTTCGTGAAGTTTGGTTATGAAGAACATTCTTAAAACATCATTCTTTAGTTCACGAATTATTGCATGATGTTCTTTTAGTGCATCCTTTACGCTTCCTTTATTGTTTATTGTTTGCGAAATCCCAAGACTATTACTAATCTCATAAAAAATTGTATTCTGGAAGAAAGAGGTAAATTTTACATGCTTTCTTTGTTTTTCGTCGATAACGAGATTGGTAATTGGTTGAAGAATTTGTTGAAACTTAGCCTCCATTACATTTTTGAAGTGCACCTTTCTCGAATTTGAAACAACTTGTTCTGTTCCTATTGGAAGGTTTAAGCCGATTAGTTTATTACCGGCATTACAATAGCCCGAATTATAAAGGACATCGTAAATGACTATATCAGATGTTGCTTCAGGTGCTTCAGACTTATATTTTTCGTCAACAGGTAAGTTCTTTTGTAGGTAGGGAAGAAGTAAGGCGAATTTCTTAACATTCTCAGTCCATTCTACATTCCTTAATAAAATAAAGGCTCCATAAGAGTATTTTGTCCAAATTAAATGATCTTCTAAGTTTTCAATTGGACCAGCAATAAAATCAATTTTATTATCCTTTAAGTTCAACCAAAGAGCATCACTTTTTTTAAAATTATCAATTAATAAATCTTCAGCTCGTTGTAATAAATATGCCTTGAAGTCTTCACAATCGCATGATTCCGCACCTTTTCTCATGTGCTCAACGGCTTTGTCAATTTGAGTTTTATATGCAATGTGATATGGCAAAACTTTTAATTCTCCTTTATTGTCTTTTTTTACAATTGTGAATGGTTCAAATTTATCATTCCCAGGGATGGCAAAAAAATCATTTTGATTCATATCATTTGGGAAAAAACCTACACCAAGAGGACGGGGAGGATAGTCATCTGTAAAAGGAGCATTACCATCGAGCCTATCCCAAGGGCCATAGTTAATCATTGCGTAAGCTTTAATATCTGGATCGTCTCCCATTTTATTTAAAAGTTCATTTTTATCACCATAAGCTTGTAACCAATATAGCTCATCAATCGCATCAGCTGCTTTTAAAAGGTGTGAGAATAGTTTGGCATGACCTTCTGATAGGCTGCTTAAATCAGCACTGAGCTTTACTTTTGCATAATTTGCAAGCTTGCGTTGCATTACGGTGTCTTTTGTGGTTTGAACCTCTTTTTTATTAGGTTGGCAGGCTGTAATAGAAAAGAGAACCAGCAGAATGCATAGGGAAAAAAGGTTGTAACGTTTCATAATCGAGGGTGTTTGGCGTTAGATATTAATTGGAATATGTTAGCAATTATTCTGTGCAAACAAATAATAATGAATTGTTTAATTTCTAAGTTAAGGATTGTTTCGATTAATTACAAGAAAATTTCCTAGCTCATCTTTAAGCAATAGATAAAAGAATGTATCGAGATATTTATTTTAATGTTAGATAAAGGCAAAAAAAAACTTGACTGGTATAATTCAGTCAAGTTTTTATTATTAATCTCGTTTTATCTCTTCAGGATACTCTATTCGTGCATGATAAATATTAATAAGCATCTGAGTGAATATATGCTTGACTTGATGGATATTTTTAAAACTGATATCTGCCATTTCAAATCGATTTTCAGCAATCTGTTTATTAATCAGGTTAATCACAAGGTTTTCAATAGCCTCGGGTGTTTTTTCTTTTAAACTCCTGGATGCAGCTTCAACTGAATCGGCCATCATTAGAACAGCGGTTTCTTTTGAAAATGGATCAGGTCCAGGATAGGTGAATTTTTCTTCATCAATTTCTTTATCAGGATATTTATTTTTGAATGAAGTGTAGAAATATTGAACTCGTCCTGCTCCATGATGGGTTTGAATAAAATCGATAATTTGTTGAGGTAGTTTGTGTTTCTTAGCAATCTTAACACCATACTTCACATGATCTGTAATAATTTGTGCTGATTTATCAAATTCCAGATTATCATGGGGGTTTCTATTGGACATTTGATTCTCAATGAAATATATAGGATTTTTCATTTTCCCAATATCATGATAAAGAGCACCTGTCCTTACTAAAAGTGGGTTGCCACCGATTTCGTTAATTGCAGCTTCGGCTAAATTTGCTACTGTTAAGGAATGCTGAAATGTGCCCGGTGAATGCTGAATGAGTTGTCGTAAAACTGGGTGATTTTGATTGGATAGCTCAATAAGAGTTACATCGGAGATGAAACCAAATAGTTTTTCGAAGATATAAATAAGAGAATATGAGAAAGTGAGTAGCAAACCATTTATAGCAAACCATAAGAAATTCTTCCATTCAATTTCCTGAATGCTACCCTCTTGTGTAATAGCAAATGCGAAGTAGACAATACTATATGTGAAGAAAGTTATAATGGCTGTAATAACGAGTTGGCCTCTTCTTTCAAGCTGCGGTAAAGAATATATTGACATAATCCCTGCTGATAGTTGCAAGAATAGGAATTCAAAGCTATTAGGTGCCAAAAAACCACACAATAACAGAGATATAATAAAAATAAATAAGGCTGATCGAGAATCGAGAAGAGTTCTAAGTACAATGGGAATTAGTACAAATGGAATAATATAAATGTTGAATTTTGGAAACTTAATAAGTAAGCTTGAAAGCCCTACAAAAAGAATGATTAGAAGTAATATAAAAAGAAGCTTTTTATTGTCTTCGAGGATTTGCGTTCGGAAATTTCGAAGATATAAAAACAACAAAACAAGACAAGCCAATATGAGTAAGCTTTGCCCCCCCATAATAAGGTAGTGACTTTGAGAGGACCCCAATATACTTTCATATTCTCGTTTTAATGATTCAAGAATCCTGAATGTATCATCATCAATAATATCACCTATTAGGGCGATACGCGTACCAGATTTCACCAAACCTTTTGTTAGTGAAATATTGCTGAGCATACTGTTTTTAACCTTCTCAGACATATCTTCATTATATAGAAGATTAGGTGTTAGGTATGTGTCTAAGTTTAAGTTTTGAAAAAAGATATGATAGCTCTGATTTTTGAAGTCATTTTTTATGCTTTGACTTATATACTCATAGGCAATTTTAGAAGTATAAAGACTTTTGGTTTCAACCTTCTCGCTTACATTATTTGAAGAACGGTTTATTTTCTCAGGTAATTGATTTTTAGTATTTGAATCTTCTATAATTCCAATTTCATAAATTCCTGATATAATGTCATGAAAGTATAGTAGAAGACGTTTTTTTTCTATTGCGACTTTGTTTTTTTTATAGTTTAATTTTTTAAAATTTTCAGTCTTAATATAAGTGTTCCATTTCTTTTCAAAATTGGAATTAAACTGATTCTTAATTTCTTCTAGAACCTCTGGCTTGTATTGGTAATAAGGATAATAGTTCGCCAGAAGACTATCTTTATTTTCATTTAGTTCCGCCTCAGTTTTATGAATAGCAAAATCGAAAGGAGCTATAAGTGTTTCGTGCATCCATGGTTTTCCCTTCTGATACTCGTATCTAAAATTACCAATATTAGGATATATTATAGATAGAACACCTAAAGCGAAAATGAAAAGTAAAACTCGATATATAGCATTGATATTCTGTCGAATCCAGCGAATGTATTTTTTCATATTTTATAGATTGGAGTCTGTCTTTAACCTTCAGTTATAATCAAAATGTTCAGATAAAAGTAATCATTATCCTTTAAAATAAGGAGAAGATGATTCTTTTTGCATTAATATTAAGCTTAAGATAAAAAAGGGGAGATTGATTTGATTTATTTATATATTTGATACAGTTACGTTCAATAAAATTAAATTAGTATAAATCTGTTCCTAAAACTTGTATTGTAAATGACTTATGGCATTTCTGATTTAAGTATTATTCCTGTTCGAAGAGAACCAACCGAAAAAAGTGAGATGGTTAGTCAAGTTCTTTTTGGTGAGCATTTTGAAATAATAGAATCTACTGAGAAGTGGTCGAAGGTAAGCTTAGCTTTTGACAATTATGAGGGTTGGGTTGATACAAAAATGATTACTCGTATTGACGAAGAACTTTTTAATAAATTGAACAAAGATTTCCCTGTTGTTGCTAACGATACGTTCAATTTAGTTTTTCAAGAAGAAGATTATTCCAATAAACTAATTGTTCCAGGTAGTTCATTTCCTTTTTGTGATTTGGCTAAGAAGACCTTCGTACTGGCTGATAAGCTTTACCATTATCAAGGAGTTGTATCATCTAATGGTAAAAAGCCTGAAGAACTAAGAGATTCTCTTATTGAATCTGCTTTGAAGTATTTTAACGCACCTTATTTATGGGGTGGGAGAACACCTTATGGGATTGATTGTTCTGGTTTAAGTCAAATCGTATATAAACTTAATGGGATTTGTTTGCCTCGTGATGCGAGTCAACAGGTAAAGGAAGGGGAGGTTTTGACTTTTGTAGAAGAAGCCTTACCTGGAGATTTAGCCTTTTTCGATAATGAGGCGGGTGTTATTACTCATGTAGGCATTATTTGGGATCGGCACAAAATCATTCATGCTTCTGGAAAAGTTAGAATTGATAATGTGGATCATCTTGGGATTTTTAATGTGGATACTAAGCAATATTCACATAAACTTAGAGTGATAAAAAGGATTATTCCTTAATCCGACTATATGATATACTTATAATGCCACTACTCGATGAATAGTGGCATTATAGTTTGGTTAATAAAGGGCTTATAGAAAAAGTAATAAGCTGGCAGCCATTACAGCCATTCCAGCTATCAGACCGTAAATAGCAATATGGTGTTCGCCATATTCTTCAGCTGTTGGCAGAAGTTCGTCAAGCGAAATAAAAACCATAATACCCGCAACACCACCAAACAAGCTTCCAAAAATCGTATCGTTTAATCCAAGAAAGGAATAAATCAGTACAAAACCGATTAGTGCTCCAACAGGTTCAGCTAATCCAGAGAGAAAGGAATATAAAAATGCTTTTTTTCGACTACCTGTTGCATAGAATATCGGGACAGAGACTGCGATTCCTTCTGGAATATTGTGAATAGCGATAGCCACTGCAATAGGAATGGCTATAGTTGGGTCGGCTAAGGCTGCGGCAAATGTCGCCAAACCTTCAGGAAAATTATGAATGCCAATAGCTAATGCTGAAAACATTCCCATTCTCATCAACTTTTTATCTTTTGCTTTTTTCTCATCAAGATCTTCAATTTTCTTTACCTCGTGAGGATTTTCATAGGAGGGAATTAATTTATCGATTATGGCTATAAAAAGGATTCCTCCAAAAAAGGATAGAACGGTGTAAATTGTTCCATTTACTTCGCCATGTGCACTAACAAGAGCATCTTTTGCCTTTTGTAGAATTTCTACAAAAGAAACATAGATCATAACCCCAGCAGAAAAACCGAGAGATAAAGATAAAAACTTGGTGTTTGTTCGCTTTGCAAAAAAAGCAATAGCACTACCAATTCCAGTAGATAAACCTGCAAAAAGAGTTAGTCCGAATGCAAAGGCTAGTGTTGAATAATCAAATTCCATATAGATTGTTTTGTTTCGTTTTATAGTTTCTTGAGATGCAAAGATAATATTATATAGAATAAATCTTAATAAGCAGTCTAGATTTTTTTGTAAAAGAAAGAATCATGTTTTAAATTTACTATAATTATCGACGAACGTTTAATTTAATGATCCTACTATGACTTTTTTTATTTCCAATGAATGTATTGCTTGTGGTTCTTGTATGAATGAATGCCCAGTTGATGCGATTTCGGCTGGAGATATATTTATTGTCAATGCAGATGATTGTATTGATTGCGCTGCTTGTGCCGATGTTTGTCCAGTTGATGCTATTTCTGAGATCTGATTTTTTTTCATAAAGTATAACAGGGGATATTTGTAATTGAATATCCTCTTTTTTTTGCTCGCTAATTTCTCCTGAATATTTGTATATCTATTTTTTGAATTAAATATCTAAAATCTTTATAATAAGCTGATATTGACATTAAATAATACTTCTGTTTGATATCTTGATTATATGGGTGTTAAGTATTTGTATTGTTTAAGATTGTCTTATTCTTAAATGAGAGGAAAAAAAACTTGAAAAATCAAATTTTATTTATCTCAGGGTATTTAGTCTTCTGATTACGAGCTGTGTATGATAAAGTTTAATATGATATATTTAAGATTGTAAAGTAATTTATTTTAATTGTCATGATCTTAGTTGTTGGTGATGCCTGTATTTAAAGGAATAATTTTGGTAAATGATATAGAATGATATTGGGATCCATTTATCTTAACATGTAGTTATGGATCATAATAATATAAAACATATTTAATTATAATGAAGTGAACATGTATTTTTAATATGTGTAATTGCCTGGTTTTTAGTCTCTTGTTTAATGTTAAAAGTTTTTAAAAGATGATTTTATTTGTTAATTTATGTGCTTGTTGACCACAAGTTTATAATTAACTAAAAAATTAATCTATGAAAAAACTGACCTTTCTTGTTTGTGCTTTCCTCTTAATAATTCAAGTTGTTAATGCACAAACAAAGCAAATCACTGGTACTGTAACCAGTGCAGATGACGGACTGGGAATGCCTGGAGTATCTGTTGTCATTAAAGGAACAACAGTCGGTGCTAGTACCGATATTGATGGAAAGTATACTCTGGAAGCTCAAGCTTCAGATATACTGGTGTTTAGTTTCGTGGGTATGGTTGCGCAGGAGATTCCTGTTGGTAGCCAAGCTGTAATTAACATTGTTATGGAAACACAGTCTATAGGAATGGATGAGGTTGTTGTAACTGCAATAGGTGTTTCAAGGTCTCAAAAAAGTTTGGGATATGCAGCAACATCTGTGAATAGTGAAAATTTAACAAAGGCAGCTCCAATGAATGCTCTTGGTGGTATTCAAGGTAAAGTCGCTGGTGTTAATATTTCTTCCGCTTCTGGTTCTCCTGGAGCGTCTACTAAAGTTATCTTGCGTGGTTATTCTTCATTAACTGGTGGTAATCAACCATTATATGTTGTTGACGGTACGCCTGTTGATAATAGAATGGTAGGAGCTACGGGGTCAACTCGTTCGACAGACTTTGGTAATAATGCGAATGATATTAATCCGGATAATATTGAGTCTGTAACCATTTTGAAAGGTGCCTCGGCAACTGCCCTTTATGGTTCTAGAGCTGCGAACGGTGTAATCATGATTACAACTAAGTCTGGTAAAGCTGGTAAATTAAAAGTAAATTATTCAGGTTCATTCGACTTGAGTACTCCTTTGAGATTGCCAGAGTTACAGAACGAATTCGGACAAGGTTGGAGTGGACATTACGCTTCAAATGAAAATGGGTCTTGGGGACCTAGATTAGATGGAGCCATTCGTCAGTGGGGTAATATTGTTGATAACCAACAATTATTAAAGCCTTTTAAAGCTCAAAAAGATAACCTAAAAGACTTTTATGATCTAGGTACTACTATGAATCATTCTATGTCTATTAGTGGTGGTACAGACAAGGCAACTTACTTTCTTTCTTTTAACAATGTAGATGCTGATGGTATCGTTCCTACAGATGCAGACTCATATAAGAGAAATGCAATCAACTTTAATGGTTCTACGAATTTTGATAAGTTTACGGCTACAACGTCTATGAATTATGTTCGTAAGAAAGCTAAGGCAGTAGCAACAGGACAAGGATCAAGTACTGGTGCAACACTATTCCAAGAGATTATTCAAACGCCTCGTGATATGAGTATTGTTGATATGAAAGACTATAATAATAAGTTTTACAATGTTGATAATTTTTATACACCATATGCACAGAATCCTTATTTCGTATTAAACGAGAATGGTAACGACTTTACTTCAGATAGAATTTACGGTAATATTTCTTTAGATTATGATTTCACCAATGAGTTATCTGCAACTGCTAGAATTGGTACTGATGTAACAAATTCATATCTAAAGGATTGGCAGGCAATTGGTCGTCCCAAAGCAGGAAGTCCTAACTTTAGTCGTACTCCTGATGTAGGTGGTGTTCTTGAAGAATCAAGACATTCCAGAGAGATTAATACTGACTTGATTGTGAAATTTAAGAAAGATCTTAATGAAGATTTTAATTTGAATGCACTTGCAGGTTGGAATGTAACTCAAAGTAATTACAGACGTCAATCAAGTTCTGTAGAAGAGTTGACCATCCCTAATTTCTACTCATTATCGAATAGTCCAAACCCAGCAACAACTGATACTTATTATCAGAAGAAGCGTTTGTATGGTGTTTATGCACAAGCTGACCTTGCTTTTAGAAATTACTTATTCTTGGCATTAGTTGCCAGAAATGACTGGTCTTCTACTTTACCTTCTAAAGATAATTCATTCTTCTACCCAGGTGTTAGTATAGGTTTTATCTTAACTGATGCTGTAGAATCATTAAAGTCTAAAACAATAACTTTTGCTAAGATTAGAGGTTCTTGGGGTAAGACAGGTAACGATGCAGATCCTTACAATATTTTTAACACTCTTGTCGCTGGTAATATTTCTGGTGGATTCGGTAGCTTGGTATTTCCTTTAAAAGGAGTATCTGGTTTTGAAATTTCTAATCAGTTAGGAAATTCAGTTCTTGAGCCTGAGATTACAACTGAGTGGGAATTTGGTGTTGATGCTCGTTTCTTCGAGAGTCGTGTTAGTCTTGATTTTGCTTACTATAGTAAAGAGACTGATGGACAGATTCTTCCTGTAGATATTGCTTCAACTTCCGGTTTTACATCTAAAGTTGTGAATTTTGGTAAGGTTGAGAATAAAGGTATTGAGCTTCAAGTAGGTTTAGTTCCTATTAAAACTTCGGATTTCACTTGGGATTTAAACTGGACTTTCTCAAATAATAGAAATAAGGTTCTTGAATTACCTGATGGACTTGATAAGTATGAAATTTATTCTGCTTATGGTATTGAATTTAATGCAGTTGTTGGTCAGCCAATTGGTGTATTTAAAGGTCATGCTGCTTTAAGAGATCCTAATGGAAATATTGTTGTGTCTGCTGATACTGGTATTCCATTGGAAGGTGAAAAAGAAGTTTATGGAAATGCTGAAAGTGATTTCCAAATGGGTCTTACAAATAATTTCAAATATAAGAACTGGAATTTAGGATTCTCTTTTGATTACCGTCAAGGTGGTTTGATGTATTCTTATACCGCTCGTTTGAATTACTTTGTGGGTAATGCAACGAAGACAACTTATAATGGACGTAATCCATTTATTGTACCAGGTTCTGTGAATTTAAATTCAGATGGAACTTACTCTGCAAATACTACTGCAGTTGGTAAGCAAAGAATTAATGAATATTGGAATCAAACTAATAATAAGATGATTTCTCGCGAGCACGTTTTAGATAAAACATATGTGAAAATGAGAGATTTGACATTGTCTTATAATTTTCCTGAGAATATGTTGAACAAAACTCCATTCTCTCAGTTATCATTAACAGCTTACGGACGTAACTTGTTTATTTGGACTCCTAAGGAGAATAACTTCATCGATCCTGAAGGATCAACTTACGGAAATGATTTACGAAGTGAGTTTGGTGAATTTGCTGGTGGACCATCTGTGAGAACATTCGGTATGTCTCTAAAGGCTGCATTTTAATTAACCAATAAAAACTTGTAAAATGAGAAAAATATCAATATATATTTTAGGTCTGGCAATGTTTATTACATTGTGGGGCTGTGAAAAGGATTTTTTGGAAGTGAATATTGATCCCAATAATCCACCTTCAGAAGTTGGAACTCCAGAATTAATTTTTCCTTCAGCTGTTGCTTCTAGCGCTGGGCGTTTAGGAGGCGAATATGCAGTTCTTGGTGGCATGTGGTCTCAACATTGGACACAATCTAATGCTGCGAATCAATATAAATCAGTCGATCAGTATAATATTACATCTAGTAGTTATAATGGTGCATTTTCTGAAATGTTCTCAGGTGCTTTGAACGATTACACGTTTGTAATTGATAAATCTGAAGAAACAGAGAATTGGATTTATTATCTGATGGGAACTGTTATGAAAGCTTATAATTATCAGGTGATGGTTGACTTATATGATAAGCTACCCTATGATGAAGCTTTCCTAGGTGATGCTAATTTGGCACCAGTTTATGAAGATGGAAAAGATATCTACACTAAATTAATTGCTTCTATCGATACTGCTTTAATTAAAGATTTTAGTGCCGCAACCAATACAGTACCTGGTAAAAAAGATTTCTTATTTGAAGGCGATGCTACAAAGTGGAAGCAATTTGCCAATACATTGAAATTAAAGTTGTATTTAAGAATGATAAATGCTGATCCTTCAGCTGCGCAAGCTGGTGTTGAATCTGTTTTTGCTAATGGTATTGGATTTTTAGGAGAAGATGCTGCTATGACTCAGTTTGAAGACGCTCCTGATAAGAGTAATCCTTTCTTTGAGTATAACTTCCGTCAGTTGAATGTAGCAACAAACTTAAGAGCAAGTAATACATTAATGTCTTACTTATTATCAAATAGTGATACCAGACTTGATGCGATTTATAAACCAGGTTCGGGTGGACAGTTTGCTATGTACCAAGGTCAGTTTAATGCTTCTTCTACTGCAATTGATCCTGATCAACCTTCAGTAGCCAAACAATCTCCTATTGAGCCTGTTCGTTTTATTTCTGCTGCAGAATCTTACTTTATGCAAGCTGAAGCTATCGAGCGTTTTGGTGTAACTGGTGATGCTAAAGCTATGTATGATGCTGGTGTAACCGCTGCATTTGAACAATTTGCTTTCGATGCTCAGTATAATGAGTATAATTTAGATGCCGCTCCTTTTATTGCCGCTGGTGGTAAGTATGAGTACCCGTCTGGAGGAAGTCTTGAGAATAAGATTGAAGCCATTATTGTTCAAAAATGGGTTTCATGTGTTGGTTCTCACTCTTTAGAGTCTTTCTTTGAACAAAACAGAACAGGTTATCCTCAAGTGAGCACTGTTCCAGGATCAGATCCAACTTATGTTGCTGGACAATTCACTTATTCTTTGGAAGGTGTTACTGGAGGTCTTTTTCCTAAGCGTTTAGTATTTCCTGATATTGAGATTAACCGTAATCCTAATACGCCTGCAAAAGTTGCTGTAACTGAAAAAGTTTGGTGGGCTAAATAATAAAAGATACAATTATGAAAAAAATATTATTATATAGTTTTCTTCTGACTTTATTTTTTGGAGTAGTTTCATGTGATAAAGAATCAGAAGATGTATCAACACTAACGTCTTATGTGACTATTGTGTTGGATGGTGATGACGTTGTGTTTCATCAAAAGGGTACTCCTTGGGTTGATCCAGGTTTCTCCGCTACTGAAGCAGGTGTAGATGTCACTGATGGTGTAGTTGCAACAACTCCTGATATAGACAATATTGGTAGTTATACACTTACTTATTCAGCTGTAAATTCGGATGGATATGCAGGTTCTGTAAGTAGAAAAGTTGTTGTTTATTCAGCTGGTTTATCTGCTACAGATATTTCAGGGACTTATTCAGGAGATGTATTTAGATTAGATACAAATAATAACGCAACTCGTAGCTTTGCTGGTAACGAGGTTGTAATTTCTGCGACTTCTGTTCCTGGTTTATTCTATATCAGCGATTGGATTGCAGGATTTTATAATGTTGGATATGGTTACGGTGCTGGTTATGCATTTACAGGCTATTTTGAAATGGTTTCACCAACAGAATTTCGTCATATTGAATCTTCAAATCCTTGGGGAGATCCTGCAGATGAGGTGATTAATTGGAATTATGATGTTGCAACAGATGTATTCACTTACAATTTCATGTGGTTAGGTCACTACGATTTTGCTATTACTTTAACAAAAGGATAGAAGTTAATTCATTTAAAAATTAAATTTATGAAACTAAGATATATTTATATTTTATTAGCTATGCTTGTAGCTCTTGGTGCTTGTGATCCTAACGACACCATTGAGGACTACAAGACAGAGTATACCTCTGTTGGCGAAATGCTAGCAGGTGAATGGTACGTAACTTACACTACCACTGCTGGTGTTGTAAGAGCAGTTAATTCTAAAATATCAACATTTAACACTGCTACAGATAACGGTACGCAGATGTGGATTGATGATGAAGAGAATTACTGGGGACTTAAGAGTGTTCTTGATTGTAATACTGAAAATAATACTTTTTCTGCCACAGGTGCTGCTGAATTGTACTATGGGATTACTGTTGATGTTGTAAATGGTAAGGTCCTTCCTGGTGCAGGAACCACAGCCGCAGGTAATGTTACGGATAGTATTTACTTTGAGATTACGTATAACGAAGTTGATGGTGATGGAAATCCCGATCCTGTAACTCGTATAGTTGCAGGAGTAAGACGTACTGGTTTCTTAGAAGATGAGCACGAATAGTATTATAATGTCCTTTTAATTAGAGAGTTGAATTTTCGAATTCAGCTCTTTTCTTATATGATTATTCTGATTAACTTAAGGTGTGTTTTTTATTTAAATCAATCGTGATGAAAACAGAGCCTATTTTAGAAGAGTGTTATCAATTGTCAAAATCAACTTTACTTATTTATAGAGTTTTTCTGATTCTTACTTTCTTTATATCTGCTTTATCCCTTTCTGCTCAAGAAAAGGTTATTGTTGTAGGTGGAACATCTGCTGCCCCTTTTTCCAGAGGTGTAAGTAAAACTTCAAAAATTAATGAAATAGCCTACCAAAAGCAGCTCTTGGGTTCTTTTTATTTGGATGATGATTGGGCAGGTACTGACATCTATTTAATAAATGATAGCCTTGTTTTGTGTGATATAAACACCAGAATAGATTTACGTAATAATGTATTAGAAATAAAAACGAAGAAAGATACTTTGGTATTGCCAACTTATCGTATTAAGAGTCTCTTCTTCAAAGAAACAGCTATGGTTTTTGTTACTGAAAATATTGTGAAGTCACCTACTAGTGGTTTTTATCAAATCATAGTAGATGATAAATACTCTTTGCTATGCCAGCCCAAAGTTAAGGTTGAGCGTGCTGATTTTAATATCATCACCAATTCAGGAAGTAGGGATGATAAGATTATTCAGCAAGAATTTTTCTATTTGTTTGTTGATGAAAATCTTATAAAGCTTGAGAAGAGTAAAGCTAAGTTCAAGAAACAATTTAGGAAGAATAAGAAAATAGAACAGTTTTTTAGTCAGAAAAAAGTGAAACCAAAAAATAAAGCATTTCTTATAGAATTGGTGAAATTTATAAATGAAGAGAAATTAAATATTTAATTTTCTTTCGGTATTTCTATCCGTTAAGCTGTTGAGTCTTGTCAGCTTAATTTGGAGTAAATTTGAGGTGACGAGAAAGACTTTTATTAACAAAGTTGTAATGCAATAATATTTACCCATGAACGTAATTGAAAATATGGTGTAAAAAACAATTTAGTTTCTATTTCTAATCCTTGAAGACCTCATTACCTTTTGTATGAATAATAAAGTATGAACCAATATTTATTTTATAAAAATTTTGATATTAAAAAGACGAAACGGAAATACATCCCGTTTCGTCTTTTAAAATTCGTTTAGAATCCTTAATTAAAAGCCATTCAACTCCATAGTTACTGTTGGAATCAGAAGTAAGAATCCTAGTAATAGAAGAATGACCATAAATCCACCAATCCATTTCACCCACTTGTCGTAAGGGATTTTTGCAACACCAAGTACCCCAATTAAAACACCTGAGGTTGGTGTAATCATATTGGTAAACCCATCTCCAAATTGGAAAGCCATAACAGTAGCCTGACGCGATACACCAATTAAATCAGAAAACTGTGACATCATTGGCATCGTTAGAGCGGCCTTAGCCGAACCAGATGGAATAATCACATTAATCACATTTTGGATAAAGTACATCATACCCACCGAGGCAATCTTACCAAAATCGTTCATCGACTTAGAAATGTAGAATAGGATAGAGTCAATGATTTGACCTTCTTCAAGTACAATTAGGATACCGCCTGCTAAACCAACAATAAGTGCTGCAGATAGAATATCACTAACACCTTCGAGGAATAATTTTGTGATATCGTTAGCCGATTTACTATAAGCAATACCTGAGAAAATACCCATTGCAAAGAACAGGGTAGAAATTTCCATGATATACCAACCGTACCCCATAACACCAACAATTAGATAGATAATGGTGAATAGAAGAAGGTTGAGTATAAAGAAGTGAACTGATTTACGTAATGAAACCAATCCAAAAATGGCAAATAAGGCTGTAACAAAAGGAAGAACGTAAGTCGTCATTTCCGAATTACCAATTTTTAATGTGCTTTGTGGGTAATAAAATGAGAACCCAATCATACCAACAAGAAGAATAATATAAGTCACCCAAGCTGAAGCAGGTGTATGGTATTCAATATTTTCAACATCTGAGCTGTGGTGTTTTCTCCAGAAGCTATCGTCGGTGTAAACTAAAGAACTTTCAGGGTTTCTGCGAACCTTAGCCGCATAGCGCAAGATAAATGTGAAGCCAATAATATTAATTACAAACCAACAAAACAGACGGTACTCGATACCTGAGAATAGTGGAAGATTGGATAACCCCTGTGCAATACCAATGGTAAATGGATTCAATAATGCTCCTGCAAAACCTAAACCAGCTGCAACAAAACAGATTGCAACACCTACAATGGAATCGTATCCCATCTTAATAGCCATTGGCACAAAAATAATGGTAAAGGCTATGGTTTCCTCACTCATCCCAAAAGTGGCTCCAAAGACGGAGAATATGAGCATGATTAGAGTCAGAATAATATTGTTGACACCTATCTTTCGAATAAACTTGTTTTTTTCGAGTTTCTTAGTGAACTCCAAAAAGGAATAGATCCCCACATCAATCGACTTACTGGCATTCATAATCCAAAAGGCACCACCAATAATCAGAATAAACATGATGATATCCGCTTTATCGACAAAGCCCTTGAAAAATGAAGAGAAAACTTCCCAGCTTTGTCCACTGTTATCCACCTGATGGTATGAGTCTTGAATGATAACCGAACGGTCGGTGCCGTTAACATTTACAACAGTTCGGTCGTATTCGCCACCTGGAATAATCCAGGTTAAGATGGCAGAGAGAATCACTATTGCAAATACAATAACGTAGGTGTGAGGTACTTTTTTAAACATAGTTATGATATATAATTAATTTTAGAAGTTTTAATTAACCCCATCATAAATGCTGGGGTATGTGTATGGTAATAATGGGCTTTTAGCCCACAATATTCTTTATATATAAACTCAAAGCTGTATGGCTAAAGCCCACTTGCATATCTTTTTAGCACACCATCCTAAAGGATGGCGTTAGTTCTTTTTTTTAGAATCCGAAATGGAATATGGGTTTTTATACTTCGTTTTCGTATCTAAACTCTTCGTTCTCGCATCGTCATATTTTCGAACCGTAAAAATAAAAACATTCCATAGAATACAGCCAATATTGAGTAGATAATCAGCTGGCTTTTGTATGTTATCGAAAAGGTTTGCATTCTCATGATTTTTAATTGTATTTGAGTGTAATATTGTATCCTTTTTCCTACTTTCGCAAAGTAGTTAAATTAACAATTATCAATTCATTACACCAGTGAATGAATTGATAATCATTAGTTATTAATTGAATACGATAAGATGAAATTACTTATTAAGAATATAAAACAATTGGTTCAGGTTGAAGATGAACCAAGAAAGTGGGTCGCTGGTGCTGATATGGCTAAGCTAAACTGTATTAATGATGCTTTTTTATTAATTGACGAAGGTAAGATTGAAGACTTTGGTGCTATGTCTGCTTTGCCAAATTTTGATGAGGTGGAAGGTACTGATATGATGCAAGAAATTGATGCAACAGGCCGTATGGTTTTCCCATCTTTCTGCGATTCACATACACACTTGGTTTATGCCGGGTCTCGTGAAATTGAGTATACCGATAAAATCAAAGGTCTTTCATACGAAGAGATTGCTAAGCGTGGTGGTGGAATTTTGAATTCTGCTCAGCGTATGCACGAGGCGACTGAAGATGAGCTTTATGAATCTGCAATGGAGCGACTTCACGAGATTATTGGAATGGGGACTGGAGCTGTTGAGATTAAGTCAGGATACGGTTTAACCCTTGAAGATGAATTGAAAATGCTTCGTGTCATCAAGCGATTAAAGGAAACAACGCCGCTTATAATTAAATCAAGCTTCTTGGGTGCTCACGCTGTTCCTGCTGATTACAAAGGCCGTCAGGCTGAGTATGTCGATATGGTGATCAGCGAAATGATTCCTATGGTTGCTGCTGAAGATTTGGCAGATTATATCGATGTATTCTGCGATAAAGGATTCTTTACGGTTGAAGAGACTGACCGTATTTTGAATGCCGGTATGAAACACGGTATGCGTCCAAAAATTCATGCGAATGAGTTGGATTACTCAGGCGGTATTCAAGTTGGCGTAAAATATAATGCGCTTTCAGTGGACCATCTTGAGTTTGTAGGCGATGCTGAAATTGAAGCTTTAAAAGGATCGGAGACTATGCCAACTGTATTACCAGGTGCAGCTTTCTTTCTAAATATGGTGTGTTCACCAGTTCGTAAAATGATGGATGCTGGTTTACCCGTGGCTTTAGCGTCTGACTTTAACCCAGGCTCGTCACCATCAGGTAATATGAAATTTATTTTGTCGTTGGCTTGTATTAATTACAAGATGTTACCACAGGAAGCGATTAACGCAACAACCATAAACTCTGCTTACGCTATGGGTGTTCAGGACGAAGTAGGAAGTATTGCCCGCGGTAAAATCGCCAACGTATTTATCACTAAGGAAATTCCTTCAATTGAGTTTATGCCATATGCTTATGGTAGTAATTTGGTTGATACAGTTATCCTAAATGGACAAATACTTTAAATAATTAATGATTAACAAAAAAGGATTAGTAATAGTCCCCAATTGTTAATTGCTCATTGATAATTACTAATTACAATATAATGAAACAATTAATCGAATGTGTTCCTAATTTCTCTGAAGGGAACGACATGAATATCATTAAGCAGATTACTGACGAAATTGAATCTGTAGAAGGTGTAAGCCTTGTTGATGTTGATCCAGGTAAAGCGACTAACCGTACGGTTGTAACTATGGTTGGAACTCCTGATGAGGTTTTGGAAGCCGCTTGTCGTGCTATCAAAAAGGCAGCTGAGTTGATCGATATGAGTAAGCATTCTGGTGCTCACCCACGTTTCGGTGCAACTGACGTTTGTCCATTGGTACCTGTTGCCAATATTACTATGGAAGAGACCGTAGCTTATGCTCACAAATTAGCTGAGCGTATTGGTACTGAGTTGAACATTCCTGTATATTGCTACGAGAATGCAGCACTTATCGAAGAGCGTAAAAATTTGGCTACTTGTCGTGCTGGTGAATACGAGGCGGTTAAAGATCGTATTGGAACTGAGCGTTGGAAGCCTGATTTTGGCCCTGCTGAGTTTACTCCAGCTGTAGCTAAGTCTGGTGTTACTGCAGTAAGTGCACGTAACTTCCTAGTAGCATATAACTTCAACTTGAACACCACTTCAACTCGTCGTGCCAATGCAATCGCATTCGATGTTCGCGAAAGAGGTCGTACTAAGCGCGAAGGAAATCCATCAACAGGTAAAATCGTAACAGATGCTAACGGAAATCCAGTAATGGAGCCAGGAACATTGAAAGCGACTAAGGCGATTGGTTGGTTCATCGAGGAGTTTGGCGTTGCTCAAATCTCAATGAATATGACTGATATCTCAGTAACTTCTATTCATCAAGCTTTCGACGAAGTTTGTGCTAAGGCTCAAGCTCGTGGTATCCGTGTTACAGGATCTGAGTTAGTTGGTGTTGTGCCGTTGCAGGCTATGTTAGATGCAGGTAAGCACTATCTACGTATGCAGGAGCGTTCTACAGGTATTGCCGATCGTGAGATTATCAAAATTGCTGTTAAATCTTTAGGATTGGACGAGCTTTATCCATTCGATGCTGACAAGAAAATCATTGAGTATATTCTTGAGAACGAAGCTAAAAAAGGATCAAAGAAATTGGTTGACATGAGCTTAACGGCTTTTGTTGAAGAAACCGCTTCTGAATCTATGGCTCCAGGTGGAGGATCTATCTCTGCTTATATGGGTGCAATGGGTGCTGCTTTGGGTTCAATGGTGGCTAACCTTTCTGCTCACAAGCCAGGATGGGACGAGCGTTGGGAAGAGTTTTCTGATTGGGCTGAGAAGGGTAAATTCTACCACACGAAGCTAAATTGGTTGGTTGACGAAGACACAAATGCCTTCAATAAAATTATGGATGCTATCCGTTTACCTAAAGCTACCGATGCTGAAAAAACTGCACGTACTGAGGCAATGGAAGAAGCAACTAAATTTGCGACTATGGTTCCTTTCCAAACTATGGAATTGTGCTTAGGCTGTATGGATGTATGTAAGGCTATGGCTGAAATCGGAAACCCGAATTCAATTACCGACGCTGGCGTTGGTGCATTAGCTGCTCGTTCGGGCGTATTGGGTGCTTATATGAATGTGAAGATTAACGCTGCCGATTTAGCTGACAAAGCTTGGGCTGCCGATATCCTTGCAAAAGGACAAGCAATTGTTGACAAGGCTGTAGCTCTTGAAAACGAGATTGTAGCTATGGTAAACGCTAAAATCTAATAGCGAATCACTATATATTATTAGCCCCGATAGTTCTAAACTATCGGGGCTTTTTTATGTCATAACATTTTATTTTCTCCTCCTTATTTTCAAGGAGGAGTACCCGAACTTGTGAGGGGGAGGTGGTTTAAAGAAACAAATTAGGGCGTTCCCTTCGGTCAGGCTTTCCGCTACAACTCCTCGTATGCCTTTCGTACCTCAATCCATCCTGTGGGGTTTTCGCTGCAAATAAGCGTAGCGATTCATGAATACAATTCAAAATATTTTCGAATGAGTAATCCTTAACGCAAACCTTGCATCAATCCTAGACGGTCATGCTCTGACTATAGGCAAGCTGTAAATATCAGGGTATGACTAAGTATTACTATTTATTGAGAGCCTCACAAAAAGAGTGAGACCCTCAATGTGAATTAGCTCCTGCAAATATATTATCTGAAGGAGCAGGGGTGGGATTTCTAACCTCATTTCAGCTTAGGTTTTTGTGATTTTTGCTCATCACAATTTTAATAGTTATTATTTAATTCGTTAGTCCGTAAATTGTGCTCAGGTATTTTGCCTTCACCCCAGCATCGATCACATCTAAGAGCCTGTTTATATCCTCTACCTTCACATTCAGGACAGATAACTTTTTGTCTAGGCTGTACTGGAGCTTTAGTAGGTTTTAGTTTCTCTTTTGTTTCTGTATTAATAATTTGGGATACACCTGTGAAGAATGTCTGAACTTGTTGCCAGTGATCTTTATTTATTATTACATGGTCTTCATCTAGGCCTAATTCCTTCTCCTTCATTGGGTGTCTGTGGAGAAAATCTTTTAATTTGTTCATGAATTTATTTTTGGGTTATAAACTTGCGTATTTTAAGTTAGTACATTAAAGATACATGTGTAATTAAGAAGAAAGAATGTTTAGTTAAATATAATGTAGGTTTAATTTATATTAGTCTTTTTAGTACACGATTGTATCAATCCCATCGGGATTATATATTTATAGACAATATCTTATTGTACGCATGCGACTCCTTCGGAGTCGTATTTTTTTTCACATCATTATTTCTATAAACATTCGAATCCTACGGATTCATGCTCCTGCAGATATCTTATCTGCAGGTTTTGCTTTGGGGATTTATAATCCCCTTTTCAGATTAGGCGATTATAAATCTGGGGCAGCTAACTATTGAGACCCTCAAAAGAAGCGAATCTGCTTACTGCATGCTCAGTCCATTTATTATGAGATTGCCACGTCCTCATTCTTCGTCCTCGCAAAGACAGCCTTGAATTCGTCATGCTCTGTCTCTAAGTAGGTTGCATATGTCAGGGTATGACTACCCTTACATTATCATATTGAGAGCCTCACAAAAATAGTGAGACCCTCAAGATCATATTTGCACCATTCTTATCGTTTAAAACCGCCACACACTTGAGAAACTTTCCTGCACTGCGGGGGAAGCCTTCTCATGTTTGAGAAACCTTCTCGCACTGGTGTTTGAAGCTTTCTCAGGTTGGAGAAAGCTTCTCGTACTGGTGTTTGGAGCTTTATCAAAGGGTAGAAAGCCTGTTGCACTCGTGTTTGAAGCTTTCTCAATATAAAGAAGCTGGGAATCGCTTATTTAGAAATCCACGATATTTTATTATGTCCTGTCTGTCAGTATATAGGTGGATTTTATGGGTTGGTATTAAAACATAAAAAACTTTTAATATCAAAATGAAATTTATAACTTCATGTTTCTAATGTTAACTCAAAAACTAAATTTATGTTTTCTTCTATTCATTTAACGCTTTTGCGTCACAACGAGTTTATCCAATTCATTACGAATTTATCGGGAATTATAAATGCAAATGACCTTGAAACTCTAAAATTGAAATCAGAATCGGATGATCTAACGGCACTTTTGGCTACCATAACGGCTTTGTATAAACCTGATTTGGGTAGTCAGTTAACCAAACTATTGGAACAAGACGATGAAAGACGTGATCGTGCACTTGTGGGTATTCAAAGCCTAATTGAGGCTTATACCAACCATTACGATGAAGCCAAAAAAGAAGCTGCTTTAGCCTTAGCGCTTTCACTTAAGAAATTTGGAACGGGTATTGCTAGGCAGAATTACCAAGCTGAAACGGCTACGATCACTGCCATAATCGAAGAATGGAAAAGAGAAACGAATTTGATTGCAGGTTTAAGTAAGTTGAGTTTAAACGAGTGGGTAGGGGAGTTAGGCACAGCTAATTCTCAGTTTGATACACATTACATAGATCGTGTTAAAGAAGACGCTGCAGCTCCTGATGTGAAGCTTATCGCTTTGCGTAAAGAGGCTATTCAATCTTACCGAACGCTAACCAATAGAATTCAGGCTTTTGCTACAATTGGCGAAGAGCCAGCTTATGCAGCAATCATTAATGAATGCAATAGCCTTATCGAAAAATACAATTCTGTAGTTAATGCTCGTAGCAAAAAAGAGAACGAAGAAGTTTCTGCTGAATAATAAGAAGAGAATGAATAATAGAGTAAAGCCTACCTCGTAATTGGGTAGGTTTTCTTCTGAATTCTATATATGTCAGCCCTTCAGGCTGCGATTTACATGGGGCATCATCTAGAGACTCAGTCTCTCATCTCGGGACTCTATCCCTTATCTCGGGACTCTATCCCGAGTTAGGGGATATCAGCCCTTCAGGCTGTGGTTCACATGGAGTATCATCTCGGGACTTCATCCCGAGTTAAGGAATATCAGGCTTTCAGCCTTCTTTTTATTTGAGCCTGAAAGGCTCTTATTCTTTAACTAGGGGCATCGCCCCTGGGTACTCAAGAGCTGAGGTATCGACTCTAGGTATTCCAGAACAAGAGGCATCACCTCGAACTCACAAAAGCAAAAAAATCATGGGACAATCACTATCACAACTCTACGTCCATCTAACTTTCGGGACTAAATTTAGAGAGCCATATATCAGATCCGAAATCGAAAAAGAACTGCACGCCTACATCATCGGAATATTGAGGAAAATGGAAAGTCCATCATTAAGAGTTAATTCTATGCCTGATCATATTCACATTCTTTTTCGATTATCGAAGAATTATGCCTTGGCTAAAGTTGTAGAGGAAGTGAAAAAGTCAAGTTCGAAGTGGATGAAAGAGAAAGGTGTTAAAGAATTTACTTGGCAAATCGGTTATGGTGCTTTTTCGGTTAGTAGCAGAGCATTACATATAGTTGAAAGCTATATTGAACATCAAAAGGAGCATCATAAATCAAAAACCTATAAATCAGAATTAGAATCCTACATAAAGGAGAGTGATGTGGTTGAATATGATGAGAAGTATTTTTGGACTTAGTCAGTTTCAGCCCTTCAGGCTGTGGATTATCAGCTTGGTAAGCTTGAGGCTTTGCCTCTAGTTAAAGGATAAGAGCCCTTCAGGCTCACTACGATTGGATAATCGCTTCATAAAAAGGCTGAAAGCCTTCCATTCTTTTAACTTGAGGCTGCGCCCCTAGATCTTGACTGCATACAAATCACAGCCTGAATGGCTGACACATCACTACGTGGAAATTGAAGTAAAAAGAAAGGCCAGAATCTCAATTGAGTTCTGGCCTTTTATCTGGATAAATATATTTTTAGATTCCTAAAAGTAGGCTATCAGGATCTTGTCCCATAGTAATCATGCGATGAGGATTTTCGATCAGTTCCTTAATTTTCACAAGGAAACCAACGGAGTCTTTACCATCAATCACGCGGTGGTCGTAGGATAGTGCAATATACATCATTGGGCGTATTTCAACCTTGCCATTAACGGCAATTGGTCGCTCAACAATATTGTGCATACCCAAAATTCCTGATTGAGGCGGGTTAATAATTGGCGTACTCAAAAGTGAACCGAAAACCCCACCGTTGGTAATGGTAAAGGTTCCACCTGTCATCTCGTCCAAACTGATTTTACTTGAACGCGCTTTATTGGCCAATCGCATTAACTCTCTTTCAATATCTGCTAAACTAAGATTTTGAGTATCCCTAATCACGGGAACCATCAAACCTTTTGGGGTTTGAACGGCCATAGCTACATCCATATAGTTTGGTGTGATAATCTCATCACCATCCATCATTGAATTAACGGCAGGGTGTGCTTTCAGGGCAATACTCACAGCCTTGGTAAAGAAGGACATAAAACCTAGTTTGATATCATGAGTCTCTACAAATTGCTTCTGGTATTTCTTTCTCAGTTGCATCACAGCTGACATATCAACTTCGTTGAAGGTTGTTAGCATCGCTGTTTCATTCTTAACCGACACCAAACGAGCACTTAACTTCTTGCGAAGATTGCTCATTTTCTTACGATCAATATTGCGTTCAACAGGTTCTGGCTGTGCCAAAGCTGCTGGAGCCTGTCCTTTATTTTCAATAACTTGCTCAATATCTTTCTTCGATAATCGGTGAAGACCAGCAATCACATCATCAACAGATAGTTGGTTTTCTTCCATCAGCTTTTTAGCAACAGGAGAAATCTTAACATCCTTAAATTCATCAGAAGATTTGATAGGTGTAGCTTCAGTCGTTTTTGCTTCTTGCTTAGGAGCTTCCTCTTTGGCTTCAGCCTTTGGGCTTGATGATGCTGCTGTACTAGCAAAACTCGTGTCAATGGTACAAGCAACTGATCCAACTGCGACTGTATCGCCCTCGTTAGCTTTGATCGAAATTTTACCTCCCTCGTCGGCAACAAGTGTAAGTGTTGCTTTGTCAGATTCGATTTCAGCAATCTCCTGTTCTTTTTCAACAATATCACCATCGGCTACAAACCAATTGGCAATTTCAACTTCGGATATGGATTCTCCCGGACTGGGAATCTTTATTTCAAGCATGTTTTGATATTATTTATTGTTGTTTTGTTTTTGTTCCTTTTTCTCAAACTTTAGCCTTTAACCTTCGATACTTTTTCCTTTAATTAAACTACATCAGTAATTTACTTTTTTTGTCTTGGAAATATTCATGTTGGCGGTGGATATCTTCTTTCGAGCTACCAACCACACATTGTAAACCACAATATTTTAATTTTCTGTCACAATCACATCTTCTAAAAACTTTACGGATAATCTCATTTTGTCCAATATTATGAATTTTAGCAAGACCTGTTGCTGGACTACCACTAGCTAGTCGTGCTATTGGTGTCAACTTCACATTCTTAATGTTGTAGTTAATAAATTGCCAAGGGCCCATATTTTCAGGTTCTTCCTGTACCCATAGGTGTAGAAGAGCTTTAGGGTAGCGTGCCAACACAGCATCAACCTGCTTTTGTGGGAAAGGATATAGCTGTTCGATACGAATCAGAGCCACATCCTGAGCATCGAGTTCCGTTTTCTTAGCTAGCAAATCGTAATAGATTTTGCCCGAACAGAATACCACGCGACTCACTTCTTCAGCTTTCACATTCGTGTCATCAATCACTTCCTGGAATCTGCCTTCAGCTAATTCGTCCATTGTTGAAACACAGTTGGCGTTTCTCAATAAACTCTTAGGGGTAAAGCATATTAAAGGAATTCTAATATCTCGCTTAACCTGACGACGCAAAGCATGGTAATGATTGGCTGGTGTTGTCGGGTTAATCACTTGCATGTTGTTGTTGGCGCAAAGCGTAAGGAAACGCTCAATTCTTGAACTTGAATGCTCGGCACCTTGTCCTTCGTAACCATGTGGTAAGAGAAGAACCAGACCATTCTTAACACCCCACTTGTCTTCTGCAGCACTGATATACTGGTCGATTACGGCTTGAGCCACATTATGGAAATCACCAAACTGCGCTTCCCAAATGGTAAGGCCTGAAGGGTGTGCTAACGCGTAACCATATTCGAAACCCAGAACGGCATATTCACTCAAATGTGAGTTGTAAATATGACAGGGTGCTTGATTCTCGCTAACATGTTTTAACGGAAAATACTTTTGTGCAGAATCGTGAATTGTTAGTGATGCATGACGGTGTGAGAAAGTTCCACGCTCCGAATCCTGACCACTAATTCTTACTCCATGTCCTTCATCGACCAGACTTGCATAGGCCAGGAGTTCTCCCATCGCCCAGTCTAAGCGATCTTCGCTAACCATTTTCTTACGATCAGCCATCAACTTGCCTACTTTTTTGAAAAACTCGACGTCTTTTGGTAGAGTCGTTATTTTGTCAGCTAATTGAATTAGTTTGCTTTTCTTTGTTTTGAAAGCCGGCGTTTCTACAAAATCAGCATCTTTAGAATAGCGGATGTCCTTATAATTATCCCCTAAGAATGGCTGAATGTAAAGCTTTTCAATATTTTTTGAAATATCAAACTTCTCGTTGAGTTTGTTGTTGTATTCTGTAATGAGTTCCTTAATATTTTCAGGTTTGTAAATCCCTTTGCTGATTAAGTAATCACCATAAATATCTCTTGGATTTTTATGCTTGGCAATTTGATCGTATAATAAAGGTTGAGTAAAACGAGGTTCATCACCTTCGTTATGACCATACTTTCGGTACGATAAAATATCAATGAACACATCCGTTTTGAATTCCTGACGGTATTCCATTGCTAAGCCAATTGTGTATATCAGAGCTTCAACATCGTCACCATTAATATGGAACACAGGACATCGGGTTACTTTAGCGACGTCAGTACAATACGTGCTCGAACGGGCATCCAGGTAGTTTGTTGTAAAACCAATTTGATTATTAATCACCAAATGAATCGTTCCGCCAGTTCTGTATGCCTGAAGTTCAGCCATCTGAATGGTTTCGTAAACGATACCTTGACCAGCAATTGCGGCATCACCATGAATGATGATAGGAACCAGTTTGTTTTCATCCCCCTTGTAATCATTATCAATTTTCGAACGAGAGATACCTTCAACTACAGCTCCTACAGTCTCTAAGTGCGAAGGATTGGGTGTTAAATGAAGCTTCACTTCATTACCATCATCGGTTTTAACTGTATTACCATAGCCTAAGTGGTATTTTACATCACCAAGTGCAATATCATCTTCAAATTCTTCACCTACAAATTCCTTGAAGATATTTTCATAAGGTTTCTCAATAATGTTAGCAAGAACATTCAAACGACCACGGTGTGCCATACCAAAAATAAACTCTTCAACTCCCAACTGAGCTCCTTTTTCAATTAAGGCATCAAGTGCAGGAATTAGAGTTTCGGTTCCTTCAAGGGAGAAACGCTTTTGTCCGACGAATTTCTTATGAATAAAATTCTCAAAACCAACCGCCAATTTTAAATGGTAGTAGATATGCTTGCGTTGTTCATCGGTGAAATTTGGTTTGTTTCTGCTGATTTCCATCTTGTTTTGCAGCCATTTTACTTTATCAGGCGTACGTAGGTAGAGATACTCAACGCCAACAGAGTGACAATATGTTTCCTGAAGATGCTCCAGAATGTCTTTAAGTTTTGATGGACCAATTCCCAGTTCACTACCCGCTTGAAAAACGGTTTCCATATCTGCTTGAGAAAGCCCGAAGTTTTCAATGTCAAGAGTAGGGAAATACTTACGTCGAACACGAACGGGGTTGGTTTTAGTAAACAAATGTCCTCTTTGGCGATAAGCTTGAATCAAGTTAATCACATTGAATTCTTTACTCATCGACTCAGCAGGAAGAGTGCTTATGTTTTCTGTTTGAGGTTTGCTTGAGAATTTTTCAGAAGCAAAGTCGAAGCCCTGGAAAAATTTTTGCCAAGATTCTTCAACCGAATTAGGGTCTTTTTTATAGGATTGGTATAAGTCATCGATGTATTCGATTTCGCTATTACCTAAAAAACTGAATTTATCCATAAAAGTATTAAGTTGTTGGGTCAAGTTTTGTTTTCTTTGTTTTGATTCAATTCAATCTACAGGATGTAATGACTTTAAGACTATTTAGAGGATGGTTTTAATATCCATTATTTAAATATTTAAAGCTCCTTTCCTGTCTATAAACAGATGTATTAAATTATAAAAAATAATTAAGAAAGCCTGTACACTAACAAATGTATTAAAATTGAGTTTTATCCGAATGTTTATAAAGGATTAAAAGATAAAAAAATCATCTTTTTTTTTAATCAGCACATAGAGGTTTTCTATCAGTGGATAAGCTCTTCGATTTTCAAGTTTATAGGATAGTTTATCCTTCAATATTTGATGGCTAATTCTAATTGATTAATTTTGGTTGAGCTAGATAAAAAATCTATTCTTTTTTAACCATAACTATCCTATGAAAACCAGCCATATATCATGTTTTGTTCTTGCGATTTTCTCACTATTTCTTTTTGCTTGTGGAAACCAAAACTCAACAAAAACTTTTGAATTACGAGCAGGTGATCTGCTATTCCAAGATTTGGATGGAAGTTCTTTGTCTGACGCTATTGAAGAGGTAACAGCAGAAGAAAAGTCCATGAGTTTTTCTCATGTTGGAATCATAGTACCAAAGCTTGATGGTTCTTTAGTCGTTTTGGAGGCTATTGGTGATGCAGTGCAATATACTTCTCTGGATAGCTTTTTAACAAGAAGCCTTAATTTAGATAGAATGCCTAAGGTACGTGTGGCTCGACTTAAAGAACAACATCGCGCTCGAATTGAAAAGGCAATTAGGTTTGGGGAAAGTCTGGTTGGTTTACCTTACGATCCTATATATATCATGTCTGATTCAACTTATTACTGTTCTGAATTAATTTATGAGATGTTTAAACATTCTGGTGATGGATCGGAAATTTTCAGATTAAATGCTATGACCTTTAAAGATTCTAAAACAGGAACCTTTCATTCTGTCTGGGTCGATTATTATAAAGAGTTAGGCGTTGAAATTCCTGAAGGAAAACCTGGATGTAACCCCAACGGTATGTCTGAATCAAAAGAAATTGATTGGGTTTTTGATTACAGTAAATAGAAAACAAGGATAAAGTAAAAAGGTTAAAGTAGAAAGAAAAAAATAACGTTAGAAACGCGATTAGTCGCGTCTAAAGTCAAATTTAAACACATACATCTTCAATATATATATGTCCTCATTCTTACAACAAGTTACAAACGAATTATACACGCGATATGGCAATCAGTTATCCAATTGTTTGTTGGTTTTCCCCAATCGTCGTGCAGGCTTATTTTTCTCAAAATACCTTAACGAATTAGTTGAACAACCCACTTTTTCACCAGAGGTTCTAACTATTAATGACCTGATAAAGAAATGGTCTCCACTGATGGTTGAGGATAATTTGGCTCTATTGTGTCGTTTGTATAAAATCTATTGCTCTGTTTGTAAATCAGAAGAAACCTTTGATGAATTCTATCACTGGGGTGAGATGATTTTGGGTGATTTTGATGATCTGGATAAATATCGCGTCGATGCGAAACATTTATTTCAAAATTTGGCCGATGAGAAAGAGATCGAAAACATCTTTGACTATCTGGATGAGGAACAGATTGAAGCCATTCGTTCTTTTTGGAGCACTTTCAATCCTGAAAAACTATCAGAGCATCAACAGCAGTTCGTTTCCGTTTGGGAATCTTTATTTACCATTTACTCCAACTTAAGAGAAGAGTTGGAAAATGAAGATTTAGCTTATGAGGGAATGGCAAGCAGGTTGGTGGTTGATAAATTGGAGAAGAAGGAAATTGATATTAAATATGAGAAAATCATTTTTGCGGGTTTCAATGCTCTGAATAAATGCGAAAAGGATATCTTTTCATGCCTTAAAGAAAGAGAGCAAGCCGAATTCTATTGGGATTACGATAAGTCGTATGTGAAAAATCCTTATCATGAAGCCGGCTTGTTTATGCGTGATAACTTAAGACGATTTCCATCACCAGAGAGTCAAATTTCTTTTGAGAATATTGTTGCAGATAGAGAGCCAATAGAGTTTATTTCACTTTCGTCAGAAGTTGGACAAGCAAAATTTGCTCATCAATACTTAAAGGAATATGCTGAGCAGAAGGATGTGAAATTGGAAGAGACAGCCGTTATTTTGGCTGATGAGGAATTGCTTTTACCAGTTTTGAATTCGATTCCAAAAAATGTGGAGCATGTGAACGTAACCATGGGATATCCAGCAAAGAACACTCCTGTCGCTAGTTTGTTAGGCTTGATTATCGATTTGCAAAAGGGTGGACGTCAGCAAGGTTCAGGATTTGTATTTCATCACAAACAAGTCTTGGCGCTTCTGAATCATCAATATCTGAATGCGATTAATCCAGAATTGGCAGATCGTTTAGCTCAGCAAATTATAAAGAGCAATTGGGTACACGTTAATCGTGTAATTCTTGTTGGCGATCCGGTCATTGAAAAACTATTCATCCCCTTAAAATCAGTCGAACAAGTTTCTTCCTACCTGCTTGATTTATTGCAAGCAATTTATAAAAACCTCGATCTGGATAAAGAAGATGAGGGACGTTTAGATAAGATTGAGCGTGAATATATTTACCATCTGTTTTTAGCCATAAAACGATTGACGGGACTGTTGGATCAGCATAAGATTGAGATTAAGCTCGATACTTTTTATCGTTTATTGGATAAGATGATTCAGTCATTGAGTATTCCTTTTGAGGGGGAACCATTGGCAGGATTGCAAGTAATGGGTATACTTGAAACGCGTTTACTCGATTTTAAAAAGATTATAGTCCTCTCTATGAACGAGGGAAAGCTCCCTAAAACAGGAACCACCAATTCGTTTGTTCCTTATCATTTGCGTCAGGGCTTTGGTATGCCAACCATCGACCATCAGGATGCCATTTTTGCCTATTATTTCTATAGATTAATTCAGAGACCTGAAGAAATCAAGTTATTATATAGTACACAAAGTGATGGGATTAGAACGGGTGAAATGAGTCGTTTTCTTTACCAACTTAAATACGAATCGGTATTTAAGATTGAAGAAAAGCACCCTTCACACGATATTGTTATTACCAATGCAAAACCCATAAGTATTGCGAAAAATGAAAGGATACTGAAACAGCTTCATGAATACTGTGTAAGCGATAAGAGAAGCTTTTCACCTTCTGCACTAAATTCGTATATGGGCTGTAATTTGAGATTCTATTATCGCTATTTGGCAGGGATGAAAGAGCCTGATACTATTCTTGAGGAAATTGATCCGCCTATGTTTGGAAATCTTTTTCATCAGGCAATGGAGAAATTGTATGAGCCCTATATTGGCAAGACAATAAGTAAGGCTGATCTTGAAGGCTTAAGAAAAAATAAAAAGGTGCAAAACAAAATTCTGGAAGATGCCTTTAAAGAACTTTATTTCAACTTAGATAAAGAGAAATCTGTTGAAGTTACTGGTAGGAATCGTCTGATATTTAATATCATCTTAAAATTTATCGATAGGTTATTGAAAGTTGATTCTGAATTTGCTCCTTTCAAAATGATTGCTGTAGAAGGCCGTTATAAGATACAAATCCCTCTAAAATCCGATGGTAGAAAGGTTAATATTGCAGGAATCATCGATAGGGTTGATCAGGTTGAGAATACAATTCGTGTAATTGATTATAAAACAGGTGCGGCAGAGCTAATTTTTAAGGATATTGAATCTCTGTTTGACTCAGAGAATAAAAAGAGAAACAAGGCCGCTTTTCAAACCCTGCTGTATTGTTTGTTCTACGACATGAAACATGGCGAAGATTTAGCTATATCGCCTAATGTTTATGGCTTAAAGTCGATTTTTAATCCGAAGTTCTCGTGTGTACTTGAGCAAAAAGAGGGGAGAGCTAAGGGCGTTCCTGTTGGGAGTTATTTAGCCTATAAGCAGGAATTCTTAGATGGTTTTTCTGATCTTCTGGAAGAGATTTTTAATCCTGATATACCCTTTACGCAAGTTGAGGATGTTGATGTTTGTCGAACTTGTCCTTATATTGAGGTTTGTCACAGATAAGTATTGTTTAGATTTTATAACACCAGATCATGAAACGCATCATTTTAATTCTCCTTCTTTCGAGTTTTTGTTTTGGACTTTCAGCACAGAAAAAATATTCCACTGAAGATAAAAAAGCCATTAGATACTATAAAATAGCTCAGGAATCCAGCAGGCTGAGAAAGTCTGATGAGGCCTTATCTTTTCTCGTGAAAGCGTTAGAACGAGATAGTCGTTTTATTGAAGCCCTGCTATTTTCTGCAGATCTTTATAGTGATAAAGGGGATGATACAAAGATGATCGCTATGTATGAACAGGCTATTGCTATAGATGCCAACTTTTTCCCCAATGCGCTCTTTAATCTTGCTAATGCATATTTAAAGGATGGGAGATATGAGGAGGCCTCAGCTACATACCGTGCTTTTTTAAATATTGGAAAAATATCAAATAGAAATCGAAACCTCAGTCTGCATAAAATCAAATGCTGTGAGTTTGCCATTGAGGCTTTAAAAAATCCAAAGGACTTAAATGCGCAAAGCATTAGCGATTCAATAAACACAAAGGCTGATGAATATTGGCCAAGTTTAACGGCTGATGAGCAGACTCTAATTTTTACGCGTCTTCTTCCAACCGGGAAAATAGGTAGAAACCATAAAGCCGTTTTTCAGGAAGATTTGTGTTACTCTGAGAATGAGGATGATTTATGGACGAATGCTAAAGCCTTATCAGAGAGAATCAATACAAGTGGGAATGAAGGTGCACAGAGCATTACGGCAGACGGGCGTTTCATGTATTTTACAGCCAACGGAAGAGTGGATGGTAAAGGACGCTGTGATATCTACTACTCAAAAAAAGTAGGTGATACCTGGTCGGAGCCTATAAATTGTGGCGCAAATGTCAATACAAGAGCATGGGAGGCTCAGCCTAGTATTTCTTCTGATGGACGAAGCCTTTATTTTGTGAGCAATCGTAAATCAGGAAAGGGGAAGATGGACATATGGAAATCCAATTTGATTGAGATTTTGGAAGATGGAAGGCAGCGATGGTCTAAAGCAGAGAATTTGAAAATAAACACCTCCGAAAATGAGATGTCACCTTTTATCCATGCCAGTAACGATTACCTGGTTTTTGCCTCTGACGGTTTAGTTGGTATGGGGGCTTATGATTTATTCCAGATTGATCGATCAGCTGATGGACAATGGTCCGTGCCAAAGAATTTGTCTTATCCCATAAACACACATAATGATGAAATCGGTTTAATTATCAATGCAAAAGGCGATAAGGCTTATTTTTCATCTGATAGGGTCGCTGGCAAAGGTCGTGACATCTATGAATTTGAAATGCCACTCGAATTGCATCCACCCAAGGTTAGCTATCTAAAAGGACATGTTTTTGATGAAGAAACGAAGAAGCCATTAGCGGCATCATTAGTTCTTTTGGATATTGACTCTCGTGATACGATTGCCTTTGTGAAATCAGATAGAAAAGAAGGTGAGTATCTTGTTTGTTTGCCGAAGGGGAAAGATTATCTGTTTCATGCTGAGGCTGATGGTTACTTGTTCTATTCCGAGCATTTTCAAATGAAAACGGGAAATGATGATCAGCCTCAGAAAAAAGATATTGCTTTGCAGCGAATTCAGATCGGAAAAGAAGTCGTTCTGAAAAATATCTTCTTCGAAACAGATTCCTGGGAAATCAAAGCTGAGTCAGATAGCGAGTTAAACAGCCTTTATGAGTTCCTGGTTTTGAATCATAGTATCAGTGTTGAAATTTCTGGTCATACTGATATTACAGGTTCTGAGACTCAAAATATAAGCTTATCGGAGAATAGAGCTAAGGCTGTTTATACTGCCTTAATTGAGAGAGGTATTTCCGAAAATCGTTTGACTTATAAAGGTTATGCGTCAACAAAACCTATAGGAGATAATCAATCTGAAGAAGGAAAGGCGATGAATCGTAGAACTGAATTCAAAGTCATAAAGAAATAATAATTAGTGGCTAAAGTATTTAAAGTGCCTTAAGTACTTCTAAATTGTTTTCCCATTAAAAACAGAATAGAACCAGAAATAGAAAACACACCTTAAAATAATATAAGCTATGCAACCGATATATTTGGATTATAATGCCACGACACCAATCGCAAAAGAAGTGGCTGATGAGATGAGACCTTATTTGTATGATTTTTTTGGGAACCCATCCAGTTCTCACACTTACGGTAGGGCATGTAAAAAAGCGGTGGAGAAGGGGCGTAAACAATTGGCAGCTTTGCTCAATTGCGAAGCTTCGGAATTGATATTCACCAGTGGAGGAACGGAGTCTAATAATTATGCACTAAAAGGCTATGCTTTTGCAAATAGAAGCAAAGGAAATCATATCATCACCTCTACCATTGAGCATCCCGCTGTTAGCGAGGTCTGTAAATATCTGGAAACAGAAGGTTTTGAAGTGACTTATCTTCCCGTTGACAATACGGGGCGCGTTCAGCTTTCAGATCTTGAAGCGGCTATTCGTCCGGAAACCATTTTGATTTCAGTCATGTATGCTAATAATGAGGTTGGAACCCTTCAGCCTATTACTGAGATAAGTGAACTGGCAAAAAAGCATGGCATTGCTGTTCATACCGATTGTGCTCAGGCAGTTGGAAAAGTGCCTGTTGATATTCAAGAATTAGGTGTTGATTTGCTGACTGTTGCAGGCCATAAGTTTTATGGGCCTAAAGGGATAGGCGCTTTGTATATAGCAAAGGGCATTAAATTGCAAAAGTTGATGCATGGAGCCGATCATGAAAATAACTTACGAGCAGGCACAGAGAATGTTTTGGAAATTGTAGGTTTGGGTAGGGCAGCCAAATTAGCCAAAGCCAATTTGCAAGTAAGTTTCGTTCACGATAAATCTTTGGTTAATCGAATGAAACAAGCATTATCGGTTCTTGATGATATTCAGTTTAATGGAAATACAGACTTCTGTTTGCCTAACACCTTAAGTGTTTCATTCAAAAATATCGTAGCGAATACGCTTCTATCTAACCTGCCTCAGGTTGCAGCATCAGCTGGTGCTGCCTGTCATACCGATTCAATTTCGGTGTCAGCAACACTGGCGGCTATGAATTTAGACCAATCTTATGCCATGGGGACCATTCGTTTTTCAGTAGGTAAATACAGTACTGAAGATGAAATTGATCAAGCTGCAAAGGCAATTATAGAAGCTGTTCAAAAATTAAGGGAATAAGATGGATAAATCACAAAGTGAAATGTGGGATGAACGCTATTCGAGCGAAAGTTTTGTTTATGGTATTGATCCTAATCTGTTCTTTAAGGAGGAACTTCAGAAATTAAGTGTTGGCCGACTACTACTTCCTGCTGAGGGAGAAGGACGAAATGCTGTTTTTGCAGCAAGCCAGTCATGGCAGGTTTCGGCCTTCGATCTAAGTAAAGAGGGACGATTGAAAGCACTGGAATTAGCTAGGAAGAATCAGGTTGATATTGATTATGAGCTTGCAGGTTTTGAGGATTTCAGCTTTGAAAAAGAGAGCTTCGATTGTATTGCTCTAATCTATGCACATGTACCAGAGAACAAGCGAAAAGATTACCATCAATTGATCACAAAATATTTGAAACCTGGCGGTGTTTTGATTCTTGAAGGTTTTTCGAAAGAGCAGTTGGGTAAGAAATCCGGAGGACCAGGACAAGTAGGTATGCTTTTCTCAAAAGAGAATTTATTGGATGATTTTTCAGAATTAAAAACAGTAAAGCTGCAAGAATTGGATGTAGAGCTTTCTGAAGGTGAGTTTCATCAAGGTGTCGCTTCTGTAATCAGGTATGTTGGGAAGAAATAGATTTCCTAACTAAGAAAAGAAGTTGACTGAAAAAGTAAATAAATTTTCCATACTGACACAATTTTCAGAATGGACATATTGAAATATTTGTCCTGATAATTATGAGAATTTTGTGAGTGTTTTGTGTTAGACTCTTTTAAGACGAGACAATAAAAAAAGAAGGTGCCAAAAACTTTTTGACATCTTCTTTAGTTATATGCAATGACTTTTTAATCGATACAAGAGAGTATCAGTTCTTCAGCAAATTCTGTTGAGTTCTTCATCAGGTTTTGATTGAGTGACTTCATCTTACCAGATTTCTTATAAAGCTTTTTGTGAGTAAACCAATCAGAGCAATAAGTGTGAAAAGCTGGAGTCCCTTGTTTTCCATACTCAGGAATCGATTTGTAATGAATATCCTTTAGGACATAATGAGTGCCTTCATTGCTTTTAGAAATATGGAGAGTGAATAAAATCTCCGTTTGAAAAGTTGAAGGTTTTTGACTCAAATAGATATGTGATTTTCCTTTGTAAATAAATTCCTTCGAATTGATTCGTACAATTTCACCTGATACATAGTGATTAGTAGATTGTATCCAATTGTGAAATGTTTCTAATTGGAATGGCTGACTTTCCAGCTGAAGTTCAAATTGCAAGTCCCCATTGGTTTTCAATTGAGATTTGATGTCAACTTCATTCTGTGCCAAAATAGAGAATTGACTCAGAATTAAAATGGAAATAATCATGAATATTCTCATAGGAAATGAATTTAAGTTAGAAATGGGATTTTTTTGCAAGACTCTTAAATGTAGCTTTTATTTACGATAATTCCAAGTGGTTTTTTTTATTAAGAGTCTGTAAGGCTTGGTATATATATGCTTATGTTTCTAGTGTTCGAAATCGAAGAAGATGTATTTATGTTCAGTGTCACAAACTTGACAAACTTGACACTTGCATATCATGTCCTTATCGAATACTTTTACGAAAGTAGAGTTCAAAAGAGGTGTAGTTTCCTCTTTTAGCTTGAACATCTTTAAGATGTTAAAATACATATTAGTGCTTGTATCATTCGATCGAGTTTTAAATATGGTTTAGTTGTAAGTAATAAAAAAGGGGTCGTCAGCCCCTTTTTTTATTTTCCCCTTCTCTGATATTATTCTTGGCTTTTCCTATTTTATTCTAATTGGGATTTCTATTTTTGTTAGATACTTCAACAATTAGAAATATCAAGTCTAATTAAATCCTTTTATTGAATATGATTTTAAAGATTCCAAACTTAAAACATTTAGTCCTAGCTACTTTCTGTTTTATGAGTTTGTCAAGTATCGCACAGTCTGACTTTGTAAGTTCACAGCCTCTGAGTTCAATTTATGGAACAGATACTGCTTGGGCGGATTCTATCATGTCGGGAATGAACCAGGAGCAGCGAATTGCCCAGCTGTTTATGGTGGCGGCCTATTCCAACAAAACCTCTGCCGAGGAAAAAATGATATTGAATCTGATTGAAAATTATCAAATTGGAGGCTTAATCTTTTTTCAAGGCACTCCTCAGGAGCAAGCTCGGCTGACTAATATATATCAAAGTAAATCGACTTTGCCTTTGTGGATTGGAATGGATGCTGAATACGGCTTGGGCGCTCGATTGACGCAAACACTCAAATACCCGCAGCAGATTACAATGGGAGCCGTTCAGGATACCAACTTACTTTTCATGTTAGGTAAGGAGATGGCGGTTGAATGTCGTCGAATGGGTATACATGTTAATTTTGCACCCGTTCTGGATATCAATAGTAATCCAAAGAATCCAGTCATCAATTCACGTTCTTATGGAGAAGGCAAAGTGAATGTGGCAGAAAAAGGTATTGCTTTTGCCAGAGGTATGCAATCTGGAGGCGTAGTAGCCGTTGGAAAACATTTTCCAGGTCATGGTGATACAGATAAAGATTCTCACCACGATTTACCCATTGTCGGTCGCTCAAGAGAAGAGCTTGATGATTTAGAATTACACCCATTCAGAGAATCTATTGAAGCTGGCATCGGGGGTATAATGGTTGCTCACCTTAATGTGCCAGCTCTTGACAAAGAGGCAAAAGCCGCGACCCTTTCTCGACCTATCGTAACTGATTTATTGAAAAATGAGTTGGGTTTTAAAGGCTTGGTTTTTACCGATGCTTTGAATATGCAAGGTGTTCGTAAATTTTATAAGCCAGGCGAGGTTGATGCCAAGGCAGCTATTGCAGGAAACGATGTCCTTTTATTTTCAGAAGATGTGCCTAAGGCCATCAAAGAAATAATGGCAGCCATTGCCAGAGGTGAACTATCTCAGGAGAATATCAATCAGTCTTGTTTAAAAATTCTTAAAACGAAGTATTGGTTGGGATTAAACCAGTATAAGCCTGTTTCATCAGATCGTTTGTGGTCAGGATTGAATACGCAGCAGGGAATGATTTTACGAAGCATGCTGATTGAGAATGCTATGACAGTGGTGAGCAATAAGAATGACTTATTGCCTCTGCAACGATTGGATACCTTACGAATTGCTTCTGTAGCTATGGGAGCTCATAAGCGTAACCATTTTCAAGAGTATATAGGTCGTTATACCGATATTGATTTTTATCAGATTGATAAGAATGCCTCACAAAAGCAATACAATACGCTTTTGAAAAATCTGGAGTCCTACAATTTGGTCATTGTCAGCAAGCACGATAGCAATTTAAGAGCCTCTAAAAAGTTTGGTGTAACAGACCAAACCATTTCATTTGTGAGTAACCTTTCGAAAAGGAAGAAGGTTATTTTCGATTTGTTTGCTAGTCCTTATGCGCTGGATTTCTATAAAAAACTGGATAGACTAGAGGCAACTCTTGTTTCATATGAGGACAATGAAGAAACTCAAAAGGCATCAGCTCAAATTATTTTTGGTGGAATAGGAGCTAAAGGTCGCTTGCCGGTTTCGGTTAATAAGGACATTCCTGAAGGAACAGGACAGGATACAAAAAAAAACAGATTAGGATACGCTTTGCCGGGTCAGACGGGATTTGATGGTTCACAATTCAAGAAGATTGATTCTATAGTTTATGACGCTATAGAGCAAGAGGCAACACCTGGCTGCCAGATTTTAGTTGCTCATAAGGGACGAATCATTCACAATAAAGCTTATGGATATCACACTTATAAAAAGAATGTGGATGTAAAAACTACCGATATTTATGATTTGGCATCGGTAACCAAAGTGGCTGCTTCGTTGCCTATACTGATGCAGTTGGTTGATGAAGGGGAGATCGATATTGATGGCCAATTGGGCGATTATTTAACAGCTGCAAAGGGTACTAATAAGGATACTTTGGTCCTGAGAAAGATATTGGCCCACGAAGCCCGACTTCTTCCTTGGAAACCTTTCCATCGAGAGGCGGTAGATACGGCTCGTTTACGTCGTGATTTATATAGTTGTGACTCTTCAAGGATCTATAGAGTAAGGCTTGGGAATCATCTTTTTGCCAATAAAAATTATCGATTCCGTAAGGGGCTTTTTAATGCAAGTGCTTCAAAAGAGTTCCCTGTTCAGATTGCGAAGAATATGTATATTCACGAGGGATTTAGTGATACCATCTACAAGCAGATTCTGGCTACTGATTATAGTGAAACCAATGGTTATAAATACAGTGACTTGGGCTTTATCTTACTTAAGAAAATGTTTGAAGAGCATTTAACTAGTAGTATGGAAAGCTATGTGAAAACGAATATCTATCGCAAGCTTGGGGCAGGAACTTTAGGCTATCACCCTCGTCAGCGTTTTAGTTTGTCACGTATTATTCCCACTCAAAACGATCAGTTTTTCAGAAAGCAGTTGATCAAAGGCTATGTCCAAGATCCGACAGCAGCGATGTTGGGTGGTGTGGCTGGTCATGCTGGAGTTTTTGGTAATGCGACTGATGTGGCTAAGCTCATGCAAATGTATTTGCAAAAAGGTTCCTATGGTGGCGTAACTTTTTTTCAACCAGAAACTTTGGAGCAATTTACTTCGAGAGCTTATCCTGATGGTGAAAACAGAAGAGGAATCGGTTTTGATAAGCCTTTTTTGGATCGTACCGATACCAATGGACCAACCACAACAAAAGCTTCACCTAATAGTTTTGGACATTCCGGTTATACAGGAACCTTGGTTTGGGTTGATCCAGACTATGACTTGGTCTATGTATTTCTCTCGAATCGTGTTTTCCCTGATGATTGGAATACCAAGCTGATGCAAATGGACGTTAGAACAAAAATTCAAGAGTGTCTTTACGATGCTATAAACCCTCCTGTGGTAGAAGATACGACGCAGAATGTCGTGGAGCTTAATCTACCATAAGCTAATTGGCTGATTAATCAGATTGACGTTTAAGTAGCGTTTATCCTGAGTCACTTCCAATCCCAACCATTCTGGTTTTTCAAATTCCTGATCTTCCGATTCCAATTCAATTTCAGCCATTACCAGCCCCTTATTTTCTCCCTCAAACACATCAACTTCCCAATTCATTCCTGCAAACTCAATAATGAATCTGCACTTTTCAATCTTCTTATCGCATTGAGCTAAAAGTTCCTCGGCCTCAGTCAATGGAATCTCATACTCATACTCCAACCTCGATAAAGGATTTGTTCCTGTTTTGATAGTTAAAAAGCCTTTGCCTTTAGTGATGCGAATGCGCATACTTTTGCTTTTTTCACTCCAAAGGTAGCCTTGCACTATACGATTCCCTTCAGCCGGTAAATTAAGAAGATCTTCTTTTATGAGGTATTTGTGTTCTATTTCTGTTGCCATAATTGTAAAGGTTAAAGTTGATAAGGATAAAGGAATAAAGATAAACTGTAGAGATCGCGATTTATCGCGTCTTAAATTTCGAAGTGCGTTCATTATCCAGTTTTATAAGAAACCCATTTGTGTAATTTGAGATAACTTGTGGAAAATTATTTTAAAAATCCACATCACCAAATCCTCTAATCATCGCATTCTCTAATCAACGTATCATCTAATTAACCTGATTCTTTGATTTCCCTTTTTCCCAATGATCCAATATGTTTTGTGCGGCTTCCTCAGCCATTTCAATTCGGGTCTCAATACAAGCCGTTCCAATATGAGGCACTAGCACCACATCATTACGTGTCATTAGTTGCTCTGTGATGTGGGGTTCATCTTCGAAAACATCCAAGCCTGCACCTGCAATTAGATTATTTTTCAAGGCTACAGCTAAAGCTTGTTCATCAACAACAGGCCCACGAGCCGTGTTAATCAGGTATGCTGAAGTCTTCATTATCTTAAGTTCCTTTTCACTAATCAAATGATGTGTCGATTCATTCAAAGGACAATGTAATGAAATGACATCAGCAGTTTTAAGTAGGTCTTCAAAGCCTAAATAGTCAATATTCAAGCTTGCTTCTTTGCTGGCCGATAATTGTGTACGATTGTTATAAACTACTTTCATACCAAAGGCCTGAGCTTTTAGCGCAACTGATTTACCAATTTTACCCATACCAATAATGCCTAGCGTTTTTCCTCTTAGGGTTTGGCCCAGATTGCGCATCACACCCCATTTGAAATCAGCTTCGGTTTTAAGGCGATGGTTACACTCAGCTACTCGTCGAGTAAGTGCTAGCATTAGCGATAAGCAGAGCTCTGCCGTTGGTTCACAAACGGCCTCGGGCGTGTTGCAAACCGCAATACCTCTCTGTGTCGCAGCCTCCACATCAATATTATTGTAGCCTACACCATAGTTGGAAATAATCTCAAGCTTTTTTCCTGCTTCAATCAGGTCTGCATTCACGGGCTGATTAAAGATGGAAAGCAAGGCTTCGCAATTGGGAATGTGCTTGAGCATTTCCTCTTGTGTGAAACAGTCTTTATCAGGATAAATGAGATCAAATGATTGACTGAGTGCTTTGAGTCCTTCTTTTGGAATGGCATATTGAATAAGGATTGTTTTCTTCACGCTTGTGATTATTTATTTCTAGCTGTAATTAGTTTTTTTATTCATAATTGAACAAAAAAAACACCCTTTTGTCTGCCAACATTTTCCCTAAAAGGGAAAAATTTAATTTCTAACTTTTTATTTCTCCCTTTTCAGGGGAGATGTCCGAAGGACAGAGGGGTGTTAAGATAATAATAAATTGAATCCGAAAATTAGGCAATAAATGAAGAATGACCATGAATTAGAGAGAAATTTATCTGTCTAATTCATGGTCATTATATCTTTTGTACTGCTTGAATTTCTGCTTATGGAATACGCATAAACTTATGCGATTGCAAAGAAATATTCCACTTTGGATTATTCTTCACATACTCCACAATGGCTTTGATGTTGTGAACGTACTGACTCCATTCCGATTGAAGGTAAAGCAGACAATCATCACCAACCAATTTGGCATGCTCTTCAGCTAAAGCAAAATCTTTCTCCAAATCGAAGATGATAAACTTCAGCTCGTTTGCTTTTTTGTATGAGCTTTCAACCGGGGCTTTATTCGCTTTTGGCGATAAACAAATCCAATCCCACTCACCAGTGATCTCATAAGCCCCTGAAGTTTCAAGGAAGTTCTCGATATTGTGTTTCTTCAATTCCGAACACAAAGGCTCCAAATTGTATAGCGATGGCTCACCACCTGTCACTACAACCGATTTGGCTGGTGACTCAACAGCTTTTCGAACAACCTCTTCAACCGAGATTAAACGATGCTCTTTGGGGTTCCACGAAATTTTAGAGTCGCACCAACGGCAACCGATGTCGCAACCGCCAATACGGATGAAGTAAGCTGGCTTACCCGTGTGGTAACCCTCGCCTTGTATGGTATAGAAGTCCTCAACCAAGGGTAAATCGGTTCCGGCTTCGAATATGTCTTTGTACTTATCTCTCATCATGATATTTTGCTTACAAACTAAATAAAAGGTTTAGTCTTTGCGGAGATGGTATGTTTCGCGATAGGGAATACCCATACCACTCAAAATAACGCTTATAAAAATGGATCACAAAAATAAGCGCTTTATTAAGATTTAAAAAGGAATGGGGAAGTCTTTTTCGATTATATCTGATAAGCGATAAAAGCCCCATGTTGATTTAGATAGCGCCATGTCGAATTTTACCTGCCACTGCTGCTTTTTTGCCTCTCCATGTTACTTTATGAGTGCCCATGTTACTTTTCTGATGCTCATGTTAATTATTTATCCACCATGTTCAACATGACGGGTTAAAAAGTAACATGGCGACTTTTTTTTCAAAAGGGTGGGGTAAAAAGTAACAGGACGAGTATAAATGTGTGGAGTTGCTACATTTACTTGGACAGTGAGTTAAGGTATAATTATCTTAATAATTTATATCTTAGAAAATGGAAAAAGAGAGACGAAAATTTAGTAGAGAGTTTAAATTAAATGCTGTTGAGTTAAG
>NZ_QQWG01000024.1 GCF_003863355.1 Ancylomarina euxina | reverse complement strand
CTTAACTCAACAGCATTTAATTTAAACTCTCTACTAAATTTTCGTCTCTCTTTTTCCATTTTCTAAGATATAAATTATTAAGATAATTATACCTTAACTCACTGTCCAAGTAAATGTAGCAACTCCAGTAAGCACAAAGAATCGCCCCCCTCTTTGTTTTATGCAGATAAATAATCAGACTGTTAAGAGACTGACTATCCTATTGTTTTCTGAATATCTTTTCCCAATTATGGACTTTTAAATTCTGGAGTGATCACAATACTATTTAATTCAATAATTTCATTGGGCAAACTAGTGTAAGTCTTCAGACTAAATTCCATATCTTTAGAAGAGAACAAAAACGACCAACTCCAAATATGCCTTTCCGCCACTTCATCATATTCTTTCTATTTTTTCTTTTGGGGACAACGAATGGCTTTGCCCAGAATGACCTTATTATCCGAAAAATCACTTTCTCAGGAAATGATTCACTATCACGGGAATCTCTTCTTAAACAAATGAATACCAAGCCCCCCTCTTTTAGCAAAAAAATTAGCTTTTGGAATAAAAGAATGCGCTTTTCCAGCTTCACTTTTGAAGAGGATATCCTAAAACTGAAAAAATATTACCTGAAGAGTGGATTTTTGAAATCAGTGATTAGCTATCATCTGAAACCAACTAGTAATGGCAAAAAGCTCGATATAGCAATAAAAATAAAAGAAGGGAGTGCAGTTCTTACTGGGAAGGTTCTTTTGAACATACCTAAGAACGGGAATGGTCAACCCTATTTAGATTCCCTAAAAAAGTTGGTCCAACTAAAAACAAAACATCGCTTCAGAGATGAAGATGTTATCGCCACCGAAAAAATGATTTACGATAATTTCAGCAGCAAAGGCTACCCTTATATTCGGGTTATCACCGACATTACCTTGTCCCCCGACAAGCTTTCTGCTAACGTGACCTATAGCATTTTACCGGGACACAAATCATATGTAGGGGCCATGAAGTTAGAGGGAGATTCATTGATTTCCCGTTCCTATATCAATAAAAAAATTAAGCTTAAGCAGAATGAAATTTTCACACAAACACAACTGGAGCGAACACAGGAGAAACTATTTGATCTGGGACTTTTCCAATATGTAACCATAAGAGCTAGTATGGATAGTGTGGAGAATAACAGAATTCCCATTCATATCCAAGTAAAGGAGTTACCACGCTGGTCTTTGAGAACAGGATTAGGTTACGGTACCGAAGATAGGCTAAGAGTCTCTCTCCTACTGAAACGCCTTAATTTTCTTGGGGGTGGACGAAGCCTTACTTTTAAAGGGCAACATTCTCATTTTATCCCTTTAAATATTGAAACAAAATTCATACAACCTCAGCTGTGGAGCAAAAATATGGATTTCATACTGAACCCTTTCTTCTCAAGAGAACTAGAGGAGAGTTATGAGGTAGATAGGTGGGGAACATCCCTTACCCTCCAGAAAGTTTTTTCAAAAAAGAAATCTGCCTATATCTCCTATACCTACGGACAGGATAAGGTAAATCTGAAAGAGGCCAGTCTTTCAATAAATACGGATCAGATCGCGGAGCTAAATAACACTAAGTCGGGTGTTACCCTAGGCTACAACAGTAGGGCAACCAATAAGTTGTTTTCTCCATCGACAGGTTGGAAATTTGGTACTATGGCTACCTATATGGGACTTGGCTTCAAAAGCCAGTTTCATTACTACAAATTCATTCTAGAGCTAGCCGGTTTTTATCCGCTTGGAAAGGAAGTCGTACTTGCAGGCAAAATGAAAGTCGGTACAATTGAGCCTACACAAGGTGATAGTCAAACACCCATTGAAGACCGGTTTCTCTTAGGAGGAGCCTTGTCGTTGCGAGGCTGGGGGCGCCACCAGATTTCTCCTATAAATGAAGGAGGCAACAAAGTGGGTGGAAACAGTATGCTGGAGAATAGTCTAGAGTTGAGATTTCCTCTTTTTGGAATTTTTTCGGGAGTTACATTTATGGACATGGGAAATGTCTGGTCAGACCCCTGGGAGTTTGACCCAAGAAGCTTTAACTATGACGCAGGATTGGGTTTACGTGTAAAAACTCCTGTGGGACCTGTTCGACTGGACTTTGCAACACCAATATTGGGCGAAAAGTTTAATCTCCAGTTTTTCATCACCATCGGACATGCCTTTTAATATTAAAAAAAGAAATGAAACGCATATTTAAAATAGCAGGTTTTGTAGTGGGAGGAATTCTGATTCTTCTTGCTGTATTGCTATTTACCATTTCCACCGGAAACTTTAACCAATGGATAGCCACCAAGATATCCCAAAATGGTAATCAACAGCTGAACGGGAAACTGATTATAAAAAGCATAGAGGGTAACCCACTATCACACTTTAAGGTAAATGGGATAAGAATTGAACAGGATGAAAAGGATTTGGTCAGCCTGAGTATACTAGAGATCAAATTAAACCCTTGGGCTATATTATCTAAAAAAATCAAGCTTGATCTGATCAATCTTAAAGGACTTCGACTTGAGCTGGAGGAAGGTAGTGACAGCTTATGGAATTTTCAAAAATTGTTTCCTCAGGGAGAAACAGCCAAAAAGGATACAACGAAGACATCTTTCAACTGGAAAATTGATCTTGAAAAAGTACATGTTACAGATTTTGAAGCCAACATTCAAACTCGTGACACAAGTAGCAGGATTCCTCGCTCGCTCAAATTAGATGCTTCTCTTTCTTTCAAAATAGCTACAAACAGTGTGAAACTTAATTTGGATCGTTTCAAGCTTTCCTCACAGCAGCCATCTCTTCAGATCGATCAGCTAAAGTTTCAGGCAACTCTTGTTGATTCTGTTTATAGCTGGCAAGATTTTGAACTTCAGCTAGGGGTTACAGCTATACAATCATGGGGATTCATACCGCTCAACAAGCCTTATTATTCAGAGCTCAGCTTTAAAGCATCCCCCCTCAACTTTGATGAACTGAATGAATGGCTGCCCGATCTTCATGGAGAAGTCTGGATAGAGCTCCTGCTAAGGAATCAATCTAATAGTAGCAATATCAATTGTAATATCACGCAGAATAAACAGAGTATTAAGATTCAGGGGCAAATAGCCGATTTAAACAGTATTCCGACCTACCAAGGCCTTATCAAAATGGATAGTTTGAATGGTGAGTACTGGACCCAAAGGGCCAAATTGCAATCCAACACAAAGGGAAGTATTCAATTTAAAGGCAAGGGATTCGATTTTCGAAAAGGCAGCTTGTACGGCAAAGCTCAGTTTTCTGATTTGAAATATGGAGATTACAAACTAGATAGCTTACTATTGTCTTTAAATAAAGAAAAGGATGCAATTAAAGGAGGTCTGGAGGGCAGAACCATCTTCGGAGATCTGGTTTCCAAATTCCAACTGGAAGACGTTTTTTCAGAACCCAAATATGATATTATAATTCAGCTGCTGAGAATCAACATAGGAGCATTAATCGGGAATGAAAAGCTAAGCTCTAATATTAATCTGAACTTACAAGGCAAGGGGCAAGGCGTACTGCCCGGTGAAATAAAAGCAGACATTCAACTTCAATCTGAAAAATCCCATCTTTTTGGTCAGCCAATCTCACTGGCAGATGCCAAATTTGGCATAAAAAAGGAGGAATACACGATTAAGGGCATTCATATTGAGACTCCGTATCTTAAGGCAAGCCTTCAAGGATCTGGTCACCTTTCTGGACAAAACCAGTTGGGGTTTAGTATTCGGGCAGAAAAGATAGAAAAAACCATGGAAACTCTCGGTTTGCCAATAACACATTTCAAGGGAGAATTGGATGGTGAACTGTCCGGACCTTTTAGTCAGTTGGCTTTTCAATCGAATGCCAGGATAGAAGAAATCAGAACCCAAAAATTTGGCATATCTAATACTGAGGCAAGTATTAATGCCCTATTATCTCTCAGCCATTTTCAGTCAAAGAGTGATTCAAGTTGGCTGGATAACTCTTCATTCCCCATCAACCTACAGAACTTATATCTGCATGCAGGTTCGAAAATAGGACATGCCAATTTTGGGAATTATTACTTAGAAAACTTCACATCTGAAATAGAGAAGAAAGGGCAAAATTTAAAAGGAAAACTGTTAGCCAATACGATCTTTGGAAGCTTGAAGACTACGATGGATATAAGTCAAATATTTACCAATCCCTCCTACTCTATTTTGAGTAAGGTGGATAACATCAACCTTGCTACAATTACCCGAAACGATACTCTGCAATCCGACATAAATCTAATATTTGAGGCCAATGGAACAGGAATCAACCCTGATTCCTTAATGACTGAAATCCGGATGCAGGTTGATTCATCAACGTTCTTGGGTATGCCCTTGAATGATTTTGATGCGCAGTTAAGTGTTAAACAAGGGATGTACCTATTAGAGGGATTTAAGATAGAAACCCCATTTGTTTTGGGAGAGGTCAGTGGAAAAGGGCACTGGAAGAAATCGAACCAACTTGCTCTTGATATAAAAACCAAGGATATTCAAATGCTCAGTTCCGCATTGAAACAAGAGAATTTGAGTTTTGCAGGACAACTTGAGACTAATATTTCCGGTCCTTCCGACTGCATTCACGTTTACACCCGTTTGCTATTGGAAGAGTTGAAGTATGACTCCATCGCTGCAAATCGTATTGAAACACAAGCCAATCTGTCATTTTACAATAAAGGATATTCGGGTAATGTAGACCTTGAGATAAAAAATACCCATTTCCAAAACCTGGAAGTTGAAATGATGAAACTTCAGAGCAGTTTAGATCAAGAGAAAGTTGTTAGTTCCTTTGCTTTTCATGCTTCCGACAGCCTAAACGGTAATATTTTATCCGAATGGCATATGGGGCAAAACCCATCACTCTATCTTCCTAAAATCGACTTCAATATTTATAACAACCATTGGCTTGGAGGAGGTTCCGACAGTTTTATTCATTTTGGAAAAGATTCCATCGAATTTCAAAAATTTGAGATCGCTTCGGATAAAAGTGCCGTAAAAGTCGATGGCGTTGTTGCTTTCCGGGGTAATCAGGACCTGCATCTGGCTATTACGAACATGAATCTTTCCCAATTCTCAAAATTAAAATTAATGCCCTATCAATACTCAGGGAAATTAAATTTTGGACTTGATATCGCTGGTACGGCAGAGAATCCTATCGCGGGTGGCAGCCTTGTAATTACACAACCAGTAATGGATCAATTGAACTATAGTCATTTTTCCAATTCTTTTAAATATGCTGAAGAAGTATTTACATTATCAAGTACTTTGAGTCGAAAAACTGAACCAATCATTTCGGCAAAGCTTCAGCTTCCAGTGCGTTTTGCTTTTACTGATAGCTTATTTGTTTTCAGGGCAAACAAACCTCTGGATGCCAAAATTAAAATTAATGAACTAGACCTCGGCCAATTTGCGCCCTATCTACCCCTAAGGGACTTGGAGGCAAAAGCTTTGGTAAGCATGGATATGGATATTGGCAATACCATTAGGAAACCTAAGTTAAGTGGAGAGTTTAAACTAAATAAAGGAGTTGTGATCTATAATAAATTGGGGATAGATTATAGTCAGATTGAAATGCGCAGCCAGCTGAAGGATAATCTCTTTTTGCTTGATACGCTTCGTGTTTTATCTGGTGAAGGAAAACTGAATGTAAGGGGGGCAATAGAGATAGACAGCCTTGGTGATGATGCAATTAAAAACATGGATATCAAACTGAAAGGGGAAAATTTCACGGCTCTTAATTCTGAAATGGTAAAGGCGATATTAAATACCGATTTATCAATAAAAGGCGATGCAAAGCACTCTGTGTTTGATGGGAATCTGACCATATTGAGTTCTTTCCTAAATACTGATATTCTTTTAAAAGAATACAATAGTAGCGTTGTGGATATGGATCAACCTTTGCTTGTAAAAGCTCAGGAAAAGTCCATAGAACTGCAAAACCAACAGAGAGTGAAAAAGGATACAAATCTTAAAGTCACTCCTGATATTTATAAGAATCTCACCGGGCAATTCCTGATTGAAATCCCTCGCAATTCCTGGTTGAAAGGGAAAAATATGAATTTCGAACTGGCTGGTAAGATCAAAGCCATAAAGGAGGGGGAACAAATTGATTTCTTCGGTGATTTGAATATTAAGCGAGGCTACTATAAAATTTACGGCCGTAGGCTTGAAGTGGAGGAAGGCAAAATTACACTGACGGGAGGACAACAAATCAATCCAGTCGTGAACTTTAAGATAGCCTATAAGTTCCGTGATCCCGAAAATCAGTTGCAGAAACTTAATCTAAATATATCGGGCCGAGTATCTCAACCCAAGGTGGAGTTTTTCCTTGAAGACAGTCCTATTGAGGAGAAAGATGCGATTTCCTACCTCCTCTTTAACAAAAGTCCCAGTCAGCTGGATACTAGGGAAACGGCATCTGCAAGTAATAGTAATGTAGATATTGCCAAGGATTTAGCCATCGGACAAATTTCAACCGTCATGAAAGATGCCTTACAATCGTCTCTTGGACTTGATGTTATAGAAATTTCAGGAAAAGGAGGAGGAAACCAGAGCAGTGTATCCATTGGGAAATATATTACCAATAATTTGTTCCTGAGCTACGAACGCACTTTTGCTTTAAATAAAAAGGACAAAACAATTGAGCCCGAAAAAATATCTATAGAATACCAGTTTTATCGTTCACTATTTTTACAGGCAACCAATCAGAGTACGAATTCAGGCTTTGATTTTATTATAAAGTGGACTTGGAAGTAGAGCATAAAACAACCCAAGCGCCTGAATTCAAGTAGATTATAACCACCATCACACAAATGTTTTGAGAAAATGTACAATTATAATTCAAGGTTTAAAGAATTAAAAATATTTAGTATTTTGTAAAGAGTTACTCTGTTTGTGAAAACAATCCCAAGACTCTAGAGCCTTTTGATCTTGAATTTTAGAGTAAGCCCCTTGCTCTTGCTATAACAAATATTGAAATAATTGGTCTCGTTGAAAAAAGCTGATATTATTGTATTATGAACGCGAATACATCCCATAATCTAAATCAATTCCACATGAAGATCACCCTATCCCCAATGAAACTAATCACCCTACAAGGTGGGTAATTTGGCATTTATGCCTAATATTGCTTTGTATATAATTTAATAAGTAAAGTTCACTTAACCTTTTTCCAAATTAAGATCTCATGAAAAAACTAGTTAATTATTTCTTTCAAGGCATTCTATATATTGCTCCAATTGGGATCACTAGCTATATCATCTATTTAATTTTCAGCTTTATTGATAATCTTGTAAATAAAACATTTCATAAGCTGTTCGATATAGATATCCCTGGATTAGGAATTTTTGTAATGGCATTATTGTTAGTTCTAACTGGAATATTAGGACAAAGTATTATTGCCAGACCCTTTCAACTCCTGTTTAAAAGGTTATTGGATAAGGTTCCATTGCTAAAAGTAATCTATTCTGCATTCAACGACTTATTTTCCGCATTTGTAGGAAAAGGGAAAAAATTTAACCGGCCGGTACTTGTTTTAGTAAATCCTATTTCTAATCTTGAAAAAATAGGTTTTTTAACTGAAGAAGATTTGACAAAACTTAACGAAAAGGAAAAAGTAGCTGTATATTTTCCTCATTCTTATAATTTCTCAGGGGAACTGTTTATCGTACCAAGAACTCAAATAAAAACGATAGATATCAGCCCCACTGAAGCCATGAAATTTATTATCTCAGGAGGCGTATCAGGCTTAAGTAATCAGGAACAAGAAAGCTGAGCTAATTATTTCTACACTTTAGCCTAAAATAATTAATAAATAATATTGAATATTCTACAGCCATAAAAAAAACGTATTCTTCAAAAACATTAAGAAGATGAAATAGACTATATTATTACTTTATATTTTAATTTTGGACTTCTTGAGAGTCTATTTTCATCATTAGCTTCTCTATAACCAATAGCTACAGCAAATAATGGCTTATCCTTATCGACTTTTAAGATAGACTCAATTGTAATATCTCTTTTAATTGGGCGATATGACAATCTGAAACAATTTTAGAAGGATCGTATTTTTTCGTTGTGTAACGATTCTGCATTAATTCAATAGACATACTTCCCCCTTATAATTAACGATATATAAAAAAGCCTTTCCTTATACAATAAGAAAGGCTAAGTCGTACCATACCTCAGATTGTAATATCAACCATTGAGGTATTGAAAAATAAAAGACAAATCCTCTATCAAAGGATGAACTTAACCTATAGCTTCTCTGGCGCTTTAAAATAGACTTCAACATACCTAAAATAAAACAACTTAATATCAATCAGCTCTAAATATATAGAGGCAAATTTTGAGATTCCGAATTAAATAGGGAGCTTTGTAATCCAATAATTTTCCAATGAAAGATTTCACTACTGGAAACGTAGCTCGTCATATATTTAATTTTACGCTCCCCATGCTTTTGGGCAATGTATTTCAACAACTTTACAACATTGTTGATAGTATCATTGTAGGTAAAGTTCTCGGCAAAGAAGCCTTAGCTTCTGTAGGAGCCTCATTTCCAATCATATTTACTCTAATTGCCTTATTGATAGGAATTGGTTCTGGCTTTACAATTGTCATATCACAGTTCTATGGTGCTAAGGATATCGATCGCGTAAAACGATCGATTGATACCATGTACATCTTTTTGTTTGTTGCTGGCTTTCTAATATCAATACTAGGCATCATTTTTAGCGAAGATTTATTCAGATTGCTTCAGCTACCAGAGGAACTTTTACCCCAAGCGACCACCTACCTGAATATTTACATGGCAGGAATGATACTCTTCTTTGGTTTTAATGGTACTAGTTCTGTACTTCGTGGTCTGGGAGATTCCAGAACACCACTCTACTTTCTAATATTAGCATCCATTTTAAATATTGTTTTCGATTTACTTTTCGTGATGGTGTTTAAGTGGGGAATTGCTGGTGCTGCCTGGGCCACTGTTTTAGCTCAAGGAATCGCCTTTATAGCTGCTCTTCTCTACCTGAATAGCAGTCATAAAATAATGAAATTCGCTTTATCTAAACTTAAATTCGATAAAGATTTATTTTACAAGAGTTTAAGAATCGGATTACCTTCTGGCTTACAACACACTTTTGTTGCTATGGGTATGATGGCACTGCTTGGTATTGTAAATGGTTTTGGTACCGATGTGATTGCAGCCTACACAGCTGCAGGTCGTATTGATTCTCTAGCCATGATACCAGCCATGAATTTCTCTCAAGCTGTTTCAGCCTTTGTCGGTCAAAATTTGGGTGCAAATAAAATTGATCGTGTTAAGAAAGGCTTCAAGGCTACCTTTATCATGTCTAATATCTTCTGTTTGGCTATGACAGCTCTGATTGTGATCTTCGGAAGTGATTTAATGAGACTGTTTACAAGTGATCCAAAAGTTATTGAAATCGGACAAAACTACCTGATCATTGTAAGTTCTTTTTATCTGGTTTTTTCTTCCATGTTTACCATTCATGGTGTTTTACGTGGGGCTGGGGATACACTCATCCCTATGTTTATTACCTTGTTTTCGCTATGGATCATTAGAATTCCTGCAGCCTATTTCTTATCCGGTAAAATTGGTTCTGATGGCATTTGGTGGTCAATTCCTATGGGATGGGTTATTGGGATGAGCTTTTCGTATATTTATTATCAAACAGGAAAATGGAAGACAAAAGCAGTTACAATGTAATAATATCAATAATAATCATTGACAAAGACTCGGTTTTAATAACTTAGCTTACCGTCAATTTGCAAATCGAATTCAAAGGCTTACCTTTGCCAAAATCAACTTTCGCTACTATGTTAATATCAATGACGGGCTTCGGAAAAGCCACTATTGAATTGGAAAACAAAAAGGTTTCCATCGAAATAAAATCCCTTAACAGCAAACAGCTAGATATCTTCACACGAATTCCAAACCTGTATAAGGAAAAAGATTTGGTTCTTCGTAATGATATCAAAAAACAGCTAGAGAGAGGTAAGGTTGAACTTTCAATTTTTATTGAGAGTGTTGGTGCTGAAAAAGAGACAAAAATCAATCAACCCATTGTTGAGGCATACTATCGTCAACTTCAGGAATTATCAGAGAAATTAAACATCTCTATTGATAATGAGCCTTTATTGAGTACCATTATCAAACTACCTGATACATTAAAAGTTGAATACCAAGCTTTTGATGAAAATGAATGGGAGTTAATTCATAAAGGTGCTCAAGAAGCTATTGCTGAACTTATCAAGTTTAGAACTCAGGAAGGAACTGCTCTTGAAGAAGATATCTTTTCGAGAATCTACAATATTGAAAACTTGCTAGCACAAGTTCCTCAATTCGAAGAAGACAGAATCAACACAATCAAAACAAGAATTAACGATAATCTAAACGAATTCGTTGAGAAACAACATATCGATAAAAATCGTTTTGAACAAGAAATGATCTATTATCTTGAGAAGTTTGATGTTACTGAAGAGAAAGTACGTCTTGCTAATCACTGTAAATATTTCATCGAAACGGCTCATATAAACGAAGCTATAGGTAAGAAATTAGGTTTTATTGCACAAGAAATTGGTCGTGAAATCAACACTCTTGGTTCTAAAGCTAATGATACTAATCTTCAGAAAATTGTCATTCAAATGAAAGACGAATTAGAGAAGATTAAAGAGCAATTATTGAACGTGCTTTAATTAAGATTAGCGTATCCAATTAAGAAATATCAAATATTCATATCCCGATTCATTTCGGGATTTTCATATCAAAAAAATGTCTGGCAAACTCCTTATATTTTCTGCTCCAAGTGGAGCTGGAAAAACGACTATCGTTAAGCACCTACTGACAAAAGATTTCAAGTTAGAGTTCTCTATTTCGGCAACGAATCGTCCAATGAGACCTAACGAGGTTGATGGTAAAGATTATCATTTTTTAAGCACTGAAGATTTTCAAAATAGAATTAGCAAGGATGATTTTTTAGAGTGGGAAGAAGTTTACAAGGGCTGTTTTTACGGCACACTTAAAAGCGAAGTTGATCGCATTACTGAAAATGGCAACAATGTAATTTTCGATGTTGACGTGGTTGGTGGACTTAATATCAAAAAATATTACGAAGACAAAGCTCTTGCCGTTTTTATTCAACCACCTTCGGTTGAAGAACTCGAAAATAGATTGAGAGGACGTTCTACTGAAAGTGAAGAGGTTATTAGAAATCGAGTTGATAAATTTATATATGAGCTCAGTTATGCTAAGCGTTTCGATACTGTTATTATTAATGATAAACTAGAAGATGCATTGAAAGAAGCTGAAGAAACTTTGACTAATTTTCTAAAATAATATTAGACCGTGATTTGTGAGCGTTCATACATCACGGTTTTTTCACTACGAACAACACACATTAGATAGACTATGAAAATTGGACTTTTCTTTGGATCATTTAACCCAATTCATATTGGACACTTAGCCATTGCTAATTTTATGGCTGAATTTACCGATTTGGAAGAAATTTGGTTTATTGTTAGTCCACATAATCCTCTTAAAAATAAAGCTAGTCTTTTGGCGGATTATCACCGATTTGAGCTTGTTAAATTATCTATTGAAGCTTATCCTCAGTTTAAAGCTTCAAATATTGAATTTGGCTTACCACAACCGTCTTTTACTATCGATACGCTTAGCTACTTAAAAGAAAAGCATAATAATCATCAATTTTCTTTAATTGTTGGCTCAGATAATTTGAATAATTTTACCAAATGGAAAAATTACGAGCTTTTACTGCAGAACCATGAGCTCTATGTCTATCCTCGCCCAGGTTTTAAGGATGAAGATGTCAATTTACCAGGCACGATTCATATTGTTCCTGCCCCATTAATGGAAGTTTCATCTAGTTTCATTCGTCAGGCAATAAAAGAGAAAAAAGAAATTCCATTCTTTCTTCCAACTCAAGCATACCAGTATATCAAGGATATGCATTTCTACGAAAAATAATATCACTCTTGTTGTAAAAAACATAATTTTGGCTTGGTCAATATCTATTTAATTTATAAATTAGTTAACATTTTATAAATTAAGAGCAATAAAGCTATGACTTTAGAAAAGATTATAGAGAATAGAATCAATCTAATTGAGAAAAGCAAACCCATTTACTTCACTCAGGTTGAGCAGCAAAAATTTGGAATTGAATTTATCTACTACATCTCAATTTTATTCTTATTATTAGGAATTGCATTTGCTCTTTTAAGCTCTATGAATATTTCCTCATTCAGTAATAGATGGATGAACTCTGGACTATTCTACGCATGTTCTCTTGCTTTTCAGTTGAAAGTATATGGCTATGGAAAATATATCACACTAAAAAAACACAAATCCTATCTGAAAAAAATTTGTAATCAAGTAACAGATTATAAATCATCCCTTCCTGATTCTGTTAATGCCGAATTTGAAAATGAATTAAGATCTAAGACGATAATCGTGATGAACGTTTTATTGATTTCACTAGGTCTATTGGGAGGTGTTTGCTACTTAGAGAAATTTGAAATCTGGGTACACTTTGACTTGGTTCTCTTCCTAACATTAAGCATATATGGACTTCTCTGTTTCCATAAAATTCAAAAAATCAAACAAATTAATCTTGCTTTCAATGCTGAATTTAAGAATTACACAATCAAGTATTAAAAAAACAAAAGCCCTATTGAAGTGAATCAACAAGGCTTTAAATATCTTATACGGTTACCTACAGAGTAAAAGCAAGACTAAAAAGTAATTTTTCTTGTACCGGATTTAAACTCACTCCTGCTCTCACTGGTAAAGAATATTGCTCGCTAAATTTAATCTTATCGTATACGGTCATTCCCATATTTACAACATTCATTTCATCAGCATAAAAACCTTTAGCTGGAGTCATTCCCAGAGCCCAAGCGACTTTCTTACCTCCAATAAAATTAGAATATCCCAATTCAACATAGGTCGAATAGCGCTGATCGTTATCGGCATCACGATCGTACTCTCCGTAAAACAAAACAGAGGTCATGATTGAAATAGGAAACTTTTCGCACCCCTTATATTTAGCAACAGCATCAAAAAAGTGAACACTTTTATCGCTATCGAAATCAAAGAAATCAGAATTTTCAAAATCAACATTAGGACAATAAAAATCGTAAAGGCTAAACTCAAAAAGAGAGGTGTTGTAGCTCACATAAAAATCAACCTCTTGATACGACTCATCAAGAGCATATGATCCCCAAACCCCATAAGAGAATTTACCAATTTGGAAATTCAGTGTTGGTTCAATACAGGGTGCATTTCCCGAAAATCGTGCACGCCAAACATGTCGGCTTACTACATCAACGCTTAATGATACATCTGTTTTTTTTGACTTATCACTAGCTTGTGCATTTAAAGTCAATAAGACTGCCATTGATAATAATAGCAAACTTCTAAAAATTCTCATTCGTTCTGGTGTTTGTTGTTTAAAGCTTGTTTTGATTTAAGTTAAAGGAAACATGATAAATATCATCTAAAACGCTTGATTGACAAGGCTTAGAAAACATTTCCTTTTCTCAAAATCGATGCAAAAGTAGAATAAAAATCAATCCAAAATAATAGAAGCTTAAAAAAAACAATATTTTTTTAGAAAGCTAAATATCACACCTCTTCAACAGGACAACAAAACACTAATAATAAGGAAGATATGAATGATCCAGTAGGGATTCACTAACGTTGCATAAATTAAATAATGGTCTACATGACTTCGTAGTAATCGGGCATTACGAACATTAATATCACATATACAATCAGGCCTGGGAAACCTGCACTAAAAATAGAAAGCAAAACATAAGCTACACGAACAAGAGTAACATCTAAACCTAGATATTCTGCGATTCCAGCACAAACGCCAGCAATCATTTTATTCGATGATCGTTTTAATTTTTTTCTCATAAAATAGACACGTTAATTCACCGAAAATCTCACACATTGTTACCATTCAAAATGATTTGTGTAAGATTATCGGCGGTAAAAAAACGCTTGAATTAATCTTCAAACTCTTCGTCGTACAAGTCTTCTTGACTTTCTAACTCATCATTATAGAAAGTCTCTGCCTCGTCCATTACATCCTCAATAAGTTCCTTCTCTTTTGGTTCTTCATCAAGCCAGTAAATAGTTTGGCTAGAATTAAAATCCTCAACATCACATTCTATGATACAACGAGGGTCCTTTGTATGAATGATAAACAAAGTGTCTGGTAATTCTTGCGAATTATCCGCTAATAAAAATTTAGGTAGCATAATTGTAGTTTTATAAAAGCTTTTACAAAGATAAACATAGAAAACTTCTAAAGACAACAAAGTCAATAGAAAAACAAAAAAAAATGAAACGATAAAAAACTTACTCCCATTCTTTATGCTATTGCACTACACGTATTAAGTAATTTGCCGTATTAATTGCAAACCTTAATATAATAAAATATATATTACGCTATAATGATTAAAAATAAGAACGACCAGCGAAAGCTGGTCGTTCTTATTTCTAATTTGTCAACTTAAACCGGACCAATCGAAGAGGAACACCTGAAGCTTTCTTCAATGTTTGTAGCGCATAAATGTAACCATCACGAAACACTATTTTCGAAGGTGTAATTTGCAAATCATAGTCATCACAAACAAAACTGCTTTGACTAATGAATTGACCATCTTCTTTATAAATCCAAACATTAAATTTATTAGCATTCACCTCTTTCGGGAATTCAAAAAACAATAGGTTACCATCGGAGTCCTTTATAATATTTGAAAATACGGGTACTGCTAAAGGCTTAGAAATATTCTTAAAATCTTCTTCCATTTCGCTAATTACCTTTTTCAGAGCCTCTTTATTTTCTTCAGAAGAAACCCAGCTGGCAAAAATTGGATTCTTAATACTCTTATATCTATCTATAGCCCTCTGTTGTATCTCTTTTTGCTCTTTTACTGATACGTAATTACGAGCCCAGTCTATCTTATCTTTGGATTTTAACTTACCATTAAAATCATAAACCATAACCTCACCTGTATCAGGAATAGCAATAACTAATTCTTTACCAGAAACAGCAATATTTGGATGAGATGTTAAACCTTTATCATTTGTCAATGGCATTGTGTTAATAGAAAACATACCTCTTTCCTTAAAAGTATAGCTATATTGAAACATAGTCGTATGTCCTTTAGCAAAGGATCTATCGGTAAAGTGTTCCCATATTACATTCTCTTCATTAGTTTCGTAATCTACTATCGAAACAAAATCTCTAAACTGATCTTTCCAAATCACCCAACCTGCTACCGCAATTTTTGTATCACTGATAGGAATCATTTGCTTAGCCATATAATCAAGCTTAAGGGTTTTAATGTATTTCCCATTAAAATCACAACATACCATATTACCCATATTATCCAATTTTGTGTACAAATTATCATTAATCACACCCGCAATTGGATCAATACGCTTGAATTGTTTACCCTTACTGTTTTTAATTCCAAACTCTTTAATAAATTTTCCATCTGGAGAGAATTTACTGTAGTAATTTCGATATTGATGGTTGACAACAACTGAACCGTCTGGTAATAGCTTAAGCGATTTTCTATCGCCCATTGGTCTATTATAAATGGTATCGTAATAGGTTTCAAAAACCTGATTCCAATTGTTATTCTGAGCGTATTCCGTATCTGGAATTAATTTAACAGTTCCTTTTCTATAAATATCTAAAAGATTCTGTGATGACACAGACATTAGAATTCCAGAAAGCAGTATCGTAAATACAAATTTTCTCATTTTGTTATTTTTAAATTGAACAAATGCTTAGTTTTCTCTTAAATTTCACTCTACATAAAATTCAGTTACTTTACCTGTAGGGTCAACCACATTGATAATCATCTTTTGTTGGCTAATAGGTAAATTGGCATCGTAATCCTCATCAAAAGTCTGCAACAAGCTTATTCCATTTTGTTTCAGATCCCTGCTAATCGGGAAAATCATAACAAAAAACAAAAGAACACAAGCTGCTGACAAAGAATAAATCAATCTCTTTTTCAAAACAAGACGTCTCTTGTTTACCTGAAGAGGTAGAATCATTGGAGGAATTTCAATGTTATTTTGGGTTAATAAATTCAATGTTTTTTTAATATCACGAACCATATCTTGTTGAGCTTCTAATTTAAGAGCACATTGCTCACAATGAGCCAAATGATCCTTTACAGAAACACGCTCTTCTAAATTTGTTTCCTCATCAATATACTTCTGAATTAATTCATTAGTTATACAGCTCATCACATTGACATTTTAATTCGATCTCTATTTTTTTTAATATTCTAGATAGCGTTTTACCCACTGAAGTGAATTTAATTTTGGTGACTTCTGCTATTTCCTTATAGGATAATCCTTCGCTATATAAGATAACCAGAAAACGTTCATCAGGCCTCAGTCTATCCAAGGCTAAATTAATAGCAGCTTTCGCAGCTGAATTATCATTGTCCTCATCTTCAATTTTACTTGCCTCAATCAAATCGATATTTTCAAATCGCTTCTTCTCTCTCCAATAGTCAATACACTTATTGTATGTTGCTCTATAAAGCCAACTTTTGGGGTATTGAACTTTTTCGCCTCGATTTACCTTATCAAAAAAGTAAAGAAATACCTCCTGTACAATATCAGATACAACATCACCATCGTAAACCATTTTCCGTGCGACACGAAACATAGCCTCATAATTATCTGTGTATATTTTTTCGAAGGTCTCCAATAAGCTGCTTTTAATACTTAGTCGTAATTAAATGCTATTTGTGACAATTTTATTTAACTTTTCCTGAATTTTATTTTTCAGTTATCATCCCTATAAACACACCTAAAGTTAACATAGTTTTTAAAATTAAGTTTAAATATCAACAAACCTGTAACTTTTTATAAATACTTAGCGTCATATACACAGATTAACATTTTCACACAACTAACATTTAAATGATATGAAACAAATTAACAGAATTAGTTTATTCCTAATGGTACTCGTTTTAGGAACAACATCCTGTATCAACGCACAATTTTCAGGCGAAAAGGGTAATGGGAATTTAGTAAAACAAGATAGAGAGATTGGTCATTTCACAGCGATTTCAGCAGGCACTGGTCTTGATGTTTTCGTGGTACAAGGCGATAAAGAAGCCATAACAGTTGAAACTGACGACAACCTTCAGGATAATATCATTACCGAAGTTCGTGGAGGCAAATTAGTTGTAAAGGTTGAAGAGCGTATTCGCAGAGCTAAGGCTATGTCGGTATATATTACCTTAGTTGATGTCAATGAAATTCACATCTCAAGTGGTTGCGATTTCGAAACCAAATCAACAATTAAAGTTAAGGAATTAGATATCGAAGTGAGCTCTGGAGCTGACGCTAAATTAGACATTCATGCTGACAAACTTTCGTGTTCTGTTAGCTCTGGCGCAGATGCTGATTTATGGGGAACCGCAAAATACTTTTATGCAAAGGCAAGCAGTGGTAGCGATTTAGATGCTCATGAATTAACTGCTAAAATATGTAAGGCAAAAGCATCTAGTGGTGCTGATATCACAGTAAATGCTACTGAAGAAATTGACGCTTCTGCTAGTTCAGGAGGAGATGTTACTTACTATGGCAACCCAACTAAGGTTGACGTAAATACCTCAAGCGGTGGAGATGTTAATCGACGCTAATTCTCAATCGCTAAAAGAGCCTGTTCCAATGGAACAGGCTCTTTGTTTATAGCTCTTCAGGTGATCAGTAACACGATATCCCACCCCTTACTTCTTCTTTCTTTTACTCTCTACTTCTTCAATATAATCACCTAAACCTTCAAAAGGCAAATAGGTTTTAGGAATACCTAATTTTGCAGAAGGATCATTAGCCGATAAATCATTTTTCGCACCACATTCCGGGCAGGCAACTGTATGATGATTTGTAATTTCTAAAATCTTAACCACAATTTCACCTTGGCATTTTGGACATTCAATAATAACATCCTGATCGTTAAAATCCATAATATATTTATTTACAAGTGTTCACTTCTTTTCAAATCTAAACTTTACTGCTCAACATCTTTCATCGACAGTTGAATTCTTTTTCGAGCCACATCAACCTCAGTAACTTTTACATTAACGTGCTGATGCAATTGAACCACATCTGCTGGATTCGAAACAAAGCGATTGGCCAATTGTGAAATATGAACCAAACCATCTTGCTTAACTCCTACATCTACGAATGCTCCAAAGTTAGTGATATTGGTTACAATACCTGGTAACTCCATACCCAATTCCAACTGTTCAATTTTATATATCCCATCTTTAAATTGAAAAACTTTAATCACTTGACGTGGATCACGTCCTGGCTTTTCAAGCTCCTCCATAATATCCTTCAAAGTAGGCAAACCTATTTCAGATGTCACATAATCATTCAAACTTATCTTTGAACGAATTTCTTTATCGTTAATCAAATCCTCAACTGAGCATTTCTGATCTTTCGCCATTTCTTTAACAATACCATAAGCTTCAGGATGGACAGCTGAATTATCCAACGGATTTTTAGCATTCTGAATACGAAGGAAACCGGCACACTGCTCAAAAGCTTTAGCGCCCATGCGCTTAACTTTCATTAATTGTTTACGTGTCGTAAAGGCACCTTCTTCAGTTCGATAATCTACTATATTTTGAGCCAACTGAGGCCCCAATCCAGATACATAAGTCAACAAATGCTTACTTGCTGTATTTAAGTTGACACCAACCTTGTTTACGCAAGATTCAACAACCTGATCGAGGCTTTGTTGTAATAAATTCTGATCGACATCGTGTTGATATTGCCCCACACCTATCGATTTGGGTTCAATTTTAACCAACTCTGCCAGAGGATCCATCAATCTTCGACCAATGGAAACTGCCCCACGAACGGTCACATCATATTCAGGGAATTCCTCACGTGCGACCTTTGAAGCTGAGTAAATTGAAGCTCCAGCCTCACTCACTACAAACACCTGAACTTTTCTGTCGTAATGTAAATTGGTTACAAATCGTTCTGTTTCACGACCCGCCGTTCCATTCCCAACAGCAATAGCTTGAATATTATAAGTTTCAACCATATTAGTCAGCTTACGAGCTGCCATACTTCCCTGATTCTGGGGAGCATGTGGGTAGATGGTTTCATTATGTAATAAATTCCCCTGAGCATCTAAGCAAACAACCTTACAACCCGTTCTAAATCCAGGGTCAATGGCCAAAACACGCTTCTGTCCTAAAGGAGAGGATAATAACAATTGTCTTAGGTTCTCGGCAAATACACGAATTGCTTCAATATCGGCTGCTTCTTTTGAGCTTTTGGCAAACTCAGTTTCAATTGAAGGGTTTAAGAGACGCTTATAGGCATCTTTCCCAGCTAATTCGACTTGCTTTGAAGACGAAGTTTGACCTTTCACAAAAATCCGATTTAACTTCTCTAAAACCTCATCTTCATCAGGTGCAATAGCAACTCGAAGAATCCCTTCTGCCTCACCACGACGCATAGCAAGTAATCGGTGAGATGCTGATTTCCGAAGTGGCTCCTCAGAATCGAAATAATCCTTAAACTTAATGCCTTCTTCTTCTTTCCCTTTTACCAGCTTACAACGAATGGAAGCTTGACGCTGAAAAATATTACGAACTGAACTTCGAGCAACTTCATTTTCATTAATCCATTCTGCAATAATATCTCTGGCTCCTTGTAAAGCTTCTTCCTCATTAGCTACTTCATCATTCAAGAATTGAGAAGCTTTTGATTCAGTATCCATTTCGTTTTGAGACATTAAAATCTTTGCTAAAGGTTCTAATCCTTTTTCTCGAGCTTTTACGGCTCTCGTTTTACGCTTAAGTTTGTAGGGTAAGTATAAATCTTCCAACTGATTAAGTTGGGTACATGCATTCAGTTTAGCTCGTAATTCATCGGTAAGCTTGTCCTGTTTTTCAATGGCATCAGTAATACTTTCCCGACGTTTATCCAACTCTTTTAAGCGAGCAAGTTCATCTTTAATATCCCCAATTTGAACCTCATCCAAACTACCTGTTCGTTCCTTTCTATAACGAGCGATAAAAGGCATTGTTGCTCCTTCATCAAGTAATTCTACGGTGTTTTTAACTTGGGAGGCTTGGATTCCCAAGCTCTTGGCTATATTATTGATATAATTCATTTTGCGACTTTTATTTAATCGAGACTTTCTTCAACTTGGTTTAAGAAAGAAAATTCTTATGTGTAGGTTCAATTAGTGATTCCCAAGGTACCTTTTAGCCTCTTCATTAGAACGCTCAACACAATCTTCCAATGAGAGTCCATTAAAGAAGTTTCCTGTGATATAAATTCCTGTTTTTTGTGCTTGAGAAATTATGGCAGCCAACCGTTCCTTGTGTCCTACTTTTATCAGTGGTAAAGTGTGATTGGCTTTCACAGGTTGTGGTATTTCATCTACCGCCAAAAGCCTAGCCATTGTAGTAGCTTGCTCCCCATTGGAAGCATCATCCTGTTGAAAATGACAAGCAAATCCTCTATATTTCTCATCAGGCAGCACATCACGAGTTACCATTGAATAGCAAGCTCCTTGCAGAGGAATAACGAAAGTTACAGGTTCAATACCTGGCTTATCTTTTTCTAATATAAGAGTCATTGATTCTAGATTCTGAATTGGAAATTCACTCAACAAATCAGCCAGTTCAGAATTCATAACATTTAGAAGATTCGAAACCTCTTTAGGAGAAGATGCAAATGCTAAATCTTTAGCCTGATACGAACTTCCATCTTCAGTTTGGATTGAGAATCCAACAGCCTTTTCAATCGAACTTACTCTTTTATTGTAAGCAATATCAATATTTTCATGTGCTAAAATAGCGTTGGCTATCGACGACATTCCTTTTTTTAGGATAAAGCTTTTGGGATGGCTTTCACTCTTTGTTTTTCTGCGTTTCAGAAAATATTCTGCAGAGAAATCATCGGCATTCTGGACAATGACTGCAGAAAACATGCGAGTAAAAACCTTATTATAATTTTTCTTACCTAGCACATTTGAGAAATACTCCTTTACCGTTTTGCCATCGCGTTTGGATACGATTAATTTTGGCACATTGGTCAATAATTCCCATTTTGACAAAGGAGCAAATATCTTCTCATGCTTATTGGTAAAAAGCTTCATACTCAATTTTTCTCGAGCTACAATATCAGCTTCTAATCCTATTGACTGAATTAAACCAATCACATTGGTATAACTCGAATAAAATGTATGAGCACCCATCTCCACCCAAAAATCATCATCACTATAAAGGGTATTCAAACAGCCTCCTGCCCTCTCATTAGCTTCTAGCAACAATACCTTTTTGCCCGATTGAGCAATTCTAAAAGCCATTGCGAGTCCACTTATACCGGCTCCAACAATAGCAATGTCGTAGTTTTCAGAGAGAGTCTTCATAGTAATGAGATATGAGTAATTAGATTTTAGTTCATGATTCCTATTTTTTCTTGAAAGGACGTTTCTTAAAAAACGTCTTAGGCCCTTTTCTTTTCGGTTTCGGGTTATATATGGGAGCTTCACCCAATTCTGCAGGTACAGGGATTTTAAAGATCTCTTTCTCAATCAAATCTTCAATATTCTTAAAATCCATCTGATCTTTTTCGGTAATAAAGGTCAAAGCAACTCCTTCAGAAGCCGCACGAGCGGTACGTCCAACTCTATGCACATAATCCTCAGCATCCCTAGGCACATCAAAATTAATGACCAAATCGATTGAATCGATATCAATCCCTCGGGCTATAATATCCGTAGCAACTAAAATTTGATACTTCCTGTTTCTAAAGCCTCTAAGGACCTCTTCACGTTCGTTTTGCTCCAAATCGGAATGAATCCCTTCAACTGCAAATTTCTGACGTTTTAGCTCTTTAGTCATCGCTTTAACGTTCAACTTGGTTGAAGAAAAGATAATCACAGATTTTACGTCTTTATCTTTGAGTAAGGTTCCAATCAAAGGAATCTTCTGAGTATCATAAAGCATATAAGCCGCTTGCAAAACGCCTTCTGCTGGCTTCGATATCGCAATATTAATACTCTCAGGATTCACCATGATACTACTAGCCAATTTTCTCATCTGCTCAGGCATAGTTGCTGAAAACATTAAGTTTTGGCGCTGCTTAGGTAGATGATTTACTATTTGCATTAAATCCTCATAGAATCCCATGTCGAGCATTCTATCTGCTTCATCAAGAATCAAGTGTTTAACCTGTTTAGTATTCACATAACCCAAATTCAAGTGGGAAATTAAGCGCCCTGGTGTTGCTATAATCACATCAGCTCCAGTCATTAACCCCTTCTTTTGCTGATCCCAAACTCCAGAATCGCCACCGCCATAAACTGAAAGTGATGAAATGGAAAGGAAATAAGCAAAACCCTGCATTTGTTGATCAATTTGCAAAGCTAATTCACGAGTAGGAACCAATATTAAAGTACTGAATCCTTCAATTTTATACTTTTGGATTTTATCCATGATTGGCAATAAATAGGCCGCAGTTTTACCCGTACCTGTTTGTGCACAAACGATTAAATCCTTATTATCTATAATTTGTGGTATGGCCAACTCCTGAACAGGAGAAGGTGTTTCGAAGCCCATAGCATCAAGGCCTTCCATGATGTCGGGACAAAAGTCAAGTTCTGAAAATTTCAAGTTTTCTGAAGAATTATTATATGAATAATATGAAACATGAGATTGAGTTTTCTTCAAATTTATAGCTTCCATGACTTACAGAACCCATCTCATAATATAATACCAAATTGGTGTCTCAATAGCCGCCTGTCAGTTTGCTTTAACCACTTTTAAAGACCCATCCGAAGATACAAAAAAGAATTGAAACGCATCATAAGATAGATCCATCAAACTCTTCTCTTCCATATACGTTATAAGTTTGGGCTATTTACAACCCAAACTTTAATGTCTTACTTGTTTACTCTACATACAATACTAATCCCTTTAGGTAATCTCCTTCAGGGTGGAAAATATTTACTGGGTGATCGGCTGGCTGATTCAATTGGTGAAGAATTCGAACACGACGTCCAGCATTAGCTGCAGCAACAAAAACTGCTTTTCTGAAATCTTCTTTACTTACAGCTTGCGAACAAGAAAAGGTAAACATGATTCCCCCTTTTTTAATGGCTTGAAAACCTTTCAAGTTTAATCGTTTGTAACCTTTAAGCGCATTTGATAACACTTTCTTGTGTTTTGCAAATGCAGGAGGATCTAAAACGATTAAATCATATTTCTGATCAGAATCATCTAAGTATTTAAAAGCATCAGTAGCAAATGCCTCATGTCTCTTATCACCTGGGAAGTTCAATTCAACATTTTCATTGGTTACCTCTATAGCTCTTGCTGAGCTATCAACTGAGTGAACCAAATTGGCACCTCCACGCATGGCATAAAATGAAAAGCCACCTGTGTAACAGAACATATTCAATACCGATCGTCCTTTTGAATAGCGCTCCAATAAAGATCTGTTTTCACGTTGATCGATAAAGAAACCTGTTTTTTGTCCTTCTAACCAATCCACCTTAAATTTTAAGCCATTCTCGATAGCTGTAAAATCCTTAATTTCTCCCAATAAGTAGCCGTTAGTAGGTTCAATTCCCGATTTGAAAGGAATAGTCCCTTCTGATTTATCGTAAACGGCAATCAACTCATCTCCTAAAACTTCTTTTAAGGCCTCAGCTATTTCAGCACGATGCAAATACATCCCTACCGAATGAGCTTGGATTACAGCAGTGCCTGCATAAAAATCCACAATTAAACCAGGCAAGCTATCGCCTTCACCATGTACCAAACGACACACATTATTGTTCTCGATGCCTAATAAAGCAATTTCACGACGAACACGACAAGCTGAAGCTAATCTTTCAACCCAAAAGTCTTTATTTATCTCAACAGGTTCGAAACTTAAAATACGAACAACAATAGAACCTATTGCAATATGTCCTACTGCCAAAAATTCATCATCATTACTGTAAACCGATACCAAATCCCCTTCTTCTAACCCCTCGTCAACACGAGCAACAGCCCCTGAAAAAATCCAAGGATGAAAACGTTTAATCGAGTTTTCTTTATCTTTCTTTAATACAACTTTGGGATAATTAATCATGAAAATTCTTATTTATAATTGACTCAAGTAAAAACTAAAGTCCGTGTTATTTTAATTCTTAAATCTGAAATATCAAATCGTATTATCTAGCAATACTAGCCCTTAAAGCATTGTAAATCTCTAATGAAACCCAGGCGTCAGTTGCAGCATATCGCAATTGTCCTACGCTCAATTCAACAGCCTCCCAATTTGAAACCTGCTGACGTTTCGAAATTCTAATTTTTAATACGATAGCTGCTAATTTTTTTAACGAAAAATTTTCAATTCCAAAACTAGACACATATTGCTGAAGTTCTAAAAATGAGTTCCCATCAAAATCACTGATATCTTGTAAACCTTTGATATCATCCTTAATGGCTGCACCTACTTTTATAATCTCAGGATCGCTTAACAAATCGATAATAGGAAAAGGTAAGCCTATTCTATTCAATCGAAACAAAAAACTTTTCTCAAAACTTGATAATTGTAATAAAGCCACAGAATTAACATTCCCCTTAGTAAAAGAGGGCTTGGTCTCTGTATCGAATCCCAGAACTGGAAATTGCTTCAAATACTCAACTGCTTCTTCTAATCCTTCATCACTATCAATTATCACAATTTCACCTTCGAAAGCTTCTAAAGGGAGGTTATTGATTTCTTCTTTTGTAATAGTCTTCTGAAAACTGATCATTCTTTATATTTTTCATCGTCCGCTGATCATCTGCAGGCTGGTCATTTTATTGCTAATTAATAGCTATTCTTCTTCATTTCCCCACTGCTGCTGACGCTGAGAAAATATTGACTGGCTCATATCTAATCGATCTATAGAGGATGATGCTTGATCATTCAAATCATCTTCCATTTTTTCCGGGTGTGCCAATAAATAATGAATCGCTCTCAACGAATTAACAACCGACTGGCCCCAATACTGGTAGAAATTATTATTCAAATCCCATAGGGCATCATTCATAATATCAACACTTGCGATACGGTACGAGGTTAAAAAATCCTTAAGATCTTGATAGATATCAGCAAAATTCTCAGAAATAGAGGCAACAATAGGCTCATCGCTATCGCGCATACCATCATCAAAGACTTCAAGATATTCGTCATTAGCTCCCATTTTTTCAATCACAGCAGTTCTAATATATTCCCAGTCTCCTTCACCTACAAACTTCTCTATCTCTCCATCAAACTGATTCTCTACCTTTGGTAATAAACTTGCCTTTAGATATAATAGAGGTAATAGTTTTTGCGAACGATCGATAAAATCCATTTTTGAAATCTTACCGCTCGATTCCAAGAGTATACAAAACTCATTGGCAACAGTCACAAATTCTATGGTATTCTTATCGTAAACCTGATGTTCAAAATTCTCTTCCATTTCTCAAATTCTAGTGTAATCATGCAAAATTAATAAGATTTTGACAATAATGATTGATCTGGATACAATTCTCACGGATTCAAGCCAATCGAATCTTATCATCTTGGGAAGTTTCAAGCTCATCATTGTCCATCATGATACGAATAACCTCCAAAAGTTTCTTTTCAGGGTATTGGCTAGCTTCAACTAATTCATAAACTGAACTTTCGTCTTTAGCCAAAGTTTGTTTTATTTCTAACTGGATTAGCTGAAACATTTTATTTTCAATATCATCATCTTTTTCCTTACAAACATCGCATTCTCCGCACACTGGCGCATTCAATTGTCCGAAATATTCCAACAATGATTTAGATCGACAAGTCGCCGTAGATTCTGCATAAGACAGTACAGAATTAATTTTTTCTTCAAACTTCTCTTTTCTATTCTGATATACTTCCTTAGTAAACTTAAGATATTGCAGAGGTAATCGTTCTTGGGTATATATAATGAATGGTGTTTTCTTCTTTGGAATATATTTTATAATACCATGCTGAGACAAATCTTTCAAGTTGTCAATCAGAATTTTCACTTCAATTTTCTTTCTGTAAGCCAAAGAATCTAAATTAACAGGCACATAATCTGTAAACAAGCCAGTATAGGTTCTAAGAAGCAGTTTTATAAAATCGTCTTGTTGTTTGTTTTCCAACTGATATCGATATAAATCATCCCGATTAATCGCAAAATGCAATTTTGTTGAATGCTCTAAATCATCTGTGATTTCAAGATAGCCAGCTCTTTGCAATATTTTAAGACTATTATAAGCATGGAGAACATTAAATTTAAATTTCTGACAGAAGAGGGCTAAATTAAAATCAAATACAGCATCCTTGCCAGCACCTTCAGCAATTTGCAAGAAATTACCCACAGCCTGATAAACTCTCTTTATAGTATCAATTTCTGGATACGAAGTTTTTATTCTTTTAAGCAATTGAACTTTATCTGGATTCGAATAAAGCATCACAGCATAAGCTCTTTTGCCATCACGACCTGCACGACCTGCCTCCTGGAAATAGGCTTCTAGAGTATCAGGTAAATCCAGATGAACAACGGTTCGTACGTCAGATTTATCAATCCCCATTCCAAAAGCATTGGTTGCAACCATCACTTGAACTTTACCTTCCCTCCATCTCTCCTGCCTCATATCTTTTAAAGCATTATCAAGACCTGCATGATAGAATTCAGCCTTAATCTGATTCAATTTAAGAAACTCCGCGATTTCCTTACATTTTTTCCTACTCCGTGCATAAACAACAGAACTGCCTTTCTGCTTTCTAAGAATTTTTAATAAATAACGGTTTTTATCTTCAATATGCCTTACTAAATATGACAGATTAGAACGCTCAAAACTTTTTCTGAAAACATTTTTCTTTGCAAAACCTAATCGATCCTGAATATCGTCAACAACCTCGGGTGTTGCCGTAGCCGTAAGTGCTAAAACTGGTACTTCAGTTAAAAGTTCTCGAAGGTGGATGATTTTTAAATAGGATGGGCGAAAATCATAGCCCCATTGCGAAATACAATGAGATTCATCTATAGCAATCAAACACACTTTCATGCTTAAAAGCTTTTCCTGAAAAATTGCTGTACTTATTCTCTCTGGCGATATATATAGAAACTTATTATTACCATAAAGACATTTATTCAAAATCACTTCAATCTCATCTCGCGTCAAACCAGAATAAATCAATTCGGCCTTAATACCTTTTTCTTTTAGGTTAAAGACCTGATCCTTCATTAATGCTACCAAAGGTGAGACTACGATACAAAGTCCATCCATAGCAAGAGTAGGGACCTGAAAAGTCAAAGATTTGCCTCCTCCTGTTGGCATTAAACCCAAAGTATCACAACCTTTAGCTACAGAATGGATAATATCCTCTTGTAAAGGTCGAAATTCATCGTAACCCCAATATTTTTTTAAGACTTCGTGATAGATACTCATTTAACTCTAAAATTCAGTGAATCTTATAACAGACAAAACAAACAACTCTCTAAAACAAAGGAAAGTGCAGATGTTTCAGAAATTTAATATACACATAAAAACTTCAATAAACATGTCCTAATTTCGCATTATTTCCATACAAAACTAAGCATCTAAAATCAATTAACACTTTTTTAGATTATTGAACAAGACTTATCACACTATTTTTTTGTAATTTCGCATGCAATTTAAATCTAAAATTATTGCATAATGTCATTCGTATCTGATAAAATTGTTTCCGATGGATTAACATTTGACGACGTCCTTTTAGTGCCGGCTTATTCTGAAGTCTTGCCTAAGGATGTAAGTCTAAAAACTCAATTCTCACGCACCATTACGCTGAACACCCCAATTGTCTCAGCAGCAATGGATACCGTAACAGAATCAGCTCTAGCTATTTCTATTGCACGTGAGGGTGGAATTGGAGTTATCCACAAAAACATGAGCATCGCTGCTCAAGCAAAACAGGTTTTAACGGTTAAGAGAGCCGAAAACGGGATGATTTATGATCCTATTACCATTGCTTCAAACAAGACGGTAAAAGATGCTCTTGCTCTTATGAAAGAGTACAAAATTGGCGGTATTCCTGTTGTTGATGAAAACAAAGTGCTTCTTGGAATTGTAACCAACAGAGATTTGCGTTTTGAGCTACAGATGAACAAAGCCATTTCTGAAGTCATGACTTTTGAGAACATCGTAACCACTAATGCAGGTACTGACCTTGATCAAGCTGCTGCCATTCTTCAAGCACATAAAATTGAAAAATTGCCAGTTCTCGACTCAGACAACAAGCTTATCGGTTTGATTACTTACAAGGATATTACCAAGGCGAAAGACAAGCCTTTTGCCTGTAAGGATGAAAAAGGTCGTTTAAGAGTTGCTGCTGCAGTAGGTATTGCAGCTGATACGCTTGATAGAGTTGATGCTTTGGTAAAAGCTAATGCTGACGCTATTATTATTGATACAGCTCACGGTCACTCTAAAGGTGTCGTTGACTTATTGAAAAAAGCAAAAAAGCAGTATCCTGACATGCAATTCATCGTTGGTAATATCGCAACCCCTGAAGCCGCTTTAATGCTTGTAGCAGCAGGTGCTGATGGTGTAAAAGTCGGTATTGGTCCAGGGTCAATTTGTACAACTCGTGTTATTGCTGGTGTGGGTGTACCACAGCTATCTGCAATCTACGAAGTTAGCAAGGCTCTAGAAGGTACTGGTGTTCCGGTAATTGCTGATGGTGGCCTACGTTATTCAGGTGATATCGTAAAAGCTCTTGCTGCTGGTGCAAATTCAATTATGGCAGGTTCATTACTTGCTGGTGTTGAGGAATCTCCAGGAGAAACAATCATTTTCAATGGTCGTAAATTCAAAGCTTACCGTGGAATGGGATCAATCGAAGCTATGGAAAAAGGTTCAAAAGATCGTTATTTCCAGAGTGATGAAGATGATATTAAAAAATTAGTTCCAGAAGGAATCGTAGGACGTGTACCTTATAAAGGAACCCTTTATGAGGTAATCTATCAATTACTTGGTGGCTTGCGTGCTGGAATGGGCTATTGTGGATCGGCTAATATTGAAGCTCTTCACAATGCTAAATTTGTAAAAATTACAGCTTCGGGTATGGCAGAAAGTCACCCACATGATGTAGCAATTACACGTGAAGCTCCTAATTATAGCAGATAATCTTCTTGAAGATTAATATTATAATCGGCAATTGGTCATTTGACTGATTGCCGATAATATTTGAGTTAAAAACTTATTAAAGCCTAACTATGACAAGAAATATCATCTTACTAATAATTCTTCTAGGATTTATATCATGTAACTCAAAAAACACACTTGATAATCCTGCTGTAGCAAAAGTTGATAATTCTTACTTGTATCTAAATAAAATAAGAGAGCTTATCCCCAATAACAGCTCAAAAGAGGACAGCATAATCATTGCTCAAAATTACATCCACCAATGGATAAAAAAACAACTTCTTGTATCAAGAGCTGAACTCAACCTTTCCAGCGAAGATCAGGATGTGGAAGAAATGGTCGAAGATTACCGTTCTTCACTGATCATTCATAAGTACCAACAGCATTTAATCGAGCAAAAGCTCGATACTATTGTTTCACACGCCGAAATTGACAAATACTACCGCGATTATCCAAGTAATTTCCTATTAAACCGTAATATTGTCAAGGCTGTTTACATTAAAATTCCTAAACCTCTACCACAAGCTAAGAAGATCAAACAGATCTATAAATTAAAGAAAGATGAAGATTGGGATAAATTAGAGGACTACTGCTTTCAAAATGCCACAAAATTTGATAATTTTAGCGAGCAATGGATTTATTCTCAAATTTTACTTAGTCAAACCCCCATCAAGGTAGGAGACGAAGAAAATTTTCTAAGAAGAAATAAGTACTTCGAAGCCGAGGATAGTACATTTCATTATTTAATAAATATTCAAGATTATAAACTAAAAAAGGAGATTGCTCCTCTATCATTTGTAAATCAGGATATTCGAAAAATAATTATCAATAAGAGAAAAATACAGTTTATTAAGAACATGGAAGAAAGTATCTTCAGAGATGCCGAATCAAAAAACAAATTCAAAATTTACTAACCTATCACATATGCGCAACATTATTTTTAAAGTCTGCACGTCATTAGCCTTATTGGCTATCGTTTTCTCGACGAGTCAAGCACAGGATAATTCGATTGATAAGATCATTGCTGTAGTCGGCAATCAGGTGGTCTTAAAATCAGACGTAGAAAACCGTTTCCTAGGCCTAAAAGCTCAAGGTTACGAAGCTGGAAGTGTAGATTTAAAATCTGAAATTTTTGAAGATCTTTTGATTGAGAAATTGATGATTGCACAAGCACAAGTCGATAGTATCGAAGTTACAGAACAAGAAGTTGAAAACGATATTCAACGTAAAATTGAAATGTATATTCAAAAAATTGGTTCTAAAGAAAAGCTAGAGCAGTATTTTAAGAAAAGTATTCCTGATATGAAAAATGAGTTACGTGATATGACTCGTAACGACAAAATCAAACAGAAAATGCAAGCTGAGATCACAAAGAATATTACAGCAACACCTGCTGAAGTTCGTGATCTTTATAGCAAGATTTCTCAAGACAGTTTACCCATAATTCCTGGTGAATTACAAATTCAACAGATTAGTAAAAGTCCAAAAATAACCGATGCTGAAAAAGATAGAATCCGTGAAAAACTAAGGATTTTCCGTGATAGAATTATGAAAGGTGAGAGTTTTGCTACTCTAGCCGTTCTTTACTCTGAAGATCCGGGTAGTGCACAACGTGGAGGTGAATTAGGCTATACACCAAGAGCCAACCTTGTTCCTGAATTTGCCAATGAAGCTTTCAACTTGAAAGCTGGAAAAATATCTAAAATTGTCGAATCGGAGTACGGTTTTCACATCATTCAGCTTATCGACCGTAAAGGAGATCGTATTAATGTTCGCCATATTCTGCTTAAACCTCGTATTAAACAAGAGGATAGAACTATAGCAACTGAAAAGCTAGATAGTATTGCTGATATGATTCGTAACGACAAAATTAAATTTGAAGAAGCGGCATTCTATTATTCAGATGATAAGGATACTAAGAACAATGGTGGTTTAATTGTAAACCCATACAATGCCAGTTCTAAATTTACAAAAGATGGCCTACCTCCATCAATTGCAAAAGCCGTAACCAAGCTTAAAGTTGGTGAAATATCGGAGGCTTTCCTTGATGATCAGCGTGGTCAGGAGACTTACAAAATCATTAAAATTAAGTCAGAAACAAAGCCTCACAAAGCTAATTTATCTGATGACTGGGGCCAGTTTGAGAACATGCTTAAGCAGCAGAAACAACAGGATTTGTTGAACAAATGGATTAGTGAAAAACAATCATCAACCTATATTAGTGTTGATGATTCATACAAGAATGCTAAATTCAGATTCAAGAACTGGATTAAGTAATATTTAAAAACACAAAAATCAGACTCAGCACTTGCTGTGTCTGATTCTTTGTTTTTGTTATTCATGAAAATTTAAATTTTCTATGATGAATTTTAAAACTGAAGTTGAGGCTGCAAATGCCTTAAAAAGTAAATATGACGCTTTACTTTCCGAGATCAAAAAAAAGATTTACGGTCAGGATGATATCATCAAGCAAGTCTTAATTTCTATTTTCAGCAACGGACACTGCCTTTTAGTTGGTGTACCTGGTCTAGCAAAAACACTTCTGGTTAATACTATTTCTCAAGCTCTGGACTTAAAATACCAGCGAATTCAGTTTACGCCTGATTTAATGCCATCAGACATTATTGGTACTGAAATTTTAAACAGCGACAGACAGTTCAAATTTATTCAAGGTCCACTATTTGCAAATATTATTTTGGCAGATGAGATTAACCGAACACCTCCTAAAACTCAATCGGCTCTGTTAGAAGCTATGCAGGAAAAGGAAGTAACGGTTAATGGTAAAAATTATCAGCTCGATAAACCATTTTTTGTTTTAGCCACTCAGAATCCTATCGAACAGGAAGGCACTTATCCACTACCTGAGGCTCAGCTAGACCGTTTCATGTTTAGCATCTACCTTGATTATCCAAGCTTTGAGGATGAAATCAGTATTGTTGAAAACACGACTTCAGGAAAGACCTTTGAGATTGAAACGATCATGTCTGCTCAGGAAATTAGTTATTATCAAAGCCTGATTCAGAAAGTGCCTATCAACAACAACGTATTGGAATATGCAGTTAAGTTAGCCGCAAAATCACGACCAAATACAGAACACGCTAGTCCAATCACAAATAAATACATCAATTGGGGAGCAGGGCCTAGAGCTTCACAGTATTTGGTTATTGGTGCCAAAGCCCATGCCATTATTTCGGGCAAGTATTCTCCAGATATCGAAGATGTAAAAGCGGTAGCCGTTTCAATTCTTCGCCATCGAATAATGAAAAACTACAAAGCTGAAGCAGAAGGTATCAGCATTGAGAAAATCATTGAAGAGCTTCTTAATTAAGCTCTAATCAAAAAAAATATTCGTTCAAAACTCTTTTCATTCCTAAGTTATTATCAATGGCCAACATTGTAAAAAAATATTTGCCTCTTATATTACTAATGCTGATTACAGTACCTAATACATCATGGGCGCAAAAAAAATCCAAAATTCTAATTAAACATTCTAATTTTGGTAGAATAGACAACGATACCGATCCTGATGTCCAAAAATTAATTGGTGATGTCTATGTGACTCATCAAAATCTAAAAATGTATTGCGATAGTGCTTATCAAAATGGAAAAAAGAACGAAATTGAAGCCTTTGGTCATGTTCACATCATTAATTCTGATACCGTTCACATTTATGGCGACTATTTAAAATATGATGGCAACAGCCGACTGGCAGAATTACGTAAAAATATAATCCTAAAGAACCAAAGCGTAAAGTTAACAACTGATAAACTTGATTTCGATATGAATCTGAATATGGGTTACTACGATCAGGGGGGAACCATTATTGATTCTACAAATGTTTTAACGAGTATTATTGGACGCTACTACACCGAGCAGGACCTATTCTTCTTTAAAGATAGTGTCGTTCTTGAAAATCCAGATTACACCTTATATTCTGATACCTTAAAATATCAGACTGTTAATAAGACTATAAATATTCTTGGGCCGACTCGTATTGAAAGCGAAAAGGAAACGCTTTATAGTGAATCAGGGTGGTATAACACGCAAACAGGAATTTCTCATCTTCTAAAAAACACGACTGTAAACCGTGATAACTTTCAGATAAAAGGAGACAGTATTTATCTGAACAAGCATAATGAACTTGCTAAAGTATTCAGGAATGTTGAGCTTCAGGATACCATCAACAAGCTTATTTTAAGGGGGCATTATTTAGAAATGCACAAGGATAGTGAAAAAGCCTTTTTAACGGATTCTACACTCTTTATTCATGTGGGAGAACAAGACAGTTTATTCTTACATTCAGACACTATTCGAATCGAAAAAGACACAAATAACTTCAATAGAATATTAGCATATAATAAGGTTAAATTTTTCCGTAAGGATTTACAAGGAAAATGCGATTCGTTGAGCTATTCGTTTCAAGATTCTACTATGAGAATGTTTAATGATCCTATTATTTGGGCACAAGGCAATCAGATCACTGCAGATTCTATCAGTATTGAGAGTCAAAACAAGGCCATTAAATACCTCCACTTTAGAACCAATGCTTTCCTATGTTCAAGAGAAGACAGCACCCTTTACAACCAAATTAAGGGTCGAAATATGCTTGGGCATGTCAACAAAAATCATCTTGATAAGCTGGACATCATTGGTAATGGTGAAACCCTTTATTTCCCTCGAGACGAACATGGTATAATTGTAGGAATGAATGTCGCTAAAAGTAGCAAAATAAGTATTAATATTAATGGGAAGAAGATAGAACAGATCCTGTTTACAAAAAAACCAGATGGTAATATGTACCCTCTATTTGATATTATCAATCAAAAACGCTTTCTAAAGGATTTTGAATGGAAAGATCAGCTTCGACCAAAAACAAAAGATGATATCTTTATTTGGGAGTCTGCCATTGAAAAACTCCAAAACAAGCTCAAAAAACAATTCCAAAAATCAATTAAAGAGGATGTAGAGAACTAATTCCTAAATTGAAAATAAGGGCATAAAAAAACGTGAGATTTAGAATCTCACGTTTTTTTTTAATATTCGTCTTCATTGAATAGAAAATCTCCTTTACTAGGATAATCGGGCCAAATATCTTCAATACTCTCATACACATCCCCTTCGTCCTCGATTTCTTGCAAATTCTCGATCACTTCTAATGGCGCTCCCGAACGAATTGCATAATCAATTAATTCATCTTTAGATGCTGGCCATGGCGCATCTTCTAGCTTTGTCGCTAATTCTAGGGTCCAATACATAGTTTTATTTTTGCTTTTTTTTAACAGTTTGCGAATATAATTTTTTTTTCTGAATTTACAAGTTTGTCTCCCATTTAATTTCTTCCTTACCCATATCGATCAAAACTTTTCGGGAAAGAATAAATAAATAATCCGACAGTCTATTTATATATTTCAATAATAATGGATTAACATCAACCTCCTCATTTAACTCATTAGCGCGACGCTCAGCTCTACGACAAACTGTGCGGGCAATATGACAGTAAGCATTAAGAGGATGACCTCCAGGTAAAACAAAATTATTTAACTCTGGTAAACTCTCATCCATTCTATCCATCTCCTTTTCTAACAAAAGGATATCATCTTCAACAATAATTAACTTTTCTTTCAGATCAGACTTAGTATCATCAGTTGCCAGGCGAGAACCTATTAAGAATAATTTATTTTGAATCAAAAGTAAAACTTCACTCGACTTTGTTTCAATTTCATGAGATCTAATCAATCCAATATATGAATTTAATTCATCCACAGTTCCATATGCTTCGAGGCGTAAATGATGCTTAGGCACTCGAGTTCCACCAATTAAGCCAGTGGTTCCAGAATCTCCCGTTTTAGTATATACTTTAAACTTTGTCATGATTGTCTTTTTAAATCAACTTTAGAAGGTAAAATGAAGTTTAATAATCATTTTTTCTATCAGTTACACAAAGTTAAAATTTAGACTCACATTTCATAACAATTTATCAAAGATTTTATATTAATAATTCACTGCTATTTATATGAGCTAGAACTCAGGTTATGATCTTGCTTTTTCAGTCCTTTTCGAGCAATTAATACCCCGATATCAAACAAATCCAAACTCACATTAAAGCGTTCCATTTTTTTTAAGCGATTCCATAAGAGATTCATTTCCTCTTCCTTATTGATATTCTCAATAATCAGATAAGATTCCATATTCAAGTATCTATCCAGATTCTTTTCGAATTCGAGCAATACATCAGGAGCTACTGTTCTTGATATTTGAATTAAATCAAAAGCATGATGATTGCTTACTTCTAATTCACAAAACCTTAGATTAGAAACGCCCTGTTCTTTTAGAATTGATTGCGAGAAAGCGATCGCATATGAACGTGCTCCCAAACAAAACAAGGTTCTACGCGTATCAAGTTTAGCCAGATATGTCAAATTCAATCCTGAATCATCGCCTATAAAGGCAATATTTTGAGGATTTACAAAATTCACTAATCGAAATAAAAAACGATTTAATTTTGTACAATCTTTCAAATGCTCATATTCCGATTTAAACCAAAAAGCTTGTTCTACATTCAAGGATTCATCTAAAACCTTTTCCTTTAAAATAACAAGCATATTCTGACATTGCCTATCCAGCTTTTTAAATGGATAATAATGCATTTTAGCCTCTATCACATTTCGAACTATGTGGTAGATATAAGGAGAATCAATCCCAAAACCTCTATAATGCATGGAAACTAATCGCGTAAATCGTTTTTGTACCTGATACTTTAAGTGGGGCATCTAGCTTTAATTTAAGATTCTAAGATGAAGATAAAAAAAAGTATTAAAAACAATAAATAAGCCATTCAATAGTATTACTATTTTATTGTATTTTTGATTTTGCCAATCAAGATTCGTAAATCAAACTGAACTTAAATAATCAATCCTAAATTTGTTTGCAAGGATTACTTATAAGAGATTTGCAGCTTTGGATTCCTCAAATGAAATCAATTATTAAATGTCAGAGTTAGCAGGACTGGATATAAAATTTTTACCTGGAGTTGGTCCTAAAAAAGCCTTACTCCTAAAGCAAGAACTCTCTATACACAGTTACGAGGATTTGCTTTACCATTTCCCCTACAAATATATTGACCGAACCAAGTTTTATAAAACCACTGAGATTCATTCAAAACTCCCTTACATACAAGTAAAGGGCAAAATTACCGACATGCAAACTATTGGTGAAAAACGTCAGCAACGCTTGGTTGCTAATTTCACTGATGGGCATGGTATAATTGAACTAGTTTGGTTTAAGGGAATAAAATTTGTGAAATCAAGTATTAAAACCAATACAGAATACATCGTTTTTGGAAAACCGGCAGAATTTAATCACCGTATAAATGTGGTACATCCTGAATTGGAAGAATGTACTCCCAACAAAAATAAAATTCAGGCGTCATTACAAGCCTTCTACCCTACGTCTGAGAAGATGAAAGCTGGCTATGTGAATTCAAAAGCTATTCATAAGTTTCAGGAAGCCATTTTAAATTCAGTCAATGGTAAGATTCCCGAAACACTTCCAGCCTATCTGGTTAAACATTTGAATTTAATTAATCTTCATGATGCACTTTTGCAGATTCATTATCCAGAAAACACAGAAATTTTAAAACAAGCTCAGTATCGTTTAAAATTTGAAGAGCTCTTCTACATTCAGCTGAATATTCTGAAAAAGAAGATGAAGAGAAGGATTCTCTACCAAGGGCATCAATTCATCAAGATCGGGGAATACTTTAATTCATTTTTTCAAAACAATCTTCCTTTTGAACTGACTAATGCTCAAAAAAGAGTTTTAAAAGAGATTAGAAAAGAAGTTGGGCTTGGCAAACAAATGAATCGTCTTTTACAAGGTGATGTGGGAAGTGGTAAAACCCTAGTTGGATTAATGAGTATGCTTATGGCACTTGACAATGGTTGTCAAGCCTGCCTAATGGCACCTACTGAGATTCTTGCAACCCAGCATTTAGAAACAATTGCTGAATTCCTTGATGGCATTAATGTAAACTACGCCCTACTGACTGGCTCAACAAAAGCCAAAGACAGAAAAATAATACACGAACATCTGCTAAGTGGAGAGTTGCAAATTATTATTGGCACACATGCTCTTCTCGAAGATATCGTGCAATTCAAAAACCTGGGTTTTGTTATTATAGATGAACAGCACCGTTTTGGTGTTGCACAACGTGCTAAATTATGGGCTAAGAATCCTATTCCGCCTCACATATTAGTGATGACCGCAACTCCTATTCCACGAACTCTCGCTATGACGCTTTATGGTGATTTGGAAGTATCAGTTATTGACGAACTACCGCCGGGTCGTAAACCCATTCAAACCGTTCATTATTTTGAGAACAAAAGACAAGAGGTTTACAAGTTTATGAAAAAACAGATCGATTTGGGACGTCAGATCTATTTGGTTTATCCAATGATTAAGGAATCAGAGAAAATGGACTACAAAAACCTTGAAGAAGGTTACGAATCTGTGGCTAGTTTTTTCTCTCCTGAAAAGTATGGTATCAGTATGGTTCATGGTAAAATGAAACCTGCCGATAAAGATGCCGAGATGCAACGCTTTGCTAAGGGAGAAACTCAAATCATGGTAGCCACTACAGTTATTGAGGTTGGAGTGAATGTTCCCAATGCCTCTGTCATGATTATAGAAAGTACCGAGCGTTTTGGACTATCACAACTTCATCAACTTCGTGGACGTGTAGGTCGTGGAGCTGATCAATCCTACTGTATCCTCATGTCGAGCTACAAACTTTCGAATGAATCAAAAAAACGAATTGAAACCATGGTGAGAACCAATGATGGTTTCGAAATTGCTGAAGTAGACTTAAAACTTAGAGGACCTGGTGATATTGAAGGAACTCAGCAAAGTGGAATTGCCTACGATCTTAAAATAGCCAATCTGGCAAAGGATGGACAGATATTACAGTATGCTAGAGACATTGCCCAAAGCATACTCGACAAAGATCCTTTACTTGATAAAGAAATTAACTTTACACTAGCCAAACAAGTAAAACGACTCAGTAAAGCTCAATTCAACTGGAGTGTTATCAGCTAACAACTCACCTGACGAATAACCTGAAATTAAAGATAAATATCAAAAAACGAGTGACTAATCTCAATATTTAAATTATTTTAGCCCTCATCGTTTAATATTCTTAGAACCAAAATCTATCAATTAATGAGAAAAATTACCCCATTTATTTTAGCCTTTCTATTTTGTGCATTTTTTGCACCTCAGAAAGCGAAGTCTCAAGTCAATTTCGAGTTCGAAAGCTCTTTTGATAACTTAAACTCACTGGATTCAGTAAGCGTATTTTCATCTGCCTTCGGTTTTGCACGTATTGGAGGACAAAACTATGCAGGAGTTCGCCTTAACCCTGAACTACGTCTTGGAAAAGTAGGTGTTGGATTCGACATTCCTGTTTATTTCAATTTGGACGACGGAAAAATGTTCACCGATGAATTTAAAGGAGGAACGGGTTTACTGCGAATGATTTCATACTTAAGCTATGGCAAAAAGAAGAAAGACCCTGTATACATTAAAGTGGGTCAGCTGAGAGGAGAACATGTTGGTTATGGCAGCTTGGTAAACAACTACAGCAATTCAATGAGTTTTGAGAAACGTAAAACAGGAATTAGCTACGATATCTGTATCAAAAAAATGTTTGGTGTAGAAGGTATGTACAGCGATTTCAACACAGGATCTTTCAACTTATTCGCTATCCGACCTTATGTTCGACCTTTTGGTGCCAGCAAAATTCCAGTAATTAAAACCCTTGATATGGGTTTCACCTACGTGAAGGATAAAGATAAAAATAAGCGATACGATGAGAGCAATGACATTAACCATTTCCTTGAGGATGGCATGAGTGCCTGGAGTATCGATATGGGAATCACATTGGTTAATTCTTCGGTATTCAATCTTGAATGGTATGCACACTATAGCCAATTGAGAAAAGTTGAATCTGATAGTTTGAAAACTTATTTTGCTGCTCCTGAAACACTGGCAAGTTATGATAATGGCACAGGAATGGGTGTTGGTATAAATGCGAATATGAAAGTTATTGGTAACTTATTTAAATTGAATGCTCGCATCGAACGTCTTTGGTATAGCGACAATTACATGCCTCAATTCTTCGATGCTATGTATGAGCTAAATAAAGATGCTAAAATTGCTCAACTAGGTAGAGCAGAAAAACAAGAAGGTATTTACGGGTCTCTTAATGCAAGTATTCTTGATAAAATTATTGTTGGCGGTAACCTATTACTCCCTGATGATATCAGCGAAACTTCGCCAGCCTTCATGCAGCTTCATTTAAGAACCAAAGATCTTTTCGATAGAATCTTAATTGAAGGTAGTTATAGCAAAGGAAACCTGACAAAGCTTGATGATGCTTTCAGGTTTGATGAGAACTCACTTGCTCTTATGCGTTTCGCCTATAAAGTTAGCCCTATCCTTTATACTGGTATTGATTACCGTTGGGCTTGGGTAGAAAAAGATAATGGAAAATACAAAATTGACAATTCAGTAATGCCCTATGTGGCTCTGAAATTCAATTTCTAAAACCATCTTAGAAATACATAAAAGCGGAACTTGCAGTGTGCAGGTTCCGCTTTCTTGCACCTACCACAAACTAACTCACTTATTTCAAACAAAATACACACATTCACATTTTCTTCACTGATGTGATTAAACAATCAAAACAATTAATTAAACACATAATCGAAGGGCCATAACAGCGTCTTTATCTTAAAATCATTCTAAATTAAAAAGCATTTCAAGAATACCGAAAATAATGATTTTTTTCTCTAATTCATCAAACAGACTGTGTTCAACACAGATAGATGAAAAATTGCTATCTCTAGTTTACAAAACAGGCGAAGTCCCTCTATTTAAACAGATAATAAATAAACTAGGCTCCTGATGCTATCTGACCTAAAGTGTTATTTTTGCTGATGTGTGATAAAAATAATGGATTTTAAACATGTTGAACAACAAAGTCTAATCAACTGCTAAATAGATAAATAACTCTTTGCATTTAGGTTTTAAACTTCAATTTGATATCAACTAGAATTAAAGTTCACACAGCTAAACAGCGAGACGAAAATACATGCAGAACAATAAGCAAATAGATCACGTCGGAACCATTACTGAGATAAAAGACGAGAAAATAACAGTTAGTATACTCAATGTATCGGCCTGTTCGGGATGCCATGCCAAGTCTGCCTGCTCCATGTCTGATATGAAAGAGAAGAACATCGACATCATCGATTATAGCAAATCATTCAAAGTTGGCGAGCAAGTAAAAGTTGTCTACAGTGAATCCTTAGGATGGTTGGCCCTGGTCTTAGCCTATGTTCTACCCTTTGTCTTAGTCTTAATCACTCTATTTATCGCTTCAGCATTTACGAACGAACTAATAAGTGGTTTAATCGCTTTAGGTATCTTAATACCTTATTATTGTTTTCTTTATTTTTTTAAAGATCGACTTCAGAAAACGTTTTCATTCACTATACATAAAATTGTAAATATCTAAAAACAATGAACATTATAGTTATCACGATTATTGCTTTGTGTGCTATTGGAGTTGCTGCTGCAATCATCCTTTACTTTGTAGCACAAAAATTCAAAGTATACGAAGATCCTCGTATCGACGAGGTAGAAGAATCATTGCCTGCAGCAAACTGTGGAGGTTGCGGTTACCCGGGATGTAGAGCGTTTGCCGAAGCATTAGTTAAAGCCGACGATATATCAAACTTAAACTGCCCTGTTGGCGGAGCCGCGGTCATGTCTCATGTTGGTGCCCTTTTAGGACACGAAATAAAAGCTGCTGACCCAACGGTTGCCGTTGTTTGTTGTAATGGAACTTGCGAAAACCGTCCGAAAACCAATATTTACGATGGTGCTGCTTCTTGTACTATTGCAGCTTCTTTGTACTCTGGTGATACGGGTTGTCAATATGGCTGCTTAGGTTTAGGAGAATGTGTTGACGCTTGTAATTTCGATGCCATGTATATGGATGAAAAAACTGGCTTACCAGTTATTATCGAAGACAAGTGTGTATCATGTGGGGCTTGTGTTAAGGCTTGTCCCAATAGCATAATCGAACTAAGAAAGAAAGGCCCTAAAAGTCGACGTATTTTTGTTTCATGTGTGAACAAAGACAAAGGTGGTATCGCTAAAAAAGCATGTTCGGTTGCTTGTATTGGTTGTGGTAAATGTGTGAAAGAATGTCCTTTCGATGCCATAACACTTGAAAACAACTTGGCTTATATCGATTATAATAAATGTAAGCTGTGTCGTAAATGTGTTATAGTTTGCCCCACAAACGCCATTCACGAGTTAAACTTTCCACCTCGAAAAGAAAAGCCTACCGATGCTTCGGTAGCCAAACCTACTGCTGCAACTGTAAAGCCAGTTGCAAAACCAGTAGCAAAGTCTGAAGCTGATACAGCTGCAAAAAGCGAAGACAAAGAGAACGGAACATCTGATAACAAATAATTTTAAGTGTAAGTACATAGAGTTATATAAGTATTTATAAATACTTAAAGTTCTAAAAGACTTTAGAAACTTGTAAATACTTTAGGCACTCAAGGCACTTAGAAACTAAAAAAACAAGGAGGACAATCAGTGTTAAAAACATTTTCAATAGGGGGAATTCATCCAGAAGAAAATAAACTTTCTGCCCAAAGCGCAATCCAAGAATTGCCAATTCCTCAAATAGCGACTATTCCAATTGCTCAACATATTGGTGCACCTGCCAAGGCTATCGTCAAAAAAGGCGATGTGGTTAAAGTCGGTCAAGTGATTGCTCAAGCGTCAGGTTTTGTATCTGCCAACATTCATTCTTCGGTATCGGGAACGGTATTTAAGCTTGATGAAGTGATGGATGGAACTGGTTTCCGCCGGACTTCTATCATTATTAATGTTGAAGGCGATGAGTGGTTAGAGCATATCGACAGAAGTGAAGATCTTGTCACAGAAATCACTCATACCAAAGAAGAAATTATCAAACGTGTTAGCGATGCTGGTATCGTTGGTTTGGGTGGTGCAACTTTCCCTGCTCACGTGAAACTTTCAGTTCCTCCAGGCAAAACGGCTGAGGTGCTTATCATCAATGCTGTTGAGTGTGAGCCTTATTTAACTTCAGACCATAGAGTAATGCTTGAGAAAGCTGATGAAGTTATGGTGGGAACCGAAATCCTAATGAAAGCTTTAGGAGTTAACAGAGCCATCATCGGTATTGAAAACAACAAGCCCGATGCCATAGCTCACATGACTCAAGTTGCAACAAAATATACAGGTATTGAAGTTTGTCCTTTAAAAACACAATACCCTCAGGGTGGTGAGAAACAATTAATTTCTGCTACCATGAACCGTGAAGTTCCATCGGGAGCACTTCCAATCGAAGTAGGTGCAGTGGTGCAAAACGTAGGTACTGCATTTGCTGTTTACGAAGCAGTTCAGAAGAACAAGCCATTATTCGAACGTATAGCAACTATCACTGGTAAGTCTTTAAAGAATCCATCGAACTGGAAGTTCAGAGTGGGAACACCTGTAAGCGACATTATTGAAGCGGCTGGTGGTTTACCTGAAGACACTGCCAAGATTGTTGGCGGTGGTCCGATGATGGGTAAAGCATTGGTTAGCCTTGATGTGCCTTTAACCAAAGGAAGCTCGGGATTACTTTTATTGGCTCAAGAAGAAACCGCTCGTAAGGCAACAAAAGCCTGTATCCGTTGTGGTAAATGTGTTTCAGTTTGTCCTATGGGATTAGAACCATATTTGCTAATGGTATTGGCTGACAAAAAAGAATACGAGCGACTTGAAAAAGATGCCATTATGGATTGTATCGAATGTGGCTCATGTAGTTTCACCTGTCCGGCTACTCGCCCACTATTGGACTATATCCGATTGGGTAAAGGTAAGGTTGGTCAGATTATGCGTTCAAGGAAATAAGGTTGAAGGATAAAGGAATGAAAGGTTAAAAACACACGACCTTTTATTCGATCACTTTAACATTTTCACTTTAACCTTTATACTTTAAACTTTTTAATTTAAAAAATATGAACACCAAAGTACTTGTCGCACCATCACCACATATACACAGCGGTGATTCCATACAGAAAAATATGTATGGTGTGGTTTTCGCGATGCTTCCGGCTCTTCTATTATCCTTCTTTTACTTTGGTATGGGTGCCTTTATTGTGACCCTTACTGCCGTTGCATCATGTTACCTTTTCGAATTTTCAATTCAAAAATATTTACTTAAAGTAGAACCTTCTATTAAAGATGGTTCAGCTTTAATAACTGGTATTCTTTTAGCATTTAACATGCCTGCCAACCTACCAATCTGGATCATCATTATTGGTGCCTTGGTTGCAATTGGTATTGGTAAATTAACATTTGGAGGACTAGGAAACAATATTTTCAACCCAGCACTTGTGGGACGTGTTTTCCTATTGATCTCCTTCCCAGTTCAAATGACATCATGGCCTAAAGCTCTAGGTTTTGAAACCTCATATTTTGATGCTGAAACAGGTGCTACGCCTTTGGCTATCATCAAAGAAGGTTTGAATAAAGGTGATTCCTTAACTGATCTATTAGCTAAACTACCCTCAAACGTAGATATGTTCCTTGGGAATATGGGTGGTTCACTGGGAGAGGTTGCTGGAGCCGCTCTTATTCTCGGCCTAATCTATATGTTATTCAAGAAAATTATCACTTGGCACATTCCTGTTTCAATTATTGCAACAGTTGCTATTTTCTCAGGTATTTTAAACCTTTCAAATCCTGAAGCTTATGCTGGTCCTGCTTTCCATATTCTAACGGGTGGTTTATTGTTGGGAGCTATTTTTATGGCAACCGACTATGTAACTTCTCCTATGTCGAACAAGGGCATGATAATTTATGGTATTGGCATCGGTATTCTTACCGTTGTGATTCGTGTATTTGGAGCTTATCCTGAAGGGGTATCATTTGCCATTCTCATTATGAATGGATTTGTGCCACTTATTAATGTATCTGTTAAACCTAAGCGTTTCGGCGAAAAAAGGAAATAATCATGGCTGGTAAAAAAGAATCTACATTTATAAATATGGTTCTGGTGTTGTTTATAATAACACTAGTAGCATCAGCTGCTTTGGGTGGTCTTTACGAACTAACCAAAGAACCAATTGCCAAGGCAAAACTGAACAAAAAATTAAAAGCGATTGAAGAAGTGGTTCCTGCCTTCGACAACAACCCTAGTGAGGAGATGTACGAAGTAGCCATGCCTAGTGGCGACAAACTGGAATTCTATCCTGCTACAATGGGTGGGAAATTAGTTGGAACCGCTGTAAAAACCTTTACAACCAATGGCTTTTCAGGCTATGTTTGGGTAATGGTGGGTTTTAAACCCGATGGTACAGTGAACAACTACTCGGTTTTGGAACACAAGGAAACTCCGGGCTTGGGTACAAAGATGGCTGACTGGTTCAAACCTGTTGATCCAACAAAAGTAAAACTAAGTCTGGTTGAAAAACTAGGTAAACTAGTCGGTATTAAACCTGCAGCCACAAAAGGAGGCGCAGAGGGTGACAAAAAAAGTATCGTTGGAAAAAATCCAGGTACAATTAATTTTACAGTGAGTAAGGATGGCGGCGATATCGATGCAATTACAGCGGCAACCATCAGTTCACGAGCTTTCTTGGATGCTGTTCAGACAGCATACAATGAGTATATGAAAAAAAACAACAACAAGGAGATTAGTCATGTGGGCACGCATTCTTCAGCAACATCAAAGCAGGCTACAAACTCAAATAAAGAAGGAGGCAAGTCATGAATAACATGCAAAATTTTACAAAAGGATTTTTTAAGGAGAATGCAGTTTTCGTATTACTTCTTGGTATGTGTCCAACATTGGGTGTAACCTCATCGGCTATCAATGGTTTGGGAATGGGCTTGGCTACAACCTTCGTACTGATTATGTCGAACTTGGTGATCTCATTGGTGAGCACCATGATTCCTGACAAGGTTAAGATTCCCTCATTTATTGTAATTATCGCCTCTTTCGTCACCATAGTTGACCTGGTAATGGCCGGTTATGTGCCTGCCCTTCACGAGCAATTGGGTGTGTTTATTCCACTGATTGTTGTTAACTGTGTGGTACTAGGACGTGCCGAAGCATTTGCTTCAAAAAACAAATTGGTTCCTTCCATTATAGATGGTGCCGGTATGGGATTGGGTTTCTCTATGGCACTAACCATGCTGGGAGCCGTTCGTGAATTTTTTGGAACGGGTAAAGTGTTTGACTTCCCTATTTTCAAAGAAAATTATGGCATGCTGGTATTCGTATTGGCGCCAGGTGCTTTCTTGGCATTGGGCTATCTGATTGCAATTATTAACCGATTAAGAAAAGCTTAAGGAGAAATAATCATGGAGTATATTATAATTATTATATCAGCCATATTCGTTAATAACGTTGTTTTGGCTCAGTTCCTTGGAATTTGTCCTTTCCTTGGTGTATCGAAAAAAGTATCAACAGCTGTAGGGATGACAGGAGCCGTAACCTTTGTTATGATTTTGGCTACCATCGTTACCTACCTGATTCAGAAATATGTATTGGACGCCTTTGGCATTGGTTTCATGCAAACCATCACCTTTATTTTGGTAATTGCATCATTGGTGCAATTGGTCGAGATTATCCTTAAAAAGGTGAGTCCTGCCTTATATCAGGCTTTGGGTGTATTTCTGCCTCTTATCACCACAAACTGTGCGATTCTTGGGGTAGCTATCATGACCATTCAGAAGGATTACAACCTTTTGGAAGCCGTTGTGTTCTCTGGAGCATCAGCCATCGGTTTTGGTTTGGCACTAGTCCTGTTTGCAGGACTTCGTGAGCATCTTGACTTGGTTGACCTGCCCAAAGGCATTAAAGGCACACCAGCGGCTCTTATTGTAGCAGGATTATTGGCTATGGCCTTTATGGGATTCTCTGGAATTGTTTAACAAAAATTAAGGTTTTTTAAAATAATGTGCTATATTCGTACATCGTTTCAGAAATAACCTAAATCCCCATATGATCGTGCCCCGAGCACGCAAGAAAAAAACAGCCAGTTCGAACTATCGAGCTGGCTGTTTTTGTTTTATTTCCTTTACTCTTTATAAATAAAGAACTTCAATTGTATGTTTATAAAAAACATTTATATTTGACATAAACATATATGCAAAATCACCTACAAACCAATTAGTCTACATGAAACCCTATATTTTAAGCCTTTTATTTTTACTTACGATCAACTCTTTGTACTCACAGGTTAGCATCTACGATCGCGACAAAGCCGTGACTTTGATTAATCAGGCAAATGCAGAGATTAAAGTAGAAAACTATTCTCAAGCCATCATTAAATTAAAAACATCCATTAAGTTGGACTCTACTTTAAGAGATGCCTTCACCCTAATAAATAAGGCTTATTACGAAACAGGCAACAGAGATTCACAAGTCGAATATTTAAAAAAGGCAAAATTGATTTATACCGATGATGATGAATTCCCTTATCATCTGGGGAAAATATATCAGAAGGAAAATAAACTAAAAGCAGCCATTGCTGAATACGATACAGCCATCAAGTTTAGTAAAGTTAATGGGGAGGATTATGAAATTGTTTACGACTATTACGCTAATAGAGGCATCTGTTATTTAAAACAGAATTTATTTTCTGATGCAGTAGCAGACTTCGATTATGCTATAAAACTGAACGATATGAAAGGTAGTATCTATACCAATAGAGGTATTGCTTTATTTCAAATGAAAAAGAAAGAGGAAGCTTGTAAAAGTTGGGAAAAGGCTCTGGAATTAGGTCAAAATGTAGAGCCATACCTCAAAAAATATTGCAAATAATTTTTAATATCACCTACTAAAAAAGCTCATCGAAAGAATCAACTTTCAATGAGCTTTATTTTTGCCTTATTTTTTTATTAAAAGAAGAGAAATGGTAGAATAATACCAACGGCAATCAGCCATTTACCTCTGCCCTTAATCCCCTTTTTGCCAGGTACAATAAACATGCCTGATAATGCAAATATAAGCATGGCTACAGCAAAAATATCTGCCATCAAAGTCCATCCTCTTTTACTGTTATAATGCAGCTTATTCATAAAATAAACCCACTGTTTCTTTTGATACACTTCAAACTTTAGCTCACCATTTGTAGGATCATAAGTTCCCAAGCCACCTTTTAAATAGACATTGTATGCATGACCTTCGGGTATAATCCTATTCAGCGGATAATCAGTCAAATTCTCATTCCAATAAGCCCTTAGTTGATCTGGTTTAAGACTTGAAGCCAATTGGTGATTTATATATTCCGTTTTATAAGCCGGATCTTCACCTTTCTTTTTATGATTCAATATGATGCCCGAGATGGCATAAATAAGGGTAATGCCAACAAAGAAATAGCCCAAATCCCGGTGGGTTAATCTAAGCCACTTGCGTATATTTTTTTTACTCCACAACTTCATAACTTGTTCCGTCTACATAATAAATCGCATAGTAATCTTTATTGTTTGCTTTCATCCAATCGCGCATTTCTTTGATGTTAGCCATCTCAGAACTACACTGTTTTCCAGCATCTTCATTTTTGTGCTTCTCTTTCACGTCAGTCTCCCACTCATCAATCTCAGAAGTTGCTAACCTTTTCTCACGAAGAATGCCAGTTACCAATAAATCATTGCCAGCAATCTCCTTATTAAAACCTTCAAGATCGCCAGTGGCTTCAACACGAATAGATAGATTCCCTTCTGCATTTTTTAAGATGCATCGCTTTCCTGAATGTGCACATACGTGGTTTACAACACCTTTAAAATGAATCTCCTCTCCTACTTTGTCAGCAGCAACAGCCATTACTTGTTCAATATTAAGCGTTAGAGATTTCCCTTCTGTTAACACTGCTGATTCTGTTTTCTGTTTCTTAGAATCAGACTGTGTAAAATTACATGACATAATGCTTAGGCAAAGAGCCAATAAACTTAAATATTTCATCATTTTAGATTTTGGGTTATTAATCTGTTTAATTGTTTGTTTTGATTAACAAACCTATCATTTACTAAACATATTTCCAAGCATTATAACAATTCATTAACAAATACAAAGAAGACATTTATCTCTTTTTATATTTATCATTAAGCATGAAAAACCATAAACTAAATACTTCTACTTATCTTTACAATCTGAAACGAAATAATCACAATAAACAACAAAAATGAATCAAGACGACTTTAATAAGATAAAGCAAATCAAAAAAGAAAATAAAGAAGCTTATAAAGCTTGGACAAGAAAAGATGATGATGAAATGATTAACTTTTTTTTTGATGGTGTAAGCGTTGGTGATATGGCTATCAAACTAAATAGAACCAAAGGTGCCATTCGTGCTAGAATTAGAAAAATGGAACTGACTCAAATTAAAAAGAAATCATCTCCTTCATCTGACCAATCAAAAAAATAATTTGAAACTAGCTCTGACTAGTCTTTTATTATTAAAATATTTCCATACATTTGACAAAGTTTTACGGGGGTGCCAAATATAACAGGCTGAGATTATACCCTTAAAAACCTGATTCGGATAATGCCGACGAAGGGAGTTAATATTATTCTGATTTCTGTATACCAGCCTTCTGTAAAACACACATTTTTTTTTGAACATAGTAATTGATAAGGGGTGCCCTATGGGCTGAGATCACACCCTCATAACCTGATTCGGATCATACCGACGTAGGAATATCAACCATTGGCACAGGCCTCTTCTCATTTACTACAAAACAAATTCGTATGAAGGTTTATGTAAATGATGAATGCATTGATACTGCTGATGCTTCTAATATTTCTCTGCTGCTTAAACAGCTCAACACCACTCCCAAAGGTATAGCTGTTGCCATAGGTGCCAATATAATCCCCTCAAACCTGTGGGATGATTACCAATTAAAGGAGGATGATCAAGTTTTGTTGATTCGCGCTACTCAAGGCGGTTAATCAATTCGTTAACAAAACGGCTCTATGTCGAATATAGTGGGGGAAGTTTAATTTGTTAGACAACACTATCTTTTATAGCTGTAATGATTGAACATTGATTTAAGAGATCTTATAAACCAAGTGGATGATTAGTAAAACTGGGAAGTTCCGAGCTTGTCGAGGAAATCACCCAGCTGCACTTATCATTCAGGCAGTTTAAAGATTGATGAAATCGCGGTTCTTGAACTTTTGGTTCTTTTGTTTCAAGACAAAAGAACAAGAAAAAAAAAGGCTTAAAAATAATTTACCCTCCTAAAACAACATAGTACCTATAAACTTATATCTCCATCCTATGACACCAATCGTTATAACAGCTCCTGAAATTATTCAGGATGAAGTGAACTTATGGGAAGCTCTCTTTTTAGCCGGGCTTCAGCGTCTGCATGTCCGGAAACCACATGCCTCAGTCTCACAGCTAAAAGATATGCTCATCAGTTTGCCCGAAAAATACCATTTCCGAGTGATTCTTCATCAACATCATATATTGACCGATGATTTTAAACTGGGTGGTATTCATTTCAAAAGTATTAATCAGCCTGAAGAATTTCCAATAAAGGATAAAAACTTAAGCCGAAGTAAATCATGTCATACCCCAAGAGAAATCTTAAATAATTACAAAAACTATGATTATGTCTTCCTGAGTCCAATTTTCGATTCAATCTCAAAAAAAGGCTATTCTTCGGCTTTTTATACCGATGAGATCAAAACATTCTTTCAGGATAATCCACTCGTTAAAAATTGCATTGCTCTGGGTGGGATTAGTGCGAGAAACACACAAGAGTGTTTGGATCTGGGCTTTGCTGGATGTGCTCTATTAGGCTCTATTTGGGAGGGTGACGATCTCACTCCAAATCTTATATCAAAACGATTTCGAAATAATCTATCCCATACCAAACCCATACTTGAGAATACAAACATTTCTAGTTTTCAATTCATCACTAACGATTTCTCCGAACTGGATGAACTGGAGCAAATCCGACAAGTTTGTGAAGCTGGTGCTAATTGGATTCAACTTCGACTAAAAAATCGATCAACAGAAGATATCATACAATTGGGCAAACATGCCGCTGAGATCTGCCAACATTATCAGGCGACATTCATCCTTAACGATCACGCCCATCTGGTAAAGGAAATTGGTGCAGACGGGGTACACCTGGGTAAAGCGGATATGTCTCCCATTGAAGCTCGCGAACTTTTGGGAGTAAACTACATCATTGGAGGAACAGCCAACAATATGGATGATGTGCACCAACTTCACAAGGCAGGTGTGGATTATATCGGCTTAGGGCCCTTTCGCTTTACACATACTAAAAAGAATTTAGCTCCTGTTTTAGGACTGGAAGGCTACAAAGAAATCTTACAGGCATGCCAAAATGGAAATATCAATACTCCCATTGTTGCCATTGGTGGCATTGAGGTAGAAGATACCACAAAGCTTATGGAAATTGGCCTAAACGGCATTGCCCTTTCCTCATCCGTAACATCTGCTAAGAATATTAGCAACACAACAAGAAACTACCTTAAACAACTAATAAATCCATTATGCAAAAACTAACTATTTCTGGACAGGAATTCAATTCCCGCCTCTTTCTTGGAACTGGAAAATTCAGCTCCAATCAACTTATGGAGCAAGCTCTGATTGCCTCTGGCAGTGATATGGTCACAACGGCACTTCGAAGAGTAGACTTACAAAATACAGAAGATGATATCTTAAAGCATATCAATCCTAATCGTTTTAGATTACTACCTAATACATCAGGCGTAAGAACTGCTAAAGAAGCCGTGTTTGCAGCAGAACTAGCAAGAGAAGCTCTTCAAACCAATTGGTTAAAACTTGAAATTCACCCCGATCCCAAATATTTACTTGCCGATACGGTAGAAACACTTAAAGCCTGTGAGCAACTGGCAAAAAAGGGCTTTATCGTTCTGCCTTATATGCAAGCCGATCCTATTCTCGCCAAACAGCTGGAAGAAGTTGGCGCGGCCGCCGTTATGCCATTGGGTTCGCCAATTGGGAGTAATAAAGGCCTGATTACTCGTGAATTTATTAAGATTATTATCGAGCAAGCAAACGTCCCTGTTATTGTTGATGCAGGCATTGGAGCTCCAAGTCATGCAGCCGAAGCTATGGAAATGGGGGCCGATGCAGTTTTAGTCAATACGGCTATTGCTGTTTCTAATGATCCCGTCATGATGGCTGAAGCTTTCAAACTAGCAGTAAAAGCCGGACGTATGGCTTTCGAAGCCAAACTTGTCGCACAATTAAACATGGCAGAAGCTAGTAGTCCTTTAACTTCATTTCTAGACTTATAATAATGAGCTTTTTTGACACTTTAAAGCAATACGATTGGGACAGCATAAAGGACAATATTTATGCTAAAACAGAACAAGATGTTTTGTATGCTCTAAGCCATAAAGCCTGTAATCTAGAAGATTTCAAGGCTTTAATTTCACCTGCTGCAGCTCCTTATTTGGAACAGATGGCTCAAAAGAGTATGCTCCAGACACAAAAACGTTTCGGTAAAACCATACAACTCTATGTGCCACTTTATTTATCAAACACCTGTTCGAACTCCTGTGTTTATTGTGGTTTCAGCCATAAAAACAAAATCGAACGCGTAACACTTAGCGAGGAGCAAATTCTGAAAGAAGCTATAGCCATAAAAGAAATGGGCTTTGATCATTTACTTCTAGTCACAGGTGAACATCAAAAAGAAGCTGGTTTTGCTTATCTGATGCGTTCAATAGAAATTCTTCGACCTCATTTTGCTCAAATATCAGTTGAAGTTCAGCCCATGAGCACCGAAGAATATCAGCAATTAATGCAAGTTGGTTTGCACGCCGTTTACGTTTATCAGGAAACTTATCATCAAGAGAATTACAAGAGCTATCACCCTGCTGGAAAGAAATCAGATTTTACTTATCGCCTTGAAACACCTGATAGACTAGGGAAAGCAGGTATTCATAAAATAGGATTAGGTTGTCTTTTAGGTTTAGAAGATTGGCGTTCTGACATCTGGCATATTGCCCTTCATCTCTCCTATTTAGAGAAGCACTACTGGAAAAGTCGTTATTCAATTTCCTTTCCCCGATTACGGCCAAATGCAGGTGGTTTTCAACCCAATATGGAAATTTCAGATCGAGAACTCCTACAAGTTATTTGTGCCTTTCGACTTCTTAATCAAGAAGTGGAACTCTCTCTCTCAACTAGAGAAACGCCCACTTTCCGTGATCATGTATTCAAACTTGGAATCACAGCTATGAGTGCCGGATCTAAAACAGAACCAGGTGGCTATGCCGTCCACACCAAAGCTCTTGAACAATTCGAGGTCTCAGATCAAAGAAGTCCAAATGAGATAAAAGTTATGCTTCAAAAAAATCAATACGAAGCTGTTTGGAAAGATTGGGACAGCTACATGTAAAAGGGAATAAGGTTAACGATGAAACAAAGTTAAAGGATAAAGTGATAAAAAAGAAACCACTTGACTATTGACTATTGACTATTGACTATTGACTGTTTATCACTTACTGTTAGACTGTTAGACCTTTTTAATAAAACAAACCTATGGATATAACAAAACTAAACCATAAAGAATTGGACCGCTATCAGCGTCAGATTATCATACCAGGTTTTGGTGAAGAGGCTCAAACCAAATTGAAGCATGCTCGTGTCTTAATTATCGGAGCTGGTGGTCTCGCATCTCCTATACTAAAATACCTCTGTTCAACAGGTATAGGTTGTATAGGCTTGATGGATAGTGATGTGGTTGAAGTCAGCAATCTGCAAAGGCAAATCATGTACGATGAGTGCGACAAGGGACAATACAAGGTTGAAGTCAGCGCGAGAAAGTTGAAGGAACAAAATCCAGATATAAACATCCAATGTTTCAATTTCAGATTGACTGCTGACAAAGCTATTGATCTTTTTGGTCGATACGACTTGATTATAGATGCTTGTGACAATTTTGAAACCCGTTACATCATTTGCAGTGCAGCTAAAAAAACTGATAAGCCATGGATTTATGCCTCAGTGTTTGAATACGGAGGACAAGTTTCTGTATTTAATTACAAGACCAAAACGCAATACGCCGATTTGTATCCCGAAGCTCCTGAACAAGTTCCCCTTTCTGATGGAAAAAAAATTGGTGTACTTCCAGTTGTACCAGGACTTATTGGAATGATTCAGGCTACAGAAGTCATTAAAATAATCACTGGAATTGGTCAAATTCTGGATGGAGAATTGCTGCTCTACAATGCTTTGGATTTAAGCTGCATGAAACTAAAGATTGGAAAACAAGCTTAAATGTAATCAAGGATAAAGACTAAAGGATGTTTAAGGTTAAAGTGAAAAAAGGAGCACCGACAACTGACCTTTAAACTGTTAGACTTTTGGACCTTTGGACCTTTGGACTTTAAAACTTTTAAATAAATACTAAATAAAATATAAGATGAATAAAAAAGACATTAACAAACTGATATCAAGGGATGCATTTCCAAATTCTGAAAAGATATACATTAAGGGTGAAATGGAGGGTGTCAACGTGGCCATGCGTCAAATCAAGCTGAGTCCAACACGAAATTCCGATGATACAGTTGAGGAGAATGCTCCCCTTACAGTATATGATACTTCGGGTCCATATACCGATCCTAAGATTGATATTGATCTGAATAAAGGATTAGCAAAAATCAGACAAACCTGGATTGAGGATAGAAGAGGTGAAACCAATCAAAGTCAAATGTACTTTGCACGAAAAGGCATTATCACGCCTGAAATGGAATACGTGGCTATTCGTGAAAATCAAGGTTTGAGTGCAGAGCAACTACAAAAAGGTGAAAAACTGGTTACACCTGAGTTTGTTCGCGAAGAAGTTGCTAGTGGTCGTGCCATCATTCCAGCCAATATAAATCACCCAGAAAGTGAGCCCATGATTATTGGTCGAAACTTCTTAACTAAGATTAATGCCAATATTGGGAATTCTCCTGTCGACTCAAGCATCGATAAAGAAGTCGAAAAGGCTGTTTGGGCTTACCGTTGGGGAGCCGATACCATTATGGATTTGAGTACTGGCGAAAACATTCACCAAACTCGTGAGTGGATTCTTCGTAATTCGCCGGTACCTGTTGGTACAGTTCCTTTGTATCAAGCATTGGAAAAAATCAAGGGTAAATCTGAAGATTTGAGCTGGGAAATTTTCCGTGAAACACTAATTGAACAAGCCGAACAAGGTGTTGATTATTTTACCATTCATGCAGGTCTATTATGGCGTCATATTCGTCATACAATTAAGCGTACAACAGGTATTGTTTCACGTGGAGGTGCGATTATGGCTAAGTGGTGTATGTTCCATCATCAGGAAAGCTTTTTGTATACTCACTTTGATGAGATCTGTGATATTATGGCCAAATACGACATCGCTATTTCATTGGGAGATGCTTTACGCCCGGGTTCTATTGCCGATGCCAACGACCGTGCTCAATTTGCCGAACTAGAAACGCTAGGTGAGCTTTGTCAACGCGCTTGGGATAAAGGTGTACAAGTTATGATTGAAGGTCCCGGCCATGTACCCATGCACAAGATCAAAGAGAATATGGAATTGCAAGAGAAGTATTGCAATAATGCTCCTTTTTATACTTTAGGCCCTATCACCACTGATATTGCCCCTGGTTACGATCACATTACATCTGCAATTGGAGGAGCCATGATTGGTTGGTTAGGAACTGCTATGCTGTGCTATGTTACGCCTAAAGAGCATTTGGGATTACCAAACAAAGATGATGTTAAAATTGGTGTGATTACCTACAAAATTGCGGCTCACGTTTCCGATTTAGCTAAAGGTGTTGTTGGAGCTCAAGTTCGTGACAATGCCATGAGTAAGGCTCGTTTTGAATTCAGATGGAAAGATCAGTTCTGTATTGCCTTGGATCCTGATACAGCAATGCAATTCCATGACGAAACGCTTCCTGATGAAGGCTCCAAACAATCACACTTTTGCTCCATGTGTGGGGAGCATTTCTGCTCGATGAAAGCTAGTAGAGATGTTCGCGATATGGCTGCCAAAAAAGAACAAAAACGCAAAGAATTTCAGGAAGCAGGAGGCGAGGTTTATAACTAAACATTTTTTCATCTTGCCAGTAAATCAAAACGCCCTGCTTAATTTATAAGCAGGGCATTTTTTTATAAAAATGATTAATCTTGGTCGATGACTATTTTCTTCATTATAACTTTATCATCCAATTCAATCTTCAAAATATACATTCCTGACTTTAAAGATAAATTGACGAAAGTCTTTTTCTCATAAAGTTTCTGGCTATAAACAGCCTGACCACTCAAACTTATTATACTAAGATTAGCAGGATCAACTGGTCGCTTATTCAACTCAAGGTGAAACGCCCCTTTCGAAGGATTTGGGTATTGAGATACACTGACTTCTTCAGAATCCCAATCCTCAATTCCGGTCACATTATCAACAGTCACAACGACTGAAGTTTCTTCTGATTTTAACTCTCCATCATTGACTATAAGCTTGAAAACAAAATCAGTAGAGACATGAACATTAGGAGACATGAATGTAGGCATAGGATCGTGAACATGTGATAGCTCAATCCCTTCAGGAGAAGACCATACAAAGTCTAAATAATCTCCATCCGGATCATAAGAATTCCAGGCATCAAGTGTCACCTTCGTATTATTAGGCACAATTTGATTTTCTCCGGCAATAGCAACTGGTCTCTCATTTACATCCCCTATTGTAATCAACACATCTTCAACAGTTGACGTAAATAAGCCATCCGAAACACAAATACCTAAACTGTAACTTTTTTGATTCTCAAAATTAATCTTGCTATTATCAGCAACAGCTATTTCCCCTGTAGATGAATTAAGTACAAAAATGCCATCCGAATTTCCTGATAAGATTGTCCATTCGATATAAGTCGTTCCAGTATCAGCATCTGTCGCTAAAACTTTACCGATATTAGTATTATTTGCAACATTTTCGTCAACAATGAAATTCTGAGTTGCTATCACAAAAGGTATATTATCGTTGATATTATTCACATTAACAGTGATTACCTTTGGAACGCTGATATTTGTCCCATCGCTTACAGTGACTGTTAACGAGTAACTTGTTTGGGTCTCAAAGTCCAAATTCGAATTATCCTTAACACTAATCTCACCACTTGTTGTATTGATGTCAAAGATGGCATCACCATTGCCACCAGTAATTGTCCAACTGCTGTAAACCGTTCCAGCATCTGCATCACTAACTAAAACATTTCCAACACTTGTGCTGTTAGTAGCATCCTCATTGATAGAGAAAATTTGACCTGATGTAATCATTGGAGTAGCATCATTATCATTGATTGTATAGGTATGTACTGTATTCTCTCCCAATGTCGCATTCACCGGATTTGAAAGAGTCACAATCACAGTTTCGTTATTCTCGTCTAATAAATCGTTAACAATACTGGCAATTGTGATATTCTTATTTTCGTTACCCGATACAAAAGTTAATGTTTCATTAGCTAAAATATAGTCTGTTCCGCTACCTGTTGCTGTTCCTGTAACGGTGTAATCAACTGCAACTGTTAATCCACTAGCTGACGATAAATCAACTTGTAAATTTGCACTACTTACAGATTCTGCTCCATTAGAACTACTTAAATTAAAAGCTA
>NZ_QQWG01000023.1 GCF_003863355.1 Ancylomarina euxina | reverse complement strand
ACTTTGCATATTTCTTCTAATTTTCTCATGTCTTAAATGGTTTTTGGTTTATACTATTGTCAATTTCATTAATTTTCAGTTGCTTAAAGTGCTCTATGTATCGAATTTCAGGCGGCTTGCACCTAACAAGTGGCTAAGGTGCAATGCACTTTATCTCACCTATCTATTATTTAATTCAAATTGTTATCATTCACCATATTACCTACTGTAATTACGTCGAGCTGCCTTTTTGCTTTTGCAAGAGACTTTCTATATCATAACCAAGGCGTATAATTGACAGTAGTCAAATTTATGAAAAATAAGATTGAAAACAAGCATAAGATAAAGCATTTTATGTTTAGGATTATAAAGAAACGATAGATTCATTTATCTTGTTGGCTTTCCCTTTGCATGACAACATTAAGCCTGGTGGTTTGCGATGCCAAAATCAGAACTTCTTTAAGTATAGGTTCATAGCCTTTGCAGGAAAATTTTAACTGATGAGATCCATTGGTCATGTTTTTATAGAAATAGTTCCCCTTGGTTCCTCGCTTCACCTCAGGTTTTTTTCCATCAACCGAAACACGCACTCTATGCAAAAGGTTCCCATTTGTATCCGTAATTCTACCTATCAAAGCTCTTTTACGTTTAGATATTTTATTCCCTTTAAGGCTTATCAAAAATCTAGAATAGATTTCAGGTTGAGTTTGTTCATATTTACTATACATATAAGGTTTGATAACACGATTTAGCAATAAGCTATAAGCTCTTAGTTCATCACTAATCGCAGCTGTTGCTTTCTTTACAGATTCAATATGATTTTGGGGTTTTTCCAAAAGTTTTTCAAAATCAGATATCGCCTTTGCCAAGTTCTTCATCAAAGCAGTATCCAGCTCAGCATCTTCAACTTCCTTGCCGTATTTTTGTGTAAAAACAAGTAAATATTTCGATTTATTTAGTAAATTTAATCCAGAGTATTTATAAAGCTGGTTTTTACCGTAGCCTTTAAGATCTCTAAAAGGAACAAAGTCATTGATAAAACCCTGGTACTTTAGTCCATTGGAAATTTGAAAACAAATCACTTCGAGCGTCTCTCTATGTTCTTGTTTTGAAAGCGTTATATAGCGACTCGTTTCCTGATTCTTTTTAAAATCTTCAATTCGAGTCACATGATCTCTGACTTTTAGAATCACTTTTTGGTAAAAAGCATCCTGCTTTAATTCATCAAGCTTGTCTTCTAACTTTAAAAGACTTAAAGCTTGATAATACGTTAGGGTTTGATGTTTATCCATAAGGCTAAATCATATGGTGTTTATTTGAATTTTAGAAGTCAACTCATCTTCTTAGAAATTCATCTTTAAGTTCAAATAGAAATTGACCTTCTCACTTTAGAGATTGTCTGTCGCAAATAAAAAGCTGACTTTCGTGACTTAAGAATCAACTCGCTCGCTTAAGATCTTTACCATTCCGGCTAATTTATTAGCATTCGCTCTCAAAACATCAAGCCTCTCTTTTACACAATCAACCTTCGCGTTATGGCTTTTTGCACCCGCACTTTAAAAATCAGCCTTCGTACTCCAATAAGTCCTTGCCACAAATAAAACAAACAATCTATTTTTCTCTTTATCTCCTCTCTTTTCTCTATCACACCCTATTAAAAATGCAACAGCCCGCATATTTTTCAGAACAGACAGCAAAAAACATCAACAAGCACCTTATCATCTGTGTTCAGCAAGAATAAAACCTAATTTACTAAATAATAATTACAAAACAGAGCATTCCCAATCAAGATATCTCGCTCTTTCTTTTAACACACAAGTCATTACAAGTTGGTAACTTGTTCTATAACTTAATTCTCTTGCCCTATCCTTCGATTAAGCCATTGAATTTTCATAATTCAATAGCTTAATTTTAAACTTTCTTATTTCTATTTTAGCAACAGCACCTTCCCTAGCCCTCTACACTCCACTTTTATCACGACAAGGCTTCCAATTAAACCAAAACAATTATTTTTCGATTCCTTGACCTTCAAAGAAGGAAGATTAAGCACCTTCAAAAAACGCTTATCAGTAAATATTAGAACGTATACAGATATAAGTACAATACTCTATTTCAAGTTTGGTTCAATATTTGCAATTCAGCAGTCAGACTAAGACAAGAGCAAGAAAATGGAGGAAACTCATTTCTAAGATTGCCCTATTCTCAGATAAAAATTTAAATTTGCACACACAATTAATCCAATATCTATGAAAAAAATTATCTACTTCTCACTAATCATACTATCAGTTATCTGTGCTGCCTGTAGTTCAGGTGAAAAAGCACTACAAAATGGTGACTATTACTCAGCCGTATTAAAATCGGTTGACCGATTAAGGTCGAATCCAGATAAAAGCAAAGCACAACAAACTTTACTGGAGAGTTACCCCTTAGCAGTACAGATGTCGAAAAGAGAAATTGTAGCGATTCTAAATTCACCTGATCCTTTAAAGAACACAAAATCGATTACACAGTATCAGATTCTTAACCGAATGTACAATGAAATAAACCGATGCCCAGCCGCCTTGCGTTTACTCTCAAATGTACAATCGTTCCGAGCTGAAGAAGATATGGCTAGACAACTGGCAGCACCTGAATGTTATAATTTAGGTTTAAGAGAACTGGCTAAAAGAACGCGAAATGCTGCAAAATCTGCTTATGGCCATTTTGCAAAAGCCAATCAGTTTGTTCCTAATTTTAAGGATGTCAATGCAAAAATGCAGGAAGCTGAATATATGGCAACTCTAAAAGTTATTATCGAGCATATTCCTGTAAATTCGGCAAAATATAGCTTTAGTGCCGAATTCTTTCAAGATCAGGTTACGCAATATATTACGAATAATATCAGACGTCAATTTGTGCGTTTCTACACGCCCAAACAAGCTGAGATGGAGAAATTAGAATACCCCGATCATGTGATTGCCATGCGTTTCGAAGATTTTGTTGTGGGAGAAACACACGATACGGATATAGAAAAACAGGTTATTAGTGCCGATAGTGTCGAGGTAGGAACCACTAAACTTAAGGATGGTACAAGTATTAAGGTTTATAATAAGGTGAAAGCCAAACTACATGTTCACAAACGTGAGGTTATTTCTAAAGGCCTGCTTTCCTTACAGATTGAAGAATTCGAAAATAAGAGAATCATCAATAATAAACAAATGGGTGGCCAGTATGTATGGTTTAGCGAATGGGGACACTTTAATGGTGACGAAAGAGCTTTGACTAAAGAAGAACTAGAGATTTGCAAAAACGAACCTATTCTTCCACCTGCGCGACAAGATTTATTTGTGGAATTCACTAAACCTATTTACACACAGCTCACCAATGAGTTGAAACGATTCTACAATAGGTATTAATACCAAATTAACATCAAAACGCGTCTTATGAAATATTGATTCGCAAGCTCAGGAGGGCTAAAGCCGTACTTTTCAGCTATATCTTCGTTAAAAAAAATGCAAGGTAACTCGGCTATCTTTTACTTTTTGCTGCTATATTGTTTTGGGTGGGTGAATTATTTTTAAAGCATTTTTTTACTTGTTCTTTTGTCTTGAAACAAAAGAACCAAAAATTCAAGAGCCGCGATTTTCTCAATCTTAAAACTGCCTGTATGATAAGTGCAGCCGGGTGATTTCCTCGGCAAGCTCGGAACTTCCCGGTTTTACTAATCACCCATTAGGTTTATAAGATCTCTTAAATCAATGCTCAATAATTACAGCTATAAAAAATAGTACTATTTAATTGTTTAAACTTCACCCACTATATTCAACATAGAACCATTTTTTTGACTTGATCTAGCTAAAAATATTTCATTTTGCTTAAAGCCAGTTTTGATATTAAATTGGTATTAAAACGTCAATCTGATCGTGATCCTTAGTTTATAAAAAGGTTTACGCAAGGAACACAAAGAAGAAAAAAGCAAAGGCCGCAAAGAGATTGATATCTTTTTTGCGGCCTTTACTATTACAATTCTATTATTCCAGAAAAACCACCTCGCCTACGTTCCTCAGGCACTCCTCCTTAAAAAGGAAGAGAAAGCTTGAATGATTTCACACCTCTTCTAATTCATCATTTATAACTTATCATTCATAATTGAATTAGTCCTCCCAAGGCACCAAAGCCGAAGGATAATAGTTAATCCCCATATGTTCAAATCGCGACTTCTGTTTTCCTAATCGGATTTTATATTCCACCCATGATTTATCTGGATGATTCGACCAAGCCAATTCGGCATAACCCGGTAAACGTGGAAAAACCAGATATTCGATATCATCAATGGTCTCAACCGTTTCTGTCCAAAGCGGTGCTTCTATTCCAATAATATCCTTTTTGCTGATACCTTTCACATTGCTTTCCAAGGTCCAGTCGTAAGCATCATCTACCTCGGTATATCCCGCCCAATGTAAACCCAAGTGACATAGTGAATCGTATTGAATATCCATATAGGCTCTCTTGGCTGGCGACATGATAATCTTCACATTCTGTTTCACCGCATCCAAAGCCGTTTTTGTTCTGGTATGCCAAAATTGTGCGATTGTATTATCCTTGAGATTGGCAGCAGAAATATCGGCCCAGCCCATCATCTTTTTACCATGAGCATTCACAATATCCTGAACCCGGTTGACAAAGCTGATGTAATCTTTCCTCTTGGTTGCATTCGATTCGTCACCTCCAATATGAATGTATTCACCTGGCGTAATCGCTGCCAACTCCCCAATCACATCATCAATAAATTTGTAGGTAATTTCCTTATTGGCATCAAGCGTACTGAAACCCACATCGGTTCCTGTATATAAGTCTCTGGCTTTACCATCAGCATTCAATTCAGCATAGGATGCCAAAGCGGCATTGGTATGTCCCGGCATATCAATCTCAGGAATCACAGTGATATAACGCTCTAGTGCATACTTCACAATTTCAGAATATTCGGCTTGCGTATAGAAGCCAGCTTTACCGCCATCAACCTGAGTGCTACCACCATGCTTCGTTAAGTTAGGCCAGGCTTTTATTTCAATTCGCCAGCCCTGATCATCGGTCAGATGCAAATGCAAAACATTCATTTTATAAGCCGCAATTAAATCAATGAATCGTTTCACATCAGCCACATCGAAGAAATGACGAACCACATCGAGCATAGCACCTCTATACCCATATTCAGGTTTATCTTCAATAGTTCCACTTGCCAACTCCCAGGGACCTGCCTGCAGATCTTTCGATTCAATTCTAGCCGGAAACAATTGTCTGATGGTTTGCAAACCTCTAAACAAACCTGCCAATTGATAAGCCTCCAATACCACACGTTTCTCTGTAATATTCAATTGATAGCCCTCATCACCCAATGCTGTCAATTCTCTATTTAGAAGTAAAACGATACCCTTTTTCGAATTGGGATTTTTAACCGCATTCACTTCAGTGTTAAATCCTGTTGCCGGCGCAATAAAATCAGCCAGGTATTTTGCAATAGCTTTTAATTCTTCCTGCCCTACGGACACATATATGTTTGTTTTCTCAGTCCATTCAAATGAGCTACCTGTGGCAACAAGACTTGCGGGCTTGGGAATCAGGTTTTCCTTTGAAAGATCTTTGGGAGTTGGTGTTTTGCAAGAGAAAAGTAGTACTGCAAACAAGAGTACTTGACTTAAATTGAATAATCGATTCATTTTAATTATTTGTTAGTCGGTTTAAGTTTTAAAGCAGGCAAAAAAAACTGTGAAAGGTAATCATTATTAAAGCTTGTTCTAAAATCAGAGATTAATACATAACATATATTGAAAAAAAGGTACGACCTGCCGATCACACCTTTCACCCGTTTAATTTTATTTTCTTCAGTTTTTTATCCTAATTGTTTTTTCTTAATGGAGAAACTTATAATATTAATTACCAATCCAACCATAGCGCAAAAACCAGCAATTAAATACATTCTGCCTGAGTGAGGATATTGAATGATTAAAAAAATCGAAGTAATTAAAAATAATAAGCTACTAATGTAAAGTGCATTTTTCATGATATCGTATGTTAATTAGATTTTTAAACCCTCTAATTTATAGAAAACATAAAAATTAAACAAACTACACTTAACATTATTATATTAAACCTTCTCCACCTTCTTAATGCCCCGACGATTGAAAATAATTCGGTAACGACGATAAGCCGTTTCATCGTCTAACTTAAAACGAAGGACCATATTCATAAAATAAACCTTTTCGCCGGATAATTTCTCAAACTCATCACCATTCATATAATAAAGAGGAATCTCAGGATTATCCATCTTTTGAATAAAACGCGAAACATTAAAACGAATAATATCAACCACGCCTGTAATGTTATAATTGCCATAAGAATTATCCAAAGCCTTCTGATCCAGTCGAAGCAACTTGCGATAAAAAACAATTTTTTCGCCTACTCCTCTACTCTCAATATCAATAATGCGGGAGCGATTGCGATGTTTCATCACACGAAGAGGAACCGAATCTTCACTCACAAAGTCAAAACTCTCCTTACACCAACCTATTTTCTCATCCCCCTTTACTCGAATAATGGTCTTGTGATCGAAAAATCGTTTGTTAATCTTCCCCACCAAATAATGACGAGTCAAATCCTTGATTCTATCCTTAAGCATGTAAATAATAACCAAGGCAATGTATAAGGGAATTGTGAAACCACCCAGACTTTTTTGAAAAATAAAGGTCAGAGCAGCGCCAATAATCATAGCCATTCCGGCTGCAATGCTATAGAGCAACTGCATCATAAAAAGACCTTCCTTTTTCTTACGGGAAGAGAGCAATAACTGCCCTTCGAAATATTTATTAAACACCCCTTTGCGATGAACTAACCAGCGGTTACGGTCCGAAGAATCTTTCTCCACCACCAAATAACCCTTGGCACGCTTGTAGGAAATTTCATCCCTAATCAAACTCAGAATCTCGTCCTTACTCCGATCGAAATCGGCAGAATACTTTTTACGTAAGCCTCGAAACAGATAACCGCTATGCTGTTCAAACTGATTGCTCATAAACTCATCACCAAACAAAAAATAATCGAACATTTCTTTCTGCATGGTAGGCACATTCACAATGGGACGCAAATCGCGATAATGCTGAGCAATCGTTCTCACATTTTCGATATAGGCATCAATCAAATAACGCCTGTCATCAGCCATATCGTTATTTAAAATATGCTGAATCTCTCTTCGAAGTGCTGACTTAAGAATAGAATGAAACATGCGAATATGATACTCGTAGTTTGCCTCGTTCTTTGGGCCGGGATAGTTCGCCACCTTTTCAAAGGCTTCCTTCAAATAAGAAAAAACGGAATGATCGCCATGAGCAATTTCTCTTAATAAATAAGGTGGTGTAATCAAACGAATATTGGAGTTAAAATCGTTGTAAAAGTCCTCTTTCTTATAAGTTGACGAATTAATATCCAGCTTACTTGGGATAAATAACCAAGTCTTAACCGAAAATTCATTCACTTTTCGATCTTTACGAGCTTCATAGCCCATTTTAATCTCAACAGAGAATCTATCATGTACCCTTACAACTTCTTCTATCATTCGCTCTAACTTCCTTTTTATTTAAGTTAATGATTGTAATAATAAAATAAAGATACTGAAATCATTTCAATCATCACCATCACACACCTCTTGATTTTAAAGGGATATGAACGTTAACGTTTGCATTTTTTAATATTTTTAAGACAAGCACAAATTTGATTCAGCAAGCATCACTACCCATTAAAACCTTTATACCAATTCTTTATTCACAAACTTAGTCCTTGTTATTAAATGTCAATTTTACTGTTAAACGACTATTTATCCGACATTTTGACATTTTAGATCTGCGACAGCAGTTTTTAATGACATTTTTTCATTCCATGTCCATTCATACCGAAATTCACAAAACAACCATAACATACTGCAATCCATAACCATGCACAGACAAGTTCATTCATCATCAATCCATTTTGGCATTCAATTTGATCAAAAGTAAGTGGATCGCGACTCCAAAATTTTTAAATAAAACAGATTATTAATTAATGATTTTTAAAATTTAATTAAGGAGGATTTATCATGACACTAGTAAAGAGAAATTCAGACAATTCATTTCCATCCTTATTTGACAATTTCTTCTCGAGAGATTGGATGGATTGGAACAATTCAAACTATTCAAGTACTAATACAACTTTACCCGCCGTAAACGTTCGTGAAAATGATCATGAATTCACGATTGAAGTAGCGGCACCTGGTATGAAGAAAGATGACTTCAACATTCATTTAGAAAATAATCAATTAAGCATTTCCTCTGAAATCAAAAGTGAAAAGGAAAGTAAAGACGGGAAATATTCACGAAAAGAATTTTCATATCAATCATTCCAGAGGTCATTTCGACTACCAGTCGATTTAATTGATGGTGACAAAATTTCAGCCAAATATAACGAGGGTATTCTTTCTATTCATCTTCCTAAAAAGGAAGAAGCAAAACCTAAACCTTCACGAATGATCTCTATCAAATAAACCAAAGGGCAAGTTATAAACTTGCCCTAAACTACTTATATAGCTATCTACAATGTAGGTATTGCTTCTAATTTTTGCACGCAAATTTCTAAAAATCAATTCAAAACAAACACAACACTACACTTTTGAATATCAACTATTTAAACTTACATAACATGAAAAAGTTCAGCTTACTACTTTTATCCGCAATTATGGGTGGCGTCGTAACTTTAGGAGGCTTTAAATTATTGTACGAAAAAGACAAGTCAATTAAAATTGAACACATCACACAAACACCAGTACATGGCACCAGTTACACGGTCAATAAAAATGGTGAACTCACCCCCTTACAGTTCACCGATGTGTCAAAAAAAGTAATGGATGCCGTAGTCCATATTAAATCAACACAATTACGAGGACCACAAGAATCAAGCAGCAGCACGTCTCCTTTCAGAGATTTTTTCAACGATGATTTTTTAAAAGAATTCTTCGGTCCACACTCACGCATTCAACCTAAAAAGCCCCAAGGTATAGGACCTCAAGCCAGAGTTGGAACCGGTTCAGGAGTTATCATCAATCCAGACGGTTATATTGTAACCAACAACCATGTAATTGAGGCTGCTGATGATATCGAAATCAGCTTGCATGACAATAGAGTTTATAAAGCTAAAGTCATTGGAACCGATCCAACAACTGATTTGGCTTTACTACAGATTAAAGAAAAAAACCTGACACATATTTCTTTTACCAATTCAGACGAAATTGAAGTAGGCGAATGGGTACTTGCAGTGGGTAATCCTTTTAATTTGAATTCAACTGTTACAGCAGGTATTGTTAGTGCCAAAAGTAGAAATATCAATATTCTACAAAACCGGAGTGCTATAGAATCCTTTATCCAAACCGATGCAGCTATTAATCCAGGCAACAGTGGTGGTGCCTTGGTCGATTTAAAAGGAGGTTTGGTAGGCATTAATACAGCTATTGCTAGTCCTACTGGTGCTTATTCAGGCTATGGGTTTGCAATTCCCTCCAATATTGTCAAGAAAGTGATAGATGATTTACTGGAATTCGGTTTTGTACAGCGAGGTTATCTTGGTATTCTAATTCGTAATATTGACGGGAACTTTGCTAAAGAAAAAGAACTTGATGTTACAGAAGGTGTTTATGTTGACAGTCTGCCACAAAATAGTGCTGCTGCAGATGTCGGTATCAAAAAAGGTGATGTCATACTAAAAGTAAATGATACCAAAACCAAATCAACTGCAGCCCTCATGGAAATTGTTGCCAGACACCGCCCTGGTGACCAACTTAATATTGAAGTCAATCGCTTTGGTAAAACAAAGAATTTCACCATAACCCTAAGAAACGAAAAGGGAAGCACCAAACTTAACAAACATGAAAAGAATCAGGTATTAAGCCGATTGGGTATAGAACTTGAACTTCTAAATACAAAAGAGCTCGATAAATTAAATATCCCTGCAGGATTACGTGTCACACAGATTCATTCGGGTCTTATCAAGCGCCAAACTAGTATGAAGCAAGGCTTTATCATCACTCGAGTTGATAATAAAACGGTTAGTAATATAGAGGATTTCAAAAAATATCTGGAACAAAAAGAAGATGGTATTATGCTGTCGGGTATTTATGAAAATTACCCTGGAAGTTATTACTATGCCTTCGGTCTCGATTGATCACAATCTAGGTTAATAAAGCCCCCCTTAGTTAAATCTAATGGGGGTAATCTTTATTATTTTTCAAAACACAATCAGAACTTATAGAATTGACTCTAGAAGTTTTAAGGCTCGCTCGAGGTCAGATTCCAATATCTTTATTTCAATAGCAATATTTGAGGGTGTCATCAACATTGGTTCCACATTTCTGGCATTCTCATTTATAACCACATATTTTATTCCTGCCTGATCAAGCATGTCCTTTAGTAAGTTATATTTTACTTCGATGGCATTACCGAATTCAGCCAGTGTTACTAACTTATCCATATCTTAAAATTTTAATTATTTTATTGAAACAATTACTTCATTATACATCATAAATTAATTCTTTACTATGGAGATAGAAATATAAAATGCACTTCCTTTTTCGACTTCAATAACAGGTGTTAATATCTAAAGTCTTTTAATTTTAAGTAAATTCATCATACTAACGGCTTTAGGTTTTTATGAAATTAAAATTCTGATATTTATACGTAACCATATATTTCACCATCTGGGAACAGATCTATTCTCTACTTATTCACAAGTTTCTTATCCATTAGCCTAAATGTTGATAATACAGCTGCATGATCTCCTGGCCAAACATCATCAATTTCCTTCGGGTTTCTAATTATTTTAGAAGCTTGAGTTGTGATATGATCTCCCTTATAATAAATGAAATCGATACGTGCGTTTAAAAAGCCCATACTGGCTGCCCATGTTCCACCGGGATGTGTCACTTCATTGGGATTTCTTTCTCTGTAACTATCAATAAAACCATGATTCAACATGGTATGTGAAGTCGGGAAATCAACAGGGCCATAGCCATAATGTATTTCTGCGGCTTCTTTGGTCCAGTCCTGATGACTAAAGGTATTAAAATCACCTCCAACTATTACAGGCATTTTTAAGTCTGTTACAATTGAATCAATCTCAAGACTTATGATTTTCTCTGCATCGGCAACTGCCAGCGCCTTATCCTCATCAATCCAAATATTTGTATCCAACCCCTGGTTTAAATATACCGAAGTGTATTCGGGACGATAAGCATAGGGTAACCACCAGTCAAATACAGCCAGCATTTGTTTATTTTCAGCTTTCGTTTTTATACCAATTGATTTAAAGGTCGAAACTTTTGAGTCTATAGGCTCAAACTGATCCTGTTTTGAATGTATAGCCAAATTATCTTTATTCCCAGGGGTATATAAGAGATAGCCTGCCGAATCAGCAATCATTTTCTGAGAGCCGTAACTCTCCTGCATTAGAACAACATCAGCATTTGTAGCCTTTACAATATCTTTTACCCTTTGCGGACCAACATCGCCTAAATGTCTGCCGCCATGCCATATATTCCAGGATAAAACCCGGTATATATTCGGATTGTTTGTACTGTTGGAGTTCACCTCCTTTTTAATAATTGAGGAACCATCCTGAGGAACATACACCTTATTATTAAGTTTAAAGGATGAAACTTTTGCATCCAAAGCGTGACCAATCTCAGCATTTGGCTTAACATCAATAGTGACCAGAAAATAGTTAATCCCGGCGCTGAGCACTTTAGCTTCGCTTGCACTTTTTGTGAACTTGACCTTTGCCGATTTAAATCTATCTATTTCAAAAAGTTTCTCTTTAAGCGATGAATGTGCCGATTTTCCCGTATAATAAACCCGAACTTTTGATATATCAGATAAAACATCTGTTTCAGAAAAATCGAGATTCAACTCTCTTAACTTTAAGGCTGAACCGTCGCCATGAACCACCAAACGCAACTTAATTAACTGTTCATCTTTGGCTCCCTGATCCGAATCCCATTCGGTGTGTTGACAAACGGCTGAAAAGAGCTTCATATTTTTATCCCATTTTTTAAAATGAGGATTCCTGTTCACCATATGTTTTGCCAAAGGCACTGTCCCGTATTTATCTATTCGGGTGATGATTAAATGGTAGGGTTCAACGCTTCTCCCCACCAAATTAACCGACATCTCCTTTTGATAATCATCGAAGGTATAATAGCCTTTTAAATTTGAAAATGCGGGATGTTCAGCATCTAAAGCTCTGTTTTTCCATTTGTTTATTTCTTTTGATGATAAAGCCTGTTCCCAAATCCGAACCTCATCAATTAAACCTGCAAAAGTCTTATCCTTTTCGGTATTTGAACCAACACAACCCGGGATTATTGAAGTCGCCTTGTTGGCACTCGCTTCCTCTACCCCATCAAGATATAAGCTGGTCGTTTTACCATTACAAGTGACTGCAATATGATGCCAGTTGCTATCCAGTATGGTTGTAGAGCTTATATTCGCAAAATTACTGTGCACTCTTCCATTCCTGATTACTAAGGGGTAATAATCGTAGTCATCTAAATTAGCGTATTCACCACCACCTATAATAACTTCCTGTTCTCTCCAATTGTTATCATTCCCTTTTATCCAGGCTTCAAGCGTCCAGTGGGTATTGATGGTATCCATTCCTATTCTTAAATCATTATCCAAACCATCCAATTCCAGGGCATAATTGATTTGCTGAGCTTTTCCTAATGTAAAACTCAGGCAGGCTAAAAAGATCAACAAAAACTTCATATTTAAATTTTTAGTTATTGATGCGTGTTTAATTCAAAATCAAGCAAATCAAGACTTAATGTTTGGGATTTTTAATAATTACTATATTATTTTAAGTCTTGATTCGCATTGATTTCAAATGTTTATAATTTTATGTTTTTGCCATATGGAATCAATCTCACAGTTCAATATCATCCATATATTTAACTCAAATTATATCACAATCAGTTTACCGTTTCGGATAAACGAATCACCCATAATGGAATAGACATAAATTCCTACCTTCAGATTCGCACTGTTTATGTTATGATTTCCTCTCCCATCTGCAAATTGATCGATCATCAATTTCCCTGTCAGGTTAAAGATTCTAATCCGTAATCGCTCAACTCCAGAATACTGTAAACACAGTTCATTAGATCCGGATTTCAACGGATTAGGATACATCTTAACCCTATCCTTTGCGAGTTCAAGCTCAGGAATCCCTGTAGGCACTCCTCCTTCTTGTCCTTCCAATATTGCGAAATATCGCGAACAAGCTATAAAGTACTGGCCAAAACTTGTCAGATCTGTTTCGCTATTGTAGTTAAAATGCCCTTTTTCTCCCGGAATAACCGATTCTGCAGCCCCTATATCCGTCCAGTCAGAACTAAGATCATTCTCCGAACGGGAATACAGATGCGCATATTCTGATTGATTCACAATCACCTCCGAAGGTTCCCCGTATGCAGGCGATAATTTCAGCTGTTCCAATGCTGAAAACGACTTATTACTACCATAGTTATTAATGATCCAGAAACACTCTACATTGGGATTTTGGTTTGGTAAGACTTCTGGAAGCGAGCTTATTTGAGTGACCACCACATCGCCATTGGGTAGACTTCCATTATCAGAAAAGTTCATCACAGCATTGGCCTCATTAAAATCGAAAGTTCCACCTGCATTCACAGCTAACAACTCGCTCTTTCCCTTTCCAACTGGAGCATACGATTTCACACGTGTTGCCCCTCCGTATACACGGGCATGCAAACTCCCTTTCTTGTCCAGTACCATTCCCTCGTTCTCATTGAATTGGTAGTAGGCGATTATATCCTGATCAACACCAACAATATTTTCCTTTGTTAAATGACGATTTTTACGAATTTCATCTGTTGTTAGAGCCCGGTTCCACATACACACTTCATCCATTTCACCTTTAAAATTTCGGGAATCCCATCCCTTATAACTCCCAATAAAAAGGGAGGTAAGATCAACAGGTTCAAGGCTAATGTCCTGTTTGGCCACTTTTCCATCAACATACAAGCTCATCCCGTTTGGTGAAGCTACCATAGCCACATAGGACCATTTGTCGGCAGGAACAACGAGTCCGCTGTTCCAGGACCATAGACCTCCAGGCCAGTGATAGGCTAGCGTATTGTTTCCATGAGCAAAATTAAAACCGGCAGTCGTTCCATTATTAATCACAATACCGGTATAATCATCCTGTATACCATTAGGTTTCACCCATGCTGTAACCGTAAAACTATTAACCTGAATTCCCAGATTCGATGTAGCACAATAATCACCTGCCTGAGTATTCTTTAGAGCATAACCTGATATCGCATCTGCACCACAGACATTTTTCAGATTCACCATGTTTTCAACTGTTTTACTATCGGTATTCCCATTTCCATCGGTTACGGTCAATGTAACATTACAATTTCCTTCTCCTGAGAAGACAACTTTGGGATTACGAGCACTGGTAGAACTCACAAATTTGGGTTCAGGGTCAAAGCTCCATTTCCAGCTGGCGTTTTCATGTTTTATAATTGAGTAACAATCAAATTGAATGGTATCTCGGTTGCAATGCGACTCACTACTTCTGACTATGGGCTGTGCAATTGCCTTGCTCTCTTCAACCAAGTTAGTTTCCCAAATCCCACGAGATGTTGCCAGTCTCAGTTTGCCATCGCGGTAGAAAGGGCGCATAGACAAGGGGTTTACCGTAAAAGGTAAGCCCTGATTGTAAGCAAGCCAGTTTTTAGCAATATCATTCCAATAGAAAAGAGAATGCTTGGTAGCCAGATAAATCACACGATTGGATCCTCCCTGGAACAAAATATCCTTTGGAGATTCGTTGTCAAGCTTAGAAGTTGTCATATTGTTCCAGACAGAACCCCCATCGGTAGTACAATACACCTTGTCTCCATTGCCTCCACTACCAGAAATCACCCATAACTCATTTTCGTCAAGAGGATTTAAAGTAATCTGAAGGCGCCATTTTTCTTTAGCAGGAAGATTACTTAGAGTGTTCCAAGACTTTCCCCCATCTGAAGAGCGTTTTAACTGACACAAATCCCAATATCCCCCACCAGGCTGAAAAACACAATACATTACCTTCGGATTACTTCGGGATATAACTATCTCAAGCACTTTACCCTGATTTCCAAAATCATTAAGCACTTCGAAACTAGAGCCCCCATCAACGGATTTCCAAACCTTACTCCCTTCCCCAAGGTACATATGGTCAGCATATCGAGGGTCAAATTCAATATTACTTGAATACATCGAATAATAGCTCTCGTTTGGATACTTTGAAAGTGAAGCCTCACGCACAACATCCTCATTCAGAGATTCAGGAATAATGGTCGTAGAAATATCCGAAAAATAGGTCTTTCGATTGTTCATGGGATCCACATAACCAGTGGGTGCTTCTGCCCCGCCCAAACGCAAGTAACTCCCCTGCTCAAAAGTCTGATAATAAGCTGTGTTTCCATTATGGTAACGACCTCCTATCAGTACATCCTCATTCCATCCGGAACCAAATCCCCAAAAATCAGAACCGATAATGCCCTTCTTTCTGGATTCATGTGTTGTCAACTCATCATTAGAGTAGTTGACTCCTCCGTCGGTACAAATCCATACATCATCACCCAGAACGTGTAAATCCTGAATATCAGGATGAATCCAGCCAATGTCTTTTTGATTATAGTAACCGCCAATCCGGGTCCAGCTTTTACCACCATCTGTAGATTCGGATAAAGCCAGACAACCAACCCAAATTTTTTCAGAGTCTTTATGAGATACTGCCATGGCAAAATTGTAAAACCCCTGGTGGAAATCTGTACCGTCTCGCTTATAGTTCGCAAGATTTTGGTGGTTTGTATCATCCCATGGGCCACCATCGGGTAATTTTGGATTCACCCATGAATCACCAGCATCGGTACTTTTGTAAACCCCAATCCATCCATTATCTCCGGCTTTGCTTGCGCCCAAAAGTCCCACATACACTTTTTCAGGCGCTGCAGGAGAGGTCGCAATACGAGCCCCGCTATCCTCTGCATTATTTTCATCCGAAGGGGCATACCAACCCTGCTCCTTCTTATCCCATGTATTTCCTCCATCTGTCGACTTAAAGAATTCACATTTCTTTTGGCCTGCATTGTTTTTCAACAAGTAAAGAACATCGGAGTTGGTTGGATGGTAAGCAATGTCCCAACATTTTTCGGCATACTGGGTTTGCCAATTTGCTCCTCCATCAATGGATTTGTGCAAGCCTTTGGGAGAAGCACAAAATACCAATAGTGGATTTGAGGGATGAATCAGCAATTGATTTCCTGTCTCACCAATATAATAAACTTCTTTCCATGTAGCCGCACCATCTTCTGTTTTGTAGATACGCTTATTGGCTGTAGCAAAAACAATCTGACTATTGGAGGGGGCAATCTTAATGTCCGATACGCCATTGCAAAAAATCTCATTCTTAGAGACAAGAGCCCAATTTAAACCCTTGTCGGTAGTCTTGTACACTCCTCCAGATTCGCTTCCCACATACAGTATGTCCGGGTTGGAAACCGACTGGTCCATAGAATACACATTGGCCTGCCATGACACTGGAAAATTTCCCTCTCCTTTATCATTATAGGTTTCCGTTGGCCCCAGGCAAACCCAATTTGCCTGAGTTCCCCCTGCACTTTTCAAACGAGTTCTTTGACTTTTCTTAATCAATATTTGATTGGTTGCATCCTCTTCATTTCGAGAAGAAATGTGGATATAGCCATCAGAACCTAGGTAGTCCTGAATCTGGCGTTTCCAATGCTTAAAATTTTGTGTATGGATATTTTTCTGGAAAGGATGACTCTGATAATACTGGTGGTAAAGGTAATCAACCTCCGATACATTGGGGTTATCAGAATACATCTTATGGGCCCATTCCGGTGTACTTTCATCCACTGGGGGAACCGTCTTAAAAAATGAGGGTGAGTTTTGAGCCATAAGAGACACACTCCCTAATAGTAGGATAATGGATAGTAGAATTCGATGCATATGCTTTATTTTTTAGTCTTATTTATTAAATCTGTCTCCATTTTAAAATAAAAAACCAAGTCTGTAAGAATCTTTTAAATGGTATAAGACAGTAACAATGGCTATCAATAAGTTTATTCTTTAAATAGCAATAAGCTTGTTAATTTCCTCTACAACAGTTCTTTTAATTAAGAATGTATCACTTCTATATTAAACTATTTCTTTTCTATCACACTCTCATATTTACACATTCTGCCACTCGTTGATGTCGTGATAAACTTCAACTTATCGCGAAGATCAGCGGGCAGAGCTTTTGTATATATTTCTGACTCAAATGTTGGCTTTGTTCCATCTAAAGTATAATAAATATCAGCCTCTGGATAAGGCTTAATCAGAAACAAAGAATCTCCTTCAATATTCACACTAGCCCTTGGGATACGGTACTTCACATTTTGGGAATCCAGCCTTTTAAAGTGATAAGCTCCCATGCGTTTCATAAAACCCTCATAGTCTTGATGTTTAGGTTCACTCCAACCCACTTCGGCAATTGCACAGAGTCTGGGGAAAGTTTTGTAGTAAAACTGTTCTTGTTCCGGCACCAAAAACTCAGTCCAAAGAGCTGCACTTATCCCTTTTATGTACGCTTGACTTTCCTGAGGAATAGACTCCAATGGATCATAGCTGTATGTCTTTTCCATACTTACAAAGCCAGCCCACCAATGCCCTTGTTCCTGAGGATGCTTGGCTTCTTTCATGTCAAAATAACAATACTGTCCAGCTGCCATGATAACATCAATCCCTTTTTTTGCCGCTTCTATTCCCGGACCTGGCCCTGTCCATGACATTATGCTTGTACCGGAAGGTAGTTCGCCACCATGCAATATTTCGTTCCAACCAACAGGTTTTTTCCCATATTTTGTAATGATTTCGCTTACCCGTCCTACAAAATAGTTCTGAATATGACTCCCATCTTTGAAGTCTTTAGTTTTCATTAACTTTTTGCATTTAGAACAGCTCAACCACTGATTTTGGTTGACTTCATCACCTCCAAGATGGATGTAATCATATGGGAAAAGTGCCGCAACTTCAGCAATAATATCATCCAACATTTTAAATACCCGTTCATCGCCAGCACATAAAACATTACCGCTAATCCCATTTATATCAGCCGAACCTTTGGTATTGCAAGATGTATTCAAACTTTTATTGATGGCAAACGAATGACCTGGCACATCAATTTCGGGCAAAACTTTTACACCTCTTGTAGAAGCATATTGAATCAACTTTTTAATCTGCTCCTGGCTATAAAAGAATGGCCCGTATGGATCGGTATCTGCTGCCTGCGATTTCGGGGCTGAGGCATGACTGAATACAGGAATATCTTTTCCTGTACCTCTAACTGCACCAGTTTGTGTCAGTTCCGGATGGGATTTTATTTCCAGCCTCCACCCTTGATCATCAGTCAGATGTAGATGTAACACATTGATTTTATGCTGTGCTAAAAGATCAACATATTCAAGCAGGTCCTCGAATTGGATAAAATGTCTGCTGACATCCAAAAGCATACCTCTGTAATCAAAACGAGGAGCATCATCCACAAGCATAGCTGGTAATATATAGTCTGAAGATATTTTATGGCCTCCAAATACAGATGGGGGAAGTAGTTGTAAAAAGGTTTGAATCCCATAAAATACACCAGCAGGACTACCACCAACAACGGATATTTGTTTCTTATCAACAGCTAGTTGATACTGCTCTGGTTTTAAGTCCTTATTAATAGAAAGTAAAAAGTTGCCTCCCTTCTTACTTTCAATATCGCTTGATAATGAAAGTGATAATATTTCAGTTAAATATTCCCCTTGATTTCGTAACGAATCAGAATAACTAATTGATTTTATTTTACCTAGTTTAAAGCCACATTCTCCATTTGGTTTGACAGATTTCACTTGGGGTAAAACACGGGAATATACAAAGCTTTGTGCATCCTGAACGCTAGTTTTATGACAGCAAGCGCTAAACAGAACCATACAAAAGATAATGTAGGTGGTTAATGATCTCATAGGTTTATTTATCAGGTTTGGGTTAGTTAATTTTAATTCTTATATGTTTATTCTATTTGATATTTGTACTGTATTGAACTTATTTGAAAGGCACTACCACAACATTCTCCCCAAGCTACTCCGTTGGGAACTCCTTTACCCTCTCCAAGCTTAATAATTGCCATCCATGACTCTAACAAGCTGAATATAGCCATTGAGCATTCTCGGATTCCCTCCCTACACACAATGTGGAAATTCTTTATTTCTTTAATTTCCTTTATGAATTGGGCTAATCACCACTGTACAAAAAGGCGATCTTAAATTTCTGCTTTCATTTTTTTATCTGCTTTAAGCAAAACTGAGTGATCCCACTGAAATAAACAGGACTAATAAGAATATTAATCTTTTTTTTCTTCCATTATATTTTACTTTTCAACAAGCTCTCAACAAAAAAACTCTTTATCAATCTTTCATCTAATAATCATTCAGTTCATTCCCATTATATTTATCACAAATTGCAAGTAAAAAGAGGAGAATTAATTAAAAGCCATGTACAACTAAAGCTACCAAACTCAATCACAACCTAATTCTCCTCTAATCACGAACCTAAATTTTAAAACATACCTACAGCTGAAGCTACTCTTTGGGGAATCACGTCTAACTTTTGTCATATTCACTGTCAAAATTTGTCTGTGTAAGGCATTAAATAAGTGTATTCAATCCTCAGCTTAGGTTCCTATTCTTTTTAAAAAAAAATGTCTAATCTTGATTTGAAAAATCCTTCTTCTCAAACTTATCAGCGTATCCAATTCCTTCTTTTTTCCATCTTTCAAGCATGTGCTTTAGATTGGCACCAAAAACAGAGTATTGTTTTCGCTCTTTGGCAGTCCATCCCACTTCAGCATAAGCAGCCAAACGTGGAAATACCATTCTGTCCATATCCGACACTTCAGGAATCCATTCGCCCCACATTTGGCATCCACTGCCCAAAACTTTGGCATGATACTTTTTATCAAGACCTTCAGGAATAGGATCGAATGCGTAAGCCTTTTCAAGAGGGATATAGTTATGGGAATAATCCAGATAAGTATACATGTGATATGAATTCACAATATCGTAACCCTTTTTCACTGCGTCATTAATCAAATCAAGATTTCCTTTCCAGAAGTGAATGATAGCACTGGTAGCCAATTTTTCTTTGACCTCAACATCTTCGGCCTTTTGCCATTCGTGTACATTTCCTCCCAGTATCTCATTCCATCCCATCATACGATGCTCTTTCTTATCGATAAAATTCGATACTTTGTTTGTAAAGAAAATCTGCAAATCAGCCGGACTTGCCAAGCCCTTCTCTTTCATAAAAGCCTGAACTTCTTCAGACTCTTTCCAAGCATCAAATTTGACTTCATCACCGCCAATATGAATGGTTTTCCCTGGAAATAGTGCCATCACTTCAGAAAGCACATCTTCGATAAAGGTATACACCCTAGGATCGGATACATTATAAGAATCAGGTAATTTCCCGAATACAACAGGCGTCTCTTTCAATTCTCCAATGGTTCCCAACCAGGGATAGGCTGCTATGGCTGCCGATGCATGTCCGGGCATTTCAATTTCCGGAACAATGTTTATATGTCGTTCTGTAGCATAAGCAATAATCTCTTTAATCTGATTCTGGGTATAGAAACCACTGTGCGATTTTCCTGAACGCTCTTTACTGTTCCAACCCCCTATTTGGCTATCCTCACGTGTAGAACCAATACGGGTTAGTTTTGGGTATTTTTTTATTTCGATACGCCATCCCTGATCATCTGTTAAGTGCCAGTGAAATACATTCATCTTAAGTAAAGCCATTTGATCAAGTAACTTTTTCACCTGATCCATTCCCTTAAAATAACGTGCTTCGTCGAGCATAAATGCTCTCCAGCTAAATCGTGGTTGATCCTTAATCTTTACAGTGGAAACTGATAGCTCACCACCCGCTTCATTCAAATCAAGAGGCAATAATTGTTTTAATGTTTGTATGCCATAAAAAACACCTGCCTGATTTGAAGCGGTAATTTTAATAGCTTTCTTCCCTACCTCAAACAAGTAGCCTTCTGAGCCAATCTCATCTGCCAAATTCTCGTCAAGCTTAAGCACAATACCTTTCGCTCCTTTTGAAGTAAGTTCCAAGCCTTTCTTAAAAGCAGGTTCCAACATTTTTTGCAAATAGATAGCATTTCCGCAATTACTTGCATCGGCAATGATTTTTGTTTTTGATGTAATTATAAAGTATCCTGTTCCTGTTTCCACATTTAAAGGTTGGGGAATAACATTTACATTTTGAGCCATAGCTGTTGTTGCCATTAAAGACACCAGAAGAATTAATAATTTCATTTTATCCATAGTTTTTTTTAATTATCAACATGTTTCAGGACCTGATCATTTATCAATAAAAATAGAAGCATCACCCAAATTTCAATATGTTATCCTTATAAATATATTCCTAAATTCATTATCTAGTGGCTAATTTTAAACTAGCGGCAAGATTTAGCCTAAAAGAACATACCTTTTAATTTCACACAACTAATTATATCCCCACTCCTGGCACAGGAATGGATATATCCACATCAACTTTTCCAAAGCTGTAATGCTTCGGTGAGAGGTATAAGTCAGAATTCATCATCTCTTCCCATGTAACTTCCTTTCCTGTATAAGCCGAAATTCGTCCCATGATACCCGTCATGGTTGACTCCGCTATGGCTTGGGTTTCATTGACTGGCTGACCTGTCCTAATAGCTGTGACCCAATCGATATGCTCCTGATCAAAGGGGCTTATCTCAAGAACCCTATCATCATTTCCATATTCGAATGACCACTTAATGCTAGAATCCTGATTATAGATTGTATTTTGACAATTGGTGTACCCCAGCGTTCCTCTGACTTGATCTGCAACATTGTTTTCGCAACCATTGATTTGTCGACACATGTTGTGGTAATGCACATCATTTTCGTAAAGAAAATCGACACTAAACATATCGTACTGATTGCCCGTTAATCGACGATGCCGTGCACCAAATCCCACCGCTTTTATTGGATGTTTGCCCACAAACCAATTCACGGTATCAAGATTGTGTACATTTTGTTCTACAATATGGTCGCCCGAAAGCCAACACCAGTTTACCCAATCACGGATCATAGCCTCCATTTCAGTCCATTCGGCTTTGGGCTTCTTATGCCAGAGTTTCCCCACATTATAATAGCTATTCGCTGATACAACATCCCCAATTTCGCCTTTTGCAACTTGCCTAAAAGTTTCAATATAATCTTTTTGATGACGCTTAATGGTACCCGTCACAATTGACAAACCCAAAGCATCTGCCCTTTCTCCCGATATCATAACCGATCGAACTCCAACCGGATCAACCGCAATAGGCTTTTCCATAAACACATGTTTACCTGCCTTAACACAAGCCGCTAAATGCTCAGGTCGAAAATTTGGTGGTGTGGCAAGAATCACCACATCTACACCACTGTCCAACACCTTTTCAAAAGCATCAAATCCAACAAAGCAATGTTCTTGTGGAACTTCAAAACCCTTTTTCTCCATCAACATTTTATTGCAAAGCTCTATTTTATCAATAAAAACATCAGCTAGAGCAGTGATTTCCAAGTTGGGTCCCGCATTCAAAAAATTGAAAGCAGCCCCGGTTCCCCGATAACCACAACCAATAAGCCCTGCTTTCAAAACAGGACCATCAGGTGCTTGTCCAAGTAAAGGCGGATAAGCATAAGACCTCTCTTTTTTCAATTCACATTGAATAAAACCAGTAGCACCAAGTGCACAAAACATGCCTATGGTACTGGCATTTTTCAAAAATTCTCGTCTGGCGTTTTTAGCTATATTCATCGTTCAAAAAGATCAAATATTCATTTATTGTTTTTCGCTGGATTCATCCCATTCACAAACTAGTCTAAAACCTACATCCCGACAATCGGAATACCACCAAATACTTTTAGGCATTTGAGGATCGGTTTTTAACCAATTATCATGCTGTGTGCTTTCGCGATAATTAACTCGTACATCTTCTTGTTTAGATCGATACGAACCACCTTTAATGACTCTCTCCTTCCCGTTCCTTGGACCTTTGGGATTGAATAAAATTGAATCTATTTCATTTTCAAAAGGATTTGAAGAATACCAATTAGAACAAAATTCTTTAACGTTCCCCAACATATTAATTAAGCCCCGGGAATTGGCTAGTAAAGCTTCCGGCAAATGTGTTTTGGCTTCAGAATTATCCCGATAAATGATCATGGAATTAAACTCTGCTTCAGATACAGTTTCGTATTCAATTGAATTTGTACCACAAGCATATTCCCACTCGGCTTCAGTTGGTAAACGGTAGGTTTTTCCTGTTTTCTTTGAAAGCCACTTACAATAAGTATGGGCGGCTTGCCAGGTCATGCTTATAGCAGGACGTTGTCCCATACCCCAGCCCTGAGCGGGATCACCCCAGGGAGGTGTCGCTCCTGTTATGACATCAATATCATTAGAATTCACCTCATCAGCATGTACACGACCTTCCGATTCAACATCTCTGAGAAAAACAAGATAAGCGTCCCATGAAAGTTCCACCTTTGCCATAAAAAAGCGCGAGAGTTGTATTTCCTTGCGACTTACAGGCTTCTTTTTAAATTTATTGTTGGCATAAATCGCCATCTGGAAAGAGCCAGAAGGAATGGCAATCATATCGAAAGAAACATCAGAGCCAGGAATTTGTTCTTTGTAATTTTCAAAACTGCTTATTCGGTTGGCTTCAGTAAACCAAATCACTGAATCAGTGGTCATTTTCTTTAGAAGAGACATATTTTGACCATGAATGGCTTTATGCACTCCATGCCCCACACCAATGTGGCAATTAATACAATGCAATTCATCCTCATTGCTTCGATAATACAAATGTGATTTTTCACCTTTAGCCGATAAGGAAAAGGGAAACAAATTTTCGTGACAACTGATGCAGGACTCTTTTGGGGTAAAATGCAGCGCATTTTCAATATCCGATTTCTCCGCCCAATTAATCTTAGCATGATCTTTAAAATAATAGCTATATAAATCACTCGTCCCAGCTTTAATCTTCTGAGGCCAATAGTCTATACTTTCTTTGGGAGGCAAATGACAGTCAACACAACCGATCCTCTTAGTCGAATCTGTACTATAATGTGAAGATAAGACCCAGGATTGCCTCGCATCAGTATGCGCATGACAACTTATACAATAGGAATCTCCTGAGGTATAAGCATCCAATTTTTCAATTGAACGATAGCTCCAAACAAGAACTATAACAACTACGATTACACCTATTATCCTACTTTTAAAACTCACCTTTTCAAGTTCTTATTAATATTTCATTTAATGGTGTATAGCTGACTATTAAAGTCAGCTTATTCCATTATACATCTTTATAAAACTAAAAAAAAGAGGAGAATCAATCTAAAGCCATTTACAAAGCGACCAAACCTATTCTCCGATTTCATCTCCTCCATTAACTAACCAAACTTATTTGTCTATTCTTATATTTAGAGTAATCTTTCAAAGCCAACAGAAGGTTTTTCACCCTCTTGTATTCTCTACTAAAAAATGAAGTGACATCTGTTTTATTTCTGAAAACCTCTCTTACAATCAAAAACACATAATCTCAGCCATTGCTGCATATTGTTGACCATCGAAAGCTGAATTTGCAATGATCTTAAAATACCTAAAGCTTGTTTTATTGCCAAGCGACACATGATGAAGGGTATTGATTTCCTTCAATTGGAAATTGCCAATACTTTCCCACTGAGCATTATCAGTGCTTACCATTATTTCGATGTCTTTCACTTTTCGCATACCATCTCGTTGTAAAAAGGAGAAACCGGATACATCATGCATAGCATCCATATCGATAGTCAAATGGTGTGGATAAGACGTCGCATCCTGAGACCATCTGGAGTGCCAAAAAGTATCTGCATCACCATCTAACACATAACTTGCCAATTCGTTATTTTCTTCGGAACTAAAATCAATGACTTGCCAGTTCGTTCGGTCGAAATTTTCTTTGTCACCAAATTCAATGATTGGTTCATTATTTTCCAGGCTATAAGAATATGAAATATTAGAAATTTCACCATCTGAATGACAAAAACGCAATCGCAAAACGTAAGGTGTGTTATCTTTTTGATGCAGTTCACTCATGGGCATGGAAATATTAAACGCATTACCTCCTTCTACCGGAGCAGCCCAGGAAACCGCATCGTAATCGGCATTATCAGTCGCAGGATCGTTATAAAAGCAGACGTAATTCACGTCCTTGTTGGTATCGAAAGTTCCTGATATTTTTAACTCACCGTTGGTATAGGATGCCAAAACAGAGGTGATCTGAAGAGAAGCACCAGTATAAAATGTATCCTCAAAATCGCTGATCACCTGACAATTATTGAGTATTGCACAACTAGCTCTTGTTAAAAAGGTTGGTGATTTCCCATAAGTGTAGTTGCCACCACCCATTAAGGCTGTGCCTTTATTTGACTTATGTACTTCGGACACCTTCTCTTTATTATGAGGAAGATTAAGGCCGTGCCCTAGCTCATGCAATAAACCACCAATGTACTTCGATGCATCATTTCCTCTTTTGCTATTCTCACCAAAAAACCTGACATCCATTTCGTTATAATCCATGGCGAAGCAGTAACGTCCCATACCGTAATAAGGAACATCTCGATTATCACAGTCCAGAACTGGAGTAAGGATAAGCGTATGATCGCTATTTCTTTCACCTACATTGGCTGCAAAGTAAGCATCTACTTCCTCAATGATTTTGGCTCCTCCACCCTCATAAGGATAGTTAGAAGTTGGATATTTGGCTTTCAGGTAAATTACTTTCACCCTATCCTGATCCTCATCAACCAACATATTGTAGGTCTTGTTTCCAAAGCCATACTCTTGCATATGCTTTCTATAAAAAGCCTGTCCGTGCAACAAAATTTCACTCAGTCTTCGGTGTGACTCCTTTCTTTCTTTCACATCCGTTGGAAGGAAATACACAATATTTAAATTGTATTTGGCCGATGAACTGTAGTTAAAAGTTTCCTCTTCTGGTTTAGGTTCTTCGATTTCAGGAGAATCTTCTTTTGCACATCCTGCAAAAAGGATTAGTAGAAAGAGAAAACAATAAACGGGACTTAACTTGAATAATGATTTCATTATTTATTTATTATAGGGTTAAATTTAAATTCATTCAATATTAAGTATTAGGCAAAATTCAACTAAACGGTCTTACCAAGTTTCGTGGGCAATTAAACAGTTTCTTATCAAGAGAATAAACAAGCAAGACTAATAAATGCGTTTATATTTCAAGAGCAACCAACTTAGTATACTAGCAAAAGTTTATAAATTGAATTGTATGATGAATTTACTTTTTAAAAAAGAGGAGAATCAAGCTAAAGCCATTTACAAAAGCTACCAAACCTATTCTTCAGTTTCATCTCCTCTCATTACTAACCACTGCGTTATATGGATTCCATGATCTATGGTAAATTTTCAAAATCGATAAGAGGTGCTTTACCTATACTTTCTCTTTTGAAATAAGTATCCATAATAGTTCTATCACTAAAAAAACCACAATTCTTCAAAAAGAAACGTGTTCCATCCACACCACCGGCATAGTCTAAACGTGAATTCTTTCTTGCAGTAGCATCGGCAGTAAATTTCGCCTCCTTTATTTCAAACCATTTGCCTTCAGTGTTGCGAAGCCACTGGTTTGAATATGTTCCCATCCGGGTAAACTGCCCCATTTCCGTCATAAAATTCTCAAGAAATGAATGCGGACGGGTTAAATATGTTGACGTTTTCGGACGTCTGAAACTTGCAATCAATTCCCACTTGCCTATCTCCGGCGCAAAAAAGTAGGCCGTATAATCGGTGGAATTATCTACACTTGGTTTAGCTCCCAAAATGAAACGATATTTGTTTCCTGCTCTCCAATTATATACCCGATAACTCTGTCCTCCGGAGCCTTCGTTCCCGAATTCACCAGTTTTCACCTCTGCTCCTTTTTTTAAAAGAGTAATTTTCTCATCATCAGGAATATCATTAGGGTTATCAGTCACATAAGGACTCCAAACCGAGAATAAAACTCTTCGTTCCGTTTCAGAATTAACCTGAATACCAAAGTAACCTTCACCAAAACCATTTGCCATAAAGTATGAACCGATCACATCGTTTCCTTCTGGCACTTCAATTTCATTATAAAACCATCTGATATCTCCAGCCTCTTCTGGCACTTTGTACGACAGGTGAACAGAAGGTCCGCGGCGTCCCCAATAAAAATCATCTTTCACAAAATCAGTTCCTGCTGATGTCGCTTTTCCACCAATCACCAATTGAGAAACCTCAGCAAAATATTGATCCGTTTTTGAAACCCCTTGCATGTCGATTTGCACATAACCATTTTGAGGCACATCGAAATAGCCTACAGGAATAAGATCTGATTTCTTATTGCTAATTGTAATTTCTTTAGACTCTTCTCCAATAGTTATTCTTACTGTTGAAGAGCCTTTCAGTGATTTGGCTTTTACACCCAGGCTCAACTGACCTGTACCATTTACTCTCACGAAAGTTCTGATTACTGATGACTCCTTATTCCAATTTGTCAGTCCCTTATCAGAAATCATCCTCTCGTTTAAAGAGACATCATTTACGACCCAGGCATTACCCGCCAGAGGTACTGTTATTACTAAATCTTTAGTTGTCTTAAACTCTTCTTTCTTCTTTTTTTTTTCAAACGAACAGGCTGATAATACACAAACCAATATGAAAGAAACCAATATAGAATATCTATTTATTTTCATTTATTTAATTTTTATAATCCCAAAAGTCATAAATATCCTAAACAAAGAAGTGGACATATTAAGCTAGAAGGTCGAATTTTTCACAAACAACCAATATACAGTACATACTTCACTAAAACCCAAATATTTTTCATCAAGTAAAGCATCACTCGAATGGTGATGCTTTATTCAAAACATGGTAACCCGTGCCTGTAAAGCAGGAGATAAAAAAAAGAGGCCGTTTTAAATTTGAGACAGCCTCTTAATACAATTTCATGCTTACTCTACAATATAGGTTGCAATTTCTGCCATTGCTGCATTATTGGTTCCATCATGAGATACTTTCGCTATAAATTTAAAATATCGGAACGTTTGTGCTGTACTCAGTTCGATCGTTTGCTGATTGGTTTCTTTTTCCAAAACAAAATCACCCAAACTCTCCCAAGTTGCATTGTCATCACTTATTTGGATTTCTAAATCCTTAACCGTTCTGGAAAGATTTTGTCTTTGAGTAAAGCTAAAACCATTGACAGTGTTGGTTTGCCCCATATCAATCGTAATATGATGAGGTGCTGTAGCGGTGCAACCCGACCAGCACGAATGCCAATAAGTATTATCATCTCCATCAAGCACATCAGCAGCCCGACCAGTATCTCCTTCACCATCTTTATCTTCCTGAGAACTATAATCTACTACAGCCCACCCTGTTCTATCCATTATCACTTGTATTGACGGTGCTTCAATGGAGGGAACTTCTAGTTTCGAAAAATCAATAGCGGGAGCTGTTCCATTTGCTGTTCTCGTAAATGATGTATTCGGCGTTTCATTATCACTAAAAAAACCACAATTTCTTAAATAAAAATGATCACCTTCTTTTCCACCATCATAATCCAATCGAGCTCCGTTACTTCCGGTAGCATCTGTTGTAAAAGTCGCATTAGTCATTTCACTCCAGCTTCCCTGAGTATCATAAACCCATTGGTTTGTGTAATCCACTTGTCTGGTTTCATCACCCATTGTGGTATTGAAATTCTCTAAGAACGAATGTAAACGTGTTAAATGCTTGCCAGTAGGAAATGGTCTTCTAAAACTGGCTATCAATTTCCAGTCGCCAACTTCAGGCGCGTAGAAATAAGCCGTATAATCAATAGAATTATCAGCATTCGATTCACCTTTTAATAAAAACTTGTAGGTTGTTCCTGGTTTCCAGTCATAAACCAAATAACTCTGAGCTCCAGAGCCTTCACCACCGAACTCTCCTACGGTTACACCTTTACCATACCCCAGAGGTTCTACGGTATACTCTGCTGGAATCTGATTTGGATCTTGCGTATCAAATGCGCTCCATACCGAAAACAAGATACGTCTCTCTGTTGCGGAATTGACTTGCATTCCAAAATAGCCAGATGAAAAGCCATCAGCCATAAAATAAGAACCTATTGGATCTTTCCCAACAGGAACAGTCACTTCGTTGTAAAACCAGGTGATATCTTTATTGGCAGGCTCTTCGAAGTTTAAATGCACTGAAGGACCTCTTCGTCCCCAGTAGAACCATTCTGCATCCACAAAGCTAATGTTAGAACTCCATGATGAATCCCCTAATAAGATATCAGAGATATCACCAAAAGAACTTCCTCCATTGCTTACGCCTTCCAGTTCAATAAAATGATAGCCTGTTTGATTAATATTAAAGGTGCCTACATTATAATCTTTATAGGCATTCCCTTTTTCAAAAGTAAGCTCCTGATTTTCATTTCCGAGCGTTATTTTTAATGTTGTAGATACGCCAAATTTGGCACGAATACCAACTTGAATCGTTCCTGTGGTTTTTGCATAAAAATAGGTGCGAATTTTATCATCTGAATTCGTCCAATTTTTAATACCGCCTGTTACAACTAGATTTGCGGTAGCAGCTGGATTAGCAACGACCCAACTATTCCCTTCACAAGGGACTGATATTGACAAATCGTAAGTTACTGGTTTGCCTTTTTTCAAACTTTCATCTTCAGGTAAAGTTTCTTCTTTATCACAAGAATAGAAAAATAACAAAGCCGATAGAAATGTTAATAAGCCTAATTTGGTAATTTTCATAACAAAATTTTAATTGACAATTTGGTGTTTTATGTTTTATCACTCAATAACTACTTTATTTTTTTGTAAAATCCTAAAAAAAATAACCTCAGGGAATGCCCTGAGGTATCAAAAGGAGTTTACTTTGTAAACAAACTAGTTTTCGACCCAGGGATCGGAGTATTAACCACATTTTAATACAATAAGACTTTGGTAAAGTCTTATTGTATTAAGTGATTATTACTGAATTATGGATTTTGTACCAAATTAGGCTGTGCTAAAATCTGAGCTTCCGGAATATAGTCAACAACACGTGGGCTTGTTGACGGAACAGTTAATAAAGGATTAGCACCTCTATCGTGTGTTCCCGGATATCTGCGATCCAAAGTTAAGCCATTTCTGAAAATATCGTAACGGCGGTGAGCTTCGAAAGCAAGTTCTATGCGTCGTTCCTCAAGTACAATTTCCAATAATGTTCTTCCAGCTGGAACGTCAGTGTATGTATCAATATTTGCACGTTCTCTGATAAGGTTAAGATCTTCTAATGCACCTGATGTGTTACCCGTTTTAGCACGAGCTTCCGAACGGTTCAAATACATCTCTGCCAAACGCGAAATAACTGGTGAGAACAATTGAGGTTGCCCTTCCTGATTTGAACATTTTATCACGAAATATTTAGGATACCCTTGTCTTACAGGCATTTTCTTTGTCAATTTCACATAGGTTTTTCCACTGATATTTTCACCTTCAGTGATAAAATACACTGTGTTACCGTTTACATCTTCAGTTGAAACAGTTTTTGTGCCATTGTAATCATATTCCCAATTGCCACCATTATTAGTAACAGCATACATTTGGAACATTTTAGAACCCACCGGAGATGCTTTGTCGTAAGAATATGTGATCTCATAATCGTCACCATCTACAAATTGAGGGTCAATGAATTTATGTCTTCTATCCGAAGGATTTTGATCAAGTAAATCTCTGAAAGTCTCAGAAGCATACATTTCACCCCAACCTACACCATCAATTGTAGCATACATACCTCCAAAAGCATACCAATTGTAATCATCTTCGTCTTTCAATGCTCTACATGCAAATATGATTTCCGAATTTTCTTCCGGTACCATTGTTGGAAAAGTCTCGTATTCAGAACCTGAAATTAAAGAGAAGTTATTTGATTCGATAACCTTAGTAGCATACTCTGCGGCTTTTTCATTATCTTCCATATATAAATAGACTCTGGATAATAGGGCATTGGCAGCTTGTTCAGATGCATAGATATTATATTCTGAATCAATTCTTTTAAATTCACTCATCAACTCAGCCGCTTCTAATAAATCTCTTAGAATAAGATCGTAAACTTCCTTAACAGTAGCACGAGGAGGTAAATTATCTGCATCTGGTTCAGCATCTAAGATAATTGGAACACCCAAATTCGAACTTGGGTTTTGAGTATATGGTCGTCCCCAAATATTGACTAAATTGAAATAAAAGAAGGCACGTAGGTAATACATTTCACCAATAACGTGATTTAATCGAGGCGTACCTGCTTGTGCTTTGTCGATGACTTTATTCGCATTCACAATCCCCTTATAACAGTAAGACCACAAACTATTTAAATGGCCATTTGTTGGCGTATGCTGGTAATTATACATGTAAAATAAGGCGTCGGTCGTAGAACCGCTTAATGCAATATTGTCACCACCAAATTCACCATGAAAGTGGTAAGGACGCATAAACTCATTCTTTTTCAATAGGGCATAAGTCCCCAAAGCTGCTGCTTCGATACCTAATTCATCGGCAAATACTTTATCATCTGATAAATCCTGAAACGGTTCTCTGGCGATATCACAAGCACTAAACGAAAGTGCTATCAGAATCGCAATAAAAGAATATATATTTTTCATTTTCATGTATTTAATCATTAATAATTTTTACTTATTAAAAATTTACTTTTACACCTGCCATAATTTTCTTCGACAGAGGGTATAATGCACCCGTTTCAGGATCCATACCTGACCAGTTTGTCAGTGTAATCATATTATCAGCACTTACGTAAACTGAAGCACTTGATATCTTAAGTAAGTTTGATACGTTTTTAGGAAGGTTGTATGCCAAGGTTACATTACGTAAACGGATATAACTTGCATCCTCTAAATATCTTGATGAGTTTTTATTTGCATTAACCCCACCATTAAATGGTTTTGGGTGAGTTGCAACATCTCCTGGTTTTTCCCAACGACTCCAGTCATCAGCCAATTTCATATTATTAAAAGAAGCGTACGATCCGTCACTATCAAATAATTCTCTGTTGCTGTTGTATTTATAAATATCATCAACAAAACTAATGTTTGCGGTTAAGCTGAAATCATCAAAAGTAAATTTATTGAGGATACCTCCTGTATACGTCGGAGTTCCTTTTGTTCCAGTAAACTGTAAGGTCGCATCTGCGTAATCTGAAGTTAAACTAACTGTTTTGGTTCCATCCTCGTTTTCCGTTACTTTTTCCCAAAGAGGTTCACCATTTGCTGGATTTGCCCCGTACCAGATTCGTTGGTATTGTGCATCCATATCATAACCTGCTTCGATTCTTGTATTACCACTTGTATAGGCTTTATCTTCGTATATTTCTTCAACCCTGTTTTTGTTGTATGCCAAGTTCAAAGTCATATCCCACTTAAATCTTGAAGTTTTAATTATTTCAGGTGAAACAGTCAGCTCATATCCTTTGTTCGTAACGCGTCCAACATTCATCCAGATGCCGCTATAACCAGTCAATGCTGGAAGTGGAACATAAGTTAACAGATTATCACTATTCTTATAATAAAGGTCCAAGTTGATACTCACACGGTCGAATAATCTTGTACTAATCGCTGTGTTGTAACTGGTTACTTTTTCCCAGCTAATGTCAGCATTTCCTTTTTGATAAGGTGTAGCAGCACTATTTCCATTGTATTGATCTACAAAGGCAAAGTATCCAAGGTATTGAAATCCTCCAGGAGCATTACCCACCTGTCCCATACTGGCAGACCATTTTAATACATTTAACCATTCTATTCCTTGTAGGAATTCTTCGCTATGGGCATTCCAACCAACACTAGCCGACCAAAAGTTACCATATTGCTTGTTTGGACCAAAACTACTTGAACCTTGTCTACTAAACGAAGCAGTAGCCAAATAGATATCATTATAAGCGTATTGCAAATTCACAAGCGTACTTTGTTTAGCACTTTCCCATTTTGCTCCGCCTACACTTACAGCTTCAGCAGTGGTATTAAGTACAGTAAGACCTGCTGCAATACCTTTACCGGTTGCATTGGCGTTATCAGAATGGTAATCCGTGTATTCCCAAGCAACAAATGCACTCAGTGCATGAAGACCAAAACTCTTGTTAATTCGAAGCATTTGATTAGTAAAACGGGTCTTGCTAAAACTATAACTATCATATAGTGTTCCCCTGTCTGCCTGTCCACTAACTGAACGAGGATCAGTATACCATTCAGAGTGGCCAAAATTAAGAGCGATATTATTCATAGAAGAAAAAGTCAACCACTCGTTGATTTTATAATCAAAGCCGATATTTGCACGAAGATTGTTGCTACGTGAATTACCATAATTGTATTGCAAATCGTATAGGTAGTTGTTTTCGTCTCGACCATACCAAACTTTATCGTTTGCGAGTAAATATTCTTTACCGCTATCAACTCTTGGATCTAAAACAGAACCATCAGGTAAATAAGCTTCATCCCAAGGCATGTAGGTAAACATAGCATAAGTAGAATGTTGCTGATCTTTTGTTGTACGATAATCACCAGATAAATTTACTTTAATCTTAAGGCGTTCACTTGCATTAATATCAAAGTTTGCAATAGCTGAATAACGTTCGTAATCGTATCCTTTTAAAGCACCAGTCTCATTATAATAAGTACCAGACAGATACGCAGAAATCTTTTCGTTACCACCAGAATAATTAACGTTATACTCTTGAGCTTTCCCAGTTTGTGTTCCAATCTTCATCCAGTCTGTGTCCGTATTTAATACATCCTCGGTAACATCAGGATTCCATGTTTTTTGATAATCATATAACTCTTGTGAATTCATCACGGAGAAATTCCCGGTGTTAAATGTGGTGTGTCCGTAGGTCGCATTAACGTTTATTTTAGACTCGCCTTTTTTAGCTCTTTTAGTCTGTAATAAAATAACTCCATTAGCAGCCAAAGACCCATACAGCGATGTGGCTGAAGCATCTTTCAATACAGTAATACTTTCAATATCAGCAGGACTGTATCCAGGGTCAGAATTACCCATTATAATACCATCAACTACCCAAAGAGGTGATGTTGTACCTGATAATGAACCTTTACCACGAATGGTAATTTCAGTGCCCGAGCCAGGCTGCCCACTTCCTGCAGATGAGTACACCCCGGCAACCTTACCTTGAAGCATGGATGCTACATTCGATACAAAAACATCTTTTAGCTCTTCGCTGTCTAATGCAACTGCTGAGCCTGTTAAATTTGATTTTTTTGTCGTTCCATATGCAATAACCATGACTTCATCAAGATCACTTGTTGAACTTTTCAGGCTAACATTGATCGTTGTCTGACCATTAACAGGTACTTCCTGTGCTTCGTAACCAATAAATGAAAAGACTAATATGACATTGGCTTGCCCTACTTTTAGTGCGTATTCACCATCCATATTAGTTGTAACACCTTGGGTAGTCCCTTTTACAATAATACTAACGCCTGGCAATGATTCCTGATTCTCACTATCGATTACTTTTCCTTTTACTTCAACCGTTTGCGCACTTGCAATAGCTGTAAAAAACAGCATGAAAACGAACAAACTTATCGCTTTTTGAAGGCCGGAAGTATTGGTCCTTATTTTATTTTTTATATTATTTCGATAGAAATCGATTTGTCGCAAATATTTCATAATCATTATCTTAAATCTTAATTAGATAAATAAACTATTATACATGTTGTTCTTAATTATTCTATATTCAACTCCCTATTAATAAGGTAGCATCCCATCTTCGAACACTTTTAACTCAGCCATACATGTAGAGTTTTGACCAGGAGTTTTTGTATCAAGAATTCTTACCCTAAAATATTTAGAAGAGTAATTCTTATCAAGTGACAAAGCATTCCACTCTGGATTTAGTAAAACATTATCTAATCTATCTGAAGTCCATACGGTTGTGTAAGTGGTTCCATCTGTACTAGTTTGCACATCGAATTGAGCAGGATTATTACCTCTTGCGTACTTGTCTCTGGTAGCAAATTCAAAACCACCAATATTTTTAACTTCAGCAAATGTAATTTGAATATGGTGAGGTAATGGCTCAACACCGCCTGACCAAGCCGAATGCCAATAAGTATTCAAATCACCATCAACAAGATTTGGCTTAGGTCCTTCTGAACCTTCCTGCGTATAAGTGTCGATCATTTCATTTGTTAGGGTATGGTAAGTTTTTCCTGCTTTTGAAGTGAATGAAATTGTTTCTCCATAAGCGGTACCTGCTTCATTGGAAGCATAAGCTCTGGCTTTATAAGCCGTTTTAATAGTTAACCCCTTTAGGGTAGCTGAATAACTCCAGTCCTCCTGCAATATACCATCTGGAGTAAATTCACCAACTGCTGCAAAATAATCTTCTACTGTTGGGTCAGCATCTCCAGTCGTAAAGCAAACCCCCATAGCAAGAAGTTTTGATCCACCGTTTGATGTGACAATGCCGCTCACAACAGCGTCCTGACCTGTGATGTCAGTAACTTCACCTGTGGTCGTCACTGGCAAGTTGACTGATTCGTCTTTGTCACAACTGGTAGTAAAAGAAATTACAACCATCGCAAATAATAAAAATGCCATCCGCGAAAGATCCATTTTTAAAAATTTCTGATAATTACGTTTTTTAATTTTCTGATTCTTCATAAGTTTTAGAGTTAGTATAACATTAAAAATTAGGTATTAGGTCAATAAATAGTTACCCTTATAACACTGAATCTATATCAGTAATCTTAACGGGATTATTTTTAGTTCTCATTTGTTGTTCAAAATTTTCTCATGCCAAAATTGTTTGGGATGAGATGTTTTTGTCTCTAGTTTGAACACTAAATTATCCCGACTTCATTTATTCAGGTTATGAACTATTATTTTGCGATGATAATAATAGGGATTATCTATTTTTGGGAGGTGGATATTTTAGGCTAATAGGTAGACATTTTCCCACAAGCCTATTAAGCAGCACAATACAGATGATTACAACTTAATATTTGTTTGATATTTACTTGATAGGATTGCTTTAGATTTCTACTTTTGTTTTATCCCCAAACCCCGAAATTAACTCAGTATTCTAAAAATAAATACCCATCTAACCAAGCTTATTTTACTTTTTGTGATTTGCAATTATTATCTCATTTCATTTGCTGATGCGTCCACAAACATTATCCTTGCAAGCGTCTAAATTAGACGATAACAAGACGGGACTTCAAATTTGACTGAAGATTTAAAGGCTTTTCTGTAGCTTACAGAAAAGAAATCAAAACACAATTAAGAAAAGAAGTCTAAGATTCTCTCATAAAATAAAAGGCAGTAGATAACTAGAATCTACTGCCTTTCATTTTAGTTCAACGTTGCTATAAATCCTATACTGATGACAAGCATTATTGTACTTCTAGTTTATAATCAATTATCCTAATTCTTCCATACAACTCCTTTGTCATTTTAAAAGACTCTAATACTTGATAATTTACATATTCATTTTTATAAGCTAAAAAATAATATGATGAAGACTTGCTCGCTTTAACGATTTTTGTTTCCCAACTCACAAGTGAGCGCTTCTTAACAGCTCCATACCTGACGATATTCAAGTCCAAAAAATCAGCCACCTTTAACTTAGCATCTGCTAAACTTTGATGATCATTCATCTTAATATATTTTGTACTGAATAATCCAATCATGCCTTCAAGATCATACACCTTTCTGCAAGAGTAAAACTTATCTGTTATTTCCTCTGCATCAATCTTATCTTCTATTCCGTTTATAATTATTTCATTTGGACTCATAATGCAACCCATTAGCATTATTCCAAATATAACTAGCAGCATTAGTTTCTTTTTCATTGTTAATAATTAAGTATTAAAACAGAGATACTATCAAAATGAGCACACCTATGCACATTAACAACACAAATCATTAAAAAAACAATTCATACAAAAGTATGTATTTAACAGGGCAGTCCTGTGAATAAAACAAGCATCAACATGAACTATAGTGATTTAGTTCAAAACTCCTTCCATAAAACCAGAATAGAACAGAAATTATAATTCTTAACATCTGATTTTATTAAGTTATTTTTCATGAATTTCAAAAGTGTGAAATAGCTTTCATTTTAAAGTGGAAATTTTTGGCTAAAAAGTGGAAATTCTCATATACAACTAATATAGAGTGAATTACAAAAACTTAATTGACTGATTTTATTTAATTTCTGTAGTGAAGAATTCATATATATCAGTATTTTTGCTAGCAACCCAAACCTAGAACCTAATTCGTCATGTTAAAAATCCCCACACACGCAGCTAAGCTTGTTCTACTTTTATTGGCTTGCAATTCTTATCTCTTTTCATTTGCCGATGAATCAACTAATTTCATTCACCTGAGTGCTATAGTTGACAGACAACAAACCAAAGTCACAAATGTGGTTGAAGATTCGTTGGGTTATCTGTGGCTCAATTCAAATTCAGGACTTCTACGCTACGATGGATACGATTACCGTCAATATTCTTTCAACGAAATATTTGGAGACAATGTATCCTTTGCGAAAATTCTAGGTATATCGAAAGATTCTGATGGAGACATATGGTGCGTTTCACAAAAAGGCGCAATTTCGAAACTGATGCCATCAGGCAAGTTTGAATCACAATATTCCAACTACACCAAATTGCCTGAACATCTAGAACTGGAATCATTAAGTATTGGTAAATCCAGACTTTGGATGGGCAGTAATTTTGGAACTGCAATCGGACAATCCCTTAAGGATTCAACAAGCGTTAGATTTGATATTTACTCTTCCAATGAAACCATTACATCTATTGCAGAAGGAAAAAATGATATCGTTTGGTTCAGCACCAATAAAGGACGAATATTCAAGGGGAACACCTCAACTATGGATCTTTACGAACTAAAGGGGCCTTTCAATAATCCATTTAACACAGTTATCTTAACAACCGATAAAAATGGTAATCTTTGGATTGGAACAGATCTTACTGGCTTTTACTTTTATGATCTAAAAACTGAAACTTACGAACATTTCCACAACAAAGCCAAAGCATCACATTTCGTCCCTACTAATATGGTGATTCGTATTTTTCGTGATAGTAAAGGCTTGATATGGCTTGGTACTGATGGAGGAGGACTTTACCAGATAAAGCCCAAAACAAAACATGTGAAAATTTACAATTATTCTAAATCCAACAAATTTTCTCTTCAGAGTAATTCTGTAATTGGCATAGGCGAGACCAATAACAACGATATCTGGGTATTCACAAATTATGGCAATATTAACATCTTACCAAGCGAATCCTCAACCGTTGGCTATTATAGTGGTAATATTTCAGGTGTACCAACACGTATCCTTTCAATATTAAAATGTCAGAACGGAAACCTATGGGCAGGTACTGATGGAGAAGGTCTTACAATAATCAACAAAAAAGGAAATGCAGTGAAACAATTTGTTGCAAAGACCAATACTGCCAATGGCCTGACAGGGAATTACATTCAGGCGATGGTTGAGGATAGAAACCAAAACAAGTGGATTGGAACCTATCTAAATGGATTATCATTTTACAATTCAAAAACATCAACATTTTCATCGATAAAAGTATTAAACAGTAAAGGGCAATTAGGCTCCGACATCAGATCTTTATTCATCGATAACAGTGATCAGGTTTGGGTTGGCAGTAATATTGGCATCTCCCTTTTCTCATTATCAGGCAATCAGCTCGCTTTTTTTCCACGCAATAAGAATGGACTTAAGGGGAACATCACCGAAGTATTTTTGCAAGATGAAAATGATCAGATTTGGATTGGTATGTCTGAAGGAGGATTATTCTTATTTAAGGAGGGAAAAACTATAGAAGATTCTTCCTTTATACCCTATCAGCTAATAGATTCAAAAAACCCGGCTGAAAACAGTATATTCCATGGAGCTGCAGATTATCATGGACATCTTTATTTCACGAATTCCTATTCCCGACTACTCAAATTTAATATTAAAGAGAAGAAAACAGTTCCCATCAACGGATTTAGTAATGAAGAAATCCACGGAGTTACGGCAATTCTTGTTTCTGATAGTTCTAATTTATGGGTTTCGCGAAGTAATGGCATTTCTCATCTGGATTTAAATGCAAAACAGGACTATTTATACACATGGAAAAATGGAACAATAAAGGGAGCTTTTCTTTCGGGCAGTGCGACCAAAGACAAAAACAATCTTTTCTATTTCGGAGGAGTTGATGGTTTAAATTTCTTTGATCCAAAGCAGATGAAAACCAGCCAAAAACAGTTTCAATTGAGAGTAAACCAAATAAAAGTTGTAAACCGTGATGCCAATAAGATTATTCCAGAACAATTATCTGAGGGAATTGAGCACCTAAAATCGATCGAATTAAATCACAAGCAAACCTCCTTTTCTTTTCAGTTTTCTGTCATTAATGATCATCTGGATCCAAACTATTTCTATGCCTATCGACTTAAAGGATTCGATAAAAACTGGATCATAACTGAAAATCAACGAATAGCTACTTATACAAGTATCCCATACGGGGATTACACTTTTGAAGTTAAAGCAGGAACCAACAGAAATCTTTGGGATATTGAGCCAAGATCCATACAAGTGACTGTTTTATCACCCCTTTGGCAAAGATGGTGGGCGTACGTAATCTACAGTCTTGCTCTGATAATTGCTCTCTTTTTCATCATTCGCTATTCTATAATGTGGGCCCGCTTAAAAAAGAAACTTCTACTGGAAGAATGGCAGAACGAAAAAAACAATGAACTGTATGCCATGAAAATGAATTTCTTCGCAAAGATGTCGCATGAAATTCAAACACCCCTTACACTTATTATGGCTCCCATCGAGAGTATGATTGAACGAGCAGAGGGCAATCTCTTATTGAAACAACGCTTGAATGTGATTCATAACAATGCTAAACGACTCTCACGTATTGCACTAGAATTAATGACCGTAAGAAATCGTGAATTGGGAAAACTACAATTACGAGCAAACCAAAATAATATTTCTAAGCATTGTGAATCCATAGCACTCTCTTTTACAGAACAAGCGCGATTCAAACATATCGATTTTGTTTATGAATCGAAGCAAGATGATATCATACTTTGGTATGATAAAGAAAAGCTTGAACACGTCATCTATAACCTTTTATCAAATGCATTTAAATTCACACCTCGCGAGGGGCAAATTCAATTTAAAATAAAGAGTAACTGCGAACATTTTTTTCTAAGCATATCTGATTCGGGAATTGGGATAGATGAAGAAAACCTAAAACACATTTTCAATATGTTCTATCAGTCGAAAGAAGGACGAGCTGTTGGAGGTACTGGTATTGGACTTGCCTTAAGTAAAGAGTTGATGACTCTTCATAGAGGAAAAATAATGGTTGACTCTACTCTCAATCAAGGCACTAAATTCACCTTAATCTTACCTTTAGGTAATAAGCATCTAAAAACAGAAGAAATAATCAACAATAAACCACTTGAGGCTATTAGGCAAGATGATAGTTTGAATAAAGAAGATCTTAACACACCAAGCGTAAATTCCAACAGTAAGATTCATCTTCTAATTGTGGAAGATAACTATGAAATGTTATTGCTTTTAAAAGACACTTTTAGTCCATTTTATAATGTATTCACTGCTGAAAATGGAAAAGAAGCCCTGGCTATTTTACACGAAACAACGCCAGATATTATTATTAGTGATATCATGATGCCTATAATGGATGGCATCACTCTTTGTAAGCAATTGAAGAATACAAAAACAATGCGCCATATACCAATCATTCTACTAACAGCTCGTAATACGACTCAATCTAAACTCGAAGGCTTAAAATATGGCGCCATAGAATACATTAACAAACCTTTCAACGTTAAAGAACTGATATTTAAAGTCAATAACATTCTAGAATCTCACAAAAATCTTATTCTAAAATACAGAACTGAATTATTGACTCAAAGTGAAGCCCCTCAGGTTGAATCACCAGATGAAAAATTTATTGAGTCTGTATTAATAGAACTTGAGAAAAATTTGGTTAATCCTGATTTTAAACTGGAGGATTTATCCGAAGCATTGAGTATGAGCTACTCAAATATCTACCGCAGATTTCAGTCTATAACCAACAAAACTCTTGTAGACTTTATGCGATGTTTAAGATTAAAAAAAGCAGCTTTCATTTTGGTAAAACACAATTACACCATTTCTGAGATTGCATTTAATGTCGGTTTTAACGACCCAAAATATTTCTCAAGATGCTTTAAAAAGGAATATAATTACACGCCTAAGGAATTTAAACAACTTGCAAACTCAGATGGCGGCGCTGATTTTCTAAAACATCACGATATCATAAAAGAATAATTCATTTCACACACAGACTCTAAACCTGCATAAAAACAAGTCTTACAGACTAAAAGACAATAAAAGCCATTCTAAATTATCATTTTTATTTACCGTACTGGTAGGAACTGGTAGGTATTTTTATATATTTGTATCAAACAAATTAAAGATAGCTACTACTCACACGTCTAGTTTTGGTAATTATGATTAAACAAACTAAATCCAAGCATCATCACAACAGATCATACAAAGGATTGTATGAATGCTGGATATACTAGAGCCTGAGCTTTCGTATCTCTATATATTCACCACACAAGAGATATCCTTCAATATTCTAAATTCAGAATAGCAACACCAATCAATTAAGTCATACAATCATTAAGATGGTGAATTGAATGCCCATCAAAACATCAAATATTATTGCATAAAAAAAGACAGAGAAAGCTACCAACGATCTCTGCCAAACATTAAAAACGCTCAGTTGTTTCCATCGCAAAAAAGAAGACAGCTGGCATTAACTTTAACGAACCTAAATTTATGAAAAAAAATGCAAACTATTTTGCGCAATTCCACTATGCGCAAAAACGCTGTGTTTCATGGCTCATGAAACTATGCATTGTCGCAATTCTATTCTCACCTGTTCTGGTGAAAGCATCACAAACACCCAACTTCGGCAACATCGAGCAAAACCAAATTACGATAAAGGGTGTTGTCACATCTGCTGATGATGGGCTTTCTATTCCTGGAGTTTCTGTTGTAGTAAAGGGAACATCTAACGGTACAAGTACCGATTTTGATGGTAATTTTACTATCCAAGCTGAAGAAGGTCAAACACTTGTTTTCTCTTTCGTAGGTATGACAACACAAGAAGTTGTTATTAAAGGTAACTCCTTAAACATCATCCTTGAATCAGAAAACCTAGGTCTTGACGAAGTTGTCGTTGTGGGGTATGGTACTCAGAAAAAAAGTGATATTACAGGTGCGGTTTCTTCAGTTAAAGGTGAAGATCTTAAAAAAACACCCTCTTCAAACGCTGTTAATGCTTTACAGGGTAAAGTTGCAGGTGTAACCATCACCAAGTTTGGTGGAGCACCAGGTTCAGGTTCAAGCATTACTATTCGTGGTATTGGAACTGTAGGCAACAACGAACCGCTTTATATTATCGATGGACTACCTGGTTCTATGTCTCTTCTAAACCCTGATGATATTGAGTCTTTTGAAATACTAAAAGATGGAGCTTCCGCTGCTATCTATGGATCTCGTGCTGCCAATGGTGTGGTTTTAATCACAACTAAAAAAGGGAAAAAAGGTCAGGTAAATGTAGATTTCAATATGCACCTTGGACAAACAAAAGCTATTGATCAACTTAATTTATTAGACTCAGAAGGTTATATAAAAGTGCATAAAATGATGTACGATAATTATAATCAGTATGCTGCTGATGGAGACAAACAAGCTTTACCTGATTATATAACAGCGCCAATCACTGCCAATACTAACTGGCAGGAAGAAGTATCACGTGCTGCCCTCCAACAAAATTACAATCTTAGTATTAATGGTGGTAATGATTTGGGTTACTATGGCGTTTCGGGTAGTTGGAACGATGAAGAAGGAACTCTAATTGGAAGTGATTATCTTAAGAAAACACTCCGTGCCAAATTAGGAATGACAAAGGGTCGATTAAGTGTCGATGCAAATATTTCTTACGCTGAAACCAATTCAGAAGAGACAAAATTCTCTTTATCTGACACCTATAAGCTTACCCCACTTATTTCTCCTTTCGATGAAAATGGGAATGTTCAATTAACTTCAGGTGATATGCCTGCAAATGCTAACCCATATGCCAATCATCTAAATACTAAAGGAGAAACTGATCTACAATACTTCTCAGCTAATATTACTGGAAGATTAAATTTTACAGATTGGTTATCGTACCAAGTCAATTTAGGACTTATAAATAGTAATAATAACAAATGGAACTATCATACCAAATTTGAAAGAAGTCCTAAAGATGGTGAAGATTACATCTACTATGGTGAAGAGCGTAACAACTACCGCTCTCAAATCATGGAGCATCTATTGAACTTCCAAAAGGACTTCGGGAAACATTCTGTATCATCAGTTATTGGCTATACAGCTTCTAAAGAAACAAACAATTGGATGGGAGCTAATGTTACTGGAAAAAATACGGTTTATTCAGCAGAAGGTGACGATATTATTACCAAAGACGAAATGGCTGGCTTTCTGGATCCAAGTTGGATGACTTTGGATGCTGGTAAAGGAGGTACCTATGCTGCTTATGGAAGTAGAAATGAATACACTCGCACATCAATTCTGGGTCGAGTAAACTATTCTTTCGATAGCAAATACTTATTACAAGTTACTGCACGTCGTGATGGATCATCAAAATTTGGTTCTGACTCTCGTTATGGTACATTCCCTTCGGTTGCACTTGGATGGAGAATTACTCAGGAAGACTTTATGTCTGACTATGAATTCATTGACAACTTAAAACTAAGAGCTAGTTGGGGTAAATTAGGAAATGAGGTAACTTTAGGATTCTATGATCACCAAGCACTTATCCGTACTGGTAATGATTCGGAATTAGGTGCTGTACGTGGTTCTGGTGCTAATCCTTGGACAGGTTCTATCGCAACAGGACTTGAAAACAGAGAACTCCAATGGGAAACGACAATTTCTAAAAATCTTGGACTGGATTTCACTCTGCTGGGAAACAAGTTTAATGGTACAATTAACTTCTATAACACTACTACTGAAGACATGTTAATTTACAGACAACTACCAGGTTCTGCTGGGCTTGATAGTCCTGTATTAAATGTTGGCGAAATTAATAATAAGGGATTTGAATTCGAGTTAGGATACTATAAACAAGATGGCGATTTCAAATACAGTATCAACACAACGTTTACTACAACTAAAAACGAAGTCGTTTCTTTAGCTAGTAAAGATCAGGCTTTATTTGGTGAAGGTTTAAAGTATGGTGACTCTCACTTCCCAACTCAAACTAAAGCTGGTTACGAAATTGGTGCTTTCTTCTTATATCAAACTGATGGTTTATTTCAATCAATGGATGAAGTAAATGCACATAGTAATAAAGATGGTGATTTACTTCAAGCCAGTGCTAAACCCGGTGATATCCGTTTTAAAGATACTAATGGTGATGGTGAATTGAATGAAAAAGATAAGGTTTATTCTGGCTCTGGTATTCCTGATTTCACTTACTCAATTAACTTTAATGCCTCATACAAAGGTTTCGATTTCTCAATGATGTTCTATGGCGTTGAAGGTAACGAGCTATACAATGGTAACCGCTACTATTTAGAGAACATGTCTGCTGGTCAGAATTTCTTAGCTTCTTCACTTAATGCTTGGACAGAAACTAACAAAAATACTAATACTCCAAGAGCTGTACTTGGAGATGCCAACACAAACACACGTGAATCTGACCGTTATCTTGAAGATGGATCATTCCTTCGTTTAAAGAATATCGAATTGGGATACACCTTACCGAAATCTATGATTAAGCGTATGGGTGTTAGCAAGTGTAGAGTATATTTCAATGCTCAAAATGTTTTTACAATAACTGATTATTCAGGTATTGATCCTGAAGTTGGACGTAGCAATGTTCTTAATACAGGTATTGATAGAAGTTTATACCCTATCAATAAATCATTCTTCGCAGGCGTACAATTATCATTCTAAATAAACACATAAACAAAATGAACAGATATATATATTTATTCTTCATTTGCATTGGACTGAGCTTCTCTGCCTGCAATGAAGATCATCTAGAGGTAAAATCTCCAGATCAATTGACTGGAGAAAGTTTTTGGAGAAACGAAAGTGATGCGCAAGCTGGACTTGCTGCAGCATACTCACAACTTGAATGTGCAATTGAGTATTGGAGTTTTGCTGAAATTAAATTTACTGTAGAATTATTTCCTTCAGACTTAGTGAAACTTGGTAATGATGCTTTGAATTACGAAGACTGGTTCTCTATCTTTAATTTTAATTCAACAGCTGGAAATACTCAAACCTCTCAGTATTGGAATATTCATTACAGAGGCATCAACTATGCCAATCAGGTTATTGAAAAAGTTGGAGCTATGACTGAGGAACAAATCAGTACGGATGCAAAAGACAAAATTGTAGCAGAAGCTAAATTTTTAAGAGCTTATTATCATCTTAAGCTACTTTTGAACTGGGAAAAAATCATTCTGCGTGATGCCTATCCTAAAGGCTTATCTAGTATAGATAAAGCTGTAAGCGAAAGATCTGAATGCTGGGATTTCATCATTGCTGATTTTGAAGCTGCAGCATCAAAATTACCTGAGAGCAACACGGTTGAAAATATTGGCCGTGCAACTAAATATACAGCCTTAGCCTATTTAGGTAAAGCAAATCTTTTCTGCGCAAGTGAAACAACGGCAGATGCTAAACCATATTATACCGCAGCAAAAACAGCCTTTGCTTCAGTTGTAGCTAGCGGTAATTATAGTTTAGAATCTTCATTCATCTCAATGTTTAATGGTACCAATCAAAATTCTGATGAAGTCTTATTTGAACTACAATTATCGACAAACACTGATAATGGAGCTTGGTTTAAGTTTCCTTACCATCGATGGTTAAAACCTGCAGGTTTAGGAGGATGGGATGAAATCGCTGGTAGTGATTATCTTCTTCAAGAATTTAAGAAAGAAGGTAAAGCAGCTATTGATGGTCGATTCGATCACCGTTTATATGAAACCTTATTCTTTGAAGATGAATATTTCAACGATGATGCAAATCCTCGTGTTTACGGTTATACTTTCAATTCATGGTGGGATTGGGCTGGTGCTCCTCGCAACAAAACTGGCTTTAGAAAATATCTCCCTGAGAGTTCAGAAGAATTAAGCATGAATAGTATCGGGAACAATATACCTCTACTTCGATATGCAGATGTATTGTTGATGTATGCTGAAACACTTAACGAGTTAGATGAAACAGCAAGCGCTATTACTCATATTAATACTGTAAGAACAAGAGCAGGAATGCCAGCAATGACAGGCTCTTCAAAAACGGAAGTAAGCAATCAGATTGAGCACGAAAGAGTTTGTGAATTAGCGATGGAAGGTTCACGTTTTCATGACTTAAGGCGTTGGGGAAAACTAAACGCAACTATGGCTGATCATGGAAGAACAGGTGTTAGCGATGCAACACATTTCTTTCCAATTCCAGAAAGTGAGACTAACTCAAATAATGCAATTGATTAGAAAATTACATTTTTTCATAAGTGAGTAGTTAGATTATTGAGCGGAGTTTTAATTAACTTCGCTCAATATATTTCAAACAAATATTTCACTTCCTAATCCCTATCTGGCTCTTTATTTATTTACTTTGTCAGTAGAATTATTATTTCAAGATAAATTACAAACACAAACTCACCTATGCTACAGGATATCATCATTGTATTAGCCATTATGATTTTAGGAATGGGTATTGGCCTATTTATTGGGAATCGACCAAAAATCATAAAAGTAGTGGGAATTCTAACCTCATTCTCAATCTTCCTTTTGTTGTTTCTTTTGGGGATAGGCGTCGGCACCAATGATAGAATAATCAACAACTTACACACTATAGGTTTGCAAGCATTAATACTGACTATAGGCGCAGTGTTGGGTTCCCTTCTTTGTGCGTGGGCGACCTACAAATTTTTCTTTCAACAGAAATAGTTTTTTTTCTATTTTCTCAAACCTCAATTCTACAATCTCATACCTCATTATAATATGAAAGGCAGTTTAATCATTCTCAGTTTTTTTGTTTTAGGTTTAATCCTCGGACTAACTCGCTTTTTACCGACTTCCCTTTTAGAAGGAGATTTCAGCATATATGCACTTTACCTGCTCATGTTTTTGGTAGGCATAGGTATAGGTACCGATCGTGACTCGTGGAAAGTGATTCGAGAAGTTAATATCAAAATCGTGCTCGTCCCCCTTTCTGTGATTGTGGGTTCATTAATTGGTGTATCTGCCGTATCCGTATTATTATCAAGCATCAACATTGGAGAAGCTATGGCCGTAGGTGCTGGTTTTGGGTATTATAGTCTTTCCTCTGTTATTATTACAGAGTTTCACTCTGAGACCTTAGGAGTCATCGCTCTCTTATCAAATATTATTAGAGAAGTACTTACCCTTTTGGCTACACCCCTATTTGTAAAATATTTTGGTAAACTAGCAGGTATAGCATCGGGTGGTGCAACAGCTATGGATACCACCATGCCAATCATTGTACAATACTCTGGTAAAGAGTATGCAATTATCGCTGTTTTTAGTGGTATCGTATTAACAATTCTAGTTCCTGTTATTGTTCCTTTAATTCTCCAATTCTTATAACTGACTGATTAAAAATAACTGTAAAAGACGAGCAGTTTAAACTCATTTTAAAGGATATAAACCCTATAAACTGGATTTTTTTTCTAAATTTACTTCTCAATTAACAGCCAATTGAATGATTTGCTTTAACGAATTCATACTTCTTTACAATTGTTCGTACAAAGGTCTGTACGAATGCTGGATTTGTTAGCATCTCCCCCCATCCCCTTAACTTATTTCGTTCATCCAAAATTAATAGATTATAATCTTTACATGGGATTACTATATTCTATAAATTGAGAAACATGAACAAGAATAAGCTCAATCATTCTTATCTTAAGAAGCTATAAAACAGAACTAAACAAACCCAAAATCCTATCCTATGTTTTCAAAAGAAACTTATATCAACAGGCGCAATAAGCTAAAATCTGATGTTAAATCTGGCATTCTTCTATTTCTGGGGAATGATGAATCAGGTATGAATTATGCCGATAACACCTACCATTTCCGTCAGGATAGTACCTTCCTATATTTTTTCGGATCTGATTATGCAGGCTTAAATGCCATTATAGATATCGATGAAAATCGCGAGATTATTTTTGGTGATGAACTCACAATCGATCATATCGTTTGGATGGGAAGCCAACCCACTATTAAGGAAAAATCTGAACATGTAGGCATTAATGAAACAGCACCTGCAGCTCAGCTAAAAACATATCTTGAGTCTGTAATTAGCAAAGGAAGAAAAATCCATTACTTGCCTCCTTATCGTCCTGAGCACCAAGTGAAACTATTTGAACTCTTAGATATAATCCCTTCAAAAGCCAATGCCGGGCAATCTATCGACTTTGTTAAGGCTGTAGTTAATCAAAGAAATTATAAGAGCCAGGAAGAGATTGTTTTACTCGATGACGCCGTTAATATTACCGCCGATATGCATTTGGCAGCAATGAGAATGGCTCGGCCCGGGATGAAGGAATCAGAGATTGCTGCAGCAGTTCAGCAAGTTGCAATTGCCGCTGGAGGTCAGCTTTCCTTTCCTGTTATTGCGACCATCAATGGTCAAACCCTGCACAACCATTATCACGGCAACACCCTAAAAAGTGGAGATTTATTTCTGTTAGATTGTGGTGCTGAAAACAGCATGCATTATGCAGGCGATATGTCGAGTACTTTCCCTGTAGATAAAACATTTACCACTCGCCAAAAGGAAATTTACCAGATCGCACTTAATGCTCATGAGGCAGCTATCGATATGCTTGCTCCAGGAGTTAAATTTAAGGATATTCATTTAAAAGCCGGGCGTACTATTGCTGAAGGCATGAAGGATATGGGCTTTATGAAAGGTGATTTGGACGCAGCGGTACAACAAGGTGCTCATGCTCTATTTTTCCAGTGCGGTTTAGGTCATATGATGGGTATGGATGTTCATGATATGGAAAACCTTGGTGAGGTTTATGTTGGTTATAACGGAGAACCTAAAAGCACCCAATTCGGACTTAAATCTTTGCGTTTAGGACGTGAGTTGGAAGAAAATTTTGTTCTTACCATTGAGCCTGGTATCTATTTTATACCTGAGCTGATAGATATGTGGAAAGCTGAAAACCGCTTCTCTGAATTTATCAACTACGATAAAGTTGAACAATACAAAGACTTTGGAGGTTGCCGTAACGAAGAAGACTTCTTAATTACTAAGGATGGCGCTCGTTTACTGGGAAAACCAATTCCTAAAACAATAGCCGACGTCGAAGCTCAGCGTTAATAGTCTTTATAAACCACAAAGAATACAACCAAAATATCAACCACTAAGGACACAAAGTACGCTAAGAGAAAGCAAGATGAAAATCAACTTTGTGTTCGTAGTGAACTTTGTGGTAAAAAATCAAAAAGAAATATTTAATCACAAAGATCGCTAAGTACACTAAGAAAAAACAAGATGTAAATCAACTTTGTGTTCCTTGTGCTCTTGGTGGTAAAGCTTCAGTCTAACGTTATTAATAATTTATACATAACTTAAGCTTTCTATTAACTTAATACATGTACTATGAATTCAGAAATGATTTTCAAACAAATCCTTGATTGTGCCTTTGAGGTTCACAAAACTTTAGGACCCGGGTTATTAGAAAGCACATATGAAGAATGTTTATGTTATGAATTAGAAAAAAAAGGTCTTGAGGCACAAAGACAAGTTATGCTACCTGTTAACTACAAGGGAATTAAACTGGATGCTGGTTATAGAATTGACATTTTAGTTGAAGACGAAATAATTATAGAACTAAAATCAGTCACTAAATTAAATGAACTGCATTTGGCACAAATGATTACTTATTTAAAACTATCTGAAAATCACTTAGGACTTCTGATAAATTTCAATTCAAAATTATTGAAAGATGGAATAAAACGAGTAATTAACACCAATGAATAATATATAGAATAAATGGTGATCTAAGCCATTTTCATACAATATTAACAAAGTCATACTTTTCACTTGAAGCTATGCTCATACTAAATCAAAAAGAAATCTGGTCAGTACTCTCCTTTGAGGAGGCGCTTACTGCTATGGAAGAAGCTTTTCAGCTTTTTGAAGCAGGGGATTTTCATATGCCCGATCGTATGCATGCACATCATGGAGACAACACCCTTCTTTTGATGCCCTGCTTTACCGATCAGTTTTTTGGAACCAAACTCGTCAGTGTTAACCCGGAAAATCCAAAAAAGAACTTACCTTCTATTTATGGTAGTATGATTCTGAACGATGGTAAAAGTGGCGAAGCATTATCTCTAATGAACGGTGCGGCACTAACCGCTTTCCGTACAGGAGCAGTAGGTGGAATTGGAATCAAATACACCACGCCTGAAAATGCTGACTCAGCAGGAATCATTGGAACCGGAGTTCAAGGCTTTACTCAGGCCTTATTTGCCTGCAGAGTTCGCCCTATAAAAAAGCTTTATGTATTCGATATGCAGCAATCAAAAGCCAATGAATTCATCTCAAAGCTTCAGAAAAAATTACTTGATGTGAATATAAAAGCTTGCATTAACAATCGGGAACTGGTAGAAAAGAGTCAAATTATAATTACAGCAACAACCTCGAAACAAGCTGTTATCCCTGATGATGCAGAGCTATTGAAAGGCAAACATTTTATTGGTATAGGTTCCTATAAACCCGATATGCATGAATTTCCTGCACAACTCTACCCTCTTCTGAATAAATTGTATGTGGATACACCTTTTGCCAAAGAAGAAACGGGAGATGTAGCCACGGCTCTAAAAGAGACTTTAATTGATGACTCTCAAGTCACACCTATCAGTAAACTTGTGACTCTAGGTAAACCCACAAATGAAAGCACCAGTCTGTTTAAATCAGTTGGCATGGCCCTGCTTGATGTCGTAATGGCGCAAAAAATGTATACCCGCGCACTGGAATTAAATATCGGAACCAAAATAAAGATATAGATGTTATCACCTTTTCTCACTTTATCCTTTTTAAGCCTTTAACCTTTTTACTTTACCCTTAAGCGATGAACATACTTGACAATTGGAAATGGGAAGCCCCACAAGACTGGTTAAAAATAAAAACCATCGATTTACATACCGGAGGCGAACCTCTACGTGTATTCACTCACGGTTTACCCGAGATTAAAGGCAATACAATACTGGAGAAACGCCGTTATTTTCGAGATAATTACGACTACATCCGTACCAGAACCATGTGGGAGCCTCGTGGACATGCCGATATGTATGGCGCCATAATTACCGAGGCCACAACCGAAGATGGGGATTTTGGGACCTTCTTTTTGCACAACGAGGGCTACAGCACCATGTGCGGACATGCTATGATTGCACTGATTACTTTGGTATTGGATACGGGGATGATTGTTCGTAACGAAGCCAATCCTATCATCCGCATTGATGCCCCTCCGGGACAAATTACCTGTCAGGCATTCAGGAACAATGGGAAAGTTGAGCGTGTGGCTTTTAAGAATGTCCCTTCATTTATGTCTCTAAAAAATCAAGTGATTGACGTGCCTGAATTGGGCAAAGTTCAATTCGATCTGGCATATGGTGGTGCCTTTTATGCTTACGTACAAGCTGAAGATTTTGGTTTAAATCTGGATGAGTCAGACTATAATAAGTTGATTGACTATGGTCGTAAAATAAAATATGCAGTTATGGATCAATTCGAGGTGAAACATCCTTTCGAAGAAGATTTAAGCTTTTTATATGGAACAATCTTCATAGGAAAAGCCAAAGATCCAAAGCATCACTCTCGCAATGTCTGCATTTTTGCCGAAGGAGAAGTCGATCGTTCTCCAACAGGATCGGGTGTGAGTGCCAGAGCAGCCATCCACTACGCCAAAGGTGAATTGAAAATGAATGAAGAAATCACGATTGAAAGTATTTTGGGTAGCACGATGACTGTAAAAGTTGTCGAGCCTTGTGAATATGGCAATCACCAATCTATAATTCCTGAGGTGAGTGGCACTGCGTCGATTACAGGACAAAACGAATTTTATTTTGCCCCGAATGATCCCCTCAGGGATGGGTTTATTTTTAGATAAAATACAACAACAACAACAACAACAACAACAACAACAACAACAACAACAACAACAACAACCATGAAGATAGAAAACCTGTAAGCTGAGTCGAAAGAATTATATAAGATTCACCTTATTTGCAATAAGCCTTAGACTTTAGCTATCAGGTTTTCTTTTTACAATGAAAACTCAAACACCAAATTATAATAAGATGCAAATCAAAAAAATCAACTATTTACTAATCATCGCTTTTATTTGGATATCGGCAGCCTGCCAGACCCAAACTAAAGATCTAATCACTCAACTTAAAGAACTACCCAATGTTAGTGTCGAAAAGATTGTGGGAGATACCACCTTCACAGAATACTACGAAATGTGGTTCACACAGCCTATCGATCACGAAAATCCGAAACTCGGTACTTTTAAGCAAAGAGTACTTTTGGGACACCACAATCTTTCGAAACCTATGGTTGTGGAAATTCAAGGCTATAATATATGGACTCCAAAAGCTGGAGAACTCAGCAAATTAATCGATGCCAATCAATTGACCATTGAACATCGCTATTTTAAGCAATCGAGACCAGATAGTCTTCATTGGGACAAGCTGACCATTAAACAAGCTGCCGCCGATCAACATGCCGTTATTCAGGCTTTGAGAAAGATCTATAAGAACAAATGGATCTCAACAGGTATCAGTAAAGGGGGGCAAACAACCATTTACCACCGTTTCTTCTACCCCAACGATGTCGATGTGAGTGTGCCTTATGTAGCTCCAATGAACCTAAGCCGCGAGGATAAGAGAATTCATCAACATCTGGCAACAGTAGGAAGCAAAGATGCCAGGAAAAAGGTTAAAGATTTTCAGATAGCTTGTTTCGAAAATAAAGACAAACTACTGGAACTTCTTGAAGAACTAGCAACAAAAAAGAAATGGGAGTTTTCTATGGGATTAGAAGGCGCTTTAGATTTGAATATTTTAGAATATTCCTTTGCTTTCTGGCAATGGGGTAATACTAGCCTAAATGATATTCCAAACGCTGATGCCAATGCCGAAGACTTATTCAAACATCTAACTAAAACGTCACCATTCTCTTTCTTCGAAGCCAAAGATATCATAACTCAACAACCTTTCTTCTATCAGGCATTAACTGAAATTGGGATGTACAGTTATGAAGTTTCACCTTTTAGTAAATACATCAGTTACGAAAAAGATCTAACTTTCGATTTCACATTACCCAAAGGTGTTGATGGAACTTTCAATCCGGAATCGATGCTAGCTGTAAACCAATGGCTACAGATGGATGCCGAAAAAATGTTATTTATCTATGGTGAATATGACACTTGGTCAGCCACTCAGGTGGAACTAAAGGAAAATAATAAGTGCCAGAAGTTCATTAATCCTGCTGGTGCTCATGGAACTCGAATCAAAAGTTTCCCGTCCGAGATGCAAGCAGAAATAATAGGGACATTGGAAAAATGGCTTGAATTAAAAATAAACAAATAATATCCCTGTGATCCTATATTAAAACATATACATCCGTATAGACGCACAAACGTAAAGACGTAAAGACGCACGGCCGTGCGTCTCTATAAAAATAAAAACCATGAAAAAACTACTAATCATCCCTTTACTAACATTTTTGCTTATATGGCAACAAGCCACAGCCTGTACAGACATTGTAGCGGGTAAAAAAGCAACAGTAGACGGTTCAGTAATCACCTCCCACACTTATGGGGGAAACGATACCCGTATTCGTATCGTACATGGGCAAAAATTCCCAGCGGGAAGCATGACACCTGTTTATTATGGCTTGCAGGAGATAAATGGCGCATTGGATAATTATGGTGAGATTATAGGTCAAATTCCTCAAGTGGAGCAAACCTTTACTTACTTTCACTCAGCCTATTCTCATATGAATGAGTACCAACTGGCTATTGCAGAGAGTACCATGAGTCAAAAACCAGAATTGCAGGTTGACAGGGAAAGTGGCAAACAAATTATGACCGTGGAACAAGCCATGATTTTTGCCCTGCAGCGTTGCAAGACAGCCCGTGAGGCCATCAAGCTGATCACATCACTGATGGACCAATACGGTTTTCTGCCTTCTTGTGGTCCAGAATCAGAAGCGCTTTGTATAGCCGACCCCAATGAAGTTTGGGTACTTGAAATTGTGGCTGTTGGTAAAGACTGGACACCTGAGTCAGGAAAATCGGGTGCTATTTGGGCTGCACAACGTGTGCCCGACGATCACATCGCCATTGTGCCTAACTGGAGCATCATCAAAGAAATTAATCTTACGAAACCGGAATGGTTTATGGCATCGGATAATTACAAACAAGTGGCCATTGATCATGGCTGGTATAAAGAAGACTCAGGCAAACCTTTCATCTGGCAGGAGGCTTACAGTCCTTGCTTTCGCGAATGGGCCAGCGGTCGTTTTTGGTTATTCTACAGCAGTTTTGCGCCCAATTTAAAGGATTGGCCCGATCGTAGTCTGAACAACCCATACAAAGGGCAGGATGCCTACCATCAATATGTAGAGGATGTTTCGAGTTACCCTTTCTCAGTTAAGCCTGAGAAGAAAATCTCCGTACAGGATATCATGGCTTTTCAGCGATCGACTTTCGAAGGAACCATTTACGATAAAACTTCAGATCCTGATTGGTACGTACCAACTAAAGATGGAAAACTAGAAAAGAGTCCCTTAACGACGCCTTTCCCAACAACAGCCATGCGCGAATTGCTGGACATTACCAATCGCAGAAATGTATCCAAAGGTAACTATGGTATGATTTGTCAGTTGCGATCGTGGTTACCTGATGCTATTGGCGGGGTTTACTGGGTATTCCAGGATAATCAGTTCACCTCTCCCTATGTGCCTATTTATGCCGGCACACAGGAGATTCACGGATCCTATAAAAACTACGATCCCAATCAGTTCAACCCTGCTTCGGCACGCTGGACCATCGATTTTGTAGATAACCTGATGTATTTGCGCTGGCAGGATGCTGTTAAGGATATGCAGCTCTATCGTGATCCTTTTCAGCAAAGCTTATTCGACAATCTACCTGCTAACGACAAAAAAGCAAGCGAACTTTATAAAAAGAATCCTAAAAAAGCTAAGGCATTCCTGACTCAGAAAAGCAATGAAAACATGCAGGGCGTGGTCGATTTATTTACTCAAATTAGGAACATCTTAATTACCAAATACACCAATAATAAACAAGGAAGCTAATCAATTAGTCATTTACAATTAGTGATTAATAATTCATGATTTGTATCAATTAATAATCACTAATTGTTAATCGTAAATCCATTTTAATGAGAACAACTTTAACACTATTGCTTATACTCTTCTACCAGGGCATTTTTGCTCAAGAGAAAGCAAGTACCAACGATTGGGAAAACCCTCAAGTCATTGGCATTAACAAAGAAAAACCGAGAGCATCCTATTTTGCCTATCGCAACTTAAACAATGCCCTTAAAAACTCGAAAGAGAATTCAGAATACTACATCAATCTGAACGGGACATGGAAATTCAACTGGGTTCGCAAACCAGCTGACCGCCCTATGGATTTTTATAAAACGAACTACGACATTTCAGCCTGGAAAGACATAAAGGTTCCCGGTCATTGGGAATTGCAAGGCTACGGGGTACCTATTTATACCGATGTCTCCTACCCTTTCCCAAATAACGAACCCTTTATTCCTCACGATTACAATCCGGTAGGCTCCTATAAAAGGGACTTTAATATTCCTGAGAACTGGAATGGTGAAGAAATATACATCCAGTTTGGCGGGGTGCGTTCAGCCATGTATTTGTGGGTGAATGGCAAAAAAGTTGGCTATAGTCAGGGTAGTAAAACGCCTGCTGAGTTTAATCTTACCGACTATGTAGAAACAGGTGTGAATCAGCTAGCAGTAGAAATTTATCGCTTTAGCGATGGCTCTTACCTCGAAGATCAGGACTATTGGAAAGTGAGTGGTTTCGAGAGAGATGTCTATCTGTATGCCCGCCCCAAAACGCATATCCGTGACTTCTTTGCTCATGCCGACTTGGACGAGACCTATACACATGGTGAATTCAAACTTGAAGTTGAGCTTAATAAAAAAAATTCAAAAGCTGAAACCAAAACAGTAAATATTCAGGTTTTAGATGGGGATAGAATCCTCATCAATCAGGACATTAAGACCAGCTTGAAACAAGGTGATAATCAAGTGAGTTTTACAGGAGAAATTCCAAATGTTCGTAAATGGACTGCCGAAACACCTGAACTGTACGAGCTGCAGATTAGCCTAAAAGCTTCGAATAAAAAAGACATTGAGATCATTCGACGAAAAATTGGTTTCCGCACAAGCGAAATCAAGAATGGCTTGCTTCAAATCAACGGAGTGCCTATTGTGATCAGAGGGGTTAACCGTCACGAGCACGATGCTGACAACGGTCGTGTGATTACTGAAGAATCAATGATCAGAGACATTGAGTTGATGAAGCAATTCAATATTAATGCGGTAAGAAATTCACACTACCCTAACCGCGAACGCTGGTATGAACTCTGTGATGAATATGGCATGTATCTGGTTGACGAAGCCAATATCGAAGCTCACGGTTGCGAACCTTACAATAAAGAGAAAACATTGGCCAATAAACCCAACTGGAAAAAGGCATTCCTTGACAGAACCCAATCGATGTTTCAGCGCAGTAAAAATCATGCGTCTGTTATCATCTGGTCTTTGGGTAACGAAACCGGAAGAGGTCAGAACTTCCTTGCCACTTACGACTGGTTAAAAAAGCACGACATCTCACGTCCTGTTCAGTCTGAAGATTCAGGTCTTGAATCGAACACTGATATCTTCTGCCCTATGTACGATCGCATATGGGAGATGATGAAATATGCAGAAAAAGTTCAAACTCGTCCACTGATACAGTGTGAGTATGCCCATGCCATGGGAAATAGCGTTGGTAACCTGAAAGATTACTGGGATTTGATTCACAAACAAAGACAGCTGCAAGGCGGTTTCATTTGGGATTGGGTAGACCAAACCTTTAGAAAAGAAACCGAAAAAGGCGATACGATTTTTGCCTACGGTGGCGATATGGGAATCTATAAAATTCAGAACGATTCCAACTTTTGCGCCAATGGCTTAATAACTGGTGATAGAAAAATCCATCCACATATTTGGGAAGTGAAAAAGGTTTACCAGCCTATTGCATTCGAGAAAATCGATCACGCATCACATCAATTTAAGATCATCAATCGTCATGATTTTATCGACCTGACTGCTTTTGACTTTAGCTGGATATTAAAAGAAGATGCTATCGAAATTGCATCAGGAAAACTGAATGGCATTACCTTAAAGGCACATCAGGATAAAACAATTACAATTCCTTATCCAGCTATAAATCCTGAAGCCGGGAAAGAATACTTCCTGGAACTTAAGGCACATAGCAAAAAAGAGAAGCCTCTTGTTCCTCAAGGACATCTGGTTGCCTGGGAACAGTTCCAATTGCCTGTATCTAAAGCGATATCTGCGAAAGCAGCCAACACAACAAGGAAAGTAAAGCTTAAAGATAACAAAGAAGTATTAAGCCTGATTGCCGGTGATATTCAGATTCAATTCTCAAAACAAACCGGAAGTTTAAGTTCTTACCAAATCTATGGCAAGGAACTGATAGCTCAGGATTTGAAACCCTTCTTTTGGCGAGCGGTTACCGATAACGATTTGGGTAATGGTACGCCGGCAAAGTGTCAGGCATGGAAAGAGGCTGGCGAAAAAGCTCAGTTACTTTCATTCGAGAGTAAAAAGCTGAGTAATCAACTGGTGGAAGTGACTGTTTCATTTGATCTCCCAACCGTATCAAGTAAATATCAGACGCGCTACCTGATTTATGGGAATGGTGATATTAAAGTGAAAAACACATACCTTCCTGAAGCAAATGATATTCCAATGTTACCACGTCTTGGCATGCAGATGCAGTTGCCTAAGGCGTTCAACCAGATTGAATGGTTTGGTCGTGGCCCTCAGGAGAGCATGAGCGATAGAAAAACGGGCTATCCGGTAGGACATTATAAAAGTAGCGTTGCCGAGCAATATCACCCTTATGTGCGTCCACAGGAAACAGGTAACAAAACCGACCTGAGATGGATGGCTCTTACCAATGAACAGTCTGTGGGCTTAATGGTACTGGCTCAATCTGAATTAGCAGGATCAGCATTACCTTTCGACTATAAAGAGCTTTATCACTCAGGCAAAGGAAATCCTCAGAAACACGGGGCTGAAATTAAGACTGGTGAGGTCATCAGCTGGCAGATTGATTACAAGCAGATGGGTGTTGGTGGCGATAACTCATGGGGAGCACCTGTTCACTCGGAGTATTCAATACCTGCACAGGATTACAGCTACGAGTTCATCCTTCGCCCGATAAATGGTGAGAAGGACTTGAATGAATTGAGTAAATTGCGAATTAAATAAAAACTAAAATGTTATCAGTTTTCTGTTGTCAGGTTTCACAACCGACAACAGAAAACTGAAAAATGATAACCAATATGACACATAAAAACATCACCCTACTTCTCTTAGCCCTCCTGGTTTGGACTGGCTGCCAACCGAAGGCAGATAAAACAACAGATCTGCAGGAGGAAATGGCCAATGTGCTCAACATTCAGGGCATTCCGCAGGCACAATACGAACTGGAACCTTTCGGATTTTCCGATATGGGCGCCTGGCATGGCTACGCGCTTCCTGATATGGATAGTACAAGCTATTACGGTGGATTCTCAGGCCCACTATGCATGAAAATGTGGGGACAATGGGTGAGTAAAAACCTGTGCCAACTGGAGCTCACCGATGCAAGCAGCATGACAGCCATCGATTTGAGTAAAGCTAAGGCTGAACTCACTTACAAGCCAGGGAAACTGGAGCAAACTTTAGACCTTGAGCAGTTAAGTATTAAGCTTAGCCTTATTTTTGTGAGCGACAGGTCGGCACTTATTCAAACCGATATAACAAACAAAAGCGACAAGAATCAAAGTCTCTATGTAGGTTGGAAAGGTGAGATATTCCCAAAGGGCATCACACTTTGCAAATCGGAAAAGGGCCTGCAAATCGATTTTGAAGAGGGAGATGAATTTTTCCTGATGCATAACGATTCTAACAAGTCCATTCAAATATCGCCTAATAAGCATTCGTACCAGATGATATTAACGGATAAGCGAGAGATTGCTGCTGGTGAAACCTTAAGCGTAAACTTGCTTCACTCCTACTATTTCAATCAGGAGGAAGCCACTAAAGAGGACAATCAGTACGCCAACTGGCTTGACAATTCAGATCAGTTGTTTGCCGATAATAAAAGCAGATGGAATGCATATTTAAATAAAGCTTTAGACAGCAAGAATCCATTACTAAACAAGGATGATAATCGCAAACTTGCAGTAAAGTGTGTGCAAACCCTACAGACTAACTGGCGATCGGCGGCAGGCGATTTGCAGCATTCAGGTGTTTTTCCATCGGCAGCTTACCAGGGATTCTATGGTTTCTGGTCATGGGACTCATGGAAACAGGCCGTTGCCCTTGTGCGTTTCAATCCTGAGTTGGCAAAGAGCAACCTGCACTCCATGTTCCAGTACCAAGACGAGATGGGTATGGTCGCCGATTGTGTGTATTTCGATCCTAAGGAAAACAACTGGCGCGATACCAAAGCACCATTGGCCAGCTGGGCGGTTCTGGAAATCTACAAAGCGACTTCTGACCTTGAATTTGTGAAGGAACTGTATCCGAAATTGGTGAAGTATCATGAGTGGTGGTACCAGTACCGTGATAACGATAAGAATGGCTTATGCGAATATGGCTCAACCGATGGCACACTTATCGCTGCCAAATGGGAATCAGGAATGGACAATGCCGTTCGTTTTGATGATACAAAAATGCTTAAGAATAATGAAAATGGCTGGTCGATGAATCAGGAATCGGTAGACCTGAATGCTTACCTGCAAGCAGAGAAAGAAGATTTAGCCGAATTGGCAGAACTGATTGATCGTACTGAGGAAGCAAAAAGCTACAAGCTTGAAGCCTCATCATTAAAGAAAAGAATTGCGGCTGATTTTTGGGACGAGGCAACAGGCTTTTTCTACGATAGAGAAATTGTAACAGGTAAGCTATTAACGGTTCAACAAGGTCCTGAAGGCTGGATTCCTCTTTACACTGGCATTGCTACTAAAGAACAAGCCAAAAGAGTAACTGCTATCCTAATGGATTCAACCAAGTTTGCTACTAAAGTTCCCTTTCCTACTCTAGTTGCCAGTCATGAAAAATTCAATCCCCTTAAGGGATACTGGAGAGGTCCAGTTTGGTTGGATCAGGCTTATTTTGGCATAAAAGCACTGGAAGAATATGGCTACAATAAAGAAGCTGATTTATTAAGTCAAAAACTTTTACAAAATGCAGAAGGTCTTCTTGGTGACGCACCCATTAGAGAGAACTACCATCCTATCAGCGGAAAAGGTTTAAATGCAAATCATTTCTCATGGTCAGCAGCACATTACCTGATGCTACTTAGCGACGAGAACGATAAGTAATTAACAATTTACGATTAGTAATAAGGTGTATTTCATATTTTGAAATACACCTTATTTTTTTCAAACTATGGACTTGCAACAAAAATGTGGACAATAAGTTAAGTCATGCCGCTCTCTTTTGATTATTTAATAGCCTTCCGTATTCTAAAGGCGAAAGATAATTTAAAGAAGAATGCCTTCTACATGTATTGTACC
>NZ_QQWG01000022.1 GCF_003863355.1 Ancylomarina euxina | reverse complement strand
TAGGGAGACTTGTTAATAAAAAAAGGCTTTAAAAATAAAAGTACATAACATGCTGTATGTCGGCATTGGCGATATGTACAGGATGAAATTAAAAATCGCCAACGAAGACGACATACAGCTATACGTTACCCCTCATTAATAAAAATGCAACTATGAATAATGATACAAATAAGGAAATTATCAAATATAACGATAAGGAATTTAACTGTTCTTTAGCCTTTACACTGCTTTTGATAGGAGATAAGTATAAAAGTCTAATTCTCTTTCATCTGAAGGATGGAGCTCAAAGGTCAGGTGAATTGCAAAAAAGCATTACTGACATTTCGAATAGAATGTTTACATACTCTATCCGGGCACTTGAAAAAGACAAATTAGTAAAGCGAAGAGTTTACCCAGTTACTCCACCGAAAGTGGAATACGAATTAACAGAAGAAGGCAAATCACTTATCCCCATCATCCTTGAATTAGATAAATGGGGACAGGATTTTGCCAATGAACATCACTTATATGCTCCTTGTGAGTAGTGTAGTTCATAGGAGTGAGAATAAATTTCGAATACAGTTCCAAAAGGGTCTTCAACGTAACACATACGATACGGTTTTTCTCCTGGATAATACTCTCGAATTGGCATTCTTTGTTTACCTCCAGCATCCACAATCTTTTTAACAAGTCCTTCAACATCGGGGTCTTGAATTGAAAAGTGAAATAATCCAGTACGGAAGGGTTCAAAAGTAGCTTTAAACTCTTCACTTTCTTTGAATTCAAATAGCTCAAAACCAATCTTATCACCAGTAGAAAGATGTGCAATTTTAAATGTTCCCCAGCCTTCGCCGAAAACATCAATACACATCTGCCCAATGGCTGTTTCATTTTCTTCTTTTACTAATGTTGGTTCCATGATAACATAAAACCCTAAAACCTCTGTGTAAAACTTAACGGCCTCTTCAATATTAGGAACAGTGATACCTATATGTGAAAATGTTTTCGGATAAGTTTTTACTGATTCATTTAAATTACTCATAGTATCTGTCGTTTGTGAATTACTAATAGTTGCAAACATTAGTATGCCAACAACCAATAATGAAATTTTGTTCATCAATTATTATTTTAAAATCTGATACAAATTAAAGTGTAAAAACCATGAATAACAAGATGTTACATTGATTGCACATAGTTACATGGATGTGTATATTTCAGATTAATAAGGACTTTCATCTGAAAAAAAAATGAAACTAATTTAATGAGCAAAATAATAACGAGGGGTAACAAAGCTAAATTTCATGGGCGGTGATTAGCAGTTCGAAAGTTTAGTACAATTTATTCCGACAAGTCGGAACCAGCAAGCTACTAGAATGACTCACCTACCCTATTCCAAAAGGTGTTCGCGATTTAAAAATGGGTTTGCTCAAAAATATAAACAAATTTATGCAGCTTGCTTCCGTGCGGTTTACTCACTTCGTTTCGTGAGCTCCCCTTGGTCGGTAGATAAGGTAACTCTTTGAAATCGCCAACTTAACAAGGCCGTTATGGCTAATACCTAATAACAATACATATGAAAAGAGCCAAAATAATTCAAAAATAAATTAATGCACTACATACAGAAACTTTTAAAGAATATAAAGGATGCTTTGGTCTTTCAGTACCGCTAATCCCTAGGATATCTTCAGGCTATTAAAAAAAACAGAACACTTATAATTGGGCAAGAAACCAACACTTGGTATAAGATCACTTAAGAGCTATCAAAAAAAATAGAATATATGACTATTCAAGGATTTTCACCCTTAATGAAGGACTATCTCGAGCTCCAGCTCGTTACAGTTTCCTTCGAAGTTGTAATCCTATATTTTCCTTCATTATAGTAAAATAATTACTTGGGGATACTCACTTTTTCACCCAACAAGCATCAATGTTTTACTCAAAAAATTGAAAAACACGATACTTGTTAACTGCTTCCCTATTTATCATTTTTTATTTTACCTTTAATGGTATCACATAAAAATCATCCTTATGGAATATTTCTTGAACAAAAATCATTTGAATAAAAGTCAGGAGAACTTTATTGGACGTACGCCAGCTATAGGTGTTATTAACAAAGCCGAACTTATTGAGGAAGTGGCCAAAGAAGGTACTGGAATTACGAGCTACGAAGTAGCAAGCATCTTTAAACGTTTGGAAATTGTGATGGCTGATTTGCTAAAAAAAGGCTATCGTATCAACACACCCATTGTTAATATTACCCCCAGTATAAAAGGCCTTTTTACTGATTATGAAGATTCTTTCGATAAAAGCCGCCACAGTTTGCATTTCAAAACCTCATCGGGTGTTGTGCTCAAACAAGCCGCAAAAGAAACCCAGCTCTATAAACGAGATCCAATAAACTATCACATTGATGTATTCAAATTTACCAACCTTAGCGAGAAAGGAGAAAACTTAAGTCCTAATGCCATTGGCGAACTTAGGGGCAACAACCTAAAACTGAATCCTGATGATTTAAAACAAGGTATATTCCTACTAGCTGAAGATGGCAAGGAATACCGCATTAACATATATGCCCACAACACCAAAAACAAACAGACCTTTCAGGTACCTCCTGATATTGCTCCTGGTAAGTATATTCTAGAACTAAGAAGTCTGCCTTTAAACTCCAGCCGACTTAAAAAAGGCCGACTTAGCACAAGCATACTGTTTACTTAAGGGATAAGCTAAGATATCTCGCCGAGATACAGAACAAATCTCTGTGAGATACAGAACAGATCTGCCCGAGAATCATAATGAATCTCGGGCAGATTTTATCTAAAACTCACCCCACTTTCACTACCAAACTCACTAGACTTTGGCTCGAGACTTAAAGATGACATATAAGAACGATACACACTATACATGTGCATGTCCTAACGAGGTAATAGCAAGGCTAAATACAACAATGAAAAGACTATTAGTAATATACGAAACGAAATAAGAAAGATATAAAGCCCTAGTAAATGTAGCAACTCCACATCTTGCATAGCCCACTAAATAGTTATTCTCCAATTTAATTTTTGAGAGTGGAGAAACAATATTCTTGCTTTTTGGCTTCTAGTAATCAAAACTCATTTATTACTAGTTCTCCGATATATCTGCAACACATCGAAAACCTGTATGACTCAAACCTGTATCCGAGCTACTTTTCATTCTTGCTGCAACTCGGTAGCCTGAACAATAGGCATCGTTGCATAAGAATGATCCTCCTCTCGTTACTCTTTTAGGTACTGTTGGATCCTGAGGATCGTAACTTGTTTTAGGTCCTTGGGGATTTACCACTCCATCCTTAACCGTTTTATAGTAATCAGCATCGTACCAGTCTGCACACCATTCCCACACGTTGCCTGCCATATCGTACAAGCCAAATGCATTGGGCTGAAATGATTTTACTGGAGAAGAAGCATAAAAGCCATCTCTTCCAGTATTCTGATTAGGAAACTGACCTTGCCAGGAATTAGCCTTAACGCTTCCCTCATCCACATTCTGGTTCCCCCATGGATAAATCTCACTGGATAAACCTCCTCGAGCTGCGTACTCCCACTCTGCTTCTGTGGGCAGTCTTTTGCCAGCCCATTTACAATAGGCCATCGCATCTTCCCATGCGACATGCACCACAGGATAATTCTCCTTATTTTTCAAGTCTGAACCAGGACCTTCAGGCTGTTTCCAATTAGCACCTTGCACCCAGTTCCACCATACAGGTCCTCCATTAACATTCACAGCATGATTGGGAGGATTAAAAACAAGTGAGGCCGCTACCAATACACTTTCATCCGGTTTTGGGGTCCCCGGAGGCAACTGTTTTTTCATCTCCTCCCAGTCGGGTTTTTTCTCGGCAACTGTAATATAACCGGTAGCATCAACAAACTCCTTAAACTGGGCATTGGTCACCTCTTGGATATCCATCCAGAATCCTGAAACCTCCACTTTGTGTTTTGGGAATTCATCGGCTCGGGCCTGATCATTGTCTCCGCTCATCATAAAAGTCCCACCGGGAATGTGAACCATCCCTTGCTTTTCTTTTTGAGTAGCTGAGCCAAAACGTGAAGGTACATTCTGACAACAACTCGGTACTGTTTCATTTTCGGGCGCTTTTTTAGCTGATGACTTTCCAGAGCAGGCTCCCAAAATCAGTGTAACAGACAAGAGTATACCCCATTTAATATTTTGATTCATTTTACATCTCATCATATATCCCTTCGTTATTTTACAAAATCCTTGAAGGCATTATAGGTTCCTCCGCTTTGTTGAGCTTCTGCTTGCTCCTGCATTTTTATCTGCTGAGCTATCCAGTTTTTTCCCATCTCCTGAAGTTGCGTATGAGCATGAGCAAAAAACATTTTATACGATTCACAAAAGCGTGGCATCCCATTAAACTTAGGATCCTTAACGCGATCTTTTGTACAGCCACCAAAACAATGCTTTAAATAAGGGCAGATTTTGCATTTGCGAGGTAAATTAGCCTTAATACAGCCAAACTGGTGTTGCTTTTTGGAATTCAGCATATTAATAATTTTCTTCTCCTTAATATTACCCAGCTTCCATTTGGGATCAACAAAGAAATCACAGGAATAGATATCCCCATTGTGCTCAATAACCGTATATACCCCACACTCTTTCTGGAGGGTACATTCAGGAGCAGGTATACCCACATAGGTGTGGAACACAGAATCGAAATGGCGGACTGAGGTAGTTGGTATACCTTCCTTAAAATCACTAATCCAAAGATCCCACAGCTTACAAAGCACCTCTCCATATTTTTCAGGTGAAAGAGAAAAAGAAGCCGCCTGACGAGGATTCTCCTTATCCGTTTCCACAATAGGGATAAACTGCATAAAATCAAAGCCCAGCTCCTTGTGGTACTTGTAAATTTCCTCAATATGATCAGCCGAGTGATCGGTTAAGCAGCTCAGGACATTGGTGGCAACGCCTTTGTCCAATAACATTTTGGCATTACGTGATACGATTTCCCAACTTGGTTTTCCTGACGGAGTCAAACGGTAATGGTCATGAATATACTGAGGTCCATCGAGTGATATCCCCACCAACCAATTATATTCCTTCAAAAAATCTGCCCACTCTTCATTCAAAAGTAGTCCATTGGTTTGCAAACCATTCCCTACGACCTTTCCATTCCCATACTTCTGCTGCAGCTCAATCACCTTTTTAAAGAAATCCAACCCCATCAAAGTAGGCTCTCCACCTTGCCAACCAAAGGATACTTCGGGGCCTGATTGTTCCAATACCTGCCGAATCAATATCTCTAAGGTTTCCTCATCCATACGGTGAACCTTCTGTTGGTGATACAGTCCGGCCTTTTCCAGATAAAAGCAGTAAGTACAATCCAAATTACAATCTGGACCTGATGGTTTCACCAATACCGAATTCAATGGTTTTTTAATCATATTATATCTCCTTTTCCAAAGCTTGAAAACTATATTTCAAGCTCTGTTCTTCCCTCCAATTCGATCGGAAGCAGTAAATATTCTTCATATTATAATTCAAGGAATCTAAAAATGAGGATTCCTTCCCGAATAACAATTTGTCACGGTAAATATACTTACAAAGCTAATATCTATAGGTGGCCTTATCGTTCAGAATAGGTCTAAAATTAGTTCAAAATTGCCATTTTAATGGCATACAAGAGGTGTAAAGCCCATCTGGTAACAAAAGTAATCGTTGCACAACTCCACAAATTGAATCATCTGCTATTTTTCTAAAGTTTACGAAGACAATCAAGTTTGTTAATCAGTTTAAGTCACCTCACTCAACACTTTGCCATTTTCTAATATCTGGGCAAATACTTTCGCGTAGCAAAGTATTCATCCCAAACGCCAAAGAAAAATTGGATGAAGCGATAGGAAATTAAGATCAATTGCAATCTGACAAAAGCCCTATTCATTACCAATGGGGCTTTTCTTTTGTTATAAAATCAAATTGAACCCAAAGGATTCAGATATTTATAGAGAATCAACATCGAACCTGAAAGGTTCTTATATCTATAGAAAACCACATGATACAAAAATTCGACTCCAAAGGAGTCGAAAATTATTATAAACCATGGAACTATAGATATATAATTCATTCTGGATTAAAAACCCGACAGCATCGATACTGCAGGATAAACCTGTTGACATTTAACTTGCGATCTAAACGCTGTAAAGACCTCATTCTTCGGACTCTGACAGGTTTCATTAGTTATATCATGAAATCACTTTCATAAAGAAACTTAAATACTGTTAAAAGTAAAACAATCATATTGTTTAATATTTCCAAGCTAACTACTTTAGAGGAGCTTAAAGATTAATAACCTGACCTTCGACTAAAATATGCTTCGTATTCTACTGATTCTTTTAATTCTTTTCTTTTTTTTTAAATCATCAAGTGCAACAAGCATTGAAAATGATTCCATTATTAGCATCTCAGGTCAAATTGTAACGACAACAGGCATTAGTTCTATTCCACTAGCACACCTTATTATTAAAGGTAAACGAAGTGGCCAGATTTGTGATAGCTTAGGAATTTTTCATTTACAAGTCAAACAATCAGACACACTTATTATATCAGCCCTGGGGTTTAAAACTCAGGAATGGGCAATCCCTTTCATTTTCGATACGACTCTCCCCAAATTCTTCCAAATTCCTTTAGAAAATATGGCTTACCTACTCAATGAAGTCAATGTCTTTGCATTTGGTACCTGGAATGAATTTAAGGATGACTTTATAAAATTAGAAATCAAAAACGAATATGAGATCAATTCTCAAATCACAAAAGAACTGGCTCCATATAATACAAAACCACCTAATATTATACCGCCCCAATATAGAACAACATTAGTAGATCCAGGTATTGGGGATGCCATAGGCACACCTGCCTCTTACCTATTCACAAAATTCAGTCGCAAAGAAAAAAGCAAGCGTAAAGTTTCTAAAATGATTCGAAAGGAATGGCGTATTAAGAAATATAACGAATACTACACAAGTGCCATAGTTGCGGAACATACAGGACTAAAAGGCGAAGCATTGGAAGATTTCATGACCTATTGCGGTCCCAAGCTCGAAATCACAAAAATCAGCAGCCGATATGATATTGCTGAACAAATCGTCAAGAACTACAAGTGGTATATCGAACTGAATAAAGCCAAATAAAGTGAATCACTGCTATAGATATTTAATCTATTCTGGTTTTCAAAATTCACAATAGAAAGGAATATTAAACCCAAAGGGTTCCCATGTTTATAGAACTCACATTAATGCCAAAATTACGACTCCAAAGGAGTCGAAAAAACAAGATGAACCATGGTGCTATAGATATACAACCCATTCTGTATGAATAAAACGACAATCTTACTGCTACTGAAATCAAAATACCCTAATAATCTAATCATTCAATATTTTTCATAAATTTATAAGCATAATTTTCAAGAAAGGATAAAACATTTTTATTTATAAAAAAGAAGATATGCCTGGAACATTTTCACAAATCTATATCCAAATTGTATTTGCTGTTAAAAATAGAGATGGTCTAATTTCACCGAAATGGGAAAAAGAACTTTATAAATATATCACTGGAATCGTCCAGAATAAAAATCAAAAGATGATTGCCATTAATGGTACACAAGATCATATCCATATATTAATTGGTATGAAACCATCTTGTTGTCTTTCTGATTTAGTTAGAGAAATTAAAAAAGCTTCGAACTCATTTATCAAAGAACAAAAATTCACAAGCTTCAAATTTGAATGGCAAGAAGGCTTCGGTGCATTTTCTTATAACCAATCAGCCTTAACGAATCTGATTGAATACATCAATAACCAGAAAATACATCACAAAAAGAAAAATTTCAAAGAAGAATATTTAGGCTTTTTGAGAAAATTCGATGTAGAATATAAAGACGAATATTTATTTGATTGGATTGATTAAATGTAATAAGTCTTTCCTTAATTCGTCAACAATCACTCTCTTCAAAAAAGAACAAAAAAGCATCAACACGAACCTGAAAGGTTCATATGTTTATAAAAATAAAAGGTACACAACAATACGACTACAAAGGAGTCGAACAAATAAGATGAACCATGGTGTTATAGATATACAACCCATTCTGGATTAAAAATTCACAATAAAAGAAGTATTGAACCTGAAAGGCTCGCATGTCTATAGAAAGCAATATTATAACCCAATTCGACTCCAAAGGAGTCGTACAAGAAATAATGGATCACAAAGCTATAGACATATAATCCATTCTGGATTGAAAAATCACAATAAAAAATTATTGAACCTGAAGGGTTCGCATGTCTATAGAAATATTTGTTAGACCCAGATGCGACTCCAAAGGAGTCGTACAAGAAATAATGGATCACAAAGCTATAGACATGTAATCTATTCTGGTTTCAAAATTCACAATAGAAAGGAATATTAAACCCAAAGGGTTCCCATGTCTATAGAAAGCAATATTATAACCCAATTCGACTCCAAAGGAGTCGAACAAGAAATAATGGATCACAAAGCTATAGACATGTAATTCGTTCTGGATTGAAAAACAGGCCTCGTTAATTTAAAATTAAGATCGTCAGTATTATTTATAATCTGATTTCATATTCATACAGGCTGAAACAACAAAACACTCCTATAGCATTGCTCCTACAATTAAAGCTTAACAAAAATTAACGACAAACAACTTTTATAAGTACTCCAAAAAATTATCTTTGTAGGGCACAAAAAATAATTGTCATTATTGTTGCCCTAAAAAGCAGTTCCAAGCATTGCTTTTTTTGAATGGAAGTCATTTCATTTTTGGAACAAAACTGTTTTATCAAGTTTTCTTCTTCATATAACAGTCCTCAAAATAAACGATTTCCACATTAATGAGTAAACGTTTAATAATTCAAGCAAAATATACTTTTTTATGATGCAGACAGTTGATATCAAAGAGCTAAACGAGCGTATCCAACAGGAAAGTTCCTTCGTGGATATGATTTCTATGGAAATGAATAAGGTTATTGTTGGACAAAAGCATTTGGTTGAGAGCCTATTAATTGGCTTGCTTTCCAATGGACACATCCTTCTTGAAGGTGTTCCCGGATTGGCAAAAACCCTTGCTATCAATACCCTTGCGACAACTATAGACGCAAACTTTAGCCGTATTCAGTTTACGCCAGACCTTTTACCTGCCGACCTTATCGGTACCATGATCTATTCTCAAAAGAAAGAGGAATTTGTTGTAAAAAAAGGACCAATCTTCGCCAACTTTATTCTTGCCGATGAAATTAACCGTGCCCCTGCTAAAGTACAGGCTGCTCTTTTAGAGTCTATGCAGGAACGTCAGGTGACTATTGGCGACCATACTTATAAGTTAGAAGAGCCGTTTTTAGTTATGGCAACTCAAAATCCGATTGAGCAAGAAGGAACCTACCCTCTTCCAGAGGCACAGGTGGACCGTTTTATGCTTAAGGTGGTTATCAATTACCCTAAGAAAGATGAAGAGCAATTAATCATGCGTCAGAATCTTTTAAAGATATTCCCTATCGCTAATCAAATTCTTAAACCAGAAGATATTCTTAAGGCACGTAGCGTGGTGAAGGATGTGTATATGGATGAGAAAATCGAAAAATACATTGTTGATATTGTTTTCGCGACACGTTTCCCTGCAGATTATGGTCTTGATAAATTCAAAGAAATGATTGCTTTTGGTGGTTCTCCTCGTGCCAGTATTTCCTTAGCATCTGCAGCTAAAGCCTATGCCTTTATCAAACGTCGTGGTTACGTTATTCCTGAGGATATCCGTGCCGTTTGTCACGATGTTCTTCGCCATCGTATTGGTTTAACTTATGAGGCAGAAGCTAACAACATCACTAGCGAACACATTATCTCTGAAATTTTGAATACTGTTGAAGTACCATAGTAATTATGAATAAGGAATTAAGAATTATGAATGACATTGTTTTTCGTAATTCTTTATTCCAACGATTTAATTATTAATTCATAATTATCAATTCGTAATTAACTATGGAGACTAGTGAACTATTAAAGAAAGTTCGGAAAATCGAGATCAAAACCAAGGGCTTGTCTCGAAATATATTTGCTGGAGAATATCACTCAGCATTTAAAGGACGAGGTATGACCTTTAGTGAGGTTCGCGAATACCAATATGGCGACGACATTCGTAATATCGACTGGAATGTAACGGCTCGCTACAATACCCCTTTCGTTAAGCTTTTCGAAGAAGAGCGTGAAATGACCGTGATGCTGATGATTGACGTGAGTGGTTCCCGTGAGTTTGGAACCATGTCGAAACTCAAGAAAAATCAGATTACTGAAATTGCAGCCGTGCTTGCCTTTTCGGCCATTCAAAACAACGATAAAATTGGTGTTCTTTTCTTTTCAGATATCATTGAAAAGTTTATTCCACCAAAAAAAGGGAAATCACATATTCTACGAATCATTCGAGAATTGATCGATTTTAAACCCGAACACCGTAAAACTGACATTAATAATGCTCTTCGCTACCTGACTAAAGCCATCAAGAAGCGTTGTACCACTTTCGTGATATCCGATTTCATCGACGATAATGACTTTGAAAAGTCTTTAAGTATCGCTAACAACAAGCACGATGTGGTCGCTCTTAAAATTTACGATAAGCGAGAGGAAGAATTGCCTTCAATCGGACTTGTTAGAATGCTCGATGCTGAGACCCGCCAATACCAATGGGTGGATACCTCAAGTTCTAAGGTAAGAAACGCTCATGCTAAATGGTGGAGAGAGAATCAATCAAAAGTTGATGAGATTTTCAAACGTTCAGGTGTAGATGTGGCAAATATCAGAACCGATCAGGACTATGTGCGATCGTTAATTGCCCTATTTAAACGAAGAGCCTAATCAATTTACGATTAGCAATTAATAATAAATTGAAAAGTGGTTGAATTGCTAAAATGTTAGATTGACACATTTGAACTTTTGACCTTTTAAAATCTTAACATAACTTACTCATCCGAAATTTAATAAGATGATAGGATTACAAACAATAAAAAAACAATTCCAAAGAAGCTTCTTACTTCTGAGTTTTGCCTTGCTCCTAAATCCAGCGATGGCACAAGAAAGTGAAGATGACTTTAAAGTTAGTGTTGCTTTGGATACCAATGTAATTGCCATTGGCGATCAGATCAACTTGAAACTTTCTGTTGATCAGCCTAAAGGTATTACAATTGGATTCCCTGTTTTCACAGATAGTATTACAAAAAATATTGAAATTGTTCGTCAGTGGGCCTCAGATACCACAAAGAAAAAAGATGGTAGTCTGAAGATTAATAAGAGATTCCTAATTACTTCCTTTGATGGTGGCGTTCATAAGATTCCTCCTTTCGTATTTAAATTGAATGGGGAAAATATCAATAACATTATTCGTACCGATACCATGCAATTGGGCGTGCGTAGTTTTGAAATTGATACCACAAAAGCCAATTTCGATATTGCCATGCCTATTCATACGCCAGTATCATTTGCTGAAGTTGCGCCTTGGGCTGGTGGTGGTTTAATACTTATTGCCATTCTTTTTGCTGCTTATTATTTCTATCGCAGATACAAGAGCAATCAGCCCTTATTCAAATCTGTAGTTCCTGCTGAACCTGCTCATGTTATCGCACTCAGAAAACTTGAAGAAATTGACAATCAAAAGCTCTGGCAGAGCGGACATATTAAGCAATATCATTCGGATCTTACCGATGCGGTTCGTAACTATCTTGACAAACGTTTTGGTTTGGCAACTCTGGAATCGACGACTGATGAGACTCTGGATGCTATTTCTGAAGACATCATGCATAAGGATCTGATTTCTGACTTGAAAGTTATTTTGGAAAGAGCTGATTTAGCAAAGTTTGCCAAATTTCAACCTCTTCCAGATGAAAACCAATTGAGTTTGAAGTATGCTTATCGCATTGTCGAAAAAACACTAATAAAAGAAACAGTAAAAGAAGAAACGGAAGAGACAAACCAGATTGAACCAACAAATGGTCAAGAAGTTGACAAGAGCGTGTAATGAGCAATAGATTAGAAGTTAGAGTTTGTCTGTTATCATTTTAGCAATAAGACACTTTAACCTTTATCCTTTTTAACCTTTATCCTTATTAACCTTTACACTTGGTACTTAAAATATGAATAATCTAGATTTTGCAAATCCTGAATACCTATACTTACTGCTGCTAATTGTTCCTGTTATTGCATGGTACTTTTGGCGCGATAAGAAGGCACATGCCAGCATCCAGGTCTCTACATTAAAGAGTCTGTCCAAGGCACCTAAAACATATAAATATTATTTCCGACATGCGCTTATTCTTTTAAGAGTTCTAGCGATTGCTTTTTTGGTGATTGCCTTGGCTCGTCCACAATCGAGTAACGATTGGAAAAATGTAAGTTCAGAAGGTATCGACATCGTTATGTCACTGGATATTTCAAGTAGTATGTTAGCTCAAGATTTCGAACCTAACCGTTTAGAAGCTGCTAAAGATGTGGCAACCCAATTTATAACGGGACGTCAGCAAGATAAAATTGGCTTGGTCATTTTTAGTGGAGAGAGTTTTACACAATGTCCACTAACGACTGATCACGCCGTATTAATCAACCTTTTCAGCGATATCAAATCAGGAATGATTGAAGATGGAACGGCTATTGGTTTGGGTTTGGCAAATGCTGTGAATCGTTTGAAAGATAGTGAAGCCAAATCGAGAGTGGTTATTCTACTGACCGATGGGGTAAACAACCAAGGTGAAATTGCACCTATTACCGCTGCGGAACTTGCTAAAACCTATGGCATTCGTGTTTATACAGTGGGTATTGGAACTCAAGGTACCGCACCCTACCCTTTCAGAACGCCTTTTGGCATTCAAATGCAGGATATGCCCGTAGAAATTGATGAGGCTACTTTAACAGATATCGCTGAGCTTACAGGTGGGAAATACTTTAGGGCAACGGATAACAATAAGCTAAAAGCCATCTACGAAGAAATTGATCAGATGGAAAAAAGAAAGATAGAAGTGAAACAGTTTAGTACAAAGAGTGAAGCATACAAAAGCTATGCACTTTGGGCTGCTTTATTCCTTTTACTTGAAATTGCATTCCGTAACAGTATTCTTAGAAACATTCCTTAATAAATTTATGATTGAGGATTATTGATTTAAGATTAAAATAAATAACCATTGAGGTGTGAATTATCACAAACCGAACAAATCGGTACTCATCTAATAATATTTGAAAATGAACCAGTTTCGTTTTGAACATCCAGAATATCTCTACTTATTCTTCATTATTCCAGCTCTTGTTGTGCTATACTACATCAGCTACAGAATGAAGAAAAAAGCACTAAAGGAATATGGCGATATGTCTATCATTTCGCAATTGATGCCTTTCGCATCATTCACACGACCTGTCTATAAATTCGCTATCATGCTTTTGGCTTTCAGTTTTCTTATTATTGCCATAGCTGGTCCACAGTTTGGCTCCAAGCTGAGAAAAATCAAGCGCAAGGGTGTTGAGATTGTTATTGCCTTAGATGTATCTAACTCAATGCTGGCACAGGATATTAAACCCAATCGTTTAGAGAGTGCAAAACGTGCGATTTCCCAAATGGTTGATAATTTGAATAACGACAAGATTGGATTAATTGTGTTTGCTGGTGAGGCTTACACACAGTTACCAATTACAACTGATTATTCTTCAGCAAAGCTGTTTTTATCGACTATCAATACAGATATTGTTCCTGTTCAGGGAACTGCAATAGGATCGGCCATTAATTTAGCAAGTAAGAGTTTTACTCCAGATAGTGAAGCAAGCAAAGCCATTATTGTCATTACCGATGGTGAAAACCATGAAGATGATGCAACCGCTGCTGCAAAAGCCGCTCTTGAACAAGGCATTGTTGTTCATACTATTGCTATGGGATTACCTAAAGGTGCTCCTATTCCAATAAAAGGGAAATCTGGTCAGTTTAGACAAAATGAAGAAGGCAATGTGGTTATCTCTAAACTAGATGAGAAAATGCTAGCTGAGATTGCTGAAGCTGGTGGTGGAAATATGATTAAAGCCAACAATACCACAACGGGATTAAAAGCGCTTTTCAAAGAAATTAATAAGATGGAGAAAACCGAATTAGAACAAAGAATCTATTCGGATTACGATGAGAAATTTCAATACTTTATTGCCTTTGTCCTTTTGCTTATTCTGATTGAATACCTAATTCTAGACAGAAAGAATCGTCATTTTAAAGATATTCATCTATTCAGTAAGTAAAATATTAAGATCAGGATTGATTAAAAAAAGATTAGCATGAAGATAAGAATTAGCCTATTCATTATAGCTCTGCTCAGCCTTGCTTGTTTTGAAGCAAACGCTCAGAAAGAGAGAAAATTTATCAGAAAAGGAAATGGTCTTTTCGAAAACAAGAACTTTGAGAATTCTGAAGTAGAATATCGCAAGGCTCTTGATAAGGATATCGCATCTTTTGAGGCTGCCTTCAACTTGGGTGATGCCCTTTACAAGCAAAAGAAATATGACGAAGCTTTGGAACAATTTCAAGCATTGGCTTCAAAAGAAACCGATCCTCAACGTTTAGGTCTTTTACACCACAATATTGGTAACACCCTACTCGTTAATAAAAAGATTGACGAGAGTATTGAAGCCTACAAACAATCGCTTCGCCATTTTCCTAATTCGAAAGAAACCAAATACAATTTGGAATATGCTCGTAAAATGAAGGAAAAAGAAGAACAAGAGAAAAAACAAAACAAGGATCAACAGAACCAGGATAATAAGGATAATAAAGACAAGAATAAAGATCAGGACAAAAAGGATCAGCAGAATAAAGACGATCAAAATAAAAAGCAAGACGACCAGAAAAAAGATCAGGATAAAAAGGAAGATCAAAAAGATAAAGAGCAGCAAAAGCCAGATGAAGGTGACAAGGATAAAAAACAAGAACCTAAAGAAGGTAAAATTTCTAAGGAAGATGCACAACGCTTGCTGAAAGCTCTAGAAAACGACGAGAAAAAAGTGCAACAGAAAGTTCAGAAAGCTAAGGCAAAAGCACAAGAAAAAAAGAAACAAAAAATTAAAAAGGACTGGTAGAGTACAATGATGAATTATGATTTTAGAATTATTATAAAAGCTAATTACTTAATTTCAATTCATAATTTATAACTCATAATTATAGTGCTAATTGAATTTCTAAATTAACATTAGACTTATTGAGTGCTTAGCCCCTATTCTGCAAAATTATCAGTAATTTTGGTTTTGCATAAATTTTAACCCTTAGAAAAATAAATATAGATTGATGAAGAGACTATTTTTCTTATTACTTACATGTCTATTTATTAGTACTTCGGCCTTTGCCGATAAAACTAAATTTACAGCTACAGCTCCCAATGTTGTGGCTCTTGGAGAACAATTTCGTTTATCCTATAGTTTGAATGAAAAGGGGGAAGGACTGAAACTTCCAGTAATAAAAGGCTTTAGAGTTCTTTTAGGCCCTTCTACTTCAACCAACATGAGCACACAGTATATCAATGGAAAGATGACTTCTAGTTCGTCTTATACATACACCTATGTATTACTTGCCGAAACAGAAGGCAAATTCACATTTGAGCCTGCTGAAATTACGGTTGATGGCAAACTAGTTAAATCGAATAGCCATACCATTGAAGTAGTTCGTTCAAGCACTAAGAATAAACAACAAGGAACACATCAAAGTACATCAGCCCAAGCGCAAAATATAACCAAAGACAATTTATATCTCAAGGTTAATGTCGATAGAAAATCTGTTTTTATGGGTGAGCCTGTAAAAGCAAGTTTGAAAATTTATACTAAAGATGTTAAAGTTGTCAACTTTGAGCAATTTAAAGAACCTTCCTACCAAGGGTTCTTAACTCAGAATATTGAAGGATCTAATTCTAATGCATTTCAAGGAGAAAATATAAATGGTGAAATATTCTACACTTATACAATTAAGGAGATTTTACTATTCCCTCAGCATGATGGAGAAATTATTATTGATCCTATGGAGTTGAGTTGTATTGTGCAATTAACTGCTCAGGCCCGCTCAAGAGGCTTCTTCGACGATTTCTTTAATAACTATAAGAATGTACGTGTTCCTCGTAAATCAGAGCCTGTTAAAATTAAGGTTAAACCAGTACCGAATAATGCACCTAAAAGTTTCGATGGTGCTGTTGGTCAGTTTAAGATGAATACGACCATCAACCAAGATTCGGTTAAAGTTGACGATGCCATCACCATGAAAGTGACGATCTCGGGTAATGGAAACATGAAACTTATCAATCCATTAAAATTTGATTTCCCTGCAGACTTTGAGGTTTATGATCCAAAAACCAATCAAAATTTACAGAGTTCAGCTAAGGGCATGACGGGTTCAACGACATTTGAATATTTAATTATTCCTCGCCACGCAGGTGATTTTACGATTCCTGCTAACGAGTTTACCTATTTCGATCCAAATGCAAAACGTTATATAACCAAACTAAGTCCTGAGTTTAAAATTTATGTTGAAAAAGGTGAAGGTGGCATTTCAAATACTACCATTAGCTCTTTCACGAAGGAAGATGTGAAGTTTATTGGAAAAGACATTCGCTTTATTAAGACCAATATTTTTGAACCCATTTACAAAGGTGAAATCTTCTTTGGAACGCTTAATTTCTATTTGGCTTACATCTTACCTCTTTTCATTTTCTTAATGGCATTTGTATTCAATCGTAAGCGAATCAAACAAAATGCAGATGTGGCTAAGATGAAAAATAAGCGTGCAAATCGAGTTGCTATGAAACGTTTAAAAGCAGCATCAATAAGCCTAAAAGCAAATAAAAAAGAAGCTTTCTATGATGAGATATTGAAAGCTCTATGGGACTATATCTCAGATAAGTTCAACTTACCCTTATCCGATTTGAGTAAGGACAATATCAATGGTATTCTTGTCGAGAAAGAAATTGAAAAGGAGATCATTACCGATTTCATGGCTATTCTAGATACTTGCGAGTTTGCACGTTATGCTCCATCAAGTGGCTCATCCGAAATGGACAGTCTTTATCAGAAAACCATAGATACTATTACCAAACTTGAAAAAAACATCAAGTAATTATGCAAAAGTTCATTTACACCCTTATAGCCTTAGCTTTATCTATTCAGCTTTTTGCTCAAATTCAAGCAAATCCAATTCAAGAAGCTAATGACCTTTATCAGAAAGGCGAATATGAAGAAGCTGTAAAATCATACGAATCTGTATTGGAGACTCGTATTGAAGCTCCAGAAATCTATTTCAATCTTGCTAATGCCTATTACAAAACCGGCAAAATAGCCCCAGCTATTCTGAATTACGAAAGAGCTCTTCTTCTATCTCCTGAGGATGAGGATATCAAATACAATTTAGAGTTAGCTCAGAAAAATGTGACTGACAAGTTAGAAGTTCTTCCTGAATTCTTTGTGAGCTCATGGGTTTCTGGCTTATGGAACAGTTTATCAGCCAATGCTTGGTCTTGGTTATCAATAGGATTCTTTTTCTTCTTCTTAGCTTTAATGAGCTTGTATTTATATAGCAAGCTAAGTCGAATAAAAAAACTGGGCTTCTTCCTATCAATTCTGTGTTTACTTTCAAGTCTGGTATTCTACAATTTTGCTTCAAAAATGAACGAGCAATTAACGCTTCGTCAATATGCGATCATTTTTAATCCTAGTGTTACAGTTAAGGGCTCTCCTGACGAAAGTGGCACACAACTTTTCTTATTGCACGAAGGCACCAAAGTAAAAGTTATTGAAGCACTTGGCGACTGGCGCAACATTAAAATAAGCGATGGCAACCAAGGCTGGATAAAAAAAGAAGATATTGAGATCATCTAGATTATGAATCAAAATAAAAGGCAACTGAATAGTTGCCTTTTTTTAAGCCTAACAGACTTAATAGTTCTTGATTTCAGTTTCACCTCTAAGAATCATTTGTCCATAATAAGATAAGGCTCCCAATACTTCTGCCCCAGGAATAACATATACAGGAGCAATAACCTCAACTCTATTACGAATTTCACGAACAAACTTATCGTCCTTTGCTAAACCTCCAGTTAGTATGACTCCATCAACAGCTTCCCCTTCAAAGCAAACATATAAGGATGATATGTATTTAGATACCTGATAAGCCATAGCAGACAAAACCTCTTCGGCTTTCTCATCTCCAGCATCTCTTAGCTGGCAAACATCATAAGCGCTATATGTTTTAAAATAAGCATACAAGCCCCCTTCGCCTGTCTGCATTTTCAACATTTCTTCTTTGGTATATTTTCCAGAATAACACATTTTTATCACATCACCCATTGGTAAAGAACCACTACGAATTGGAGAGAATGGACCATCGCCATCATAAGCTTGATTCGCATCAATCACTCGGCCTTTTTTATGAGCTCCAATACTAATTCCACCACCAAGATGTGCCACGATCAAATTCATATCCTCATACTCTGCATACTTGATCTTAGCATACTTTCGTGCAGATATTTTATGATTGAGAGCATGGAAAATTGAGCGTCGCTTAAACTCTGGTCGTCCAGTAAAACGAGCGATATCCTGAAGTTCATCTACTACAACAGGATCAGCAATATAAGCATGTGCTCCTTTAATGGCTTTTGCAATTCCATCAGCCAATAAACCTCCCAGATTAACAACATCTTCACCAAATTCAGCAGATCTAAGATCTTGAACCATTTCTTCGTTTACACGATAAACTCCAGACTCAACTGGCTTAATCAAACCACCACGACCAATAACAACCTTAATGTGTTTGATCTCAATATCATTCTCTTCAAGTTCTTTCAATATCACAGAAGTGCGATATTCGACCTGATCGTTAAAGGAAGGGTTAATACCCTTTTCTAAGTTGTGATGATTAATTTTCTTGAAAAACAAAGTCGAATTCCCCTGATATACAGCCACTCTTGTGAAGTAGGTTCGTGGATTAAGTGCTAAAACTAGATCTCTCATATTATTCGTGTTTATTGTTCGTATTTTGATTAAAATCTCCTATTTCATATTCTTTTGACGTTTAACATCCAATATATCTTGATATAACTAAGCGTTGAATTTCCGAAGTCCCTTCTCCAATCTGTAGCAAACGCTGATCCCGATAAAATCGCTCAATAGGATACTCTTTCATCAGACCATATCCACCATGAATTTGAACCCCCTCATCAGCAACTTGTTTTGCTATTTCAGAGCAATATAATTTCGACATAGCCGCTTCCTTTTCAAATGGCTGGCCATTATCCTTCAACCAACAAGCTTTATACAAAAGGTTCCTGGCTAATTCAATCTTCGTTGCCATATCAGCCAATTTAAAGCTGTTGATTTGGAATTTTGAGATTGGTTTCCCAAATTGCTTACGTGCCTTTGCATATTCCAGAGCCATTTCAAAAGCACCCTGTGCTAAACCAAGTCCCATTGCAGCAATCGACAAGCGTCCCGAATCAAGAGTCTTCAACATGATTTTAGATCCCATTCCACGTTCTCCAAGAATATTTTCTTTGGGTACTCTGCAATTATCGAAAAACATTTGAGAAGTGTCAGAAGCACGCCACATAAGTTTACCATGCATTGGCTGACTTTTCCACCCTGTGGTACCTTTTTCAACTAATACACAGGTGAATTCTTTTTCCTCTCCATTTATTGCTGATATGGTTTGAACTGTAACACCTGAGGTTTGTATATTTGATCCATTCGTAATAAATATTTTGGATCCATTAATCTCCCACATGGCACCAAGATCCTTTACAAAAGTCTTGGTTCCTCTAGAATCAGATCCAGCCTCAGCTTCGGTTAATCCAAAAGCCCAAAGCTCATTTCCGGAACAAAGTCCAGGTAAATATTTTAATTTTTGCTCCTCGGTTCCAAAATTATAGATTGGACCAATTCCCAATGAGTTGTGTGCGGCTAAAGTTGCTGCATGCGATCCGTCAACTCGAGCCACTTCTTCAACTGCAATAATGTAGGAAAGATAATCGCTTCCATGTCCACCATACTTCTCGGGTAAAAACATGCCGAAAAGTCCCATCTCTCCCATTTTCTTTGTCAACTCAGGAGAGAATTCTTCTTTCTCATCTAATTCAGCAGCGAGAGGTTTAATCTCTCTTTCAGCAAAATCGCGAACCGCCTTCCTTATTATATAATGTTCTTCGTTTAAAAAAGGATCCATATGCTGTGTATTTTCTTCTTGTTATAAGTTAAGAATTATTTCAAGACTCAACTTCAATCAATTCAATTAATAATTCAAACTATTTTCACTTGATCTCTTTCAGGTAGACCTTTGGAATAGGAAATGTTTGATTTAATAATGCCGAAGCCATTGTTTTACCTTGTGCATCAATCATCAGTGATTTTGTTCCACCACCATCTAAGGACTCTTCTAAGAGGAAATTCAAAGCCAATAAGTTATCCAGTTCATATCGCTTCACCTTCCCCTTGCAAATACCTTTAAACATCGTTTTCACGACCTCAGAGCTTAAGCTTGATTTCAGATAATTATAAATCGATTCTGATCGGGCTAAAACACCTATATTAAAGGTATCACCCTTATCTCCAGAACGCGCCATACAAACTGTTCTAAGAGGCACATGTTCCATCTCCATATGAGTATATTTATCACTGGAAGCCGACTGAGATTTTGATTTTTCCACATTAAAATCAGCTTCATTTCCCAAAACAGAGTCAATTTCATAGGTTTCTTGTATGTCGCCCTTTGAATCTAAAACATGTACTGTTGTTTGAATCAAAGTTTTCGGAACAAGTGTCGGCCAATAAGTCATAACCTGCTGACCACGAGATCTTCCTCCAATCACAGCTACGCCCGGAGGCCCACTCAATATCAATGGCGCAATGCTTGTCGAAAAGGCTTTAATTTTATCTAAATCATCATCGTAAACAGAAAAGCGCAGTAGAATTTCATTGGGATCGATTTCTTCAACCAAATCCTGATGGCAAGCGTTATAGCCAACGTATTCTGTATTGGTTTTCTTATAATCAATGTTCAGCCTTTGCCAGAATATTTTTTCAAACTCACGAGCTTTATTTAAAACATGTCCTCCTGAAATCACAATAGAACTAACCGCCTTATAACCGTCCTCATAGGCCATAGACACTTTCAAAAAATGGGTAGAAGGATGACCTTTAGCATTTTTCACTAAAACTCTATCACGAGATACATCAGTCAACTCCAATTGACTAAAATCTGCAACCACATCAGGACTAATATAATGCTTTGGATCACCCATTTCATAAACCAACTGTTCACGAATGGTATCACAACTGACTAGTCCACCTGTATTGGGATGTTTATAAACCTCAAAGCTGCCATCACGATTCATTTCAACAATCGGATAACCCATATTATCCCACTTTTCAACCTTATGCCAATCTGTAAAATTACCGCCGCTGGCTTGTGCACCACACTCAATAATATGACCAGCCACCAAGCCGGCAGCTAGTTTATCCCAATCATCCAGATCCCAACCGAGTTCATAGATAAAAGGTGCCATGGTTATTGATGTATCAGTCACTCTTCCAGCCAGAATTAAATCGGCACCACTTTCGAGTGCTTTTAATAAAGGAGGCACACCCAGATAGACATTTGCAGATTGAATGTTATCCTTTATATAAGCAAAGTCATCACCCGTCTCCATATCCGTAAACATGGCCTTATCAGGATAAAATTCATCAATTCGCTCAATAATATTATCCCCAATGACAACTGCAATTTTCAAGTCAACGCCTTTAACTTTCAGCTCTTCTAAAATTTTTCTTGCACAAGCTAAAGGATTAATACCACCTGCATTGGTTAGCATTCTCACCTTTTTTGCTTTCATCAACTCAGCCACATCAACAATTTGATCGACAAAATCACCCACATAGCCCATGGATTCATTCTTCAACTGCTGTTTTCGAAGGATACTCATGGTAACCTCAGCCAAAAAGTCTGAAGAAATATAATCTACTTCTCCCCCTTCTAACTGACGTCTTAAAACCCCGAGATCATCACCCCAAAAACCACCGGCATTTGCTATTCGAATTTTATCTTTCATCTGTCTATCTTTTAATTAACAATTGAGAATACTCAATTCCAATCGTATAAGTTCATAATTTACCCTACGCCTCAATCAATTTTATAAGTTCCATTTGACTTTTTACCTGTTCACCTTCCTTAATCACGATTTCAGAAACTACCGCATCGAAAGGTGCCAATATGCTATTTTCCATTTTCATGGATTCCAGAATAAGTAAAACATCTGATTTTTGAATTTTCTCTCCAAGCTTCACATTAATCTTAACAACTTTACCAGGAAGAGGTGCAAGAATCCGATCTCCAGACTTACCAACTTCTTCAAAGCTCTCATTGAAAAGTTCATTAACAGAATCAGACCAACGTCGCAAACTCACAAGTATCCCTTTACAAGAAATATGTGCCTCATTACGCTCATCCTTTGAAATATAGAATGAATAAATCTTACCTTTGTGAATCAGGTTTATACAATTATTATTTAACTCTAACTTTTCAAAACGATAAGGCTTACTATCTATCTCGTAAGTCATTTTATCCCTTGAAATAACTTCAATCGTTTTATCATCGTGAGTTAACTTAAATGCTTTTCTTGCATTGCGCCAATAACCAATCTCCTCCCAAATATTCTTAGCCTGATCTATCTGCAAGTCAAAATGTGAGAAGGCAGCATAGAATAAAGCATGATCAATAGATTGCTGATCTTGATTCATCCGAACTAAAAGTTCTTTCTCGTTATCCTTGCAGAAATGAGTTGATATCTGATTTTGATTATACTCATCTGTCCCAATCAAATTCTTAAGAAAATGGATATTATTCTTTATTCCATGAATGTGATAATCTGACAAGGCTTGTTTCAAACCCTCAATGGCCAGATCTCGTGACTCATCCCAAACAATCAATTTCGAAATCATAGGATCAAAATCCGGGTAAATCATACTAGCATCAGACAATGAGGAATCCACACGAAGTTTCGTGTTTGTTACAACTGGTTCCCTATAAAACTCAACATATCCTGGAGCAGGAATAAAATCTTGTTCAGGATCTTCGGCATAGATTCTGGCTTCAATGGCATGACCATTCAAAACAATATCCCCTTGCTTATATCTAAGTTTCTTACCTGATGCAATCGCAAGCTGCTCTTCAACCAAATCGATACCTGTAATCATTTCTGTAACGGGATGTTCAACTTGAATTCTCGTATTCATCTCCAGGAAGTAGAACGCATTGTTCTCATCCATCAAGAACTCAATTGTACCCGCATTAGAATAGCCTAAAGCTTGAGTTAAACGAACGGCAGCATTCCCCATTCTTTGTCTAAGTTCAGGGCTTACACTTGCTGATGGAGCTTCTTCAATAATTTTCTGAAAACGACGCTGTATCGAACATTCTCTCTCAAATAAGTGAATGGCATTCCCATGTTTATCTGCCAAAACCTGAACTTCGATATGACGTGGATTTTCAATATAACGTTCCAATAGCACTTCACCATCACCAAAGTATTTTTCAGCCTCACGAGAGGTTGCCAAAATCGCTGATTCCAAATCTGACTCTGCTCTGACAATGCGCATGCCTTTACCACCACCTCCTGCAGCCGCCTTCACCAAAATAGGAAATTGCAATTGAGAAGAATTCTTCAATAAAGTTGCCTTATCGCCAATAATACCCTCTAAAACAGGCAAATTCTGTAAAACAGCAAATTCACGAGCATTAACCTTATTGCCCATCAATTCGATAGATTTTGCATCGGGCCCGACAAAATCAATATTAGCCTCTGAACATGCTTTTGCAAATTCAGGATTCTCAGCAAGAAATCCATAACCTGGATGAATGGCATCAGCCTTATTTTCAACAGCAATTTTGATAATTTGTTGCTTATCCAAATAAGTTGATAACAAATCATCTCCTTTAAGAGGGTAAGCCTCATCAGCTAAGCGAACATGATCAGCCTCCTTATCTTTATCAGAATAAATAACCAAGGTCGAAATACCCAATTTATGAGCGGTTCGAATGATTCGAACGGCAATTTCACCTCTGTTTGCTATTAGTAGTCGTTTATAATACATCTGTATCTATTATTTCACCCAATTCGGTTTTCTTTTTTCAAGAAAGGAATTCATGCCCTCTTGTCCTTCATCTGATTTTCTCAAATCAGCAATCATTTTAGCTGTATAAGTCATAGCTTCTTCATGACTTAGTCGATTACTCATATCATAGAGTAACTGCTTGCACTGTGAAACTGCAATAGGTCCACTTGTGCCAAGATTATGAATCAATTCTTCTAGTTTCGCTTTTCTTCTCTTCTGCCCCAATGACCAATTTACAAGGCCATATTTTTCAGCTTCTTTTCCCGAAAAACGAATACCGGTAAGCATCAGTTCTTTCGATTTGTATTCACCAACTCTTTTCATCACATAGGGCGAAATACAAGCTGGAACAATCCCAATTTTAACTTCACTAAGTGAGAAAACAGCTTTTTTATCAGCCAATACAAAATCGCAAGCCGCTAATAAACCATTCGCGCCACCTATAGCTGCCCCATGCACCATGGCTATTGTTGGAAACTTACAAGAGTAGATGGCATTGAAACACTGCGACAACTTAAAACTCTCCTGATAATTCTCCTCATGCGAATAATCAACGACAGACTTCATCCATTTTAAATCTGCGCCTGCACAAAATGAAGGCCCTCTACCTTCTATGATAAGTGTACGAATCTCAGTATTATCCATTGTTTCGAGCTCACCAAAGCAATGAATCAATTCAGATATCATTTCTTCATTAAAAGCATTGTGTATCTCAGGTCGATTCAAAAAAACGTAACCCATCTGATTCTCTATCTTAAATTCTATTGTTTTATACATGATCTCTGTTTCATTCATTTTTTCAAAAAAACACTTAGGATTACATTCGGAATACGCCAAACTTAGGTTCACCGTACTCTTTATTTTGAGAAGCTGCAATTCCTAGAGCGAGGACTTGTCTAGTTTCCAATGGATCTATAATCCCATCATCCCACATACGTGATGTGCTATAATACGGAGAGCCTTCTTCTTCGAACTTCTGTAAAATATTATCTCGAAGCTTTTTCTTTTCAGCCTCATCAAACTCCTGGCCTCGCGATTTTAACTGTTGTTCTTTCACTTGAACCAAAACACCTGCAGCTTGTTCACCACCCATAACCGATATTCTGGCATTAGGCCACATGAGTAACAAACGGGGCTCATAGGCTCGTCCTGCCATAGCATAATTTCCAGCTCCAAATGAACCACCTACAATAACTGTAAATTTGGGTACCTGTGCATTAGCCACAGCGTGAACCATCTTGGCGCCATCACGGGCAATGCCTTGATGTTCGTATTCTTTCCCCACCATAAAACCAGTAATATTTTGAAGGAATACCAAAGGTATTTTGCGCTGACAGCACAACTCAATAAAATGAGCGGCTTTAAGAGAGGTTTCGGAGAAAATAATACCGTTATTGGCAATAATACCCACCGGATAGCCCATTATTCTGGCAAAACCTGTTACAATGGTTGGAGCATATCGCTCTTTAAATTCATTAAAAGAACTCCCATCTACAATTCTCATGATCAGCTCACGAGCATCCAAAGGCTTTTTAAGATCTAAAGGTGCTAGTCCATACAATTCTGTAGGATCATAAGCTGGTTCTACAGCCTTTATCTTATCGAGAGTTTGTTTTTTTGGAATTGGAATTGATTCAAAAATATTACGACAGATTTGAATGGCATGTCTATCGTTTTCAGCCAAATAATCGGCTACACCCGACCTCGAGGTATGCACCTCAGCACCACCAAGTTCTTCTGCTGTAACTTCCTCACCCGTTGCAGCCTTAACCAAAGGAGGTCCACCAATAAAGATGGTGCCTTGTCCCCTGACAATAATGGTCTCATCACTCATGGCAGGCACATAAGCCCCACCAGCGGTACATGAGCCCATAACCATAGCAATTTGGGGTATACCTTTGGCTGACATTTGAGCCTGATTGAAAAAGAATCGACCAAAATCTAACTTATCAGGAAATACATTAGCCTGCTCAGGAAGAAAAGCACCTCCAGAATCGACCATATAAATACAAGCCAAGTGATTCTCCATAGCAATCTCTTGAGCTCGAATATGCTTTTTAATTGTTGACTGATTGTAGGTTCCACCTTTCACTGTCGCATCATTAGCAATGATGACACATTCTCGTCCTTGTACAAGCCCAATTCCGGTGACTATACCAGCTGATGGGAATTTATTATCGTACTGATTATAGGCAGCAAGAGGTGAAAGTTCTAGAAATGGGGTATTTTTATCCAATAGAAGTTCTATTCTATCGCGTACCAGAAGCTTTCCTCTGGAGAGGTGTTTTTCTCTTGCTTTGGGGTCAGCATCCTCAATAACCGATTTCAGTTTTTGACGATAGTCTTCGACCAAAGCTGCATAAGCTGCTTTGTTCGAAATAAATTCTTCAGATTGAGTATCTATTTTTGATTTTAAGCGGTACAATGTTTTTGATTTTTCGTGAGACAACTGAACAGAGCTTGTTCATTATATTCATCAAGTCATCATATTCAAATAATACTTGAATATAAATCAAATTTAAACAAAATACTAGCAGATCCGTTTTTCTTAATTAAAATATTCCTTTAAGAAAAACGAATTATCAAAGCTTATAAATGATCATTAAGATTCCTTCTCTACAATCAAACCCTTTAGCCCCTCATTATCAAAAACAAATATTTTATTTCATCAAATGCACATCTCTTTGAGGAAATGGAATTGTGACTCCATTCTTTCTGAAAGCCTCATCAATCGCGAATCTTAAATCACTTTTTATATTTTCAACTAAGAATGTCTCCTTCACCCAGAAATACAATTGAAAGTCGAGCGAGGATTCTCCAAAATTATTGAAACGAACAAAGGCTTCTGGTTTATTGGCGATCTTATTATGCCCCATGGCACAAGCTTTTAACAAGTCTCCTACCAATTTAACATCAGAACCATAAGCCACCCCAACTTCTACAAAAAATCGTGTTTTAAAATCAATATGACTCCAATTAATAATTCTATCATTAACAAATTTTGAATTCGGAACGATCATCACAATATCATCTCTGGTTTTTATTTTAGAAGTTCTCAAACCTATTTCAATCACCCTACCAACCGTATCGTCATCTAATTGAATGACATCATTAATCCGTAAATTCCTTTCTACAATTAGTACCAGTCCTGAAGCTATATCATTAAACAGTTGTTGAATACCCAAACCAACTCCAACCAAAAGAGCTGCAATACTAGCAAGCAGAACTGAAATCTGGACGCCTACCGTATCGAGTAATGCAATAACAACAATGACCCAGGTTAGATATTTAACAAATAAAAAAACGGACCAATAGACACCTTGATCACTCTCGCGTTTGGCAATAAAACGTTTAAAAACACGCTTTATTATTCTTAAAGCAATGATGGTTGCAATAAGGACACCAATAACGATTAAAACACCATACACAGTCAGACTAAAGTTCTTAGACGTTATCAAACTGTAATTCAAAAATTCTCCTATTCCCATTTATTAATTTGTTTCAAAAAAAACACAGCTCCCTTATTAGTAGCGAAGCTTAATCATATTCTATAAATCCAAGGCCTGAGAAACAATCTCGGCTATATCGAGATTCTCAACTTCGGTTTCCTTATTCTTAAACTTAATCCCATCAGTTAACATGGTCATGCAAAAAGGACAGGCAGTAGCCACTTTATCCACTTTTTGCTCAAGCACATCTTCGGTGCGTTCAATAAAGACCTCTTTATCCCCCTTTTCAGCTTCCTTAAACATTTGGGCACCACCAGCACCACAACAAAGAGCCGAACTTTTACTTCGTTTCATCTCTTTAACTTCACCATAAACAGCCTTTACAATATTTCTAGGTGCATCATAGATCTTATTCCCTCTACCTAAATAGCAAGGATCATGATAAGTGATGGATAGATTCTCAAAAGGATTCTTGTCCAAATTTAAGTTTCCCTTTTTGATTTGATCATCTAAAAACTCAGTATAATTAATCACTTCGTAATGACCTCCTAAATCCGGATATTCATTCTTAAGGGTATTATAACAATGAGGGCAAGTACAAATGATTTTTTTAATATTGTAGCCATTCAAAATTTCAATATTCTGCATGGCTTGCATCTGGAATAGCATCTCATTACCGGCACGTTTTGCTGCATCACCGGTACAACTTTCTTCGGTGCCTAAAACAGCATAACGTAATTCAAGGTGATTCAATATTTTTGCAAATGAGCGAGCAACTTTCTGATAACGAAGATCAAAAGCTCCTGCACATCCTACCCAGTATAAATACTCAACTTGTTCGCCTTTTGCAGCAACATCAGCCATTATTGGAATATCTATTTTCGTGTCTTTATTCATATAAATTAGATATGATTTTTCAATTTTTAAGATCAATTATTCTGCCCACTTCATTCTATCCTCAGGAGAATATTGCCAGGGGGCTCCATTATTTTCAATATTTGCAAACATGGCATTCAATCCTGCTGGAGCAGAAGCTTCTTCCATCACTAAATACCGTCGCATATCCATAATCAAATTTGGATGGCTTATTTCTATCGGGCACTCTTGTGCACATGCATTACAGGATGTACAAGCCCATATCTCTTCTTCACTAATATAATCTCTAATTAAACTCTTGGTATCATCTTCCCCTTTCAATATCAGAGTTCCCTTTTCATTCATTCGATGTCGTAAATCAACAAATATTTTACGTGGCGATAAACGTTTACCAGTAATGTTTGCAGGACAAACATCAGTGCAACGTCCACACTGAGTACAAGCTAATGAGTCCATATAATTTCGCCAGGTTACATCCTCAATATCTTTAACACCAAAACGGGTGACCTCCTCACTTTCATCGTAAGCTGCTTCAGGATCTAACATCAATTTAACCTCTCTGGTTATCGACTCAAGGTTAGGATATTTGGTTAATGGCTCAAGATTAGATAGAAAAACATTGGGTATGGATAAGAATACATGGAAATGCTTAGAGTAAGGCAGGTAATTCGCAAAAACAAATATCAATAGGATGTGAACCCACCAACCCGATTCTTGCAAAGCTCCAAAATCCATGGAAGTCCATTGGATAATTTTAGAAGAGACCGGATAAACACCCAACACCTCATTGGAATGGTTACTGATATACCCCAAATTAAAAACCAATAGGGATAGCATTAGGAAACCAATAAAATAAAGCGACAATTGAGCATCTAAATTTGTTTTAGGCGTAACTTCAACACCTTTAAAACGAGAGATATTCATAAAACTTCTTCTAATGATGAAGAGAATAATGAAAACCAGAATAATAAAAGCAAACACATCGCCTGATGCCATAATCACATCGTAAAAAATACCCATAAATGCAAAAGATCGATCAGAGCCTACAAGCCCATCAAAAACCATCTCAATACTCCCTAAAGTGATCACCAGAAACCCCCAAAAAACCAGAGCATGCATGAACCCAATAACGGGTTTTCTAAAAATTTTACTCTGCCCAAACGCGACGTTTAATGTACGTGTTATTCGTGCTGATATATTCTTAATGGGGTATGCAGGTTTTGTCAGTTTAAAGAAAGCTCTTAAACGAAATACCGACCAAACAAAAACACCCAGTGTAATAAGGAGAACAACAGTAAATAGAGTTTGCTTTATCATGATGATTAGGGTTAGCTTATATATTTGAAAATAATGAGTCAGCTACAAGAGCTGACTCAATTTATATTACTCTCCATTACGAATAATCTCAGTTAATTCTGGGAGCACTATCATAGCATCACCAACAACACCATAATCAGCTACAGAAAAAATAGGGGCCTCCGGGTCGGTATTGATAGCAACTATACATTTGGAACGACTAACTCCAGCCACATGCTGAATAGCGCCTGAAATACCTATTGCGAAATACAAATTCGGAGCAATGACCTTCCCTGTTTGTCCTACGTGCTCTTCGTGACCACGCCACCCATCATCAGATACTGGACGTGAACATGCTGTGGCTGCACCCATTACAGATGCTAAATCTTCAACGGGCTGCCAATTATCAGCCGATTTCATACCTCTACCAGCAGATACCACAATATCAGCATCAGCCAAAATAATTTTATTATCAGAACTCTCTACAGATTTTACTTTAATCTTGAAGAGATCATCACTTAGTTCAGGTGTAAACTTCACGAGGTTTAAACTCGTTGGATTTTCGACTATACCAAAAGAATTCTTCGATAATGTCAATATCTTTTTTTCAGAGTCAATTTGAACGTAAGCAAAAGCCTTACCTGTGAAGACTTGCTTCTTTATAACAAAAGGATCTAAAGATTTTGGCACATCTAAAACACCTGCTGCCAAACCAGCTTTCAGCTTAACTGATAAACGTGGTGAAATAGCCTTTCCCGAATTATTATCGCTCAAGATCACATAAGAAGCATCTTCCTTGTTCACAACTTGGCTAATAACTTCAGCATAAATACGGCTACTAAGAATATTTAAACGGGAATCATCAACAGAAATAATTTTATCAGCTCCATACTGAACCAATTTTTCCAATTCTGATTCTTCAACCTCTCCAATCGAAAGAACGAGAGTTTGTGTATTAAGTCGAAAGGCCAACTCCTTAGCATAGGAAACCAACTCATAAGTTGATTTTTTAAATTTACCCTCCCAATTTTTTGCAAATGCGATTACTGACATAGCATATAATATTTTAGAATTTATCTTCTCTAATTTATCTAATCACTCATATTGAAGTCAATTATAATAGCCCTATAAAACTTTGGCTTCTGATTTAAGTAGATTGACCAATTCCTCCAAGTGTTCGGCATCAATCATTTTACAAGACGCTTTGGCTACTGGTAATTCAAACTCAACAATATGACTTAAAGATTCCATCTCAACTGCTGATAAGACTTCTAAAGGCTTTTTTCTTGCCATCATAATACCGCGCATGGCTGGAATTCTGGGTTCATTCGTGATTCCTTTTTGAACGATACCTACAAATGGAGTTGTCAATTCGAGTATTTGTTTTCCACCTGGAATCGCTCTATGAATCGTGACATTGCCATTCTCAATCTCGAGTTTAGTCATCGATGAAATGGCAGGACAGTCCATAAACTCACTGAGCATACCTCCTACTGAAGAGCCATTATAATCGCTCGATTCAATACCACTTAGTACAATATCAAAAGGATTATTTTTAAGATAGTCTGCAATTTGAGCTGCGACATAATAAGCGTCAATAGGATCAGCATCAATTCTGATGGCTTTATCAGCTCCAATGGCTAGTGCTTTTCTTAAAGTCGCATCACATTTAGATAAGCCTACATTGATAACACAAACTTCGTCAATTGAATTATTACCATCTTCCTTTAATTCTATGGCTCTGGTTAAAGCAAGTTCGTCCCAAGGGTTAATAATCCACTGAACCCCCGCATCATCAACCTGCTTGTTATTATCGGTAAACTTTACTTTGGTAGTGGTATCGGGAACATTACTGATACAAACTAATATTTTCATATGGTTTATATTTTTGTGGTTAGTGTTGATTTATAGTTCAATACTAGAAATAGGTATTCTAATATTCATAAATCTTTAATTAAGATAATCAATCTATGCTAATAATCCCCTTGAAATCACAATTTTTTGTATCTCAGAGGTGCCTTCATAGATCTGGGTAAGCTTTGCTTCACGCATCAAGCGTTCAACATGATACTCCTTCACATAGCCATTCCCTCCATGAATCTGAACGGCTTCAGTGGTCACTTTCATTGCTGTTTCAGCAGCATATAATTTAGCCATAGCACTTGCTTGTCCATAAGGTTTTCCTTGGTCTTTCAGCCAGGCCGCTTTCAGACAGAAGAAGCGAGCAGCTTCAATTTCGACGGCCATATCTGCCAGTTTAAAGGCAATGGCTTGATGTTTAAAAATTTCTTTACCAAAGGTTTTTCTCTCCTGAGCATACTGTAAGGCTAACTCATAAGCACCTGAAGCTAAACCTAAAGCTTGTGAAGCAATTCCGATTCGCCCACCCTCCAGTGATCTCATGGCAATTGTAAAACCCTGTCCATCTTCTCCTAAACGATTTTCCTTAGGGATCTTCACATTATTAAACATGACTGAGTGTGTATCCGAAGCTCTCATGCCCATTTTATTCTCATGAGGTCCTACACTAATACCTTCTAATTTTGAATCAATCAGAAAAGCGTTTATGCCATGATGTTTTTTTTCTGGATGGGTGTGAGCTATGAGTAAATATACTGAAGCCGTACCTCCCGAAGTAATCCAATTTTTTATTCCGTTTACCAAATAATGATCCCCCATATCAACAGCAGTCGTTCTTTGTGATGTGGCATCCGATCCAGCCTCTGGCTCTGAAAGTAAAAACGCTCCAATCTTATCTCCTCTCGCCATTGGCTTTAGAAATTCCTCTTTTTGGGCTTCACTTCCATATTTCTGAACTCCCCAGCACACTAGAGAATTATTTACAGACATAATCACTGAGACGGATGCATCTACTTTGGAAATTTCTTCCATAGCCAAAACATAGGAAACGGTATCCATTCCTCCTCCATCATATTCAGGACTAACTAGCATTCCTAGAAATCCCAGTTCGCCTAATCGCTTAACTTGTTCCTTGGGGTAAGTGGCATTTTCATCACGTTCAATCACTCCAGCTAATAATTCTCGCTGAGCAAAGTCACGGGCAGCATCTCGAATCATCTCTTGTTCTTCAGTGAGTTCAAAATTCATAGTGTGGTTTGTTTAAGGGTTAATAGTTAGTGTGTGTGGTTATTTTTCTTTCAAATTCTAGCCTTTTTTATAGACAATCGAAACCAATGTTTTATCATCACCTCCCATATTAATACTTAGAGCATATGGTCTATCAGCACATATTTCAATTTGGGCATCACCCGCCTTCCCAGTCAATTGTTCCCAAAGCGTAACAGCCTGATGCACTCCTGTTGCTCCTGTTGGGTGCCCCCAACCTATTAGACCACCTGTGGTATTTATTGGCATCTCTCCATCACGTTTTGTTTTCCCGTCAATAACGTAATCAATACCCTTACCAGGCTCGGCTAAACCAATAGCTTCAATGGCCATAATACCAGCAATCGAAAAGCAATCATGTAATTCAATGGTACCCAATTGGCTAATATTAATACCTGCCATTTCAAGAGCCTTCTTAACGGCATTTCGTGTTGTTTCCAAAACAGTAAGATCTGTTGGATCTTGAGTAATATTTGATGTCATTTGAGCGAAACCAATTACTTCAATAGCCTCTTCTGGTTTAAACCCTAAACGTTTTAATCCCTCTTCTGAAACAACAGCAATAGCAGAAGCTCCATCTGAAACTTTAGAGCAATCGAGTACCGTTAAATGATCAACAAATTTCTTAGGGTTTAACGGCATCTCAAGTGCCATATCAAGTAGTTTTGTTTTTTTATTCTCTGCTTCCTGAGCCGTGTAACAAAGTCTTGCATTTTCAATAGCATTGACATACCATTGGCTCATAGCCAATCGAGAACGGTCTTTACCATACTTTTCGTAGTAAGCCCCTGCTCTATTACTAAATACACCCGGAAAAAAATAGGCATGTCCATTTTTTCGAGATTGATTCCAACCCGCTGCAGCTAGTATATCAGCACCATAAACAGCCTTCTTTGTATTCTGAACTTCAACACCTAAAGCCAAAACCACATCTGCAGTTTCAGCTAATACAGATTTTATGGCAGAGATTAATGCCAAACCTCCCGAAGCACAAGCGCCTTCAACACTTATTGCAGGCTTAAATTTTAGTCCATCATCAATTAAAGGGAAAAATGCAGGTAAATTGGCCTGGTTATTAAATCGAGCAGCCATAAAATTACCTATAACACCTTCGTCTACTTTATCAGCACCGCCAATCCTTTCCAAAACTGCCTGCCCAGCTTCTTTGATGTAACTTTCCAAAGGTCGACACCCTTTTTTAGGATTGAATTCAGAACGACCTGTTCCCATTGATATGGTATTGTAACCAGCAAGCATGTAGATTTTTCGACGTGGAGATTTCATAAAGATTAGCGTTTATTATTAGAATATTATTCGAACGAAACTGCAGCCTAAACCAAAGAAAACGTCAAGAACTAATATAACATCTGATATCAATTTGACAAGGCTTATTGTCCCAAGTTATAAGTCAAAATATTTTTTCAGTGACTTAATTTAATAATAATTCACTTAAAATCAGAATCATTACGAATCTTATTTATAATAAATAAACATAAGCCAAACTGCATGACTAGTAAAATCAGCATAAAGAGTGCAAATTGTTAATAAAAAAAAATTCTCCTTTCATCTCAATATTGAGACAAAAGGAGAATTGAAGAAATAGAACACATTCATGTCCCTTATAGTATTTTGAAACTTTTTAAACTAAAAATAAATTTGCTAAAAAGAATCCTGCCAGAGATATTATACTGACTGAAATAGGATCTAACATAAAACCAACTCGTACCATATTACTAATTTTTAATTCTCCACTAGCAAAAATAACAGCATTAGGAGGTGTTCCCATCGGTAAAGAAAAAACACAACTCATTGCAAGTATCATTGGAGCAGCAAAAGCAACGGGATTCATTCCATAAGAAATCCCTATACTTGCAATAATAGGCAAGAAAATAGTTGCCAAAGCAGTATTACTCATAAGCTCTGTCATAACAACTAATATGAGCATTAAGATTAAAGAAATAACTGTTACTGATACTCCTTGTATACTTGTAATATAATTTGCAAAAAAACTTAAAATTCCAGTATCTCCCAGAGCTGATGCGATACTTAAGCCTCCTCCAAATAAAATTAAAACTCCCCAAGGTAATTTAGATGTGTCTTTCCATTCAAGAAGACGCTCTCCTGTCCCTTTAGAAGTTGGAACAAGAAAAAAGAGAACACTTATAAACATCGCAATTGAAGTATCTCCAAGGTTTATATTAAAAAGACTATTAATTCCACTACGAGTAATCCACATTAAAGCGGCCAAAATGAAAAGAGCAAATGTTGATTTTTCATCTCTGCCCATTTTCCCCATTTCTTCTAATTCTCGATCTACCATAGCAGAAAAGCTCTCAATTCGACCCATTCTATTAGGGTAAACAACTTTTGTAATAAGAATATACATTATAAAAATAAGTGCAATAACAATAGGCAATGCAAATAGCATCCATTCTAAAAATCCAACTTCAACATTATAAGTTGTACGAATATATCCTGCAAGAATTGCATTGGGAGGTGTTCCAATTAAGGTTCCCATACCTCCGATATTAGCACCATAAGCCATTCCTAATAACATGGATATTTTAAGGTTTCGAATATTCTTTGGGTTCTCATTGCTATTTTTTGAAATCATAGCTACTACAGAAAGTATAATTGGTAACATCATAACGGCAGTAGCTGTATTGGAAATCCACATACTTAAAAAAGCACTCGCAATTACAAAACCTAAAACAATAGAGTCTGCTCTAGATCCCATTAATTTAAGAATATACAAAGCTATCCGTCTATGAAGCGTCCATTTTTCAAGAGCCAATGCGATAATAAAACCACCTAGAAAAAGAAAAATAACCGATGAACTATATGGAATTGCAACCGATTTCATATCCAATATCGAGAAGGTTGGTAGTATAATCAACGGTAACAATGACGTTACTGGTAAAGGCACAAATTCTGTTATCCACCACACCAACATCCAAATAACAAGAGCTACAACTTGATGAGTACGAGCATCCATAAATTCAAAAGGGCTATAAATCATTGATAAACCAAACAATACAGGCCCTAGAAGATTAAAGACGACCTTTATTATATAATCAATTGATATCTTACGACCCCGCTTGTGATGAATCTTATCATCAGGTTTCCATCCTTTTGAAATTCCTGTCATATCTTAAGTTTTAAATAGTGAAATTCTACTTTAGCATAGTAAAATAATATTGCAGTTTAGTTAAGATTATTTAATCTTCATACGAAATCAACTGTGTTATATAACAACAAGGACTATAGGCTATCAAACACAATAAGCCTTATAAAACATAACAAATAAAGCCCAACCGAAGTTGAGCTTTAAGAATTATTTTAATAACGATTTTCTATTCAAAAAAGTTGTTTACAGGGCCATAAGCATGGTAGAAACCTGTCTCCATTACTTTATTTACTGCATTTGTATCAGCAGCAACACCACCTTCAACTAATAATTGTCCGATAGCTTTAGACTTTAGTCCATAAGCAACAGCCAATTTAGATGCAGGACTAGCTAATACTTTTAACTCATTGAAGAATGGAGATAAAATACCTTCTCTCTCTCTTTCACGAATCACAGTTTTCCAATTCAATTTTTCAGACGGTTGAGGCGTGAAATAAGCCTCATTAGCCGTTTTCACATCAGCAATAGCCTTATATGCGTTAGCATCTATATCGTATACAGAAACGATTTTTCCTTTCTCGTACTGGAAGAAACCATCTTTCTGAGAACCATCAGAATATTGACCTCCCGTTACACCAAGATCGATGTACTGGTTCAATATTTCATGAGATAATTTTTCTTGTGAGAAAGCAGCTTGCATGCTCTTAAGAATAAAGCACATCACATCAACCCCCACATAATCCATCAATTGGTAGATACCCATTGGACGAAGTAATAAATCACGACTCACCGTATCAACACGATAAATCGCATCAGCCAAAGCAATCTCATTGGTCATTCCTTGAGCTTGATCCAAAGCGAATAAGGCATCACGCATAAAGTGACCATTACCAATAAAGCCAGCTACATCACTAGAATAAACAACAATTTTTCTCATCGATTTAGCTAACTCTTCAGAGAACTTAATCAAGTCAGGGTTGATATTTTCTACTGGGATAACTTCTAGTAATTTCTGAATAACTGGTGGGTTATAGAAATGGAAACCAACGATATCTCCATTCAAACCAGCTTCCTTGTCAATCTCACCCAAAGGAATTGAAGAGGTATTACTTAAAAACCAAGTATCAGGATTATTCTGCTTAATTTGTGAAAACAACTTCACCTTTAAGCCTTTATCTTCTTTAATTGCTTCAAAAACAAGCTGAGAATCGTAAGCCGTTTCAATACGAGTGCTTGTTTTGATCATAGCCATCACATCGTTAGCATAGGCTTCAATCACTTGCTCATTTTCTACTAACTCAGCAGAATCTTTATACCACTCTCTAAGTTCAACGATATTTTTCTCACCTGACTTTAAAAGTTGAGATTTCAAATATTTCAAAAGTCCTTCTAAAGCTTCAGGAGAAACGTCGATCGCATTAATCACGAAATTCTCTTCGCGCTTAGCACCGATCTTAAGTTTTCCAACTTCGAAAGCTAAAAGAGCCATAATACCGCTACCCATTTTACCAGCAGCACCTAATAAACTTATGTTTGTGTATTTATTAATGTAGTTCATTTTGTTATTTTGATTTTGATTTTCAGATATTGAATTTACAAATGCAAATCTAAAAGCCAGTGATTATTTCCAATTTGGTTTACGTTTCTCAATAAAAGCGTTAACGCCTTCAATTCGTTCAGCTTGGTCTGCTTGAAATAAATTCCCGAACTCCCTAGACTCCATTGCTTCAGCATCAGTTCGTGTCATCTCTTTACCCTCACGCAAAACAGTCTTTAATAAACGAAGTGCATTTGGGCTATTTTTAGCTATTTTCTTGGCCATATCAATAGCTTGATCAAGAACTTGGTCAGCCTCAGTCAATTGCTGAACCAATCCCAAGTCATAAGCTTCAGTCGCCTTAATACCCCCGGCAGTCATCATTAGATACATGGCATGTCCCAGACCAACTTGTTTCAAGGCTTCAACGGTTCCATTAAATCCAGGAATTAAACCTAAAGAGGCTTCTGGCAATCCTAGTCGAGTATCCTTATTGGCCACACGGATATCACATGCTAAAGCTAACTCAAGACCACCACCAAGAGCAAAACCATTGATAGCAGCAATAACAGGAATAGGTAGTTGAGCTATATTTCGAAAGACAGATTTACCTTTCTCTGAAAAATCATAGCCTTCATGAACAGTCATATCCTGGAATGCTTTAATATCAGCACCAGCAACAAAAGCTTTTCCTGCACCAGTTATAATAAGAACTCTAACATTATTTGACTGTTTAAACGAATCAAGAAAAGACTGTAATTCATCAAAGACTTCATTATTGAGAGCGTTTAAGGCATTCGGACGGTTCAAAGTCAGAATACCAAGCTCATCCCTTTCTTCATAAATCAGATAAGAAAAATTCATAAGATGTGTGTTGTATAAGTAATAGGTATGATTTAATTCGTTTATTTATATGCAAATGCAATGATTATTCAAGTTGAATAAAATGATATTTTCAAATTATCGAAAACCTTTGCGTTAGAGATCATAAATTTATAAAAAAAAGTGACTTCTTAAATTAAATCTTGTGAGAGAATATAACAACGCGATAACCCTTTGATTAAAACCATGTTTGACACAAAATATTTGAGTCAGACAACTGCTTGCAAACAGAATTTAATTGAGTAAGATAAATCCTGAGCATCTTTTCTTTAAGTAGCCCATCTCCTAAACAGGATATCAGCTTGAAAAGCTTATCTTCGCAATCAAATTGAATCAAATGCGTAAAATCGAACTTTTGGCTCCGGCTAAGAATCTGGAAACAGGCATAGCAGCCATCAACTATGGCGCAGACGCTGTTTATATAGGAGCTCCAAAATTCGGAGCACGTGCCGCTGTGGGCAATACTTTAGAAGATATTGGAGAACTGATTAAATTTGCTCATCAATACTGGGCCAAAGTATTCATTACAATGAATACCATTTTATATGACAATGAACTAAAAGAAGCGGAAGCTTTAATACATGACCTTTATAAATTAGGAGCAGATGCTCTTATTGTGCAGGATATGGGTATTCTGGAAATGGATTTACCTCCAATTGAATTGCATGCCAGCACACAAACTCATAATTTCGATTTAGAACGGATTCAGTTTCTTGAAAAAGCTGGTTTTAAGCGTATTATTTTAGCCAGAGAACTCTCTCTTGAACAAATTAAAGAAATTCGGGCCAATACCAATGTCGATTTAGAATACTTTGTAAACGGTGCACTTTGCGTTTGTCTGAGTGGACAATGTTACTTCTCGCATGCCATTACAGGTCGATCGGCCAACCGTGGAGAATGTAGTCAAGCTTGTCGTATGAAGTACAATTTGGAAGATGCAGAGGGCAATATATTGGCAAAAGACAAACACCTCCTTTCGTTAAAAGATCTCAACCTTTCAAATGAGATTTCAGATATTGTAAATGCGGGCATTTGTTCTCTTAAGATTGAAGGTCGATTAAAAGATATTTCATATATCAAAAATATAACCAGTCATTACAGTCAAAAATTAGATCAAACTATCAAGCAGAACAAAGCGCTCGAAAGAGCTTCTTCAGGTCGTATTCATGTCAACTTCAAAGCTGACCCCGAAAGAACTTTCAATCGTGGTTTCACCTCTTATTTCTTCAAAGGAAGAGTGCCTGAAATCGCAAATTTCTTCTCACCCAAAGCGTTAGGTAAGGAAATCGGTAAGGTCATTGCTGTTCGAAAAGATCACTTCCTTGTTAAAAGCAATTTACCCCTTCACAACGGTGACGGTTTGTGTTTTTTCAATAAAAGCAAACTGTTGAAAGGCATACAAGTGAATGGTGTTAAAGGTGATAAGATTTACCCAAATGATATGAGCATGATTTGCGATGGTGCGACTTTATATCGTAATAATGATCACGAGTTTGCCAAGGAGTTAAAGCAAGACAAAAGCATTCGTAAAATCTCAATAGATATTCTATTTGAACAATTGGGAAAACAATTATTCTTGCACATTACTGATGAAAATGGCATATCTGCTTCGAATAGTATAAATGAGTCATTCGAACTAGCCAAGAATGAAGATATGGCAAAAAGTAATATTGAAAAGCAGCTTTCTAAATTGGGCGATTCCATTTATGAACTGGGCTCTATTCAACTCAATCTGCAAGAAACGCCATTCATACAAGCTAAATTATTGAATGAGCTACGAAGAAAAACTCTAGAAGAATTAAGTCAGGCTCGAATTGATTTAGCAGAAAAAGAGGTAACTCGTCCTTTAATTTCTCATCCAAAGTACTATGCCGACAAAATTACTTATATGGGAAATGTGAGTAACTGCAAAGCGGAAGATTTCTACAAAAAATGTGGCGTTAATGATATTGAAAAAGCCTTCGAACTTCAGAAAAATTTCGATGGTAAAACACTTATGGTAACCAAGCATTGCCTGCGCTATGAATTTGGGAAATGTCCGAAGCTAGTGAAATCGATAGACGAAAAACCAGGACCGCTGTATTTGGTAGATAATAACAGAAAATATAGCCTAGAATTCAACTGTCAACGCTGCGAAATGAAAGTCATCTTGATGCCTAAATAGATGAATGAAAAAAAACAAATGCTCATATCCAATCAGATATGAGCATTTGTTTTTTATACTAATTCGAAAATCGACTAAACTTTATGGGTTAGTTGATAAACATTGGAAACTTCCATAAAACTAACACCTTTGGAAGGTCCAAAACTACCACCTAAAATAATCACAGAATCTTCACTTGTAAAGTATCCTTTACCCATCAAGGTTAAGATCGCTTCCTTCACAAATTCATCACGACTAGCTAACAATTCTTTGTAATCTGCTTCCACACCATAAGATAAAGCTAACTCTCTCATCACACGTTTCGAGTAACAAAGAGCATAAACAGGAACATTTCCTCTATAGGCAGATAAGTAACGTCCAGTCCTCCCAGTTAGTGTATCAGTCACAATTGCTTTTATTGGAAGAAATTGTGAAGCGTTTACAGCTGAACGTGCCAAAACTGAAGTAACCTCCTTATGTCTGGGCTCTCGTTTCAATTTGTCTGGCAACAATTCCTTCTCCACTTCTTTCGCGACTTCCGTCATTACTTTTACAGCCTCAACAGGATAATCACCATAAGCCGTTTCACCACTAAGCATAATAGCATCCGTTCTGTTGTAAATTGCATTGGCAATATCACTCACCTCGGCACGAGTCGGTCGAGGATTTTCTATCATTGAGTGCAACATTTGAGTTGCAATAATCACCGATTTTTTAGCATCAATACATTTACGAACAATACGTCGTTGGATCACAGGTATTTTCGCGGCTGGAATTTCGATCGCTAAATCACCTCTTGCAACCATGACACCATATACATACTCCAGAATTTCATCGATATTATCAACACCTTCTTGATTCTCAATCTTAGCAATAATCTTAATCTTAGATTCTCTTGCATCAAGAATCTTCTGAATCTCTATAACATCCTCTTTTTTACGAACAAAAGAGTGAGCAATAAAATCAATATCCTGATCGATAGCAAACTGGATAAATTCTCTATCCTTATCACTCAATGATGGTAAATTAATTGAAACACCTGGAATATTAACACTTTTACGATTTTTCAGGTAACCTTCATTTTGCGCCTCTACAAGCAAGTAATCTTTTGTTTTATCGATAACTAAAAGTTCCAAGTCACCGTCATCAATAAGGATCCTATTCCCCACTTGAATATCCTGAACAAAAAATTCATAGCTAACAGCGAAAGTATTTTCTTCCACTAAACTGGAATTAGAACCAATAATTTTTACATGAGCACCCTTTGAAAGAAAGAAGTCTTCTTGAATCCCAGTTGTCCTAATCTCAGGTCCCTTAGTGTCAATTAATAAGGCAATTTTATCTGAAACCAATCGTACATTATCTATCACCTTTTGTGCATCTGCATGAGACTGATGAGCCGTGTTTAATCGAACAACATTCATACCCTCCTCAAAGAGTTCAGTTAAGAATTCAACATCACATTTCTTATCAGAGATTGTAGCAATGATTTTAGTACCTTTCTTCATAATTAAAGTTTTTTTTTAAACTGAACGTATACTGATAACAGTATGAATAGCAAATTTATGAAAAGGAGAATAGTGTTTTATAAAGTATTGACTTCTATTTTTAAATCAATATTTAAAAGATAAGTAAATCTATTAACAAAGCTCAAATTTTGAACTCTATAATAAGCTAGCATAAACACATAAGAAATTTCTAAAATTCCATTAATTCTTAACAAAAACGAGACAAACCCTAAGTCAATATTCTCACAAAAACGTGCTTATAATACAATCGAATTCACCCAGATTTATGCTCCAAATTAACACAAAACTAAAAGCAAATTCATAGCTTTATGCATCTCATTTCCTCTTCAAAATCTAAAGTATGAATTTTTGCAGGTATAAACCTATGGTATAACAGAATATTAAGGATGAAGGCCATTGTAAAACGTTTGCGAAACGCATAAATGGAATAAGTCTAAATAACTCAGATCTGTTTAATGATTTTTTTCTTGAATTAGATTTTAATCTATTCAAAACATTAATTCGTCAATTTTGATAAATACAAAAAAAAGGCAACTAATAAATCTCTTATCAAAAGAAATTTTACCATTCGTCAAAAAAAAACTTATTTATCTTGATTAATTTTTGAAAGGGCCTCTACCCCTAATCGATAAGAATCCAAGCCGAATCCAGCAATTACACCCACACAACTTGCACTAATCATACTCGTATGTCTAAAGGCTTCTCTTTGATGTACATTTGAAATATGGACTTCTATAATTGGAATATCCACAGCCGATATTGCATCTCTAATAGCAACTGAAGTATGCGTATAAGCCGCAGCATTCAATACAATCCCATCAAATGTAAATCTAACTTCATGAATTTTATTAATAATCTCACCTTCAATATTTGATTGAAAATATTCTAAGGTAAAATCAGGAAATACACGCACTAATTCTTCGAAATATTGATCGAAACTTTCCGATCCATAGATCGTTTTTTCTCTTGTCCCTAATAAGTTCAAATTAGGTCCATTTAGGATTAAAATTTTCATTTCGTCAAAATTTCACTTTAGTTTAACATAGAGTTCTTATCCGATTTTGACAAAGCTTACGTAATAAATTCATACAATGTTTTGTAATATTATCATAAAAATACGTATCTTGCTATCGTTAAAGCAAAACTAGTAAAATAGATTTGATTAACAATTACAACTAAACTACATACTTAAAAATTAATTGAAATGAATTGGACAACAACAATTGAGAATTTCAAGACTTATCTCACGTTGGAAAAGTCTTTATCAAAGAATTCTATTGATGCTTACATCAATGACATCACTAAATTAACAACTTTTTTCAAGGAGCAAGGAAGAACTGTAGCCCCTGTTGAGGTTGTTTTACAGGACCTTAAGGATTTTGTTACTTGGATTAACGATGCAGGTACAAGTCCTAGAACTCAAGCTCGTGTTATTTCTGGTATCAAAGCTTACTTCAAATATTTATTACTTGAAGAAATAATTGACAGAAATCCAACTGCTTTATTGGAAGCTCCAAAAATTGGACGTAAACTTCCTCACACTTTAACCGTTGACGAAATTGACGTTTTAGTTAAGGCTGTTGATACAAACAAAGCTGAAGGACAAAGAAACAGAGCGATTCTAGAAACTCTTTATTCTTGTGGACTACGTGTTTCTGAATTAATTGACCTTAGAGTTTCGAATCTACATTTCAGAATGGGTTTTATTAAAATTCATGGTAAAGGAAACAAAGAGCGTTTAATTCCAATTGGGAAACGAGCTAAAAAGGAAATTAAGTTATACCTTAAGAGCTATAGAGGTAAATTAAACATCGATAAGGATAGCGAAGATATTTTATTCTTAAACCGTAGAGGTCGCAAACTTTCTCGTGTTATGATTTTCACTATCATCAAAAACCTTTCTAAGAAAGTTGGTTTGACCAAGAATGTTTCTCCTCATACTTTCCGTCACTCATTTGCTTCTCACCTTGTAGAAGGTGGAGCAGACTTAAGAGCTGTTCAGGAGATGTTAGGACATGAGTCAATTTTAACAACTGAAATCTACACTCATCTAGATAGAGATTATTTAAAAGAGACAATCAAGAATTGTCATCCAAGATCTAAAGATCAATAATCACAAAATAAAAAAAGAGTAGCTAACCGCTACTCTTTTTTTTGTCTCTTATTTTTTTTAAGATCCTGAACTTAAACCCATTTATAATTTAACGATATATGCGTCTGGGAAACCTTTAGATCGAACATCTCTTAACTCTCTACGACATACCCAATAATTATCGTAACTGCGGTAAAAATATCGATAAAGATTCTCATCGTTATCGTAGTTTTCATACAAGCCATTTAATTTCAACTGACTAATACGCATTGTTTTTTCACTTGCAAAAACGTGTATTGAATATTTAAACTTAGGATCTTTCTTATTCTTAATCCCATAAGTTTCTTCATATAAATTCCTCATTTTCTTTGAGAACTTCATCCTGCTCACATCACGATAATAATTCCAGAATTCCCATTTACCATACCTATTAATTCGAAACAAAGTTTCAGGAGGTAGCTCCTCTACATAATTATCGTCGTCAATACTATCATTAGGAATAGTCTTAACCTCTTTCTCAACCTGAAGTTTCTTATCCTTATTTATCTTAGGATCTAAAGATTTCTCAATGACCGCTTCAGGTTCAATCTCAACAACTTCGGTATATTCGACCTCCTTATCATCATCAAGTTTAACTAAATTAAATAATTCAGGTGAAATCAGAGGAGAAAGTAAGCCGACAATAATCGATATAAGTAAGCAAGCTACTATATAGAAGAGATTTCTCATAAATGACGTATTCCTTTTTTAGATGATATATCTTGAGCTATAAACTCTACCGATAAGAGCAAAAGCTCTTATCGGTAATAAATATAATAAAATCTATTAATATATCTTCGATTAAGACTTCATCAATAAAGAACTATCTCCATAACTCAAAAATCGGAACTCATTATTCAAAGCATAATCATAAATTTCACGCCATCGATCTCCTACCAAAGCTGAAATTAATAAAAGTAAAGTGCTTTGGGGTTGGTGAAAATTTGTCACCAATCCTGAAATCACTTTAAAATCATAACCTGGTGCAATTATAATTTGTGTTGCGGCATTAAACAGAGATAAATTCTGCTTTCTCATAAAATCTATAATCGCTTGATAAGATTCAACACGAGTATAAGTTCCATTAAGCATATAGGCGTCCCACTGTTCAAGTAAATATGGGTTCTCTTTTCCTGACAGAATTTTAACTCCTAACCAATACAAACTTTCAAGGGTTCGGACAGATGTGGTACCTACTGCTAGGATATCATTTTCAGAATCAATAATCTGCTGCAAACTACTTATGTTCACTTGAATATGCTCGGTGTGCATTTCATGATCACCAATCTGTTCTACTTTAACTGGTTTAAAAGTTCCTGCGCCAACATGAAGTGTTAATTCAGCCCTTTTCACACCATTGGTATCTAATCGGCTAAATACAGAATCGGTAAAATGCAGGCCAGCTGTTGGAGCAGCCACAGAACCTTCATGCTTAGAATAAACGGTTTGGTAACGAACTAAGTCTGAATTTTCAGTATCCCGATTCAAATAAGGAGGAATTGGAATTTTACCTGTCAGTTCAAGAACTTCGCTGAAACTTAAAGAGTGATTCTCCCACGTGAATTTAATTTCATGAGCACCCTCCAAGTTCTCAATATGCTCTGCACAAAGAAACTCTTCCTTACCCTCAAACATGAAACTCATTTTAAGAATCCCAGATTTCCATTTACGCAAATTCCCAATTATACACTTCCATGTACAAACACCTTTTGCCTGAAAAGCTAAGTTATAATCAGCAGGATTTAAGGGTTCCAAACAAAAGATTTCAATACGAGCTCCAGTTTCTTTATAAAAAATCAACCTAGCCTGAATCACTTTAGTGTTATTGAAAACCATAGTTGTGCCTTCTGCTATTTCTTCGGGCAAATTTTGAAATCCTCGTTCTCTAATTTCATTATTTTTAAACACCAATAATTTCGACTCTTCACGATTGCCTAAAGGATATTTGGCGATTTTTTCATCAGGTAGATCGTAGGTAAAATCTGATATTTGAATATGCTTTTGATTCATTACTGTTTCTTCGGTTCTTATTTCCATCTCTCCTCTAAATATTTCTCAACAATACCACTCTCCTTTGTTAGAGAATAGAATTGGTGCGCAAAAATAGTTAACTTTGTTCGTATTATAAAACTATGCCTCAGATTCCACTCAATAGAATCATTTTTTTTCAAAGTCTCATATCTGTTGGCAATAAACTAGATATCACATGCAAATAAATATTGGAGATAAAGTCAAATTTCTAAGCGAGACCGGAGGCGGTAGAGTTACCCGCATTATCGATGCAAAAACCGTAATGGTTCTTAATGATGAAGATGATTTCGAAATTCCAACTCTTAAAAAAGATCTGGTTGTCATTGAATCACAGTCTGAGGGAAATTCTTCAGCTTCCCATAGTCTATCATCTAATAAAAAAGTGACAACAAGCGCAAAAAGTGAACCGCTAAAAGTTCAAAAGGAAGATGTTTATTTTGCCTTTGTTCCACGAGCTGGTTATGAAATTACTTCTAGTCCACTGGAACTCTACCTTATAAATGATACCAATTCAATCCTTCTTTACAGTTTTTTCAATCAGAATGCTGGGAAATTCGAAGGCATTACAACAGGCAATATAGATCCGAATTCAAAAATATTGCTAACTGAGTTTGATCAAAACGATCTTGGTAAACTAAGTGCATTTCATTTTCAAGTTTTGTATTATCAATCAGGTGACTTTACCCCCAAAACACCGATTAATAAAACCGTAAAAATTCAGGCTGTGAAATTTTACAAATCGAATTCCTATCATCTAACCGATTATTTTCATGAACAAGTCATTCTTCATCAACTCACAGCCGATAGCATAGAGCATAAACTTGATGAGTTGAGCCAAAAAGACTTTAATAAGTTGATTCGAGAAAAAGAAAGTACGGAAACTAAAATTCAAGTTCCAAAACTAAATCCAAAGACTGATATTTTAGAAGTTGATTTACACATCAATAAACTGATCGATTCTGTTACAGGTTTCTCAAATGCTGACATTCTGAACTTCCAAATGGATAAATTTCATGAGGTGTTACGAGAGAATGAAAATAATAAGGGAAAAAAAATCGTTTTTATTCATGGGATTGGAAATGGTACACTAAAACAAAAAGTGCTTAGTGAACTGAAAAGAAAGTATAAGAAGCATAATTCACAGGATGCCTCGTTCAAAGAATATGGCTATGGTGCAACCATGGTGACAATAAAATAATCTGACTGGAACAAGACCTAACAAAAAAGGAGATAGTAAATCAATTACTATCTCCTTTTTCTATATTCGGTAAATCTAATTCTCTATTATTCTAAAAATGATTTCACGGGTTCGAAACAGGTAAGAAATACCAGAAAACCCAAAACAGCAATAATGATTCCTGAAATCTTATTGATCCAAAACATTTGCTTTAATCTGAATTTTTTTCTAAAAACATTAACCAAGGTTGAAAGTCCATACCACCAAAGTGATCCACCTAGAAACACACCTAGCAATAAGAACATAGATACCCTTGTTGAGTTCGCATCTCCAAAAACAGATGCACCCGCAAACATGGCTCCAAAAAATAAGACTGCAATTGGATTTGAAAGTGTTAGAAAAAAGATGGCCAGAAAATCACCCAGCATACCTCTTTTACCGGGTGCCTGTGATTTTCTAAATTGCTTGATGGTATTTGTAAAGAAGATTCTTAAACCAACAAACACCAAGAAGATAGATCCAATTAATCTAAAATAAAATTCTTGAGCTTGAATAAAATTGATGACAAAACCCAAACCTAATACCGCGATTGAAGCAAATAGGGTATCTGCAACTGCAGCTCCTGAACCAGAAATAAAACCAGCAAGTCGACCTTTCTGCAAAGTCTTCTGAATGATTAAGACACCAATTGGGCCCAATGGTATTGAAGCCATGAGACCGATAAAAATTCCTTTGATTATATATTGAATATCCAAGTGATGGGCTTTTGCAAATAAAAAATTCAGCAGCAAAGATCGTAATTATATACAATTACACCTCTGCTTCTTTAAAATATTGTGTTAACAAAGAATAAAATAATTTACTTAATTCTTTTCACGAGTAATAAAACGACTCGAAACCTCTTCGCTATTGATCTCCTTTGTCAATGATTCAATCATATTTACAGGAACATCAAATAAGTCAACTACGATTAAACCATCCAAGCAGTCGTTAAAATTTGGATCGATATTAAAACCAACAATTTTGGCATTTAATGAGATATACTTCTTGAGTAAGACCGGAAGCTTATCATTAGATACTTCAAAATCACCAATTAATTTATCAAGTTTATTGATATCACTCTTCGCAGCTTCGAGTAAAATATCCATATCAAGACCTTTCACTTTGACCTTAAATTTATTGCGCGATTTAATAAACTGCCCCATCTCATAATCGAAATAGTTACGCATAATAAATTTAATTATCAGGTCTTTTGATGTATTAGAATACTCATTACTAATACTAACAGGACCTATTAAATAACGGCAATCTGGATTCTTAAGCAAGAAGTACATAATCCCTTTCCATAATAAGAAAAGGGGCATCGGTTTTCTTTGATATTCTTTAACGATGAAAGATCGACCTAGTTCGATTGACTCACTCAATACCGGTTCGAAAGCCTTCTTCATTTTAAATAAAGATTGCAGATAGAATCCTTTCAATCCATACTTATTCAAAATTTCCTTCCCCTTACCTACACGATATGCTCCAACAATTTTATGGTTCTCTTCATCCCAAATAAAGAGTTGATGGTAATATAAATCATACTCATCAACATCAATACTCTGGTTGGTTCCTTCACCAACTTCACGAAAAGTAATTTCTCTTAAACGACCAATTTCATTAAGAATATTAGGCATCTGATCCGAAGGTGCACAATAAACAGATAACTTCTTCGACTTAAAAAGTAGATGCTCTGATAACTTCGCAATTTCCTTACCTATCAACTTAGGATCTACTGGAGGAATAACATCAGCTACCTTCTTCTTTTTTACCGCAGACTTATTTTCATAGAATTTTTTCACCTCAACAGCACTTCCTAGCATATAAGTTTTCGCTCTTAAGAAACGTCCGTACTGGTTAATATCGGTAAAACCCTTTTGATCCTTAACCGAAATAGGATTCCCAATGCGTAGACGAATGGTTTTATTCTTTTTATTTAATAATTCTGATGGTAGTTTTACTGTTCTCAAAACAGGATGAATCATTCCCATCAAGTAAAAAATCAAACTATTACTTCCCTGAAAATGAATTGGCACTACAGGGACTTCTGCTTTCTTAATAAATTTAAGAATAGAAGGCTGCCATTGCTTATCGGTAATATTCTTAGATTCTGATTGGTAAGCTGAAACTTCTCCTGCTGGAAAAATTCCTAGTGGAGCCCCCTTGCTCATGTGACGCAAGGCCTCTTTTATTCCTCCCATACTAGAAGCTGCAGCTTTTCTGTCTTCGAAAGGGTTTACACCCAAGAAACAATCCTTTAATGGCTCTATCTTTTGAAGAATAAAATTAGCCATGACCTTAAAATCAGGACGAATATCACTAAGAAGTTTAATTAGTAATATGCCATCAATCCCACCAAATGGGTGATTGGAAATACTAATAAAGCTTCCATCCAAAGGAATACGCTTCAACTCTTCTTCATCAAATTCAAATTTGATTCCCAAATCGTCTATCAAACCATCAATAAATTCTACCCCTGATTTCTCACAATTTGCAGAATACAAATCGTTCAATTTATTCAATCGCAGAATATACATTAATAGCTTGGCAAAACTCTCCCCTCCAAACCAATTTAAACTTTCGCTCGCTTTTAATAAATCTTTGGGATCAACCAATTTCATCGATAAATATTTTATATTAAAATGGACTATGAAACATCACCTAAGTTCATATGTTTCAATCAAAAACATGATTCCAAAGAATATGAATCCACCTATAACTCTTTTTTAATTAAAAACAGCTGAGAAATAAAGACCAACTCTAATTACTAGATAAAACGTATGCTCAGCCGTTTTTCAATCGAGTAAAAATAGTATTTATTCTCATAATTAATCAACATTATTGACATTTTATATGCCCATATCTTTCCATCTTCCCTTATCATAAATTCGAATGCAATCATAACCAGATTCTTTCAGCATTTTGGCTGCATCATTAAAATATAACAACAATTCGTCTGGATGGTGAGCATCGGTGCTGATGGTCATAGGAATATTATGCTTTTTACATGTTTTTGCAAAACTAAAGTCAGGATAAAAGGCAGGTGATTTCTTTGTATAAAGCCCACGCGTATTAATTTCGACGATACAATCAGTTTCCTTTAAAACAGCAATAGATTCTTTCAATAAATCTTGATACCATTTCTCCTCTTCTGAAAAGTATCGACCTTTATTATTCATCTTTATTTTATCGATATGGCCAATAATATCAGGCTTTTGAATTAGAATCATCTCGTTAATTTGTGAAAAATAGTCCTTAACCATTTTCTTTACATCTCCATTATAGAAACATTCCAAACCATCAGAATAATTGGTATCTGGTCCATCCAGAAATAGAAATTCATTTTCAACTGGTGATTTAACCAAATGTACAGATCCTATGGTATAATCTAAACCACACAGCTTTCTCGTTTCTGCAAATGGTCTAGTAATCCCAGGGATATAATCCAACTCTAAGGAAAGATAAACATCAATTTCATCCTGATATTTAGTAGATAAGGCCCTAATCTCATTCACATAGTTCATCAATCGTTTCTCATCCATATTCCAGGAAACCTCAACAGGGAAAGGTGCATGCGAAGAAAAGCCCACAGCTTTCATCTGTAGTTCGATGGCTCGTTTTATAAAAGCTTCAGCCTCGGCTTTGCCATCGCAATAATTTGTATGAGTATGATATGAAAAATATGTCATGAAATAAACTTCAATTTTTGTAAAAAAAACACAGAACTACCAAAGATAATAGATCAACTCTTCTTAAGGATAAATATAAGCTTCTTTAAAATCTTTATAAATAAAGTAGTAACTTTGCGTCAAAAGTGCAAAAACAATACGTTTTGTCTGTCTCAATGTCAATCGTGACAGAGATTCAGTAAACGATCTGTCAATATTTTACATTTCGGTCAGTCAAAGAAAAAAAAGATGAAAGACGATATATCAGGATTATACAACCAATGGTTACCGACTTCTGCAAAAGAAGTCGCAGAAAGAGGATGGGAAGAACTGGATGTTATTTTATTTAGTGGTGACGCCTATGTCGATCATCCCTCTTTTGGTGCGGCAGTTATCGGGCGAATTCTAGAAAATGAAGGCTTAAAGGTTGCTATTGTTCCTCAACCCAATTGGCAAGACGATTTACGCGACTTCAAGAAGTTAGGCGTACCACGCTTGTTCTTCGGTATTACAGCTGGTAATATGGATTCCATGGTGAATCATTATACAGCCAACCGCCGTTTGCGTCACGATGATGCTTATACGCCAGATGGGAGACATGGACAAAGACCCGATATGCCAAGTATTGTTTATTCTAAAATTCTAAAAAAACTATATCCTGACACCCCTATTTTATTAGGAGGTATCGAAGCATCTCTGCGTCGTTTAACACATTACGATTATTGGCTAGATGAGCTAAGACCTAGTATCCTTTGCGACAGTGCGGCCGATTTGTTGGTTTATGGTATGGGGGAGAAACCTCTCAAAGAAATCGTTCGATTACTAAAAAGAAATGTTCCTTTTGAAACGCTAACAACCATTCCTCAAACTTCATTTATTGTAAAAAAAGGTGATGAGTATGCAACTAAGAAAAAGTGGGAAGTTCAAGAACTATACTCACATGAAGAATGCTTAAAGGATAAGAAGAAATTTTCAGGTAACTTTCGCCATATCGAAATGGAATCTAATTCCATGATGGCAAAAAAGCTCATTCAAGCTTATAAGGATTCTGAGATTATAGTAAATCCGCCCTACCCTGTGATGAAAGAAAAGGAACTTGACTCTATTTTCGATTTGCCATACACACGTATGCCTCACCCTCGTTATAAAGACAAGAAAATTCCCGCATATGATATGATTAAATTCTCTATCAACATGCATAGAGGGTGTTTCGGTGGTTGCTCATTCTGTACCATATCTGCTCATCAGGGTAAATTCATTGCAAACCGATCACAGAAATCAATTCTAAAAGAGGTTGAATACGTGACAAAAATGCATGACTTTAAAGGCTATTTATCCGATCTAGGTGGTCCTTCTGCCAATATGTATCAGATGAAAGGGATTTTTGAAAGCATCTGTCAAACCTGTAGACGGCCTTCTTGTATTCATCCTAATGTTTGTCCTAATCTGAATACCAATCACAAGCCAATGCTTGATATCTACAAGGCGGTTGATAATATCCCTGGTGTTAAGAAATCATTTATTGGTAGTGGTGTTCGATACGATTTGATGCTTCACAAGACCAAGGACGAAGAAGCAAATAAAGCTAATCGTGAGTATGCAGTAGAACTGATTAAAAATCATGTATCCGGACGACTAAAAGTTGCCCCAGAGCATACTTCTGATGAAGTTCTAGATATTATGCGTAAGCCTTCATTTAAGTTGTTTTATGAGCTTAAAGATCTCTTTGATAAGATAAATAAGGAAGAAGGGCTTAATCAACAACTGATCCCTTACTTTATTTCTAGTCACCCTGGATCGCAAGGTGTTGACATGGCTGATTTGGCTGTAAAAACAAAGGAACTCGATTTCAAACTTGAGCAAGTTCAGGACTTTACACCAACACCAATGACTGTTGCAACAGTTATTTATTATTCAGGCTACCACCCTTATACACAGAAAGAGGTTTACACCCCTAAAACAAAGCAAGATAAACTCTCGCAGCGTAAATTTTTATTCTGGTATAAGAATGAATATCGAAACGCTATAAAGGCTGAATTAATCAACATGGGAAAGAAAGATTTAATAAAGAAGCTTTTCGGTGCTTAGACCTAGAAGTTCTTTAATTTACAATATATATCGGCAAAAGACTTTTATGTTTTGCCGATATATATTACATTAGATTAAAATTTACAATTGCCTTTTATGTCTATTCTTATTAAGAGATTAAAATTCATAAGCTTCATCATACTTTTTGCCATGAGTTTTTCATCATGTACTCAGATGAAAATTGACAAACTCAATAAAAAGGGCATGGAATTATTTGAGAAGAAAAAGTTCAAAGCCGCCAATCAGGTTTTCTCTGAGCTATTAAGCTTAGACAAGGATTTTCTTCCTGCATATTTTAATCGTGCTATATCAAACTCATTTTTGTCGGAGAATAATAAAGCACTGAATGACCTTAATCATATTATTAAAGTCCAGGGCTATTCAGAAGAAGTCTTTTTAAATAGAGCGATTATATACGAAAACATAGGTCTGTACAATGAGGCTATTCAGGATTACGATCAAATTCTCGAAGCCAATCCTCATCATTTAAAGGCCTTGCACTATAAAGGTATCTCCTTATACTATCTTGGGGATTTTAATGCTGCCATAAATGAATACGATAAGGCTATTAAAGATGGTCTAGACGTCTCGGGGCTCTATTATAATAAGGGAGTTGCTTTAGACTGCCTGAATAAATACAAAGAAGCCATTGATAATTATAGTAAAGCGATTAAAATAAACCCCAAATTTAACCAAGCCATATATGCCAGAGGGATTGCCTATTTTAATATAAAAAACACAAAACTGGCTAAGGCAAACTTAGAATATGCAAAAAAATTAGGCCACCCTAAGGCAGCCGATATGCTAAAAACGATCAAATAAATTCAACCACAGTCTATATATTAATCCTGATCTCTTATTTAGGCGATCAGGATTTTTTGTATAAACGACCTTGCCAGGTATCTCTTTCCGCCAATCGCTTTTCCAGTTTTGCTACAAACTGGTAATTTTTGATGCCCCACTTAGGTGCAATTAACCAACCTGGAGGCGCCTGATTCACGAAACGATCCATCATCACTTCAGGATTCATTTGCTCCATCACATCTATTACAAAATCAATATATTCCTCCATGCCAAATAAATGAAAACGGTTAGGATCTTCCGCATACTCCTTAGCCATTGTTGTATGATTCAAAATCTGCAACTGGTGTAGCTTAAGTGTTTCTATAGGCAGATTAGATAAACGAATGGCATGCTCCAACATCATCTCAGGTGTATCATGAGGTAAACCATTGACCAAATGTGCACCAATATGAATGCCTCTATTAGCCGTCGCTAAAATCGTCGCTTCAGCTTCTTCATAGCTATGGCCCCGATTAATTGCATCTAAAGCTTGATTATTTGCAGACTCAACACCATATTCTACAGCTATATAATAATCTTTGGATAAACTCTCAAGATAATTTAGAAGAGGTTCAGAGATACAATCGGGACGAGTACCAATAACCAAACCAATAACCTTTTCGTGAGACAAGGCTTCTTCGTAGAGTCGTTTTAGAAGATCAAGTTCTCCATAAGTATTTGAGAAAGCTTGAAAATAAGCCAGATATTTTTGGGTTTTATACTTACTTGCAAAAAATAAAATTCCCTTTTCAATCTGTTCAGTCACCGATTCTTTGGGTGTGCAATAAGCCGGATTAAAACTCTTGTTGTTGCAATAGGTACAACCTCCAGTTCCCTTGCTCCCATCTCTATTAGGGCAAGTGAAACCTGCATCAATAGTTACCTTTTGAATACGCTCAGAAAACTTCTTCTTAAAAAAACCAGGAAAATCGTTATAGCGTTTGCTATGCCCCCAAGGGTATATATTTGTTTGCATATTTGTTTTTACTTTGCCGCAAAAGTACAAACTTATGGGCATATTTCAATCACCATGAAACTTGTCATATTTCCCTCGTCTTAATCAGGATTTAGCCGCATCCTTTTTTACTGATATAAATCTTTTATTTCAAACCCTAACTTAAATCATTGTCTTCATGACACTTAAGAATAACACCCAATATAACTTATCAAAATATTGACTAAAAAAGAATTCATATTGAAAACAAATTTTTATATTGCTCCTTAGACAACTTACAAAAAGCATAATCATGTTCTCAAAAAAAGACCTAAGCCTCATTAAAAAACGAGGTATGGACAAAACCACAATCGAAGAACAATTGAAACACTTCGAAACAGGTTTTCCCAAAGTAAATCTTGTAAATCCAGCTATCATAAACGATGGGATTATGAGAATTGAAGATGAAGAAATCAAGGTTTTCAGAGATAACTACATCAATCGTCCCAAGAAACTTTCTGTCATCAAATTTGTACCAGCATCTGGAGCTGCAACCCGAATGTTTCAAAAGCTCTACGATTTTATCAAGAACTATCAAGAAACTGAAGAAGATTATCTTGCCTATATGAAAGATAAATCTCCTGAAGGGATGTTTAAGTTTTTTGAAAACATCGAAGATTTTGCCTTTTTTGTTGATTTAAGAGCTGCCTTGCAAAAAAAGGGTATGGATATAGAGAAATTATTAGAAAAAAATAATTTCAAGGAAATTCTTAACACCTTACTTTATGCAAATGGACTAAACTATAGCAACAAACCTAAGGGCTTATTAAGATTTCACAAATACCAGGACTATTCCCGAACGGCTTTCGAAGAGCATTGGGCCGAAGCTTTGCATTATGCCAAGAATTATAAGGGAACCGCTCAGTTACATCTGACTATATCCGAAGAACACAAGAAGCTTTTTGCACGAAAACTTAAGAAATCAAAATCTGCCTTCGAAAATAAATACGATGGAAAACTGAAGGTGACCTTTTCTTATCAGAAAGCCTCTACCGATACCATTGCTGTTGATATGGAAAACAAGCCATTCAAAGATGTCGATGAAAGTATACTTTTCAGACCTGGTGGGCATGGTGCTCTTATCGAAAACCTGAATGAGTTAAAAGCTGATCTGGTTTTCATTAAGAATATCGACAATGTCGTTCCTGACAGAATAAAAGAAGCGACCTATAAGTACAAAGAAGCATTGGCTGGTGTTTTATTAAAATATCAAGCACAAATGTTCGATTATATAGCCGAGTTGGATAATCCAAAGCTTGATCTTAGTGTTGAAAAATTGAATGAAATGCTAAGTTTCTCGGTCGAGCAACTTTGTATTAAAACACCAAAGACATTAAAAACCGATAATCCAGATAAACTTAGAGCTTATCTACTTAAAAAGCTTAACAGACCCATTCGTGTTTGTGGTATGGTAATGAACGAGGGCGAGCCTGGTGGTGGTCCATTCTGGGTTAAAAACTCAGATAATTGTTCATCTCTGCATATTATTGAAAGTTCTCAGATTGACCATGAGGATAAAAAGCAAGCTAAAATTCTGGCGGCTTCAACTCATTTCAATCCTGTAGACTTGGTTTGTGGCATCAAGGATTATAAGGGTAAAAAGTTTGATTTGACTCAATTTGTTGATCATGAAACAGGTTTTATTTCTAAGAAAGCTCACAATGGTACACCACTAAAAGCTATGGAACTCCCTGGACTTTGGAACGGTGCAATGGCTGATTGGAATACCATTTTTGTTGAGGTTCCAACGATCACTTTTAATCCCGTTAAAACTATTTTCGATTTGCTTCGCGTAGAACATAGAAACTAAATAGAAAAATACAACATACAGAAATGCCCCTCAAGAATCTATATTCTGAGGGGCATTTTATATTTGTAAATTCAAGCTATAAATCAATCAAATTCTCACCTTTAGCTAAATCTTGTTCAAAAGTAATCTTGATATTCTTCTCGTCACCTTCTACAATATGAATCGGTTCCTTAGGCAGGTATTTTAAAACCACACCACAATCATCGCTGGCTTTAAAGTTTGGATCCTTTAATGCTAAATGATAGGCTTTCTTAATGGTTTCGCAAGAAAAGGCCTGTGGCGTTTGTGCTCTATAAAGATAATCGCGTGGCGGAACAGATTCTATACATTTAACATCGTTCAGCCTGAAAATGGTATCCGTACTTGGAATAGCGACAGCGACTGATTTCCCCTCAGCCAAACAAGAAACCACATCATCGATAATGCCTTGGTTGACAAAAGGACGAACCGCATCATGAAAAATCAAATTCACATTTAGCTCTTTCTCGTAAGCTGAAATTGCAGCTAAACTTGAATCGCTCCTCTCCTTTCCACCACAAAGAATTTTACGGACTTTAGAAAAACCAGCCTCCTTGACAATGCGCTCTACATCGGCTACAAAGTTTGAATGAATAACCACACAAATCTCCGAGATACCCGTATGCTTCTCGAAGATAGCAATGCTATGCTCAATGATAGACTTACCTGCAATTTTCAGAAATTGCTTAGGCAGATAAGCTCCCATACGCTTACCAGTACCCCCCGCAAGAATAACAGCTACATTTTTCATAAAAAATTAAGGTTTAAAAAGGTCAAAGAGTCTGAAAGATTAAAGAGTCAAATTTCACTTTATCCTTTAATGTTTACTTGAAGATATCGTATTCACCCACGTCGGTTAAAATCTCATACCCGTCTTTGGTCACTAAAATAGTGTGCTCAAATTGTGCCGATAGTTTCTTGTCGATTGTACGGGCTGTCCAACCATCTTTCTCATCTATTTTGGCACGAGCCTTACCCAGATTAATCATCGGTTCAATTGTAAAAATCATACCTTCCTGCATCACCTCACCCGAGTTACGTTGTGCAATATGCTCAACCTGTGGTTCTTCGTGAAAATCCATACCAATACCGTGACCGCAGAACTCGTAAACCACACCATATTTTTTTGCCTTAGCAAAACGACCAATAGCAAATCCAATGTTACCAAAGTAATTGCCTGGCTTTACCTGCTCTATACCTAAGTATAAGGCATGCTCAGTATCTTCAACTAATTTAGCAGCCTGTTTAGATACTTCGCCAATGGTAAACATCGTACTGGTATCTCCATAATAGCCATCCAAAATAGTGGTTACATCCACATTCAGTATATCCCCTTTTTTCAAAATCGTTTTCTCATTAGGTATACCATGACAAATTACATCATTTAGAGAGATGCAACATGATTTTGGAAAGCCGTGATAGTTCAATGGTGCAGGAATTGCCCCATTGTCACGTATATATTTTTCGATTAAAGTATCAAGGTAAAGCGTATTCACGCCTTCTTTCACATAATCGCTAATAAATTTAAGTGTATTTCCAGCTAATTGAGAACTCTTTCTGATGCCCTCAATTTGCTCTGCATTTTTAATTATAATTTCGCTCATCTAGTTGTAAACCTATAGATTAGAACCGCATTTTCTGATGGAATCGTTCTCAAATAAATCCCTATACAGTCCTTAAAAAAAGAACACCCAAAGTTCTGCAATGATTCCTTCTTATGCAAACAAAAGCTTTCTAAATTTTCAATGCCCTTATCAAGCTAATCTATCATGAATAAAACCTATTCCTTGATGTAACATCAGTATATAAAAAGAAACAGCTCTTTCGAACTATCCCTCTATTTTTTTTTATGCCTTTTAATATGATTCGACTCTTAAAAACGAATCTCAATAGTTAAATACATTCAACTTACGTGAACCTGTTTTTACTATTATTTCATCCAATCCCAAGGCAATTATTCGTCCACTTGTTTTAACAAAACTTCCCTTTATGTTTCTTGAATAGATATACATATCCCCTACCTTATATCCTTTATAATCTTTACTTTTCGTATAAATCTTACTGGTTGAATATAACTTTGTTTTGGAGTTACCACTAGCCGTTTTACTTAGCACCCTCACCTTATCAATATTTTCAATTGAAACAATCACCCCATTTTCGTGATAATTGATATATACCGAGTCTCCAATTTCAAACAGTTCATTTGCTAAACTTTTACGAGTTAACTTCTGCTTGTATTTTTCGGTGTAAGGATCAGCTAGCGGATCATTAGTAAAACTTACTACATCTGCGCTCATCGTAGCTTTTGTCTGATTGTAGAATGGGAAAAATGATCGTTTAAAATCAACCGTAAAATTGGCGTAAGTTTCATTTTGTTTTAAAGGTCGATTGTTAATCAATTCCCTTTTAGCCTCAAGAATTAAGGCATCTTTCGATAATCCACCAAGTCCTAATACCTGATTGGTTTGAGAAACCCCATATGCAATATCTTCATATTTCACTGGACGATTTAAGGCTGACGAACTGATCATGCCTTGATGCGTGGCACAAGATGTCAAAAATAAAACTATGATCAAAGGCAATATTAGTTTTCTCATTCTGATAGTTATATAAATTAATATTATTTTGTTCATATCAAATTTAATAATTAACAATAAATAGCGACGGGAAGAAATTATAAATAATGTTAAATATATAGATTATGCTTAGGAAGCTTGGACATAAGAATCCATCGACATAAAAACTTGCAGACTCTTCTAATAAATTTAATTTTTCCTATCTGTATTTTTGATTAAATTTAATAGAGTCCTTATTTCATCTAATTTTTAGGATTATGAGTAAAATAGGCAAAAAAGATCTCGTGCTGGTTTCTGACATTTACCCTGACAATATTATTGTCTTACCAATTGAGGACAAACCACTCTTTCCTGGCATTACCCTGCCCTTGCTCTATACAGGAATCGAATTGGTTGATTTAATTACTTACTCTTTGGAGAAGAATAATGGCTTTATGGGCATATCCTTTATTAAAGAAGTGGACGAAGAAGATTTTTCAAATTCGGTTCTTTTCAAAACAGGCACTTTTGTTAAAATCATTAAGGTTATTGAGAAAACTGAAGATGAGATTCACTTTCTTGCCCGAGCACTTACACGTTTCGAATACGTACGAAAAACAAAACGCGACGATAAAGAACACTGGACTGTTAGATATCAAATTGAAGAGAGAGGAAAAATTAACGATGAGCTAAGAGCGTATACCTTAGCCGTTATCAATTCTGTAAAAGAGCTGATTAAACTTAATCCGATGTTTCAGGAGCAAATACGTCTATCTGTTACAGAAGTGGGTATGCAGGCTCCTGGGCTTCTAATGGATATTGTCTCATCATTTATCTCAAGTGATCCCTTTAAGTTGCAGGAATTGCTCGAAACATTTGATTTGCACAAACGCAGTGAAAAACTATTGATCCTTCTCAAAGAAGAAGTTGAGATCACTCGCTTACAAGAAGATATTCAATCGCAGATAAGCGAAAAAATATCCAGCGATCAACGTGAATTCTTTTTGCGTGAACAATTAAAAGTGATAAAAAAGGAATTAGGACTGGAAAAGGATGACAAGACTTCAGAAATTGAAAAAATTGAAGAAAAGATTAAGGCTCTCAAATTCTCAAAGGAAGCTGCCATTGTCGTTCAAGAGGAGTTGGATAAATTAAGAATACTCGATTCAGCTTCTCCTGAGTTTAATGTTTCACGTTCCTATTTAAATTGGCTGACCGATATGCCCTGGGGGATTTTCTCGAAAGACAACTATGATATAAAAAAAGCCCGCAAGATTCTGAATGAACAACACTATGGATTGGATGATGTTAAACAACGAATTTTAGAATTTGTGAGTACCATCGTTAAAAGGGGAAAAGTTTCAGGATCCATTATTTGCCTGGTTGGTCCTCCTGGTGTGGGCAAAACATCCATTGGCAAGTCCATCGCCGATGCTTTGAATCGCAAATTCTATCGATTTTCTCTGGGTGGTATGCGCGACGAAGCTGAAATAAAAGGGCACAGAAGAACCTATATAGGCGCTATGCCCGGCAAAATTACGCAAAGCTTAAAAAGAACAAAAACGTCCAATCCCGTTATCATGTTGGATGAAATTGATAAAATCGGCATCAGTTATCAAGGCGACCCGGCATCAGCTTTACTCGAAGTATTGGATCCGGAACAAAACACCAATTTTCTGGATCATTATCTTGATGTTCACTTCGATTTGTCTAATATTTTATTTGTGACAACAGCCAATCAGCTGGATACAATTCCAAGACCTTTATTGGATAGAATGGAAATCATTAAGCTTTCCGGGTACATACTGGAAGAGAAAGTTGAAATTGCTAAACGGTATTTAATTCCCAAACAACGAAAAGAACATGGATTAACTTCAAAAGAAATCACAATTACCCATAGTGCCTTATCCAAAATTATTGAAGGGTATGCCAGAGAAGCAGGGGTGAGAAGTCTTGAAAATCAAATCAAGAAAATAATGAGAAAAGCGACACTTATCCTTGCCGAAGAAAAACCGACAAAACTAACGGTCAGTAATAAAAACATCATCGATTTTCTAGGGCAAGCCGTATTTGTAACCGAAGAATTATATAATAAATCCATCCCTGGTGTTACCCTTGGATTGGCATGGACTGCCTATGGCGGTGCGACACTTTATATCGAAGCGTCAGCCATAAAACATGAATCGGAAGGCTTTAAACAAACGGGGCAGCTCGGCAATGTTATGCAGGAATCAGCCCATATAGCTTATTCATACATTCGTTCCTTATTGAGTGAAGAAAAGGATGAAAGCATTAATACGTTCTTTGACAAGCACCTGATTCACCTGCATGTTCCAGCAGGTGCCACTCCCAAAGATGGGCCTTCGGCAGGTATTACCATGGCTTTAGCCTTGCATTCCCTTGCGAACAGCAAGCCTATTAAAAAAGGAATTGCAATGACAGGGGAATTAAGCTTAACAGGGAAAATTCTCCCCATTGGAGGTATTCGTGAAAAAACAATCGCTGCAATTCGTGTGGGTATTCATGAACTTATTTTTCCAAAAGAAAATAAGAAGGATTTTGATGATTTACCACAATACTTAAAACACGAAGTCAAAGTTCACTTTGCAGATTATTTTACTGATGTTTTAACAATCGCTTATTCATAATATCTGGAATTAAGCTTTCTTTAATTTATTCTGCCTTATTTTATGAAACAAGAGGTGGAATTTATTTTCTTTTGTTTGCACAACAGAGAGCACTGATGTTAAGATCAATACAATTGCCAGAGAGCTTTTCAAGTCCATTTTTTCATTAAAAACCAATATCCCTACAATAACACCTGTAAGAGGTTCCAAAGTTGATAAAAGAGAAGCCTTACCTGGCCCAATATATTTCATGCCTTTATAAAACAAAACCACTGCAAGAAAGGTCGACCAGACGCTTAAATTCAAAATATAAAATAAAGAACTTGGTGTGAAATTGGTATTGATCTGATCGGTTAAAATGCATTTGCAAAAAAAGAGCAGAGTGGTCATCCCAAAAATCCAAAAGGCAACACTAAAAGGGGATATTTTTTTAAGCTCCTTATGGGCCATTCCAATAATATAAATGGCATAGAGTAGGCCTGATACCAGAGCCCAAATAATGCCAATCATATTCAAATCGCTTTCACTGCCTATGGATAAAAGACCAATACCAATTATCGATAAAAATAAGGCCGTCATTTTTCGAACAGTAAACTTCTCTTTGTAAATCAGACTTGCCAGGGCAATAGTTAGTATAGGGTATACAAAATGCAGGGTACTTGCAAGTCCCGAAGAAATATATTGATAGGATAAAAAGAGGGTGTATGTTGTCATCATGGTTCCTATAATGGTGACAAATAAAAGTAGAAAGAACTGTTTTTTATTAATTCTAATATCAATCCTTTTATACAAACAAAATAAGACGATCCATAAAAAGGCAAAACCAAATCGATACAACAGTAAGTTATTAACATCGAATCCCTCCGCATATATTTTTAGAGCGAAAAAAGGCATAAGACCAAAGAATATTGCCGAAAGCAAAATCATAAATGTACCTTTTGTTTTTGTACCGATCATCGTATTTTGTATGTATAGGGAGATAGTTTACAGTTGTACAAGTCACATAATTGACACTATATGCCTTGACCTTACCAAGTTGCAGCCAACGGATAGCGCTATATAAGGTAGGCGCCCTAGTTGATTTATGTTTTCATTTTTATAAAAAGGCAAGGTCGCTATTTTAGGATTACATTTAACTATAACGATTCTGAAATGGCTAGTTTCCCGTTGCTCATTAAAAGCGCAAAACCTTCGAGAATTCGCTACACGTTTATGTTATATGAACGCCTGTTGTAAACCTTTTATTCTTTTACCAAAACATTCCCTGCCTCATTCAGAAGTTCTATTTTTGGATTATTATCATTGTCTATATATATTTTTATTCTTGGTCTTCCTTTATTATCGTTAATAAATAATCCTACATCTTTGTTCATTTTCTTACCAACAAACATTCTATCTTCTGGCAACAAACCATCTTGCTTCATTTTTAGATAGGCAGCTCTTTTTTCCTTATTGTCTTCTATCTTTTGCAAATCTTCGAAAGCTTTATTTCTTTTCTGATATCCGTCTTCTTTGGGATAATCCCAAAATTGCATGCCATATGTTCTAGCATCCTTTTCCGTATTCTCAACATATCGAAGTTGCATTACTTGGTCATCTCTGTATTTATCTACTGAAAGAACTAATCCTGCTTCTTTATCATTTCCATCATATATCAATCCTCCACATTCATCTCCAACAGAGTTGAAAAAAATCAATCCTGCTTGTCTTTCTCTTTTCGGTAATGGTTTTCCATTTATAATTCCTTGATGCTGTCTTTTACTATTACTAATAACTAATTTTAAATCACCATTACTTTCAACAATATTAATTCTCTCAACATTAATTTCTTTAAAGTTTCTGTCTTTAGTTTGATTCATTACATAAAAGATGGTTGACAATAAAACAACCGTTAAGAATCCAGAATATACTTTTAAAAATTTAATCTCTTTTTTTGTTTTATCATTCATACTCTGCTAATAATTGTATTAGTTAGTTAAATTTAAATTCTATCATTTTTAATAAATGCGTCTTCATTAAATTGTTTACGGTGAGTATAAGAATAGTAGCCGACTGCGTGGCACTTTCCTGTCAAGTTACAAGAAAGTTGAAGCGGGCTACAACCAATGAATTTACTACTGTTTCGGCTATTATTTTTATATATTGTTAGCATTCGTATTTCCTTTGTCTGTATTCTTTCAAATATTTTCCAGTATAACTTTTTTCGCAATTAATAATCTCTTCAGGAGTTCCTTCAAAAATCAATTCTCCGCCAGCTATCCCACCTTCAAGCCCGATGTCAATTATCCAGTCAGAATTATTTATTACATCTAAATTGTGTTCTATCACGATTAATGAATTACCATTTTCTACCAGTTTATTCATTAGTTCAATAATCTTCTTGATGTCAGACATATGCAAACCAGTTGTCGGCTCGTCCATAATGTAAATATTCCCTTGCTTATGTAATTCGCTTGCAAGTTTTACTCGTTGACATTCTCCACCAGATAATGTTGAAAGCGGTTGCCCAAGTTTTAAATATCCTAATCCTACGTCAATAAGTAATTTAAGCTTTGATTGGATTTCTTTGTTTTCAAAGAATTCATATGCTTGATTAATCGTCAGTTCTAATACTTCAAAGATGTTTATCCCTTTGTACTTGTACTTTAAAACTTCTTTGCTATATCTTTTTCCATCACATTCCTCGCATTTTGATTTTACTGAATCAAGAAATGCCATATCAATTGTAATGTAACCTAATCCGTTACATTTTGGACAAGCACCTTTTGAATTGAAACTAAACAAAGAGCTATTTACCTTATTGGCTTTGGCAAATTCTTTTCGAATTAAATCGAAAACTCCTGTGTAAGTAGCGGAATTGGAACGTTCAGATTGACCAACTGGACTCTGGTCTATCACAATTGATTCAGGATTTCTCTTTACAAATTCTTTATGTATCAATGAGCTTTTTCCTGAACCAGCAACGCCAGTTACACAAACAAATATTTTCTTAGGAATACTTACAGAAATATTCTTAAGATTATTAGCTGTTGCATTGGAAATTTGAAAATGTTCGTTTGATTTTCGTAACGGTTTTTGTCGTTTTATTGGCGCATTCAAAAATTTACCTGTTAACGTATCCGACTTTTGCAAACCTATAAAATCTCCTTGATAAACAATCTTTCCGCCTTTTATTCCTGCATCTGGTCCAATGTCAATGATGTGGTCTGCTATTTTTATAACATCAGGGTCGTGTTCTACTACCAAAACAGTATTCCCTGCTTCTTTTAGCTCTTTAAACAATTCATTGACCAAATGCACATCTCTTGGATGCAGTCCAACACTTGGCTCGTCTAGGATGTAAAGCATTTCGGTTAAACTGCTTCCTAATTGTTTCGCAAGCTTAACACGTTGTGCTTCTCCTCCCGACAATGTACTTGTTTCTCTTGATAGATTTAAATAACCGACACCAATATTTATTAAATATTGCAAGCGTAATTTTATTTGTTGAAGAACTGTTTCAGCAAGTGGATTTTCAATTTGTGAAATAAAATCATGCAGTTCATTCAATTGCAACTGGCACAATTCATAAATATTCTTTTCATTTATTTTTATCGAAAGAGCTTTTTCGTTTAATCGTGCCCCACTGCATTTATCACAAGTCCCTTGATGAATGTAATACTTTAAAACATCCTGCTTCTTTTTTGATAAGCTTGCGATGTCTTTATTTAAATATAACCGATTGATTTTTCTGTATATACCTTCGTAATTACCTTTAAGAAATCCTTCTTCACTTCCCATATTGTAACGAATGGCTTTCGCATATAAGAAGTCATTTATTTCAGATTCTGAGAAATCTTTAAAAGGTTTGTCACAATCGAACAAATTAGACATTACAATCTGTTTCCAATAAATAGAATCAATTTTGAAATCACTAAATAAAATCCCACCATTATTTATTGATTTATCCCAATCTATCAGAGAATCAATTTCAATTTTTGTTGCTTTACCAGTTCCACTACAATTTTCGCACATTCCTTCTGGGGAATTAAAGGAATAATGATTTGAACCTCCGATAAATTCAGAACCAATACGGGAATATAACAATCGCAGGTAAGTAAAAATCTCAGTTACTGTACCAACTGTTGACCTTGAATTTCCTGAAAACCTTTTTTGTTCGATTAGAATTGCAGGAGATAAATTTTCAACCAAATCATAATCAGCTTGCTCATACTTAGGCATTCTGCTTCTTGCAAATGTGCTAAAGGTGTCATAAAGTTGCCGTTGTGCCTCTGAGTTTATGGTTTCAAAAACAAGCGAGGATTTTCCTGAACCAGATACTCCTGTAAACAACACAATTTGATTTCTTGGAATTTCTACATCCAAATTTTTCAAATTGTTTTGCCTTGCTCCTTTTATTATAATATTTCTCATTGCTTGATATAATGAAGTTGAACAAGACCAGTTTCAAAATATTTACTTGGAAGTGCTTTTAAGTTTATTGTATCTACCCCTCCCTTAAATAAACGCTTCCCTTCTCCAAGAAAAATTGGAATTACAGAGATAATATATTCATCAATTAAATTCTTTTCCATCAACATTTTTACAATTTGTCCACCGCCATCGCAAACAATATCTTTTCCGTCTTCCGATTTCAATTTATGTATCAATGTTTCTAAGTCGCCATTATAGAACTTAACACCTTCCTTGTTATCTATGTCCTGTCTCGTGATTACGTAACAATCTAGATTTTGTGCTTGAGGTAATACACCGCCTGTTAACTCAAGAATTGTGTCGTAAGTTGTTTTTCCAACAATGTAGGTGTCTACGTCTTTATAAAAATCTCCATATCCATAATCTTCACCTTCCTTTTCTACAACCGATAACCACGATATGTCATCATTCTTTGTAGCAAGGTATCCATCAACACTCATACTTATATACAATACTATTTTCCTCATAATCTTATTTTTAAATTAATTTACAAAATTAAATATTGAGTATGATTCAAAATAGTACAGAATTTACCCTTGTCAACTTAGCCTTTTAAAAATTGCTTAGGCGTTACTCCACAAAATTTCTTGAAAACCTTAATGAAGTGAGATTGATCATAAAAGCCTGAATCCAATCCAATATTTATAAGTTTTTTAGAGTTATTGCTCTGTAGTAATTGAATAGCATAATTCACCTGTTTAAGTTTTATATATTCACTTGGTGTAAGAAGAAAATGTTTCTTAAATTTTTGAATGAAGCTTTTTTGTGATATTGAAATTGACATATTAAAATCTCTTAGACTTCCTTTTTCAAGTAGATTAGAAGAAACATACTTTTCAAACTTTGCTAAATCATTGTCAACAGGATTTACATTAAATATTTTTAAGAGATACTGTTCAACTTTTTCAAAATCAGGGTTTGTCGGGATGAAAAGATGTTCAAATAACATTTCAGAAATTTGTTCCATTGCTTTTGTCCCAAACTTATTATAAATCATTCCATAACAAAATGGTTTTAAAATCAGCCCAACATTACTATAAGCTCCTGATATTTTTGTTTGAAATGGTTCTGTTTTTAATCCAGAAAGAATTTGATGGTCGATATTAGACGCAAGATTTTCAACATTTTGACCTTCAATATTGAACGTATCTCCATAATTGAAAATCAACTCTGTAAATAAGGCAGCATGATGGCTAGAACTAATTTTAAGGTCAGATCCTTTACCAACCCAAATTAAATCAACATATTGATTAAGTGGATAACTGGGATGATATGTTTTATCTATAACCATTGTCTGTCTGTAGTGGTTTTATATGAATGCTAACAAGTCGGTAAGGTGCCATGCACTTTATCCCACTATCTGTTATTTATTTTAAGTTGCTATTATTCTTAGCATTAACCCTTAGCATTGTATCTAATGGCCTTTTTATTCTTGCAAAAAATATTAATATGCACAAGTTTTTATAAGTTTAAATGGCATCGGATTAAACTCAGTTGGTATATAAAGAGTCGTAACATATCAATAAAATCAGTTTCTCAATTTTTGTGCTTCCCAAATCTATAAAAAAGCAACTAGCTAACAGTAAATTAAACCATAGTAAAGCAACTAACATACATAAAATAGAATAGGTCTTTATAATTATGATGCTTATTCAGGCTCAAAAACCTAATTTCGACACATATCTTTGAGCTCTAAAGGAGAACTTTGCCTAAGCTATAGTTTAAGCCGCTTGGGGGTTCCGGAAGCTTTCGGAATAGGGTCAATTTATCATTGCCCCTGTTTTTGTTGCAAGTCCAAACAGACAAACCACCTCCCCCAAACAAGTTTGGGTACTCCTCCTTTTTAAGGAGGAGAATGTTTAGGTTTTACTTCATGAATAAAGGGTAAAAAAAAAAGCTGTGGCTCTCCAACTGGACTTGCAACAAAAATGTGGACAATAAGTTAAGTCATGCCGCTCTCTTTTGATTATTTAATAGCCTTCCGTATTCTAAAGGCGAAAGATAATTTAAAGAAGAATGCCTTCTACATGTATTGTACC
>NZ_QQWG01000021.1 GCF_003863355.1 Ancylomarina euxina | reverse complement strand
GAAGTGATTTTTGACTTATTTAAAGCAAAAATGCTGAACCGTAAATTTGAATTAGCAATAATCAACTAAAAAATACTTTCGAGAAGGATTAATGAAAAAGAGGATGTCCTTGATTTTGGACACCCTCTTTTCCATAATTAAGAGAATCCTAATTCTCTGTTAAGATATTTTCGTCGTATTCTACTTCGAATCTTAATTTGTGCTTAGCCTCTTCTTGAGCTAAGTTCAAGAATAACTTCTTTTCAACTTCATCAGTTGTTGCAGCAGCCAAATCGCTATACAATCTAAAAGCAGCTTTCTCTTTCTTCATAGCAATAATTAATGCCTCCTGATAAGTGATATTCGTTTTCTCTTCGTCAACTTCAACTAAATAATCTGCAATTTTCATGTCAGCAACCATAGTTTCAGAAAACGTCTGTCCCTTACCATTTTTAATAGCTTCAAGCTTGGCACGGTGTCCCATTTCTTCAATTGCGTATTGCTCAAATGTTTCTTTGATTTGTTTATGCTTCATCTTTGCAGCAAGTGCTGTATAAAATTCAGCTGCCATAGCTTCTTCGTTAATGGCAAAATCAAGAATATCGTTTAATGATTTGAACTCTTTCATATTAAGAATTTTTAAAATCAATATTATTATAAGTGCTCGTATTTAAACTTACACTTTTTATTCCAATTAATTAGACAAGTATTGTTCAGTTAAATAGATGTCCATATTCTTAGCGGCTTTTCTACCATCTCCCATTGCAAGGATTACAGTTGCACCACCACGAACGATATCACCACCAGCAAATAATTCTGGAATAGATGACTGCATCTTATCTTTTACAACCTCGATAGTTCCCCACTTAGAAACTTCAAGACCTTCAACTGAATTAGGAATTAATGGATTTGGAGATACTCCAACAGCCACAACCACAACTTCACAGTCAAGAATATACTCTGATCCTTCAACAGGAACTGGTCTTCTACGACCTGATGAATCCGGCTCGCCTAATTCCATTTTCTGAACCTTCATTTGAGAAACACGACCATTTTCATCAGCAATGTACTCAATTGGATTTGTCAAAGTCAAGAATTCAACACCTTCTTGTTTAGCATGATGAACTTCTTCAACACGAGCTGGCATTTCTTCCTCTGAACGACGATATACAATCATTGCACGCTCAGCACCTAAACGCTTAGCAGTACGAACTGAGTCCATAGCCGTGTTACCACCACCAACAACTACAACGTTCTTTCCTCGCAATACAGGAGTATCAGACTCTTCGCTATCAGCCCCCATCAAATTCACACGAGTTAAGTACTCATTTGAAGATAGAATACCATTGGCATTCTCACCAGGGATATTCATGAAACGTGGTAAACCAGCACCTGATCCTACGTAAAATGCTTTGTAACCATCAGCCTTTAAATCATCAAGGCTTGCAGTTTGACCTACGATATAGTTAGTGATGAATTTCACACCCATACGACGTAAACTTTCAATCTCTACATCAACCACTGCGTTTGGCAAACGGAATTCAGGGATACCATATTTTAATACACCACCAATTTCATGCAGTGCTTCGAATACGGTAACATCATAACCTAATTTAGCCATATCACCAGCAAATGATAATCCAGAAGGACCTGAACCAATTACGGCAACTTTAATTCCATTTGCAGCGACCATTTCCGGAGTAGAAATATGTCCCGACTCTCTTTCGAAGTCGGCAGCAAAACGCTCTAAGTATCCAATTGCTACAGCAGGCTGGTTCAATTTCTCAACGTAGAAACACTTCTGCTCACACTGCAATTCCTGAGGACAAACACGACCACAAACAGCTGGCAATGCAGATGTTTCTTTCAATACTGAAGCAGCTTCAAGAATTTCACCACGCTCAATATTTTTAATGAATTTAGGAATATTAATGCTTACCGGGCACCCTTCCATGCAAGTCGGATTAACACAGTCCATGCAGCGGCTAGCCTCCGTAAGAGCTTGTTCCTGCGTTAGCCCAATATTTACTTCGATACGTTGCGATGTGATGCGTAATTCTGGCGCTGTTTCAGCCATAAGAGCACGCTCAATCGACATACGATCTTTAGCTTTTATCTTTTTCTGAAGAGCTACTCTCCAGTCTTGTTTTCTTTCGTTTTTTATATATTCTTCAGACCTTTCCATTGTCCTGGTATTTTTGTGTTGCTATTCTTAGATTGAATTCTCTATTTCTGAAATTGATCAAATTTATCAACTTCTTCTTTCTTATAACCACCAAGTCGTGACATCATCTCTTCAAAATCGATTTGATGAGCGTCGAACTCAGGACCATCAACACAAGTAAATTTGGTTTTTCCACCAACAGTAACACGACAAGCGCCACACATACCTGTACCATCTACCATGATACTATTTAAACTAGCAACTGTAGGAATTTCATATTTCTTAGTTAAAAGAGAGCAGAATTTCATCATGATTGCAGGACCAATAGTCACACACTCATCAATCTTTTCTCTTTTAATAACCTCTTCCATTCCCTCTGTTATTAGTCCTTTTTTACCATAGGAACCATCATCAGTCATGATAATCAACTCATCAGAATGCTTACGCATCTCATCTTCAAGAATAATTAAATCTTTGTTACGAGCAGCCAAAATAGTAATTACCTTGTTTCCAGCTTTTTTATAAGCTTCAACTATTGGTAATAAAGGTGCATTTCCTACACCACCACCACAACAAAGGATAGTACCCAAGTTATGGATCTCAGTAGGTTTACCAAGTGGTCCTACTAAGTCAGTAATATATTCACCAACCTCAAGATCACATACTTTTGTAGAAGAAACACCCATTTTTTGTACAACTAGGTCAATTGTTCCTCTTTCAACATCAGCGCCTGCAATGGTCAAAGGAATTCGCTCTCCTTTTTCACCAACACGTAAAATTACAAAGTTTCCTGGCTTCCGAGATTTTGCGATCAAAGGTGCTTCTACGACGATTTTCACGATTTTCTCTGAAAAATATTCTTTTTCAACTATCTTGTTCATCACTTTCTATGATAAAATAAATAAATTTTTAACCCCAAAATTACATTAAAAACCTGAATGACAATGATTTTCATTCAGTAATATCAACAATAATTCAGTTCTCAAATGTAAAGAGTAAGTGTTAATCACCCTTCATTTTATGGTTTTTTTTTACTGTCTTAAAACATTTTAGTTTGAATCTAAATTAACACCCAATAGGGATATTTTTCTCTAATCTATTAGGCTATTTAATAGATTTATATACTAAGTCAAAAAACAAAGCATCAATACAATAAAGACATGCAAACAATCAACAAAGAAGATATTAAATGTCAGATTGAAGAAAAAATTATAAAATTAAATGATGATATCCTTAAGCTTATCGATCTAACCAAACCTATTTCACCAGATTGTGCAATAGGAAGAATAAGCCGCATGGATGCAATTAATAATAAAAGTATAAACGAAGCAGCTCTACGACAAAGAAAAACTCAACTGAAAGCTTTAGAGTTCGCCTTAAATCATGTTGACGATACCGATTTTGGCAATTGCGTAAATTGCTGCCGAGAAATACCATTAGGTAGAATCATATTAATGCCAGAGAGTAAAAAATGCGTGGCATGTGCTAGTCGCTAGGATTTGTAATTATATTTGTATCATTAAATATCTAAATCATGGCTAAAAAGAATAAAAAAAACATCGTGTATTCAACCAATCCTGATTATGCGTTTGAATACGACGACGAAGAAGTAATGAAAACTCTTCCTCCTAAGCAACAAATATTAAAAGTGATGATAGATAAAAAACAGCGTAAAGGTAAAGCTGTTACACTTGTTGCAGGTTTTGTTGGAAATGAAGAAGATCTAAAAGACCTTGGTAAACTTCTAAAATCGAAATGTGGAGTAGGAGGATCAGTTAAAGATGGCGAAATCCTCATTCAAGGTGATCATCGAGATAAAATCATTGAAATATTAAATAAAGAAGATTACAAAACTAAAAGAGTTGGAGGTTAACTTCCAACTCTTTTTTTTTATTTAGACAATTCTAACCCGTAAATAGTTGGGCTTAAAATAGAATTAAATATTGAGTCAGAACTTATATTTCACACTCTCCCCTTAAATCCTACAATCAACTTTAAATCCCACTTTTATTTATCACAGCCATACAAGTCTAGATATAAACTAATAAGACTTTATAAAAATCCCACAATTGAATTTCATATTGTTACATTATACCAAAATTATTTTCATTTTAAATTCGAATATATTAAAGTAAATAAAAACTCATAGGAATAACAAACAATATATATAACAGGCCGTAAACAAATTAATTTAAGCAATTATTTCCATGTAAATTATTATGCTAAGACCTATATCGATTGCAAAATGGTTTCTCAAATTTAAACCCATAATTCAAAAAAACATTAACCCTGTTTTTTTATACGAATATCTAAAATAATCGCAATTTCATATTCAATATTTAAAAATTACAACTAAGAACTAATACTTAATAAATAACACCTATTATTCAATAATTTATTCATCATTTTCATACTATTAAACAAACTTGACAGATTTGACAACTTGACTTTCTATATTTAATTCATACCTTTGTTCTAGTCTTTTGAAAATTGAAACTAAACTTATGTATCCGTTCACACATCACTTCTACATTATTGCTAGTTTTCTTTTCTCTTTAATAGTATGTTACAAGATTATTCCTTCTGTAATACATCTTGCAAAAGAGAAAAAATTGTATGACGAACCCAATCATCGCTCCTCCCACACAACTATTGTTCCGTCCTTAGGTGGTATTGCTATTTTTATTGGCTTTGCTTTATCCATTCTAATATTTAGTAATGGTTTCCTAATTCATGAGCTTAAGTATATTATTGCTGCAACTTTAATTGTATTCGGACTCGGAGTAAAGGATGATATCATGGCGATTTCTCCTAAAAAGAAACTTTTAGGTCAAATTTTTGCAGCTCTTATTGTAATCATTCTTGGCGATATTCGTTTCACTAACTTTCATGGTATATTAGGTATTCATGAATTAAACTATTTTGTCAGTATTCTATTTACAATTTTTGTCATCATTGTAATTACCAATGGCTTTAATTTAATTGATGGTATTGATGGCTTAGCTTCAGGTATCAGCGGACTATGTACTTTAACATTCGGTATTTGGTTCTACATCACAGGTCACTATGAATATGTTGTCCTCGCAGGTAGTCTTTTAGGCGCTTTAATAGCCTTCTTCCGATACAATGTCTTTGGCAAACAAAATAAAATATTCATGGGTGATACGGGTTCACTTATTCTAGGATTATTAATCTCAATTTTAATGATCCACTTCAACGAACTGAATATCTACCCAGAATTTAAATATGCGATTAAATCAGCTCCTGCTGTTTCTATTGGTATTCTAGCTGTTCCTTTATTTGATACACTTAGAGTGATGTTTATTCGTATTAAGAATAAAAGATCTCCATTTGAGCCAGACAAAAACCATGTGCACCACCGTATGGTTAGTTTAGGTTTTAAGCACGTACATGCTTCTATTCGAATTATGGCAGTGAATATCCTTCTTATTGCAATCGTATTTGCACTTAAAGATATTGGAAACCCAAGCTTACTTGTAATCGTGGCATTACTTGGTGCTTTTTTCTCGTGGCTACCTTCATATTTACTTCACAAAAAGAAAGCCAAAGAACTACAGACCGCTTAATACTTACTAAAATATCTCAACGCCTCTTACGAGGCGTTTTTTATGACTAGTTTTCAATCTTTAAAATTAATCTAAATAAGACTGTATCATTTGAAATAATAATGTAAATTAGCCTTTCAATTTAAAGAAAAAACATGGACCCAATATTGCTAAAGGAGAATCTAGAAACTCAAGATATCCATCTACTAATCAAGCAAGGATTGAATGATTTGGAAATAAGTCTTGAACAGAAAAATAGTATTTATTCTGCTGCTGAAAAACTAAGCTCAAATTTTGTAGACATTATAAACTTCCACATAAAAAACTGTGAAAATAGGGATCCCTCCTACTCTTTTAATGTAGCTGTCTTATTCAACAAATTCACTGAAGACTACAGAAGTATCTTTATTCAGAACTACAAACAAGATATTCTTATTGGATTTGGCATAAGTGCCATATGGATGGGTATTTTAAATGGATTAGATGCAGAAAGTGGTATCATGCCTAATCATCCATTTAAAAGAGAAATTGCGACTTGTTTGAGGACGATTAGTGAGATCCTTGATAATAAAACTTAATAAAAAAAGCTACTCCCTTTGGAATAGCTTTTTCTATTTTAATATGCTTTCGTTTTACCTTGCCCCAACAAGAGATACAGAAGAAATTGTATCACCCATTCCAACCAGAGTTACTGGTTTTTCAATTAGAATAGTTGGTACCGCAATAACTTCAATTCGTTCATTTTCGAAGATACCTGTTTCTAATAAACTATTTTCCCCAAACTTTTCTGATACTAAATTTTGAAGATTACTTAACTCATTCAGTCCAACATCCGAAACCTGATGCCCCTGAGCCCACAGTAACACTTCCTTCGTATTAATGCCACCAGTTCCCGCCTTTGCTGCGGCAACAGTAGCTGCTAATTGCATACCATCACGATTCTGCATTGGACTAACTTTAAAACCCTTTTTCTGAAGGGTTAAATATAAACCAAACATATGCAGTTGCATTCGAGGACACTTTGTGTATTCATATATTTTAAGCATACCTTCAAACATAGTTTGAGCATTGATATTCGCCTCACATTTTGCAGCTAGTTCTTCTTCCCCTATAACTTCAAGAATATCGATCAACTCACGCTCATTGAAACCCAAACTATTCACACTCTCCACCAAAGAATCAATCAAATGTTTACGAACAGCCTTATCTTGAGTTGAGGCCACTTCCAGGTGCAATAGGTTATCAGGACAAGACTCCCTCCATTCCTTTATCATAATCTTTGAAGCATCTATCTTATCCGCTCCTTTGCTACCATCTTTCAGTGTTTCATGAAGCATTTGATAACCCGAAAGGATGATATATTCAGGATTAATATCAGCTTGAGACATCTTATTCGAGAAATGCTCATCGATGTGCAATTTAAAATTCAAAGGATCGTAAGTTGCTATGAATCGATTTGCCTTTGGACAAGTATAAACCCTTTCGTTTAGATTTATTTCATCTCCTTTATCAAATTCTATAATCCAATGAATAAGGGGTAAATCATTTTTGCGATCTACTTTTGAAGCCTGGGCCACATTCCCATTATCATCAACAGTCAAAAGATTATCTAGATCTAAAAAAAGCTGAGACTGTTCTTTTGGCGAAGATGCACAGTGCACATAAACAGAATCAACACCACAAACAGCCATTACGTTGGCAACAATACCACCTTGCCCCCCCATTTGAAGTTTATCGTAGCCAATTGTTTCATTTAACCAATTAAAAACGGCTTTGTCTTCAATTAACCATTCTTCTGCTTTTCCCGCTTGGAAACATTGCAAAAATCCACGTATTGCATCCTCATTTGTTTGAATACAATTCTCTCCCTCTCCAACAATTTTAGTTAGATCCAGTTTATTTTCAGCGATGATTCTCTCAATAAATTTCCCATTGACCTTGATCACTGCATCCACATTTGCATTAAATGCGCTAATAAGACCTTTTACATCTCCCATTTTCACTAATTGAGCAGGAGCTGTCTTATAATGTTCTAACCACTTTTCTTTTAAATCGCTGTATGACATGCCAATAATTTTGTTTTTTATTTTAATCAACTATCCCAATAGTATAGAATTATAGCTGACTTCTAGAAGTTTGATAAAAGCAAAGAAATACAATTTAGGAGTGTTTATCTAAAGATTCATAATAAAAAGCTGGAAAAAATCACTGCAAAGGTTTGAAATAAGACTTTTAAATTCCTATCGAAACTTATTAAGAAGATAAAATACCATGATAAAGCTAAATGTTAAAAAACACACAATCACAACTTCATATATTTGGATATTTAAATATATTTGTAGCCATATACATTATTAAATATTCAAAAACCAAAGACTAAGTGAAACTTGATATCAAATCAATTATCAGCAGTCGCATAAAAAACTAAAAAGATGAAAGCTACAACAACATGGACACATGGAATATCTTCAGTAATTACTGATAATAGAGGACACGAAACTATTGTTGATTTACCAGAGGTTAAAGGTGGACAGGATTTAGGTCCAACTGCCTTTGAACTTTGCTTGATGAGTTATTCAGGTTGTGTGAATACAATTTTTAATATTGTTTCAAAAAAAATGAGATTTGAATTCTCGGCATTGGAGGTTGATACTATTGGTCACCAAAAAGATGGTGCAGCGACATTTACAGATGTTGAAGTAGAACTTAGAGTTGAAACTGATGCTAGCGATGATAAAATAGAGTCTTGTCTACAGAAAACTTTAAAAATGTGTCCTGTAGGAGTTCTTTTTCACCAAGCTGGAGTCAACACAACCTACAAAATTATGCGTCTTCAAAAAGCATAATTAAGCGATTAAAACAAGATTATGATATCCCATGCCTAATTTAGGCATGGGATATTTTTTTTTGATCTTTAACACGACATTAACAATTAACGGGACTATTTTAAGATACACTAGTCTTTTATTTCATATTTTTACAAAAGAGAGACAGCACACTCTTTTTTGGATTTGTTTGTTTTGTTATTTATTAAAATCACAAAGTATGAAACGCTTATTAGTTGGCATATTAGCTATTCTCAGCATAAACACCTTTGCTCAGAAACCAGAAAGCAGTTTACAAATTGGACAAAAAGCTCCTGAGTTTGAAGCTTTCGATCAAAACGGATCAAAATTTAATAGCGCTGATATCTTAAAAGAAAAACAACTCATTGTGGTTTTCTATAGAGGTCAATGGTGTCCCTATTGCAATCGCCATTTAAGTGAGCTTCAAAATCACCTTGAAGATTTCAGAGAAGCAGGTGCACAAATCGTTGCAATTTCACCTGAACAAACAGAAAACATTAACAAAACAGTTGAAAAAACTAAAGCTGAATTCCCAGTACTTTGGGATAAAGACAATACTATAATGAAAGCATTTGGTGTCGATTTTATTTTACCTGAAACATTACAGAATAAGTACAAAGAATATGAAATTGACCTAATCTGGGACAACGGCAACTCCAGTCAGACACTTCCCGTTCCTGCAACATTTGTAATTGGGACAAATGGAAAAATCAAATATCTGCAATACGATCCTGACTATAAAAACAGATCTTCTGCAAAAGATATTTTAAAGCAACTTTAAAACATTAAGGCTTGCGCTGAATCACAAAACATCCTTTTTCAATATGAATTAGGATGTTTTTTTTTGATTCAATAAATAAGATGCACCTACATCTAATATAATGCTCAACAAAACCCGTCCTGATTACCATAGATTCCTCTAAAAGGCTTAACTATGCAAAAAATTAAAGTATGACAAATTACACACCTCATAATGCTGACTTTTCTCTAGGGAAGAGAATAAAAAGTGAATTAAGCTTATTGTTAATTCTTCAGGTTATTATTCTTATTTTCATGGGGATAAATCTGGTTTATGAATTGACACTTATCGTTATATTCATTCTACTACTTTCGATAAAGAGAAATAGAATCCTTTATCAAATAGAGTTTGATGATGAAAAACGGGAATTTTCTATTTACTACTACAGCCTGGTCATTTTTAGAAGAAAAGAAACAATAAACTATGACCGACTCAATTCTAAATTGGGCCTAAAACGCTACGGGCTTGGCAGTGCTATAACTACCTTAGAATTTTTCAATAAAAAACAAATTATTGGTGAAGTAAGAGTAGGTGATAAATGGCAATGGACTGATGAACAAGTTAAGATGATTCATGAAAAATCTATGAATTCAAAAGATTAAATTCAATATAACCTTCTCATCTTCTATTTTTGCTATCTTTAATTACAACCAAGATTTTTAGGCATAAAAAAAAGCATTATATATTGTTTATTTATTCTACTGATTTTCAACAATTGGTTAGATTCTCATGCCCAATTATCAAGACCTTCTGATATTCTTTTTGAGCAAATCATAAGTCACGTGTCCGAAGATTCTCTACTCACCAAACCTCTTTACACTAATCTACAAGACGATACACTAAAGAAGGGCAGTGATTTCTATAAAAAACTAAAATCTAAAGCTTACAAAAACAGGATAACCAAAGAACTTTATGGTTTATTCTTTGTTTCTCCCAACAAGGAGGACTTAATCATTAATAAAAAAAGAGAACAAAGTGGGCAGGTATTTGTCCCTTACGAAGGGAAACGTATCAATAAGCTTATCATTGATGTCATACAGCCATTCAAACCCAACTTTATAGATTCTCTACAAAAAACCAGAATTTGGCTTGAAAAGACGGCCAACAAACTTCATAATACAAGTAGTAGAAATCATATAAAGAAACTCCTTTATCTAAAAGAAGGTGATACATTAGATGCCTACAACACGGCAGAAAATGAACGCTTAATTCGTAATCTCCCCTACGTTAAGGATGCACAATTTATAGTGATCCCTGTAATGGGTTCATCAGAATTAGTGGATCTTTATTTGTTGGTGAAGGATCAGTTTTCCTGGGGGTTTGATATCGATATTGGTTCAATCACATCGACCTCGGTAGAGCTTTACAACCGAAACTTATATGGTCGAGGTCACGAAATAAGATCTGGCTTTGAATATAATTCCAGTAAAAGTCAAAATTGGGGCTACTTAGCTAGCTATAAGGTTCAAAATGTGATAAACTCACATATTAGTGCAGGGCTTACCTTTAGTAATAACTACAAAAGATCACTTATTGAATTGGCTTTAAAAAGACGTTTCGAAACCTACATGACCAAATATGCAGGAGGATTGACAGTTTCTAGAACTATGCACTCCAATAAAATCAGTTCTAATGATCCAATACTAAACAAGGAACCTCTTGACTTTAACTATGCTTCTGCGTGGTTTGGAAGATCATACAAGCTCCTATCAGAAAACAAATTAGAAAAATCACAACTATTTTCAACTCTTGGTTTTTCATCATTAAATTTTTTCAAACGTCCTAAAGTTGATTCAGATCTGAATAAATTCTTCCACAACAAAAGGATCTATTTAGCCAGTATTAGCCTTAATCAAACCCAATATTTTAAATCGAATCTCATTTATAATTTTGGTAGAACTGAGGACATCCCTTATGGTTACATGATGCAATTAACGGGAGGTTTTGAAGATCGAGAATTTTCTTATCGGAAATATTTAGCTTTTGAATATCAACGTGCCACACACTTCTATAAAACAAAAGCCTACTTCTTTACAAAATTTTCCCTAGGTGGCTACTTTGATAAAGATCATTACGAACAGGGAAATTTAATCTTACAAAATAAATTTATCAGTCGTTTACGTAAAACAGGACGATATCGCTTCCGTAATTTTGTTGAACTGAATTATAATTTAGGCATCCGACGTTTCCCAGAGGAATTTATAACACTTAACTCTCCAACTGGTATTCGTGGGTTTTCAAGCCTTGAAGCAATAGGTACTCAAAGGTTAACTATGAAGCTAGAAAATATAACATTCACGCCTTATATGGCAGCTGGTTTTAGATTTGCATTTTTCAACTTCCTCGATATTGGAACTATTGGCAGTAACCAACATCATCCTTTTAAGAACAAAGCCTATTATGGCATTGGTTTAGGCCTTCGCTTAAATAACGAAAACCTGGTATTTAAAACAATCGAATTACGTTTTGCTTTATATCCCAAAGCTCCTAGCGATTTCTCCAACACCCAATATGGTCTATCAGGAGAAGATCGACCTAATTTTAGCAACTTTAATGTCGGTCGACCAAAAGTTCTTGACTTTGAATAAAAAATATGATCTGGTATATTTAGTAACAGATCACAATTTAAACAACACTCCCAAGCCATTTCCCATACCTTAAATATAGGAAAGATGCTGTTCCTAAAAAGAGAGCATAAAAATATTCCGAAGTCCAAACCATCGCAATTGATGCTTTAAATACATGTACTAAAAGATAAACTGAACCCAAATAGAAAGATAAGACTACAATCTCTAGAACCATAGCATGCAAGGTCCTTCCAGTTCCGGAAATACCATGAAATAAAGTTATAGCAATTGGAAATAACAAAGACGATCCAAAAACAACATAAACAACTGGTCGCGAATGCTCTATAAGAAGAACATTATCAGTATAAATCGAAATAATCAAGTCGGGAATAAAAATTGATATTCCAACTAAAGCTAAAACCGATAAAAAAGATAATTGGGTTGTTCTCCATATAACCAACATGATTTTATCAGGAAAACCTTCTCCAATAACTTGGCTAACTAAAGTATTAACAGCTGATCCAAAAGCCCATACAGGAACCATTAACAAGACATATATACTTCTGATAATATTTGATATTGCCAACTCATGCTCTCCCATTCTCTCCACCATAATGAAGAAGACAAACCAACAAGACAGGGACAAAAAGTTCTGTATCATTATCGGGAAGGAAACCTTTATCAATCGATTAAATAGTGGCCAATCAATTTTGCAAAAACGAAACAAGTCATAATGAGCTAAAGGGACTTTCTTCAGAGTATAGATAATAAAAAAGATCATAGCCGTAAACTCTGCAATGACAGAAGCAAGAGCAGCACCTTTAATCCCCATCTCTGGCAATCCAAATTTTCCAAATATTAGAGCATAATCAAAAAAGACATTGACGATAGCCATAAATGCAGTACTCCAGCTAATCACTTTGGTTTTAGCAATACCAATATAAAATGCTCTGAAAAGCAAATTAACACAGGCAAATAAAATACCCCAGGCTCGAACAGAGATGTAATCGTTACTAGCTTGGTAAATCCCGTCTGAACTCACCATCCATTTCAAAAGAGATGGTGATTGAATCACCATAAAACCTAGTAAAAGAGCCCCCACAAACATCAAAAAATAGAAGGAATGAATAAAAGTTTTTCCTACCATCTTAAAATTCTGCTCTCCAACTCTTCGGGCAATTACAATTTGTGTTCCCAAACCGAATCCCCAAACAAACATGACTATGGCAAAGTAGAATATGGTTGCAATAGCTGCTGCGCCAAGTGCCGTTTCGCTTAAGTGACCTAAAAAGGCGGTATCAGTTACTGAAATTATATTCTGAGCGACACTGCCCAATATAATTGGGTAGGCAATTGTCCAGATACTCTTATGGTCTATTTTTGTTTTCAATTCTCTCTGTATTTTATATTTCGATCAAAAGTAAGCTCAAAACGATGATATCCAAACTCTATCAAAATAAAAAAGCTCGCTATGCAAATGGCAAGCGAGCTTTTCTAAATATTTGAAATCTCTTTTATTTCAAATAATCATCGAAATAATTGCTCACTTTTTGCTTCAAGTGAATTCTATCCATTCCTCTGACATTGTGCTCGGCACGTGGATAGGGAAAATAATCAACTTGAACATTATTTTTAATACACTCTCTCACAAAACTTAAACTATGCTGCCATAAAACCGTTTTATCGATAGCTCCCTGACAAATCAAAAGCTTACCTTTCAAGTCTTTTGCTTTATTAATGAGAGATGTCATTGCATAGCCTTCTGGATTTTCTTCTGGCGTATCCATATAACGCTCACCGTACATAATCTCATACCATTTCCAATCGATTACTGGACCACCTGCAACAGCAACTTTAAATACATCTGGGTAATTTGTAATTAGAGATATGGTCATAAAACCACCATAACTCCATCCGTGCACACCAATACGATCTGCATCAACATAAGTTTGTGATTTTAAAAAGTCTACACCTTTCATTTGATCGGCCATTTCTGGCTGACCACACTGACGGTGAATAATTGCTTCGAACTCCTTCCCACGATTAGCAGAGCCACGATTATCCAGCGTGAAAACAACATACCCACGTTGAGCCATATATTGCTCCCATAAACGAGCACCACCTAACCAACGATTCGTTACTAACTGTGCATGCGGTCCACCATATACATAAATAACTACTGGGTATCTTTTTGATGGATCGAAATCTGCAGGTTTAATTAAACGGTAGTGAAGATCCGTTTTTTCATCAGCCGATTTAATAGTTCCCAATGAGATTTCACCTAGATTATAATCTTTAAGCTTATTTTCAGCCTTAATAAGATTCTTAACAATCTTTCCACGCGAGTCGGCAATATTTATTATTCTAGGCACATTTAAGCTTGAGTAATTATCGATGATATAAGCCCCCGACTTACTGAATTTCACATCATGATAACCCGCATCCTTGGTTAATTGAACACGCTTACCAGATTTCAAATTCAACTTGTAAACATGACGGTCGGCCGGGCTGACTTCTGTTGATTCGAAAAATAAATTTTTCTCAAGCTTATCAAAACCTAATACTTTAGTTACCATCCAATCACCCTTAGTCAGTTGCTTGATCAACTTACCTTCAGTTGTGTACAAGAACATGTGATTATAACCGGCTGTATTCGATTGGTAAATAAACTGATTAGGTTTATTGGTAAGGAAAATTAGTTTGTGCTGAGGTTCTACCCAACGATCATCTTTTTCTTCAAGTAAGGTTTTTACAAATTCGCCTGTAGCAGCATCGTATTTGTTTAGCTTCATATGATTTGAAGCTCTATTCAAAACCTGTATGTAAATGAATTTTCCAGCTGCTCCCCATGACACATTAGTTAAATAGCGCTCTTTATCAAAGTCAGTTGCATTAATCCAAACAGTTTTAGACGTCTTTAAATTATAAACACCTACAGATACAAGTTCAGAACTCATACCACACATTGGGTATTTTTCCTCACGCAAATCTCCAACTCTAGTATTAATATCCACTAATGGATATGAAGTTACATTTGTCTCATCTTTACGATAAAAAGCTAAAGATTCACCTCTAGGTGACCAAAATATCCCACCATCAATGCCATATTCATTACGACTAACTGCTTGTCCATTAACAACGTTTTTATCAGAATCCGAGGTTACAGCAACATCTGAACCATCTTTTCCAACAAAATATAGATTATTTTCAATTGTATAAGCTAATTGGTTATTGACTTCACAAAACGATTTATTTTCGGCCTTTGTATCTGCATTTAAAACTACCTGAGCCTTCTTTTCACTTATTTTATAATGCAATAAACTGGTATTAGCCCAAAACTGTATGGTATTAGCATCAACCCAGGAAAAAGCAGGAATTCTTTTTAATTTTGATATAGAAGCGACAGATAAGGCTGCATTTAAATCATCTAAACTCACCAGTTTTTTAGCTGCAAGTTTAGGCGACGCTACCATAATGGTATTTTTCTCGATGAAACAGTATTCATCCTTATCGGCTCGCCAATCTAATTTATAAATATTTTCAGGATAGAAATCTTGCCACTGTCCAATTATAGCATCTTTCATACTCAACACTTTATCTTGAGCATAAACAGAAATATCACAAAGTGCTAATAAACAAATAGCTCCTAAAATGATCGTTTTTTTCATTTGTTTAGAATTTAATATTTTGCTGTTAATAGTATTCTTAAAGCGATCAAATGTATTAAAAATAGACAAATTGGCATTTGACTTCTGATTTATTCTTACTAAATTGCCATATAATTTTATAAGTAAAGCATAATGCAAGAAAAAACCTCGAAGAACCGAATTAGACTCGTAATTATATTTTTAATAGTTATTGTAGTTGCATCTCTCTTTTATTTTAGGAAACCATCTGAAAAGACAACTGATGAAGTAAAACTTATTGAGGACCTTGTTGCTTCTTCTATTCAAGCCGAACAAGAGAGTGGAAATGTTTTCCACTTCAATAATATCTTATTTAGCTTACCCTCTCCATATCAAATTTCACTCATCTTACATGAATCTGGAATTTCATATAATAAGGAATTACTCAACCCTTCTCGAAAGGCTTCAGATTATGTAACCAACTTTAACAGAGCTATAAACTTCGGTGTTTATGGTGTCGATTTGGGCTATATCAATATCTATCAACAAACGCAAGATGCAGCAAGTTACTTTGCGGTTCTCAAAATTTTATCTTTAGATCTCGGCATATACAAAGTCCTAAACCAGAGCACTGTAAACAGAATTGAGGCAAACATTGACAATCGCGATTCTCTTATGGTAATCGTATCGGAAACTTATAGAAATATTGACAAGTTTTTAAAAACCAATGAACGAGAAGAGACAGGTGCTTTAATTCTTGCTGGTGGTTGGATTGAGTCTGTATATATTCTTACCCAAGAGATGAAGAATAATCCTCATCCTGATTTAATGCAGCGAATTGCAGAACAAAAAAGACCTTTAGAAAACCTTATTAAATTACTGATTCCCAATACACAGGAAAGTGAAAGTTATAAATACCTAGTTGAGAACTTAATTCAGTTAGCTTACACATTTGATGAAATTGTTGAAGAATATGAATATATCCCATCAATTGATTACCCCAAAAAGAAACTCACCGTTGTGAATAGTAAATCAAAACTGATTATTACTCCAGAATTAACTTCTGTTATTACTTATAAAATCGACAAGCTACATACTTTTATTACTCAATAAAATGGGCTTATTAAACGATTCGAAAGAATAGTATTTTATGCTTCTACCTTACACAAATTTACAAAAGATGAAAACAATATATATATTTCTACTCGTACTTGTTTCCACGGCTTTTACCACATTAGCTCAAGACAATACCTTAATGAAAGAATGTAGTAAATACCTTCACTCTCCATTTGTTTCAGATGGACAGGAATACAAAGCCGAATTAAACTCTGGAGAATCGTCCGAATTTCACACAACATTCTATTCTGGAAATCATTATAGAATTGCAGGAGTTAGCAACCAAAAAGACAGCCAACTAATCTTCACCATTTATGATCAAGAAAATAGAGTTTTATTCACCAATATTAAGTATGGTTCAACTCCATATTGGGACTTTGAATTTGAAAGCACTCTAAATTGTACCATTAAAGTTCAATACATCTCCAAGGCGAAAAAGCCAGGATCAATTTTATTACTGATTGGCTTCAAGCAGTAATACCTCTACCTAAATCCTACCAATTCCTCTTTATACATGAGCGAAAGAATTCTCAAAGCCTTAATGCAATTATTCGCAATCATTGCGCATCCTGAAGGATCAGGAGATAAACGCCGTGCAATGGTTGTAAAATATTTATATCGCCAACTTGATCAAGATTCTGCTCAGGAATACCTGAACTTATACGATGAATATTATAAGGATACCATCGATAGAAATAATAAACGATCTAAAAGAAAACAAGTCACCTCATCTCGATCTGTTCGTGTTCTTCGTATCTGCAGTGAAATGAACAAAGAGCTTGTAGCTCGACAAAAAATTATTATCGTTATTCAACTTCTTGAATTCTTAATGGAGGGCGATGAAATTACTGAAGGTGAAAAGGAATTCGTTGAAACTGTAGCTGATACTTTTAATTTACCAATTGATGGTTATATCAGACTGCAAGATTTTATGCTATCAAATTTTGATGATATTACAGAATCTGATCGTCTCCTAACAATCAACAACAAAAAGGAATATAGTCGCGAAGGAGAACATATCTATTCTGAAGGGATAGTAGGGGAAATTAAAATTCTTCGACTCGTTAGAGTTGATCTTTTCGTATTACGATTCCAAGGTTTAAATGAGTTATTTATGAATGGCTTAGCACTTAAGCCTAATCGCGTTCATATTCTCACTCAAGGATCCTCTGTTCGTAATCCTAAAATTGAACCCATCTATTTTAGTGATGTTTTAAGTACATTTAATCGAGATGCTAACAGCGAACGTGTTGTATTCGAGACTAAGAATATTGAATTTCGATTTAAAGAGAATGACCAGGGTGTTCATCAAAATTCTTTCAAAGAAGAATCTGGAAAAATGGTTGGGATCATGGGGTCAAGTGGTGCGGGTAAAACGACACTTCTTAACATCCTTAATGGTTCATTAGCTCCTCAAAAAGGTCAAGTTCTAATAAATGGTCGCGACATCTACCTCGAAAAAGAATCTATCGAGGGGGTAATTGGTCATGTTTCACAAGATGATCTTCTTATCGATTCTTTAACTGTTTTTGAGAACCTTTACTTTAACGCCAAACTTTGTTTCGATAAACATTCTTCTTTTCAGATTATCAGACTCGTTTATAAAGTTTTAACCGATCTGGGTCTCTTTGAAGCTCGAAACTTAAAAGTTGGAAACCCTCTCGATAAAAAAATTAGTGGTGGTCAACGTAAACGACTGAATATAGCCCTGGAGTTAATTCGAGAACCGGCAGTTCTCTTTCTTGATGAACCGACATCAGGCTTGTCTTCTCGGGATTCTTCTAAAATAATGGATCTCCTAAAAAACCTAGCTTTAAAAGGTAAATTAATATTTGTCGTTGTTCATCAACCTTCAAGTGAGACATTCAAAATGTTTGATCGTCTTATTTTTCTTGACTTAGGAGGTTATATGATTTTCAATGGGAACCCTCTGGATGCCATTACTTACTTCAAATCACAAACCCAGCAAGCTAACCGTAGCGGCAACGAATGTGAAGCCTGTGGCAATATCGATGCTGACCAGATTTTTAATATGGTTGAATCTGAAGTTCTTGATGAATATGGTATTCCAACTCAAGTTCGAAAAGTAAGACCTGAACAATGGGGTAAAAAATTTCTGGAAAGCAATATTTCTCAAAAGAAAATTAAAGACGCCAAAGAACTACCTCAGATTAGTTTTAAAGTGCCTAAACAACTTAAACAGTTTAACGTTTTTGTTAAACGAGATCTTATTTCGAAATTAGCAAATCCTCAGTATTTGCTTATAAACTTATTAGAAACACCCCTTTTAGCGTTCATCTTATCGTATATTATTAAATTCTATAATATTGATAAAGCCAACGAACTGGGCTATACATTTAGCAACAACAGCAATATACCTGTCTATATTTTTATGGCTGTGATTGTCGCACTTTTTATTGGATTAACACTAAGTGCAGAGGAAATAATAAAAGATAGGAAAATATTAAAACGTGAACGTTTCCTTAATCTAAGTAGATCCAGTTACTATCTTTCAAAGGTTGTTATTCTTTTCTCAGTATCTGCGTTTCAAGCTTTTATTTTCGTAATTATTGGCAATTATATACTCGAAATAAAAGGCATGTATTTCACCTACTGGCTTGTTCTTTTTAGCTCGTGGTGTTTTGCAAACATGCTAGGATTAGTTATTTCAGACAGCTTTAAAACGGTCATAAATATCTATATCTTAATACCGTTTATATTAATCCCTCAACTAATATTGAGTGGTGTTATTGTAAAATTTGATAAAATCAACCCTAGTATCTCTCATCCTAACAGAATTCCATGGTATGGTGAGATCATAACAGCACGATGGGCTTACGAAGCTTTGGCTGTAGAACAGTTCACTGCAAATGAATACGAAAGTAATTTCTATTTATTTGATAAGATTATGAGCCAGGCTGATTATAAAAAGAATTACTGGTTACCTATCCTGAAAAATAAACTTCACGATTGTGAAAAAGTTTTATTGAAAGGACAAATTGATGATAAATATCAATCCAATTTGAAATTGATTTATAACGAACTTAAAAGCAATGCTCTTCCTTTAAGTTTTGAGAAGCTGGATCTTTTTGATAGAAACCCTACGAATATAGTTCTGCTTAAAGAACTCAAAATGTATCTCAACGATCTTAATCGTCATTATATCATGCTTTATAATGCCGCAAACAAGAAAAAAGACGAAGAATTGCTCGCCTTGCAAAGCAAATATCCAGATAAAGATAGCTTCGTAAACATGAAGAAATCGTATGATAACGATAGACTTACTGAGTTCGTTAAAAATACTACTGACATAGAACGTATCGTAGAATATAAAGATCGTTTATACCAAAGAATTGATCCCATTTTTAGAGATGGTGAAAGTGCCTTCTTAAAATCACACTTTTATGCCCCTCGAAAAAAGATATTCAATCGGGAATATGACACCTATTGGGTCAATTTAATTGTCATCTGGACAATGACCTTCTCGCTATATTTCATCTTATATTTCGGATTATTTAAACGATTTTTGAATTCATTAGAACGCAGAATTATATTAAAGCTTACATAAACAAAAAAAATCCATTCTTAAGAATGGATTTTTTTTTATACCTAATCTAAATCAAATGACTAATCCTTACTTAATTTTTTAAGAATGGTCTCTGCCTTTAATAATTCTTCAGGTTTTCCAAGATCCATCCAGACATCGGAGTCATCATAATATCCAGCAATAGGATAATCTTTTGCCAGACGCAGATACAAATCGATGATAGAAAAAACACCTTCTTCTTCAATCAAATCCAATAGGCTAGAATCAATAACATGAATTCCTGAGAAACTATAAGCACTAGAATTAAGATGACTTTCATTCACATTTTTCACTTCTTGAGTGGCATCATTCTTCCAGGCACACAACAAACCTTGCTGATTAAAGCACAAATGTCTATTGGTATTCTTGGCTCTTAGATTCAAAGTCGCCAAAGCCTGTTTGCTTTCATGAGCTTCTAGAAGATCCTCTAAGTTTAATGAACTCAAAATATCTACATTATAAATTAAGATGGGAGCATTGGGAATGAAAAGAGACTTTGCTTTTTTAATGGCTCCTCCAGTATCCAACAAAAGCTCTCTTTCATCAGAAATCAAAATATCCATTCCAAAATTATCTTTCAATTTTAGAAAAGCTTCTATTTGATCTGCGTAATGGTGCACATTAATCACGATTCGATCTACACCAAAAGCTTTAAGCTTTAAAATACAATGTTCCAACAAAGGTTTTCCATCCAAGCTAACTAATGCTTTAGGACAATTCTTGGTGTAATGTTGCAGTCTGGTTCCAAGACCTGCTGCAAAAATCATCGCATTAATCATGTTGTTTTTTTTATTTCTTTTGCATCACAAAGCCTTTTCACTTTCTTAGCAACACGAGCACACTTTATACACACGTATCTCTCTCCGCCTTTACATAGCTTATCGGCATATTCAGTTTTCGATAATTTACAACGCTTCTTCCCCATTGCTTTTAAGCCTCTACATTATCAAGTTCTTGATGTCTTAAATTAACTTCAATATCATATTTTTTATTTATATATTCTGCCATAAATCCTGCAGCATAGACAGATCGATGTTGACCACCGACACAACCAAAATAGATATCCAATTGTTTATTTTGCTGTTTTTGTGATTTTTCAATAGCAATATCAATAACAGCACATATCGACTTAAGAAAAGCATGCATGCACGTTTCTTCTTTGAAAAATGTTGGAAGAAACTCAGAATTCATATGACTTTCTTCAAAACGAATATCGCCAACAGGGTCGTCAATTATACGGCAATCGAAAACAAAACCATTAGGATGAATCCCTCTTCGATATGAGAAACTTTGAATAAATACATTCAATTTGTCCTCTTTGCTCACACCAACCGTTTTAAGAAACTCCGAATCGCAGACTCTCTCCAAAGCAGTCATTAACTCTGGGAGTTGAACTGGAAAATCTAAATGTTGTAAAACCTCTTTTAAATCACGTAAGGCATAAGGAATTGATTGCAAAAAATGCTCCTTTTTTTCGTAAAAACCTCTAAAACCAAAAGCCCCCATAGCCTGCATCATACGTATCAAAACAAAAGCATAATAAAGCGATTTAAAGCCTTCAATATCGATATGATTATAATGACTCAACTCTTCCAAATAATAAGCTAAAAGCTCTTCTCGTAAAGCTTCGGGAAAATCTGCTTTAGCATCGTATAAGAGTGAAGCTAAGTCATAAGGTAAAGCACCTTTTCTTCCCCCTTGGTAGTCTATAAATTTAGGTTCTCCATCCTTTAACATGACATTTCTCGATTGGAAATCCCTATAAAGGAAATAGTCACTTGGAGCCTGCAATAAGTAATCCGTAAATTTCAGATAGTCATCCTCAAGCAATTGTTCATCGAAAGGGATTTTGGCAAGCTTTAAAAAGTAGTATTTAAAATAATTTAAATCCCACATCATAGATTGCTTATCAAAAGCAGCCCGTGGGTATGCAACTGAATAGTCTAAACCTTCATGACCTTCAATTTGAAATCGAACCAGTTCTTTAATCGTCTTTTTTAAGATCAGAATAAGAGAAGCAGGAAAATAATCCCCTTTTCGCTCCATTTGGATATAATCGAAAAGCATGGTATCGCCGAAATCATCTTGCAAATAAATATCCTTAGATTCATCTACAGCTAAAATTTCAGCAACTGGTAAACCTTTGGATTTAAAATGACGGCTAAAGGTTACAAATGCATTATTTTCCTTTTTATCGGTATTGTAAACACCCATCGCTGTTTTCTCTTCGCCAATAATACGAATGTATTCACGATATGATCCTGATGGTGGTATCAACTCTGTTCTCACAAACTGATCACCCGACCACTGCTCAAAAAGATTGATGATATTTTGTTTTATAGTTTTCTTCATAAAGAATAATGATTTCACGATCAATAAAAATAAAGCTTCTTGATTACAAAAAGAAATAACACAAGACAACTTCAATGAGCAAGGCTGGCAACATATTTAAGACACGAATCTTTTTAATATCAAGAATAGTAATGCCTAAACCGAGAATTAAGATACCACCTATGCCAGTCAATTCAACAATAATTGCATCAGGCATAATATTCCCGAATAAGATCGCCAATAAAGTTAAAGAAGCCTGATAAATAAACAAAGGGATGGACGAGAACATAACGCCTATACCAAAAGCAGCTGTTAGCGCAATTGCTGAAAATCCATCCATAATAGATTTGGTGAATAAAAGGCTTGAACCCTTCCCCATTCCTTCTTCAAAACAACCTAAAATAGACATACTTCCCATGCAGAACAATAGGAAGGCTGTAATCATCCCTGTTGAAAAAGACGCGTCATCTCCTTTGCCAAGCTTGTGCTTAATTTTATCACTTAGTCGCTCGGTACCTTTTTCAATATTAATCCACTCCCCCATTAAGGATCCTGTCACTAAACTGAAGACCATTATCAACATATTATTGGCTTTAAAAGCCATGACCAGACCTAAACAAATTGTAAACAATCCTATAGCCTGAAATACAATCTCGAAAAGGCGTTTGGGAATACGTGAACGAAAAGCTAAACCAATAGCACTTCCTAAAATCACAGCTCCTACATTAACAATCGTTCCAACCATTGAGATCTCTTATAGATTAGTTTTCGTGAGGTAAAAATGAATACTTATCAGAATAATGTAACATTTGCTCTGAAAAATCCATAGGGTATGAGATCTCAACATCTACAATAATTCCTTCTTGATAAATAGGGTGGTATTCTGGATTAATAAAACCAGCATAAGCAGCCAAGTTCAATTTTGCGAAACGCTCTTTCACTTGCTTGTGAATAGCTTCATCAACTTTAACGGCATAATTCTCTACCAAAAGTTTTCCTGCTTCAAAATCGCCTTCTGATTTAATACGCTGAACCTCTTCTAACAATTCGCCGAAAAGCGTTCTTAATTTATGGTAATCACGAACCACAAAATAAACTTTCCCCTCCTTCTCTACGCGTTCTATGACTTTATCATCTGCACCTTTTTCGAAAACCCACTTTGCAACTAACTGACGATTTCTCATATGAGATTCTTCGATCTCTTTGCCCAACTCAACTCGAGTCAATTGAGTTAATAGACCATTACGGATGTAACCGTCATACTCTGCCTTACCTACCTCTAAAGAAGGAACCAAGCCAATCTCAATCAGCTTTTCATCCATAATGTAATACAAGGCAAATAAATCGGCTCGGGCTTCTTCAAGTGTAGAATGGTAATTTTTCAAAGCATCCATGCCAACACCAGGAAGTAGTTGTCCTGAACCATGCCCTAAACACTCATGCAAATCGGTATGTAAGTTCCCACCAAGATGTCCAAAAGCTTTGGAACGGGCAATCTCTTCTTCGCTATAAGCAAACTCTTCAAGCATGCCACCCTTTAAGGATGCCTGATGGTAAGCATGTGTAATATTATCAATCGTCACCGATTTACTACCATGTTCCTTTCTAATCCATTCCGCATTCGGCAAATTGATTCCAATCGGAGTCGCAGGATGACAATCACCACCCAACATAGCAACCGTAATCACTTTGGCACTTACACCTTTTACAACATCTTTCTTGAAACGTGAATCAACAGGAGAATTATCTTCGAACCATTGCGCATTATCCGAAATGATTTTAGTTCGTTTACTTCCCTCAACATCTTCAAAATTCACGACTGATTCCCAACTACCTTTTATGGCAAGAGCGTCACCATAAACTTCAATAAAGCCATTTACAACATCAACATGAGCATCCAAATCCTTAACCCAAAGGATAGAATAGTCATCGAATACGCTTAAATCACCTGTTTTATAGAATTCAATCAGTTTAATCAAGGCCTCTTGCTGCAATTCACTATCTGCAACAGGAAGAGCTTTTTCTAACCAAAATACAATCTCTTCGATAGCTTCGGTATACATTCCACCAACTTTCCAGGTCTTCTCTTTTAGCTCACCGTTCTCTTTGACAAGCTTGGAGTTTAAACCAGTTGATATTGGACGATCGACATCTCCTTTGTCTAATTCTTTGTAGAATTCTTCGACCTCTTTCTGAGAAACGCCTTCATAATAGTTATTCGCTGAATTCTCAATTAAATCCATTCCAGGATTAAGCACAACACGTTTGGCTTGTTCTTCTTCGCTAAAAATAACATCAGTTAAACGAAGAACCAGATCAACTTCATCTTCTGAAGCCATTAAAGGCATCATCTCATAGTTGGAGTTAGCAATCAATTCGCCAAAATATTCCTCTGTGAATTCTGGCATCATCTTATCCATAGAATAATGATGATGTATACCATTTGAAAACCAAATTCGTTTGATATAAACCTCAAATTTCTTAAAATCCTCACACTCTCTATCCCCATCGTATGACAAGAGGATGGCTTCTAAAGTACGTCGGACTTTAAGATTGTATTTATTATTCTGATCGAACAAAATATCACGGCCACAATGTGCGGCCTCCGATAAATAATAGATCAGCTCCTTTTGTTGAAGAGACAAGTCCTCGAAGCCAGGTACCTGATATCTTAATATTTTAATATCAGCAAACTGCTCGGTTTGATATATAAATTGTTCTGCCATAATTTTAGATATATTTTTATCGGTAATAGTGATTAATAAAACCAATACTACTGCATTTCAAATGGTTCATTATATTTTTAGAGAAGTAAAATTAATTCAGATTCTTCACATCAAATTCTTCAACCAAATGCCATATGCCATTTTTAAATTCTAAGGCATCGTATGAAAAATCTGGTCCGTAATATTCAAATTGATTGATATAGCGTGATTCCGACGGTGAAAGGTGATCAAAAACAACACAATTCTCTCTCTCGTGATATTTCAACTTCATTTGTACCTGCTTTGAGTACTCAAAAATGACACGGGATAAACGTTTCCCTCTCCAATTAATAACAGGTAATCCTAGTTCGGGCTCACCTGTCTTTGAAAAACCAATGATCTCTATCACCTTTTTATTTGTTCTATCCTTATTGCCATCCCATCCAAGCAGTAGATACAAGTTTCTTTTATTGTGTGTGAAAGGAACAATTTGATAATACAAAGCTCCCAACCATTGATTTGCTGAAAGCTTAGTCTCCATATTGACTTCCAACTCCAGGTTTTGATGCAATTCAATCAATGCAATTTTTCGTCCATCCCTTTTCTGAAGAAGAGCAAAATACCTATAAGCACCATTCTCAAGGGTATAATTCCAAGAAAAAATTCTCAACTGCTCATCAGACGAGGTCACTTTCCCTAAATTTACAATCTCGTTATAAGAATAAGTAAAACTTCCTTTCTTTTCCAGGCTCTTCCTTAGGTCTCTCATTATATTTTGAGAAATATTCGACTTCAATGAGTCATTAGATGCCATTTTTAAATCCTCAAAATGAGCATTCAATAATTGTTCTGAATCTGCAAACTTAGACTGCGCAATTAAGCCGTGACTTAAACAAAAGAACAACAGTAGAATAAGAAATCGTTTCAAGACCATCATTTAGATTTTTACAGCATCCATAGCCTGAATTAAAAGCTCACAGGCTTCATGAATCTCTTCGTCAGTAATCACTAATGGGGGTGCAATACGAAATGCCCCGGGATAAAATAAGAATGGATCCATAACAATACCAAGTGCGTAAGCATGCTTCATTATCTCAAGCATAACATCCTGATTTTCCACATTTACAGCAATAAAAAGGCCCTTCTGTCGAAAACCTTTAATCAATGGATGATCTTTTAGAAGAGAAATAAATAATTCACCTTTTCTTTTAACATCGTCAATAATCTTATCCTCAAGGAGAACTTCAAGTCCTGCCAGAGCAGCAGCACAAGAAACAGGATGACCACCAAAAGTAGTGATATGCCCTAACATCGGGTTTGATTTAAAGCTGTCTAAAATTTCTTTTTTAGAAATAAAGGCTCCAATTGGCATGCCAGCCCCCATAGCTTTAGCAAGAGTTAGAATATCAGGAATTACATTGAAATGCTCAAAAGCGAACAACTTACCTGTACGTCCAAAACCCATTTGCACTTCATCAAAAATTAGAAGTGCACCGGTTTTGTCACAACGCTTGCGTAAAGTATCTAAGAACTCTTGGGTAGGAATGATTAAGCCTGCTTCTGATTGAATAGGTTCTAAAATCACACAAGCTGTTTTGTCTGTGATCTTTTGAAGATCAACAATATTATCGAACTCAATCTGACGAACATCGGGCAAAAGTGGACGATATGCATTTTTCATTTCTTCATCACCCAATACGCTTAATGTCCCATGTGTGCTACCATGATAGGCATTATTAAAGTGAACAATTTCACTTCGGCCTGTATATCGCTTAGCTAATTTAATAGCCCCTTCATTTGCTTCACTACCTGAATTCACAAAATAAACTGAATCCAGTTTCTCGGGTAGATTATCAACCAACAACTTGGCTAACTTGACTTGTGGTGATTCAATAAATTCACCATAAACCATCAAGTGCATATACTTATCCACCTGATCTTTCACAGCCTGTTTTACACGAGGGTGACCATGACCAAGATTACTAACTGATACACCCGATACAAGATCGAGGTATCTTTTTCCTTCTGGGCTGTACATATATATCCCCTCGGCCCTTTCAATTTCAAGTGAAATAGGATAGTCAGAGGTCGTTGCAACGTGTTGTAGAAATAATTGTCGATTGGAAATCATAAACTTAAATTTAATAGATTACAAAAATCTTAAAAATTCCGGCCAAAAGGAAATGATACGTATAAAAATATCAGTTATCCTTGAGATGTAAAAATACAGATTTTAAAAGTAAGCCGACAGTTAAAATAAATCTATTCATATAGTGAGATGATACGAAAAAAGGGCTTGCTTGTGCAAACCCTTTATATTTTTTTATGATAAATACTTAGCGAGTCATCAAGTTGATATCTCCCATCAATTTTTCACGGTAAGATTTCCCTATAGGAATTGACTTAGATCCGCCATCAGTTGTGATAACCACTGAATTATCCTCTATCATTTCAATCTTCTTTAAATTCACAACGTATGAACGATGAATTCTTGAGAATAGATGAGAAGGCATCTTATCTTCAATTGCTTTCATCGTAAAATGGATCGTATACTTATCTGTAAAAGTATTAACTACCACGTAGTTTTCAAGCGCTTCAACCCAAAGAATATCATCATAATGAAGTTTTACAAGAGTTGAATTACTCTTAATAAATATTTCATTATTTTCTGGGGTAATTATTGCATTTCCATTTTTCTCGACACGGCTATTAACCTTATTTACAGCTTTAAAAAAGCGGCTATAAGAAATTGGTTTTAACAAATAATCTGATACATCATACTCAAAAGCTTCTAATGCATATTGCTCTTTGGATGAGATAATAATAACTTGAGGTGTTGTATTCAAACTATTCAAAAACTCCATCCCGGTCATTTCAGGCATTTCAACATCAAGAAAAATCAAATCAATAGGATCATTTTTCTTAATCTCATTAATAGCCTCAATTGCACTTGGATAAGAAGCAATAAGTGTCAGATAATCTGTTCTTTCAATATAACTTTCAACTACTTTTCTTGAAAGTTTATCGTCATCAATTACAACACAATTCATATGATTAAATTTATTATATCAATTTTAAAATAAAAACTTAAGAATTTACGAACACTTAAATTTCTGTGACCAAATTTAATAATCTTTTCGTGAATGAAGAAAAAAAATATCATTATCACTAGATAAACTTAACCAAATAATGCGAGAAAGTAAACAAATCGGTTCATTTTATTGCGATTACAGATGTTTTTTAAAGCGTTCAATCATTTTTTCGCTACTTTTTATTGATCTCTTATACCACTCTAATTTCAAATCTAACTTCTCTTCCTCAGTTAATTGCCAATCTACATCTGAACGACGAAGTGCGGATGCCAAATGACTTAAAACAAGTGAGGCAGACACAGAGATATTAAAACTTTCTGTAAAACCATACATCGGAATTTTGACAAACTCATCGGCATGGTCCATTACAACATCTGACAACCCCCTACGTTCAGTTCCAAAAAAGAAAGCTGATTTACCTTTTGTTAGGTCAAAATCCGGAAGCAAAACATCATTAGTGTGTGGTGTTGTTGCAACAATTCTGTACCCCTCCTTCTTCAAACTGTTTATTGCATCAAGCGTATTCTCATCCTTAAAATTGTATCTTTTCAGATCAATCCATTTTGATGAACCCATAACCACATCAGGATTAATCTCATATTTATTTGAATTTTCAATCACATGTAAATCTTGTACCCCAAAACAATCACAAGAACGCATGACTGCACTTGCATTCTGAGGCTGAAATATGTTTTCTAGAACAACAGTAACATATCTTGTTCGTTCATTTACATTTTTTTCAATCAATTCAATTCTTTCTTCAAGCATTACTGTTTCAAGAAATTGAATCAAATCTTTTTTCTGTTTAAAATTCATATCTGCTTAAAATTAAAAATAGCGATAATCGAAACTACCGCTATTCTAAATTCAGGTTATTCTCTAACCAAAATGATATAAAAAAAGGAGGTTAAAAGATAACCTCCTTAAAATTTCTTATTCTTAAATTATTGAATTACATCAACAAGCTCAGAACCTGCTTTGAATTTAATAACTTTTTTAGCTGGAATATCAATTGGCTTACCAGTTTGAGGGTTTCTTCCAGTTCTAGCTTCACGAGTTGAAACAGAGAATGAACCAAATCCGATAAGAGCGACTCTATCTTCACCTTTAAGAGCTTCAGAAGTAGTTTCGATAAAAGCATCAAGAGCTTTTTTTGCATCAGCCTTAGTTAAACCGGCTTTGTTAGCCATTGCTTCAATTAATTGAGCCTTGTTCATAATTTATAAGTTTTTTGGGTTAATAAAAATGTTTTTTTATCTGAATCACACACAAATATAACGGTTTTATTAAGCTTTGCAAATTTCAGAGCATAAAAATTTCATTTTTTTATGATTTTAAAGTGTCAACATAATAATATACACACCCCCTATATACACAGCATTGTAGAGTAATAAAACGTATATATTTTTCAAAAAACTCTGCCTGAGTTAAATTTCTTCAACAAAAAATGGTTTGTATCACAACCTCTCAAAACAGCCTTGAACACTGATTATCAAGCACGAGCGAGAATAAACATCTATATACTCCCTTAGTAATCACCTAGATATTAAACTTAATCTTTACTCAGGGAACCTGAGTAGTATGAAGCTTACACGAACAGCTTATTTTTAATCCTTACAAATATGTATTTAAGCCAAGTAGTAGATCTTGTATACTCTTACAATTGGTCACCTCTCCATTACTATGAATCTCCCACTCCATTCTATCCTCAATCAAATGTATAGAGCAATAATCTGTTTTCTCTCGAGTAACTTGATAACCTTCACGGGAAAGTGCTCTTTGTGTCCAAAATCCCATCACATCATTACCTACTAATTGTATTTTCTGCTTTTTCTGATAATTCATGATAAAATTCCCAGTTTTTCTATCAAAACTGAATGATTTATTCTTAAATGTATCTTCAATACTACCAGAGAGAACTAAATCTTCAGGAGCACCAATTTTCAAATCATTGTTTTTAGACATTAACCAAATAATATCAGCAGCTTGCAATGCCAAATCAAGCTCATGAGTTGAAAGAAGAATAGCTTTATCGGTCTCTTTAGCTAAATTCCTAAGCAATCGCATAATCTCAACTCGATTGGGTAAATCCAAATGGGCTGTTGGCTCATCTAGCATGATCAAAGGCGTATCCTGAGCCAATGCTTTTGCAATCATCACTCGCTGTCGCTCACCATCGCTCAGTTGATTAATAAACTTATTTGCATACTTCCATAAACCGACTTGCTCAAGTGCCCACTTAATCATTGATTCATCCTTATCCGATAATCTTCCCATCCACGACGTATAAGGATGTCTCCCAAGAGAAACAATGTGATAAACTGAAAGATTACCGACCTGCAATCTTTCAGTCAAAACGATACTAAGTAAACGTGCAATTTCACCAAAATTACGTTCACGAATTGGGACTCCCTCAACTAGAGTTCGTCCTTTTAATGGAGCTTGTAATCCTGCTATTGTTCGCATCAAGGTAGATTTCCCTGAACCATTAGGGCCTAACAAACAAACCAACTCACCTCTTCGAACCGTTAAATTAAGATCAGATAAAAGACATAAATCCTCACCCCTCCTTTGCTTATATCCTATCGACAAGCCATCTGTTTCTAATATATCTTTAAAATAATTTTGACTCACAATCAATATTTGTTTCTTAGTAATAATTTAAATCTTAGGCTTTGTATAGGTTATTTTCATGAAAAAGAAGCCTTAACACTTCTACTTCTAATTATTACCCAGATTACAACAGGGCCGCCAAATATAGCAGTTACTGAATTTATCGGCAATGTTGTTTGATTTCCTGGAACTTGTGACAGAATATCACAAATCAACATTAGAGCTGCACCTATAAGAACAACAGCAGGCAATAAAACCTTATGACTAGCAGTCCCAAAGATTGCTCGAGCCATATGTGGAACAGCTACTCCAATAAAGGCAATAGGGCCTGTAAATGCCGTTAAAGTACCTGCTACAAGAGCTGTACTAATAATAACCCAAATTCGAGTTCTGTTTACAGATATACCAACACCTCGAGCATAATTTTCACCTAATAATAATGCATCCAGCGGTTTTATCAACACAAAAGACATCAACAACCCTATAACGACAACAGGAGCCATTAAGTTCATCTCGTTCCAAGTAACACCACTAAGACTCCCAAAAGTCCATACTATAAAACTTTGCAGTTGTTCTGGATCACTAAAATATTGCAGAATATTCACTACAGCACCTGTTATACTTCCAAACATGATTCCAATAATCAAGAGAGAAACACTATCAGAAATACGGATTGAAGCCATTCCTATAATCACAAATATAATTGAAGCACCAGCAATAGCAGATACTACAAGAGCCCAACTACCAAGAAAACTATAAATAACTCCAAAAACACCGGGTAGCAATACAGATGCCATAACCATTAATGCGACCCCCAAACTAGCACCAGAACTAATCCCTAAGACGTATGGACCTGCTAATGGGTTCCGAAATAGAGTTTGCATCATCAATCCAGAGACAGACAAACCAGCTCCAACCAAAATAGCAGTTATAGCCTTAGGTAATCTAAAATTCAGTATGATATAATTCCAAGATGTTTTAACATCCTCCCCCATCAAAATTGACATAATTTTTTCGGAAGGAATACTGACACTCCCCAGGACAAGATCAACTATTAGAAATAGGGCTATCAAGATAAAAAGACCTACAAAGAGTATAATTTTTGTTTTATTCTGCATTTCTAAATTCAATTATTTTTTTCGGTAAAAATTCACAATCTCTTAGTCTAATTTCTGATAAAAAAACAGATCATGATCTAGAAACAACTCTGGATGTAAAACTTTAGCCACATCCTTCAGCAATAAATCCGGACATATCACTCCCGATTCATAATAATCATTAGCTCCATTTTCATTTGTTCGCTTAGTTACAGAATAGACTTGTCCATCTTTATAGGCTTGAAACAAGGTATATCTTTCATCTAAATCTTTCATTTCCTTAAGGCTTTGACAGTGTGCTGGACCAAACCATATTTTGGCTCCAGACTGTTTCTCAAGAACAACTTCGAAACTTAGCGGAATACTCCCTTGTGTTGAGTCAGAAAACCAACAATATTCACCCTTAGCATCACGTAACAATTGAGCTAAATAACTTTGTCCACCTGGCATATACCAAACCCCTTTATAATGATAACCAGAAATAACATCTGGCTTATCTTCAACTTCTTTAATTTTTGATTTAATACTAGAATATCGGTTTTCCAGTTCAGAAAATAAATCGTCAGCTCTTTGCTCCATATTAAAAAAAACTGCGATAAACTTAGCCCACTCAGCACGTGCAAGTGGACTACTCTCCATCCATTCAATATTAAAAGCAACTGGCAGACCTGCATTTATCAATTTCGTTTCATCATTGGATATCTTCATAAATCCTGCAACCATCACAAGTTCAGGAGATAAATCAAGAATTCTTTCAAAATCTAAAGTTGCTCCATGCCCAACTCCGATTACTTTACCGCTTTCAACTCTTTTCGAGAGTTTTCCATTATAAACTCTATCAGGCAAAGAAACGGCAACGACTTTATCCAGAACACCCAAAAAATTCAATATCCCAATTTGAGTACTCGACAGAGCAGCAATGCTTCTAACTGGCACTTCAATAATCTGACCATCGGTTGGTATACTGCTGCTTTTCTCTTTTCCTCGAGGGACAAGATAGTACTTCTGAAAAACTTGCCCTTTATTCCATGGATCAAGAACAGAAATCTCTTTATATCCTTCACGAATTTCGATTGTAAAACCTTTTGCATGCTTAATATTTGATCTAAAATAAAAAGACGAGTCAACTATCTCTTTAAGTGATTCCGATTTAGAAACAGTTTTCTTGTTTGCAGATTTCCCACAAGATAGGATTAAGAATAAACTAAGCATAGTGCTTAGGATCAATAATTGGCGAATACCCATTGCATAAAATTAGAATGGGAAGTAGAAAAGAAGATATAAGCAAACAGCCATAATCTCGTTACTCAACTCCCGAAGTTACGAATATAAATATCTTAAGGCAGGTCTTCTGGCTTATCCATTCAAACGCCTTCCCATTTCCCTCAAATTCATGAGAAGTAAATAGTGGCTCTATCGTTTGAACATACAATTCGACTTAACGAATAGGACATACAGCTGCGGGAACAGCTCCGGCATTAAACCGGATTCCCTTTTAATTCCTTTTTAGGAAACCTAATTAACTGCAAAGCTATGCAATATTTATAAAAAAAAAACAAAATGATCATTCTCATTGAATGAAGTCAATTCTTAATTAGAATATAGCTAATCATTAAAAAAGAGGCTATTGACTTGCAATAACCTCTTTAGATTCTCTTAATCTTCAGGCTCATTGATTTTTTCTGAATCTGGAGCATCTTTTTTTATTCGCCCAGACTCTTTAAGGGCTTTATCAATAATCCATTCAATTTGCCCATTAGCACTCCGAAATTCATCAGCAGCCCACTTCTCTAATTTCTTATAAATTTCGGGATTTAATCGCAAAACAAAGGATTTCTTTTTTGTCATATTTTATATACTATTGATATAAACTACCCGTATTTATGACGGGAGTTACATCCTTGTCTGAACAAAGAACAACCATTAAACTACTCACCATTGTAGCTTTCTTTTCTTCATCAAGTTCAATTACATCTTTTTCTTTTAGTTGTTCAAGGGCCATTTCAACCATACTTACGGCACCTTCAACTATTTTGAATCTTGCAGCAACAACCGCAGTTGCTTGTTGACGACGCAACATTGCGCCTGCAATTTCTGAAGCATAAGCTAAATAGTTGATTCTCGCTTCCATAACTTCAATTCCTGCGATCTCCAATCTTTCTGCAAGTTCTCTTTCAAGCAATTCACTCACCTCATTCCCACCAGAACGCAAAGTTATCTCAGCCTGTTCATCCTCAAAATTATCGTATGGATACGAACCTGCCATTCCTCTAATAGCAGCCTCAGACTGAATTGCTACAAAATTTGAATAATCATTAACATCAAAAGTCGCTTTAAATGTATCATTCACACGCCAAACCAAAACAACACCGATCATAATTGGGTTACCAATCTTATCATTAACTTTAATTGGGTCACTATCAAGATTTCTTGCTCGTAAAGATACTTTTCTCTTTGAGAAAAATGGATTAACCCAAAAAAAACCATTAGCCTTTACGGTTCCTTTATATTCTCCAAATAAAATTAAAACAACCGACTGGTTTGGATTCACAACTACAAATCCTGGCAGCATAAACACACCTACCAAAAGTGCAATAATAAAAGCTGGATGATGAATAACTGCAAGTCCAAAAACCCCAGCTAAAATTAAAATCAGAACTAAAAAAACGCCAAAATAGCCTGATATTGGTACAAAACTTCTTTCCTGTGTCATAATTATATGTTTTTGATATTATTTTGATATCAAAACTATAAAATATATTCCACTTGCACAAGTCTTCGTTTTCGAAGAGCTAATCGTTTTATTCTCAATATCTAACAAAAACTATGATTATCAATAAAATTTCACCTCTTCACTCGACAAATTATGATCATTCACAACTGTGAGAATTATTACAAAAATCAAATGATTTACACACAATATTACATATTGAAAATACTAAATTATGCTAACTGCCAAATAAAGACTTTCTTATTTAAATTAATTAAACTTGGAATTATAAAAAACTCTACTAACCAGACACTTAAGACTACACATAAACACAATATGTTGACACACTGACAATTAACTTTTATTTATTTTTTTTCATTCTCTAACAGCTGATGTTTCAAGGCTTAAATCATCTTTTTTAAAAGTCAAGTTTAAATTCATTTTTTTTACAGATTTTTTTTATCCAAATTTGCATGACCCAATAAAAACTAACCATTAAAACGACTTAAAATTCTGAACAAGAAATGAACAATAATCACTTCCAAATCTGGGAAAATTGCTTAACCGTAATTAAGGATAATGTTTCGCCAATTAGCTACAGTACATGGTTTCAACCTATCGTACCATTAAAGTTGGAGAACGAAATTCTTACTTTACAGGTACCTAGCCATTTCTTCTATGAGTACCTGGAAGAGAAATATATTGATCTTCTTAGAAAGACTTTAAGAAAAGAATTGGGTTCTAATGCAAAATTAGAGTACAACGTGGTTATGGAGAATAATCACATGGCCAATGTGAAACCTTTATCTGTAATCGTTCCAGGAAACAATCCTGCTAACACCAAAAACCGCCCAGTTAAGAATCCTTTTTCTCAAGAGGAACCAAGTATAAAAAACCCATTTGTTATACCTGGTATTAAAAAGTTACAAATCGATTCTCAGCTAAATCCTGATTATACTTTTTCTAATTTTATTGAAGGTGACTGTAACCGTTTGGCTCGCTCTGCTGGCTGGGCCGTTTCAGAAAATCCTGGAGGAACAGCATTCAACCCTCTTGTATTATATGGAGATTCTGGATTAGGAAAAACTCACTTGGCTCAATCAATCGGATTAAAAGCAAAAGAGCTTCATCCTGAAAAGACTGTTTTATACGTTAGTTCACAAAAATTCCAAACTCAGTTTACTGAAGCTATTCGAAATAATAACAAAAACGATTTCCTTCATTTTTACCAAATGATCGACATCTTGATTATTGACGATATCCAGGAATTAGCGGGTAAGGAAAAAACACAAAATACATTTTTCCATATTTTCAATCACCTGCACCAATCGGGGAAGCAATTAATTTTGACTTCTGATAAGGCACCAATTGAATTGAAAGGTATGGAGAATCGCTTACTTTCTCGTTTTAAATGGGGATTGTCAGCTGATTTGCAAAATCCAGATTATGAAACCAGAGTTCGTATTTTGCAACAAAAAGCATATAAAGATGGTATTATTCTAGAAAATGATGTGATTGAATATATTGCAACACATGTTATTAATAATGTTCGTGAACTTGAAGGAGCTCTTATTTCATTATTAGCTCAGTCAACTCTGAACAAAAAAGAATTAAATCTAGAATTGGCCATCGAAATCATCGATAAATTGGTAAAAAATACCAAACGTGAAATTTCAATAGACTATATTCAAAAGATAGTTTGTGACCATTTCAATATGGCAATTGATTTACTTCAAGCCAAAACTAGAAAGCGTGAAATTGTGCAAGCTCGTCAAATCGCCATGTATTTTTCAAAATCAATGACCAAGGCATCTTTATCAACTATTGGTTCACAAATTGGCAAGAAAGACCACGCTACGGTACTACATGCATGTAAAACAGTTAACAATCTAATAGATACCGATAGAGCTTTTAAAACTCAAATTGACGAAATAAATAAAAAATTAAAAATGTAATTGCCAACAGGCCTTCCATTTTTTCAACATAACAAGGAGCTGTTCTAAAAAGAGCAGCTCCTTTTTTTTGAAACACTAACCAACTAAATACGAAAATGTTACTCATCCTATTTGCCATACTAGCCTCAACAGGAATCTTTATTTGTTTCAAAAGTTTTGAAAAATTCAAGATTGAAATTCTTCCTGCCATAGTCATCAATTATATTATTGCTGGCCTTATGAGTTATCTCCTATCTGATAAATCCACTTCATTGCAAAAACTTTCAGAACAAAGTTGGATAGGTCTTGCCTTACTGATTGGTTTATTATTTATTGTTGTATTCTTTATTATTGGTAAATCATCTCAAAAAGCAGGAATTACGATAACGAGTTTAGCCAGTAAAATGTCTTTTATTATACCTCTCTTATTTTCGATCTTGTATTTTAAAGAATCGGTAAACCTGATGATGTTTTTAGGCTTTGTACTTGCTATATCATCAATTATACTAGCTGTGTATAAACCATCTGATAAAACTCGTAAAATCAAACATATTTGGCTACCTATTTCACTCTTTCTTGGAGCAGGACTTGTTGATACCTTGGTCAAATACTCGCAAGAAACTTTCTTAACCAATGGCGGATCAGAGTTATTCTCGCTGGTTCTTTTTGCTATTGCAGCTGTAGCAGGCTTTATCAGCTTGTATATTCAAAAAAGATCGCTTAAACAATTAGTTTCTATCAACACCTTAATTGGAGGCAGTATTTTAGGTATCGCTAACTTTGGGTCTTTATATTATTTAATTGCGGCCCTAAACAGTTCAGGATTTAAAAGCTCTGTTGTTTTTAGCATGGTAAACATTGGTATTGTTGCCTTATCTCTTATATTTGGACTTTTCATCTATAAAGAAAAAATTAGCAAGCTTAACTACTTTGGAATCGCTTTGGCATTTGTTGCGATAATTATATTAGCTCAATAGTCAAAAGAAATCATCCTAAACTGGTGCATGATGCAAACAGATAATTACAGAACTATAGAAACTATCTCAGAGGGTATTTATAAAGAAAAAGGAAGTAAGTTTATTGCTTATGCTTTTCCTGTGACTTGTGAAGAAGATATTAAAACAGAAATTGACAAACTCAAAAAAGAATATTACGATGCCCGTCATCATTGCTATGCCTACATACTGGGAGCCGATAAGAAGGACTTTCGTGCCAACGATGATGGAGAACCTTCATCTACTGCAGGAAAGCCTATATTAGGTCAAATACTATCGTCTGATCTCACCAATATTTTAATTGTTGTCGTTCGCTATTTTGGTGGAACAAAACTGGGAGTTAGTGGTTTAATTCATGCTTATAAAACGGCTGCTTTTGATGCGATTTCAAATGCTGAAATCATTGAAAAAACGGTGAATGACATCTATGATATTCATTTCGACTATCTGGTTATGAATGATGTTATGAGAATTATTAAGGAAGAAGAACCTCTTCAAATTGATCAGGATTTTAATTTGACTTGTAAAATCACCTTAAGCATCAGACAAAGTGAAGTAGAGAAGATTATAGAACGCTTTAATAAGATTGATAGTATCAAATTGGATCATATCAGAACAGAATAAAAAAAATTCCACCTTTATTTAAAGATGGAATTCATATTTCTAATCGAACAAGCTTACGGTATATGGGAATTCACCCATTTGATATAGCTTATGAACAATTTTAGCTTCATGAATGGCATCATCAAGTCCTCGGTGTGCTTCAATATAGCCTGTATCTCCAAAGAAATAATCCCAAGCCTCCTCCACTTTAGGCCATTTAAAACCTCTACGACCATTAGGTGCAGGTAATTTCACAATTGGAGTTGAAAGATGCATGGGGCAATCTAACTCCTTAACATGAAAGCCTCGATCCTTAAGAAATCCAAAATCAAAAGCCTTATTATAAGCGGTCACTCTATATCGATCTAATAAATCCTGAATTTCTTCTTTCTGACTATCAAGGCTTGGAGCTTCTAGCAGATCTTCGAACCGCAGATCTGAATTTTGAAAGATCCATCCAAAACCTCCTCGGGTATGAGAAGAATTAAGTCCATCCTCCTTTATCAGTGAATCGTAAACAGGAGTAACATCACCCGAATCTAAATCAAGCTTAACAATTCCAATTTCAACAATTTTTCCACCCTGATTCAAAAAGCCAGTGGTTTCTATATCTAATACTAATATCTCTTTAGCCATACAAATAGTTTAATGTGTAAAACCAAAAGTTCCCCATTTTAAATTGGGCAACTTTGAAGAATAAAAATAAGCGAATCAAACCAGAAATATGATATCTAGTTTAGTTTTTTTTCAGGAATAATAGGTAAATACTCTGATTGCACATTACTCATTGATCGAAACATATTGGTTCTGATACGCGAATCATCACCAGCAATACGCTCTATCATCTTAGTTGTCTCCTTACGCTTGGTGACATCTTCGTGTGGACAAAGTTCTTTTTCCAATACAAACTTACGAATACGACTGTATTCTCTCATTTCTGCATCTTTCAAAAGAATCAATGGTCGTATTAAAATGATATTCCCTTGAAACATACTCAATTTGGCTGGCATACTACAAACTGCTCCCTGATACATCATATTCATCAACAGCGTTTCAATGGCATCATCCATATGATGTCCTAAAGCAAGCTTATTGCATTTAAATTCATCAGTCATTTTAAAAAGAGTTGTTCTTCGGTGCCAGGAACAACGAAAACATGCTGGCTTTTTACTGGGTCGGTCAAAATCAACATTGATATCACGATAAATTAAAGGCACATCCAATTTTTCACAAAACCCTTTTAAAAATTCTCGGTCGACTTCATAAGGCAATTCTAATACATTGATATGAACAGCAACAACTTCAAAATTCTGTTTATTAAATTTACGCCTCAAGGCTAGGAGTTCGAGCAAAGCAAGAGAATCTTTACCTCCAGAAACACCCACCATAATTCTATCACCATCCTCTATCAGTTCGAAATCGCTAATGGCTTTACCCATTCGTTTCGCAACCTTTCTCTGAAAACACTCATCTTTCTTGTCCTGTTCCGTTTTTGTTTTTTTAACAGTCTCCATAATTCCTTTCTTTAAGATTGCCAAAAATAAGAGAAAGTTCCTAGGCTATCGATTCTGAAGCCAATTTAAAATGAGTTAGTATAATAATCAGCTTAGATTATTGGAAATACCATTTATTAGGAAATTAGAATTACTTTTGCCGCATGCAGGAAAATAAGATTAACACACAAGAGATTTTAAGGAAACTAGGAATTAAAGCCTTAAAACCAATGCAAGAGAAATGCATTGAAGCATGGGAAAAGAATGATGACATTATTCTTCTGTCCCCTACCGGGTCAGGAAAAACATTGGCATTTCTACTTCCTCTTCTTAATCAACTTGATGAAAATAAAAATGGCGTTCAAGCGTTGATTTTAGCTCCATCTCGCGAACTTGCAATCCAAATAGAGTCGGTTTTTAAGAGCTTAACAACACCTTTCAAAGTGAACTGCTGCTATGGTGGTCATGCTATGAAAATAGAAAAAAACAGCCTTGCTACTCCTCCCGCTGTTCTTATTGGAACACCTGGACGAATTGCTGACCATCTTCGTCGTGAAAATTTTTCTCCAGATAGTATTAACACCATCATTTTAGATGAGTTTGATAAATCTCTGGAACTTGGTTTCCATAGAGAAATGGGCCAAATTATTGAACAATTAGAGTTTATCAAAAAAAGAATTCTAACATCAGCAACAAAAAGTGAGAGTATACCTGACTTCACTGGAGTAAAAAATCCTTTTGAGATTAATTACTTAGTTGATGCTCCTAAAGACACTTTAGTCGAGAAAATTGTTAGAGCTGATGGTAAAGATAAATTGGCCGCTCTGTTCAATTTAATTTGTCACAATGGCAACGAAGCAACTTTGGTGTTTTGTAATCATCGTGATACCGTTGATAGAATCAGTGACCTTCTAAAAGACTCACATCTTCAACACGACACCTTTCATGGAGGATTAAAACAGGAAGATCGTGAAAAGGCTTTGATAAAATTCAGAAATGGATCTCATCATATTTTAATTACAACTGATTTAGCATCCAGAGGGCTTGACATCCCCTCAATTAAACATGTGATACATTATCAGTTGCCAACAACGGCAGATGCTTACACACACCGTAACGGTCGAACAGCAAGGATGGATGCATCGGGTTGTTCTTATTTTGTAATGGCAGATAGTGATTACCTTCCAGAATTCATCAATCAGAATATTGAAGAACTTATCATCCCAGATAATATTGTCCTTCCTGAAGATCCAGAATGGCTAACCATCTATATAGATGCAGGTAAAAAGGATAAGATCAACAGAATGGATATTGTTGGTTTCTTCATGAAGAAAGGTGAGCTTGAAAAAGATGAATTGGGAAAAGTTGAAGTTTTAGATCATGCTTCTTTTGTAGCTGTAAAACGCAATTCAGCAACAAAACTACTTAGAAAACTAAAAGACGAACGCATCAAGAAAAAGAAGGTAAAGATGGCAGTGAGTTACTAATCTAATCATCTTCATGAGATATAGAGAATAATAAATCCCAAGCTTCAAATTGAGGCTTGGGATTTTTTGTGTAATAAGAGAGCTGACCATACGACTAGCTCTCTTAGATTAATTTATAGGAAATTAGAATTTATCCCAGAATAGTTTAGTGCTTAATTTATCACCACCAACAGCAGCAGCTGCAGTTGTATAATTATCACCATTTAATGTTTGCTCTCCAATTGGATAAGTGAATCTTCTTGGAACAAAGCCTTCAGCAGCATCGTCAGCTGTATCCGGAGCAACTAAAGCTGGATAATCTAATCTTCTGAATTCAGTCCATGCTAAAAATCCTTGGTTATACAAAGAAATCCACTTTTGAGTTCCGATCTTCTCTTTCCAAGTACCAGTAGCAGTAGCATAGGCAACACTTGGCTGAGCAAGATAAGTAGCAACATCAGCAACTTCATAGTAATCAAAAGAAGCCGTAATTGCCTCATCATAATGAGCAGCAGCATCAGCAGGAGTACCAACTAAAGAAAGCTCAGCTGCCTCTGCCATCATAAACTCAACATTTGCATAGTCCAAAAGTACGTGCGGTAATGTCGCTTCATAGAAAATACCCCCAATATGAGAAAAATCTCCATAGCTACTATTTAGCCCGTAAACAGCACCAACATAACCATCCTCAATATTATCATCAAAATAAACAGTACGTCTTGGATCATTTAAAGTATTCAATACATCAACAAAAGGTTTTGCAACAATAAAGTCTTTACGACCACTTTGCACTAAATCTTCCCACATTGGGTTAGTATTTGGTGTTGCATCCAGGTACTCAAACGTAGCATTATCTAAATTAGAAGCAAATACACCCGAAGCAATAGCTTCTTGCACTGTTGCTGTACCTAGAGTTGCATCTACATCGTACATTACAAGACCCATTCTCAATTTAAATGAATTTGCAAATTTTTTCCATAGAGCAACATCTCCACCATAAATAAGATCTGCACCACCGAAACTATCTTCTGCTACATCCATATTAGCAATAGCAGCCGACAAGCGAGCAATTAGATCTGCATAAACAGTCTGACCATCATCATATTTTGGTAAAACATTAGTTATATCTAAGGCTTCTGTATAAGGAATATCGCCAAATGTTTCAACTAATATAGCATAGGCATAAACATTCATCACCTCAATCATTGCTAATTGATTCTTTTGAACATTAGTACCTCCAATTCCAACCGGTGCAGCAGGTGCCTCTTTAATAATTCGCTCACTTTCAGCTAAATCATTAAGTACATCACGGTACATAGTTGCCCATAAACCATCTGGCACTTTTCTATTTGCAATATTATAGTTGGCTTCATCGTTATACGTTGTTGAAGTAATTTGCTGAACAAATTGTCTCCAAACATTTGTATTAACGTTAATACTAGCCATGTCGTCAGTCAAGTTCTTCTGAGCACCTGTAAAAAAGGTCTCTCCTGCAGCCGTGGCCGCATTCTTTGTATCTACATTTCGATCCTCTAGATTGTCAGTACAAGAGTATGCTAAAAATAGAGTTAATAATATAATTGATATTCTTTTCATAATCGTCTATTATTAAAATTTAATTTTCACATTAACTCCTATGTCACGAGTTGTAGGCATTACTCCACTTTGGTAACCTTGTAAATTTCCTGAACTTAAACCTGCTTCAGGGTCAGCATAAGGTAGATTCTTGTGAATAATCCATAGGTTAGACCCAACAACACTTACTTGTGCTGAGCTAATAAATGTGTTCTTTAATAAATTAGAAGGAAGAGTGTAAGAGAAAGCAACCTCTCTTAATTTGATATAAGAAGCATCGTATATATGTAAAGCATTAGGAGCTCTAGCATAACCAGAACCATTGCCATAATAGTCACCTCGTCCATAAACAGTATTCTTAGAACCATCGGCTTGTACACCGTTGAAAAGAACACCACCACCATTAGCTAATGTCTCACGTCTTTCAATACCTCTAGCATTTTTACCAACACTATTTGCATATAGACCTGTAGCATTACCATACCATGTATCAAGAGAGAAAATATCACCACCTTTTTGTATATCAATCAAGAAACTAAGATTAAAATTCTTGTATCTTAATTTATTGCTGATACCACCATTCCAGTCTGGATTCATATTACCAATAACATTATCGGTCGTACTTGACTTCATATAGTAACCTGAAGAAGTGATCGTACGTTGACCATCTGTATAAACAAAATCAGATCCTTGAATTGTACCATAAGATTCACCAATAGTAGCATTAATAGTAATACCCCCCTGGAAAGACCCTAACTGTAGATTCTTAACATCCTCAAATAATGAGATAACTTCGTTTTTATTTTTCGCAAAGTTTACATTTACATCCCACTGAAAATCCTTAGTCTTAACAGGAGTTGCGAATAATGTAAGTTCTACACCTCTGTTCTCTATTTCACCAGCATTAACATACTTTGAAGAGTAACCACTTGCTCTAGATATAGAAACAGGCATAATTTGGTCTTCAGAATTTGTTTTGTACCAAGAGAAATCAAACCCAAAACGCTTGTTAAAAAAGTGCATCTCCAAACCAGCTTCAATACTTTTTGTTCTTTCAGGCTTTAAGTTTGGATTGTTCTTAGTACTATTTATAGAATAGATATGTGTTGAGCCAAAAGGAGATGGTTTAGTTAAAACATCACTAATTCTTGCAAAATCAGCACTACTTCCTACTTCTGCATAGTTAGCGCGAATTTTACCAAATGATAACCAGCTAACATCTACAAATTCAGAGAAAATCATACTAGTTGCAACAGATGGGTAAAAAAACTTACTCTCGTTTGATGGTAATGTTGAAGAGTGATCCTGTCTGGCGGTTACGTCAACAAAAAACGTTTTGTCATAACCAAAAGAGGCCATCCCATAAATACCATCAACTCCAATTTCAGTGGCTCTTTCAGTTGGTGCCAATGGAACACTTTGTGAGTTAGAAATAGCAAATAAACGATCAACAATTAACCCCCCATTTGTTTCAGCATAAATAGATCTGAAAGAAGTACGTCTTTTGTTTACACCTACAACTCCATTTAAATTAATTCTCTCTGTTAAATCTTTGTTAAAAGATAACATGAAATCGTAATTCTTTTCTGTAAAATCAGCTTCGTAACGAGTGTATTTAGATACAGGATTACTTCCATTATTGATTCTCTCTTCTTGTATATAAGAATAAGTATCTACAGAAACCTTTCCTTCAGCAGTTAACCAATCATTAATTTTATAGTTCAAAGCCATATTACCAAAGAAACGATTTCTAGTATCAGTTTCATAATTCTCATAACGAGCCCAATATGGATTATCCCAATATATTGGAGAAGGATCATCATATGATGATGGATTCCAAGTTACATTTCTTTTTGTCTTATGGTAGATATTTTCTAACTCCTTAACATCTACGTTAGTTTGCCACCATTGTCTGAATGAAGAAACCATGTTATCGCTATAACCTGTTTCGTTACGACCTTTAGCATCAGTTAAAACATAGTTTGCACCTGCTGAAACGGTTAACTTATCTGTAAGTTTGCTCGAAGCATTTAATGCGAATGTATTTCTTTCCAAATCACTATTAGGCATTAAACCATTTTGTTGAAAGTTGGTATAAGAAAAACGATAGTTCCCTGTATCAGTACTTCCAGACATAGAAACGTTATTCGAATAAGAAACCGGTGTTTCAAAAAACTCAATTGGACCATTCTTAGCGGCAACCCAAGGACGTTTTTTTAAATAATGTTCAGATGCAGGATCTAAAGAATTCCAATGAAATACGTTCAAGTTTGGATCAAATTTACCACCAAAAGAAGCATCTTCAGTAAGAGGAACAATTAAATCAACAGTTCCGTCACCGTCAACATCGGCTTCATCAAAATCCCCTGTACTTCCGTAATAAGGACCATAACCTGATCCATACTGTTTTTGGTATTCTGGGAAGGTAGACTTATCGATAGAACCTATAGTAATACCTGAATTCACTGTAATCTCTACTTTATTCCCTTTAGAACCTTTTTTAGTTGTAATAATAATGGCACCATTTGCAGCTCTAGAACCATAAAGAGCAGTAGCGGCAGCACCTTTTAGTACGTTAATTGACTCAACGTCATCAGCGTTGATATCCGAAGCGAAATTACCATAGTCGTATCCACCTCTTGCTGTTTGCTGACTAGATCCATTTAAGTTAGCGTTACTCATTGGAACACCATCAACAACAAATAGAGCTTGGTTATCACCAGTTAAAGATGTATTACCACGAATAAGGATGTTTGTAGATCCACCCATATTTGTATTTCTTTTAATTTGTACACCAGCTACTTTTCCAGACAGTGCATTCACAACGTTATCCGTCTTAACAGCTGTAACTTCTTCACTAGTTACTGCCTGAGAAGCATAACCCAGTGATTTTTTCTCTCTAGTAATACCTAATGCAGTAACAACAACTTCATCCATACCTATAGATTCAGTTTCAAGAACCATGTTAATCACAGTTTGTTCCCCAACTTTAATCTCCTTGGTTACCATACCGACGAAACTAAAGATCAAAACATCTGAAGCCTTAGCTTCTAAGGAATATTTCCCGTCAATATCAGTACTCGCACCTATAGTCGTACCTTTAAGAACAACAGATACACCAGGCATTCCGAGCCCGTCGTCAGCACTGGTTACCGTACCGGTAATTTGCTTGCTTTGCGCAGTCACTATTTGGGTCCCTACTATAAGTAGAAAGACAAATAGTCCAATTAATTTTTTCATAAAAATTCTTTTTAGTTAGTAATTAAGTAAAGATGCAAATGGTTTAATGGTAATAATCGATGCTAAATTTAGCATATATATTGATTTTAACAAATATTAACATGCATTTAACTGATGTTAACACACATAATTTTTGTCAGCATTTCCTATAAAACTAAAGATCTTTTTTATGTTTCCTATTACATACACAAGCATTCTATTATTATTTTATATTTTAATAATCAAGCTAATAGAGATAGTCAGCTCCATACATCTACATATCTCATTTAACTTATAAGACTTCCTTTGGCCCTACTATTTATAATTCATCTAAATACACTATTTAAAACAAGACTAAAACTTCAAATCGTTTTACAAAATTCATCCACTACATAACAATCTCATCTTATAAAATCAATATGCTCTTTATACCACCGATTTAAAGCTAAAACCATATAAAAGCAATCGGAAAAAAGAATTCCCAGAACACTTTAGACATAAAAAAAGGGATGATTCAATTAAGAATCATCCCTTCATATTTTTTTTTTGATTTAAACTTTTATGAGTAAATCTCTTTTTTCGATGCGATTAAAGTGTTTTGGAGTAATGACACAATCGTCATTGGACCAACGCCACCAGGAACTGGTGTGATGAATGAACATTTAGGAGACACTTCATCAAAATTAACATCTCCTATCAATTTCCAACCCGATTTAGTCTTATCGGATTTGATTCTGTGGATTCCTACGTCAATTACGACTGCACCAGGCTTAACCATATCTCCTGATAAGAATTCTGGCATACCAAGAGCAACAATAATGATATCTGCTTCACGGGTAATCTCAGGAATATTCTTAGTACGACTGTGGCATAGTGTTACTGTACAATCACCATGAGAAGCTTTACGCGACATTAATACACTCATTGGTGTACCAACAATATTACTACGACCGATAACAACACAGTTCTTACCTGAAGTTTCAATCTTATATCGTTTCAACAACTCAACAATCCCTGCTGGAGTAGCTGGCAAGTAGGTTGGTAAACTTGCGACCATCTTACCTACGTTCATCGGATGGAATCCATCGACATCTTTCTCTGGGCGAATGGTTTCGATCACTTTAGATTCTGAAATATGCTTAGGCAATGGCAACTGAACAATTAAACCATCGATTGAATCATCCTGATTCACTTTCTCAATTTCAGCTAATAGTTCAGCTTCTGTGATATCATCTTCAAATCTGAATTCAGAAGAATCAAAACCTACCTGATGACAAGCTTTAACTTTTGCAGCAACATAGGTTTCGCTGGCGCCATCATGTCCGACAATAATAGCCGCAAGATGTGGCTTTTTACCACCATTTTTAATAATCCCTTCAACTTCAGCAGCAATTTCCTGCTTCACCTCAGCCGAAATCTTTTTTCCATCGATTAATTCCATGACTATGTTTTGTATCTGTGATAAGTAATTTGCAGCTTGAATCTATAGCTACAAGACATTCTTTTTTAAGAAAAATGCCTGACTATAGAGTCAAGCATTTTCATATTTTATCTATCGCTTTTTCATTGGAAGATTTCCCATCATTCGAGACATCTTTCCGCCTTTCGACATCATTTTCATCAACTTTCGCGTTTCATCAAACTGCTTAATTAGTCGATTCACATCTTGAATATTAGAACCACTACCATCAGCAATACGCTTACGACGAGATCCATTCAATAAAGTTGGGTTCTCACGCTCTAGTGGTGTCATTGAATAAATAATCGCTTCAATCCCCTTAAAGGCATCATCATCGATATCTATATTCTTAAGTGCTTTTCCAACACCAGGAATCATCGAAGCTAAATCCTTAAGATTACCCATTTTCTTAATCTGAGAAATCTGAGAAAGGAAATCGTTAAAATTAAACTGGTTCTTAGCAATCTTCTTTTGTAGGTTACGAGCTTCGTCAGCATCGAACTGCTCTTGAGCACGCTCTACAAGAGAAACGATATCACCCATACCCAAAATACGGTCAGCCATACGAGATGGATGGAAAACATCTAAAGCTTCCATTTTCTCACCTGTACCTACAAACTTAATCGGTTTGTCTACAACTGAACGAATAGATAAAGCAGCACCACCACGGGTATCACCATCAAGTTTTGTTAAAACAACACCGTCAAAGTCTAATCTATCATTAAACTCCTTAGCTGTATTTACAGCATCCTGACCAGTCATTGAGTCAACTACGAATAAAATTTCAGAAGGTTTAATTGCCTTTTTAACAGCTTCAATTTCCTTCATCATCTCTTCGTCAACAGCTAAACGACCAGCCGTATCGACAATTACTAAATCATAACCTTTTGCTTTTGCTTCTTTAATTGCAGCTTCAGCAATTTTAACTGGGTTTTTATTATCCTTATCAGAATAAACAGGTACTCCAATTTGCTCGCCCAATACGTGCAACTGATCTATCGCAGCTGGACGATAAACGTCTCCAGCAACTAAGAGAGGATTTTTTGAACGCTTTGTTTTAAGTAGGTGAGCTAACTTTCCTGAGAAAGTTGTCTTTCCTGAACCTTGAAGACCAGCAATTAAAATAACCGCAGGATTTCCTTTGATATCGATATCAACGTTCTCTCCCCCCATCAATTCAGCCAATTCATCGTGAACAATTTTCACCATTAATTGATTTGGCTTCAATGAAGTCAATACATTTTGTCCTAATGCTTTTTCTTTTACTGTTGCAGTAAACGACTTGGCGATTTTAAAATTGACATCGGCATCAAGTAAAGCACGACGAACATCCTTTAAAGTTTCAGCTACATTTATTTCGGTGATCTTTCCATGTCCTTTCAACAACTGAAAGGACCGCTCAAGTCTTTCATTAAGATTTTCAAACATTGTATTTCCGGATTATTTTTAGTTTCCTGCAAAAATAAAAAAATCTCTGTATTTGCTCTTATATCAAAGCATCTTTTAATAAGATCCATTTAAGCCATTATTCAGAGTTCCTATTTTCGATTCATTTGAATAATTATATTCTATAGAGTCTTGGCTCATCAGAACCAAGACTCATTTTTATAATTTATAATATCGGCAACCAATAAAAGTCGCTCCTTATCATCGTATTACATTCTCTCTGGCAAACTTACACCTAATAAGCTCATACCCGATTTAATGATTCCTGCTACTTGCTTAGACAAGATAAAGCGGAAATTTCTCAAATCTTCGTTTTCCTCTTTGTTCATAGGGAAATCGTGATAAAACTGATTATACTCCTTAGACAAATCGTAAACATAGTTCGAAATTAAGGCTGGACTAGTGTCACGACCTGCATCTTTTATTACGTTTGGATAATTTGCTAATATCTGGATTAAGAATGATTCTTTTTCAGAAATATTTAAATCAGCTATAGCCAATTCTGGTATTTCCATACCACTTTCAGTTGCCTTACGCAATACTGACTGAATACGTGTGTATGTATATTGAATAAATGGGCCTGTATTACCGTTAAAATCAATCGAATCCTTTGGATTAAACATCATATTCTTCTTAGGATCAACCTTAAGAATAAAATATTTCAATGCTCCCATTGCAACCTTGTTATATACATCTTCGGCTTCTTCTTTCGAATAACCAGCTAGCTTACCTAATTCTTCTGAAGTTTCGCGAGCTGTATTCACCATCTCTTTCATCAAATCGTCAGCATCAACAACAGTCCCCTCACGAGATTTCATTTTACCTTCAGGTAACTCAACCATTCCATATGACAGGTGGTGAATCTTATCGTGCCATTCGTATCCCAGTTTGCCCATAATTAAAGAAAGCACCTGAAAATGATAGTTTTGCTCATTACCCACAACATAAATATGCTCATCGATATGAAATTCATTGAAACGCTCATAAGCCGTTCCAATATCTTGAGTCATATATACCGAGGTTCCATCATCGCGAAGCAATAACTTATGATCTAAGCCATCCGATTCAAGATCAGCCCAAACCGATCCCGTTTCTTTCTGATACAAAACACCTTCATCCAGGCCTCGCATCACAATTGCTTTCCCTTTCTTATATGTATCCGATTCGAAGTAAACTTTATCGAAATCTACCCCCATGGTTTTATAAGTGATTTCGAATCCAGCTAACACCCAATCATTCATTTTACGCCAAAGAGCAACCGTTTCTTCGTCACCAGCTTCCCACTTCACAAGCATTTCCTGAGCTTCAAGCAAAAGAGGTGCTTTTTTCTTAGCCTCATCAGCATCCATGCCGCCAGCTATTAAAGCCTCTATCTCTTTTTTATATTCCTGGTCGAATCTCACATAGTATTTTCCAACTAAGTGATCACCCTTAATGCCTGTCGATTCTGGAGTTTCACCTTCACCAAAACGCAACCAAGCCAGCATCGACTTACAAATATGAATTCCTCTATCGTTCACAAGATTTACCTTGATCACTTCAAGACCATTCGCTTTTAAGATTTGAGCTACAGAATAACCTAATAAGTTATTTCTGATATGTCCTAAATGAAGCGGCTTATTTGTATTAGGAGATGAGTACTCAATCATCACTTTTTTAGCTCCTTCAGTCAAAGGTATAAAACCGTAATTGTCAGTTATCACAGCCTCATTCAAAACTGAAAGCCAATATGAATTGTCGATAACCAAATTCAAGAAACCCTTTACGATATTAAATGAAGGAATGGCATCGATATTTTCTTGTAGAAAATTTCCAAGGTCATTAGCAGTTTCTTCAGGTGATTTCTTAGAGAAGCGTAAAAATGGGAATACAACAACAGTTAAATCTCCCTCAAATTCGCGTCTGGTCTTTTGAATCTGAACACTATCCTCTTCAACTTTTTGACCATAGCATGCACTTATGGCCTCTACTACTTTACCTTTAATAATACTTTCAATACTCATTTGGAAATTCTTTGTTCGGGAAATAAAATTGATAGTCTCAACTAGTTCATTTTAGTTCCGCATGAAATTAAAATAATTCAAAATTAGTCACTCCAATCTTTCAATCAGCAGATCAATACCAATATTCGAATTCGCAAAGATAACATGAATTCCAAAAAAACATATTTTCAAAGTCTAGAAATCTTGTAAAAATCACTTATTTCGACTATATTAATTTAAAATATTCGTTCTATTTACTTACATCATCAAGGAACAAGGCTTTCTAAGAAATGTTTCTGATATAAAAAACCTAACCTATGAACATAAATTTAAACGGACGCTGGCGAAATCAGTATAATTCTGAAATGAATTTAAGTATTGATGGTCAGAACATCACAGGAACTTTCCAAACTGGAATAGGACTTCCAAATTTTGAAGAAAAATTTGAAATTATTGGACGTCTTAAAGACAACGTCATTGCTTTCATGGTTGATTTTGGTCAATATGGTTCAATCGCTTGTTGGACAGGGCGTGTTGAAGTTGATGACTTAGGTGTTGTTATCCACTCCATGTATCACTTATCACAATCAGATGGTAGCGAAGAGGAAAAAATGGCTAAAGCTATTATAACAGGAGTGGGAACCTTTAGAAAACCATAGACCTCTGCGTAAAACACAACTCCTTTTCACTAGTAAAACGAGGCTTTTCAGAACATTCAGTCTAACATACAATATCAAATCATACTGGTTTTAAGGCAGTTATAATTCATTCAATTCACATGCTTTTAACCTTCTTTAACTTAGTTTTTTGTTTCAAAAAAGATTAAAGCTGTATGTTTGTAGTAGTTAAAAACAAAATTGATTTCTAAGATCAATTCTAAACTCTGAATCACATGAGTTTAGTCGTTTTCATAGGTTAGATTTAGGTTAGTAAGAAAACTCAGGTGGGGACCTGAGTTTTTTCTTTTATAGGAACTTCTCACCAACCTAATTCCAACCGACATCCACTGTCTATTCTATCACAATTCCATAAAAACAGAAGCTTAACGTTCTTTAACTTGTGTTGACTCCCATTAACTAAAGAAAGCACTACATTTGTAATGTTGAAACAAACTAACAATCCAAAGTTAGTTCTAAGCTCAACTCCAAAAGAGCTTAGTCAATTTTTTCATAGGTTAGATTTAGGTTAGTAAGAAAACTCAGGTGGGGACCTGAGTTTTTTCTTTTTATAAGAATCTCAGATTAACTCTACTCCATACATCATTTATTGAATCTGGTTTTAAATATCTGGACCATCATTTCAAAAACCGCCATAAAAAGAAAGCTTAACGTTCTTTAACTTGTGTTGACTCCCCTTAACTAAAGAAAGCTCTACATTTGTAGTGTTGAAACAAACTAACAATCCAAAGTTAGTTCTAAGCTCAACTCCAAAAGAGCTTGGTCAATTTTTTCATAGGTTAGATTTAGGTTAGTAAGAAAACTCAGGTGGGGACCTGAGTTTTTTCTTTTTTATAAGAATCTCAAGTTAGCCGCAATATCATTAATTCCACAAGTCCTTTTCTATCCTGTTACATCACTGTTACATTAGGCTGTAATAAATATTAGAAAACTGAACAATATCTCAGTTGCTAAGTTGAAATGCCAACACATCTACATGGTGTTTAATTTTAAACAATTCATTCAATATTCGACCAATTGTTTAATTTTATTCGATTTTGTTTTTTTATATCAATATTTTCATCATATTTGCACCTATAAAATTTGAAAAAATGAACTTGCCATTGACCACATTAAATAAACAGATAAAACACAATAAACACTATTGAGTTAGTATCTATGTGGAATCATGTTAAGCTTTAAAATATTAAAAAGCCTGCAGAAGTTCTGCAGGCTTTTTTTGTGAAAATATATGAGCGAATTAAAGTTTCATCCTGATGACAAGCTTAGAATTCAATTTTTCTAACTATTACAAAACAAAAACCATGAAAATCCTAAAATTTGGCGGCACCTCCGTTGGTACTCCTGAACGTATTCAAAACCTAGCCCAAATTGTTCAGAGCGAAGAGCCTTGTATTGTCGTACTGTCCGCTATGGCAGGCACGACCAATGCACTGGTTGAAATTACCGAATTACTATATAAAGGCGATAACGAAAACTCACTTATTAAAATTGAAGTCCTCGAGCAAAGCTATATTTCCAGGGTTAATGAGCTCTTTACAAGTGATGAGTATTTGAATAAAGGACTTGAATTAATCAGTTCACATTTTATCTACATCCGCAACTTTGTTCACAAGACTTTTACACAGCTTCAAGAAAAAGCAGTACTGGCTCAAGGCGAATTAATTTCGACAGCCATGTTTCACTATCACCTATCAGAAAATAATATTGATTCAGTGCTACTTCCAGCCCTTAATTTTATGAGGATTGATAAGGATGGCGAACCCGATAGTTATTACATCCAGGAAAACCTTAAAAGAGAAATTTGTCGAACCCCACAAGACAAGCTATTTATAACGCAAGGTTATATTTGTAGGAATGCGTACGGCGAGGTTGACAACCTACACCGAGGAGGTAGCGACTATTCTGCGTCGCTTATAGGGGCTGCTATTTCTGCTGATGAAGTTCAAATTTGGACCGATATTGATGGTTTTCACAATAACGACCCTCGTTTTGTAGAACAGACACAGGCTATCAGTGAGCTCTCTTTCGACGAAGCAGCCGAACTAGCCTATTTTGGAGCAAAAATTATGCACCCAGCCAGTGTATTACCCTGCAAACTGAATAATATTCCAGTACGCCTTAAAAACACCTTAAGTCCTTGTGATGTAGGGACTCTTATATCGAATAAATTAGAGCGCAAGCGTATTAAAGCCGTTGCAGCTAAAGATGGAATTACAGCCGTAAAAATCAAATCGGGGCGTATGCTTCTAGCCTATGGCTTTCTTAGGAAAATATTTGAGGTTTTTGAGATTTACAAGACGCCTATCGACATGATTACCACTTCCGAGGTAGCTGTATCTCTAACAATTGACGATACCAGTAGACTTGAAGAAATTGAAAATGAACTGAAAAAATTTGGGACTGTTGAAATCGACAAGAATCAATCTATTATATGTATTGTTGGTGATTTCATTTCTGAAGCAGCAGGTTCAGCAAAATTGGTTCTTGAAGCCCTAGACAAAATACCACTCAGAATGATTTCATATGGAGGTAGTAGTCACAATATTTCAGTATTAGTTGATCAAGAAAATAAGGTAGAAGCCTTAAAATCACTAAACAAACTATTTAGCTAGAAAATGCATTTGTTTACTTATTGAATCAACTTCTAAACATAGAAAACTCATGATAAATTCAACGACATACAATTACTTAAATTCACAGGAGACGCCATTCTACTATTACGACTTGGAGCTACTTAATTCCACATTAAAAAGCATTAAAGAAGAGGCTGCACAATATAATTATCACGTCCATTATGCCATAAAAGCCAATGCAAATCCAAGAATATTATCATTAATACAAACTTTTGGTTTGGGAGCTGACTGTGTCAGTGGCAACGAGATAAAAAGAGCATTGGAAAATGACTTCCCTGCAAATAAAATTGTCTACGCTGGTGTGGGCAAATCTGATAAAGAAATTGAAATTGCTCTTGATGCCCATATTTTTTGTTTCAACTGCGAGTCTATCCCCGAAATTGAGGTGATAGATGAAATAGCCAAGTCAAAAAACAAGATTGCGAACATTGCCTTGCGCATTAACCCTAATGTTAATGCCAATACACATCATTACATCACAACGGGAATAGCTGAAAATAAATTCGGGATAAATCCTTGGGAATTCGAAGAGATACTCCAATTATTAGAAAACTCCGAGAATATAAACCTGATTGGATTACATTTTCATATTGGTTCTCAAATTGTAGACTTGAGTGTTTTTAAAAGTCTTTGCTTACGTATCAATGAAATTCAAGATTGGTTTCTTGACCATCAAATTATTGTCGACCATATTAATGTTGGCGGTGGCTTTGGCATTAACTATCACAAGCCTGATGAAGAACCTATACCTGACTTTAAAAACTACTTTGCACTTTTCAATGAATTTCTGAGCCTAAAAGCTAACCAGGAGCTTCATTTTGAATTAGGAAGATCAATAGTTGGACAGTGCGGGAGCTTAATTTCACGCGTGCTATATGTCAAAAATGGGATCAATACCAATTTTACAATACTAGATGCAGGGATGACTGAATTATTACGTCCAGCTCTTTATCAGGCATACCATAAAATTGAGAATTTAAGTTCAAAAGATCTGCCAGAAAACTACGATGTCGTCGGTCCTATTTGTGAATCATCAGATTGTTTTGGTAAAGCGGTTTCCTTACCAAAAACGAAGAGAAATGATCTGATTGCAATTCGCTCAACAGGAGCATATGGAGAAGTAATGGCATCAAATTATAACCTTAGATTGATTGCAAAATCATTTTTTTCATATGATATTAAAAAATAGTAAATGCTGATTATCTGACTATTACAATCTTATTTAGATCCAAACATTTAACTATTAACCAAAAACAATTTGGATTTTAATTTTAAAATTCGATACATTTGTCAAAATCTAATAAGAAAAAACCATGAACGCTTCAGTTTGCAAATTTTGGTGGTGGCACAATACTAATCTCTCATATACCCTGAGCAGAAACGTCCGCCCTATATGCAATTTTTAAGCCTTTAATAAAGATAAAAACAGCATTAAGCGACCTACTGATTTCTCAGTAGGTCGCTTTTTTTTAACCCATTTTTCCTAGTCATGATCAAATTCAAACATTATAAAAAAGAAATGCTTGCCGATGTTATAACACCAGTAAGTATGTATCTGAAACTCCGAGATCGATTCCCTCAAAGCATACTTCTGGAGAGCTCAGATTATCACAGTCCTGAAAATGCAAGCTCTTTCATTGCGCTAGAGCCAATCGCTAACATCTGTTTAAAAGACAATCTGCTTATTGAAAGCATTGGAGCTCACAGAAAAGAAACCCATATCAAAGATCAACCAGTTGGCTTCCTCGCAAATCAACTAGAATCCTTTGTCAAACAATTTGATCTTGAAGACAAAAATGAGATTAATAAGGCCAATGCTTTATTTGGTTATACGTCCTTTGATGCAGTACCCGGATTCGAAAGCTTGAATTTTATTGAAAAAACGGGTCAGAAAATCCCACAACTCTCCTATTCTCTCTATCGATTTATTATCGAGGTTAATCATTTTAATAATACACTTAAAATCGTTGAGCTAAGTCAGAATGGTGAAGAATCAAGAATCAAAGAGATTGAAGACTTACTTCTTAATCACAATATTCCAAGTTTTTCTTTCTCATTGAAAGACGAAGAAGAGAAAACTAATATGAGCGATCAGGAGTATCTTGATATTGTTGAAAAAGGTATCCAACATTGCCGACGTGGCGATGTTTTTCAGATTGTTCTTTCACGATCTTTTTCACAAGGCTATCAAGGTGATGATTTCAACCTCTACAGAGCTCTTCGATCTGTCAACCCATCACCCTATTTATTCTATTTCGATTGTGGTTCATTTAGAATTATGGGTTCATCGCCCGAAGCACAAATTGAAGTGAAAAATAATAAGGCTTACATTCATCCAATTGCTGGAACTTTCCGTCGATCGGGTGACGCCTTACAGGATATTGAATTGGCAAAACAGTTAGAGGCGGATGAAAAGGAACAAAGCGAACATGTGATGCTTGTAGATTTAGCTAGAAATGACCTGAGTCGTAATGCGACGAATATAAAAATCGAAACTTTCCGCGAAGTCCAATTCTATTCTCATGTCATTCATTTAGTATCGAAGGTTTCAGGGGAACTATCAAAGGATTACAACACGTTTGATTTAATCGGGAATACTTTTCCTGCTGGGACTTTATCTGGAGCACCCAAATATAAAGCGATGGAACTCATCGATAGATATGAACCCACAAGTCGTGGATTTTATGGAGGCTGTATTGGTTCGATTGGATTTAATGGTGAGGTAAATCAGGCTATCATGATTCGAACTTTCCTAAGTAAGAATAACACCTTGTACTACCAAGCAGGTGCTGGTGTAGTCGAAAAATCAGTTCCTGAAAGTGAACTAAATGAAGTTGATAATAAGCTAGCCGCACTGAGAAAAGCAATGAAAATAGCAGAAAACATAGGTAAGTAAAAGGGTGTAGTCAGTTATCTTCTTCGGAAAAACATCTTCAAATCATCACATTAGCACATCAACATCATGAAAATACTTGTTCTGGATAATTACGATTCATTCACCTACAATTTGGTAGAATATTTACGCCAACTGAATCCTGGTGAAATTGAAATCCACAGAAATAAAGAAATTGATTTAAACGAAATTGAGAAATTTGATAAAATTCTTCTTTCACCTGGCCCTGGAATACCAGAGGAAGCAGGTATTCTAAAAGCACTGATCAAAAAATATGCGCCTACAAAATCAATTCTAGGGATCTGCTTAGGCCATCAAGCTATAGCTGAAGTTTTTGGCGCTGAACTGGAAAACCCTTTAAAAGTGTATCACGGCATAGCATCCGATATAAATCGATGCAGCGATAACTCAAAAATTCTAAATGGAATTCCTTCTGAATTTAAAGCGGGACGTTACCATTCATGGAATGTATCAGAGAATGACTTACCCGATTCTCTTGAAATCACATGTAGAGATGAAGATGGAATGATTATGGGTTTACGACATAAACAATTTGATGTGGAAGGTATTCAATTCCACCCTGAATCTATACTTACTCCCCAGGGTTTACAAATGATTATGAATTGGTTAAAAGAATATTAATGGAAAAATCTATCCTAAGAATTCATGTTAAATCGAAAAAAATATAAACCGATGCAAAATATACTACATCATTTATTCGAATATAAAACCCTGACAAAACCAGAGGCTGAGACTGTTTTGGTTAAAATCACTGAGGGGAAATACAATGAGGCTCAAATTATTGCCTTTTTAACCGTCTTTCAAATGCGAAGTATCACCGTTGACGAACTGAGTGGATTTAGAAATGCCTTACTCAAAATGGGAATTCCCATTGACTTGTCAGCATACAATTGCATTGACCTTTGTGGTACAGGTGGTGATAACAAAAACACCTTTAATATCTCAACCTTGGCTTCTTTTATTGTGGCTGGATCTGGCAATATGGTCAGTAAACATGGTAACTACAGTGTTTCTTCTTTTTGTGGATCATCCAATCTTATTGAATATTTAGGTTACCAATTCAAAGATACTGAAAGTGAATTACAAGAAGATTTAGAACGATCGGGAATCTGTTTTTTACATGCACCTCGTTTTAATACAGCAATGAAAAATGTTGCTTCAATTAGAAGAAACCTTGGTATCCGAACTTTCTTTAACATGTTAGGTCCCCTTGTAAATCCATCACAACCCAAGAATCAAATTGTGGGCGTTTACGATCTCGAACTGGCCCGACTTTATCAATATGTCTTGCAAGAAACGAACACGCGTTATACTATTATTCACAATATTGATGGTTACGATGAAATTGCCCTAACTGATAAAGTGAAACTCATTTCAAATGAACGAGAAGAAATTCTTAGTCCATATGATTTAGGATTCCGTACACTAGCTCCTGAAGAGATTTATGGTGGAGAGTCAGTTGAAGAGGCAGCCAAACTCTTTGTTAAGATCCTGAAAGGAAAAGGTAGTGAAGCTCAAAACTCGGTGTGTATTGCCAATGCCGGTCTAGCCATACACTGCCTGCATCCTGAAATTTCAAGAGAAGATGCTATGGATAGAGCTAGAGTTTCCCTGGAATCTGGTAAAGCTTTATTGGCACTTAACAAACTTGTAAAAAGAACTATTTAAGAATAAGTCATGCACGATATATTACGCACCATAATCGAACAAAAACATAAAGAAGTTGAGTTGCTTCAAAGTCAATATTCTATTAATGATTTGAAACAAGCGCAGCTCTTTAGTCGCACTTGTTATTCAGCTAAAGCTGCTATAACAACTGATAACAGTTCAGGCATTATTTCTGAGTTTAAAAGACGATCGCCTAAAAAAGGACCTATTAATCCTGATGTAGATATTAAAACCGTTGTTCAAGCCTATCAAAAAGCCAATGTTTCTGTTGTTTCAGTATTAAGCGACACGCATTTTTTTGGAGCTCATAATGATGATTTTATGAAAGCTCGAGAGTATTTAAACTTACCTCTTTTGCGTAAAGATTTTTTAGTAGATCCCTATCAAATATATCAAAGCAAGGCTATGGGAGCTGATCTGATTCTTTTGATAGCAGCTATACTGACTCCTAAAGAGGTTGAGAAAATGAGCCGAATTGCTAAAGATCTGGGTTTAGAAATTCTTTTGGAGATTCACGATGAGTCGGAGCTAAAGCACATCAATCCTTTAATTGATTTAGTTGGTATTAATAATCGCAATCTGAAAGATTTTTCTGTAGACTTGAATCATTCTATTCGTCTTTCAAAACAAATTCCAGATCGTTTCGTAAAAGTTGCCGAAAGCGGCATCAAAGGAGAAGATGATATTCAATTTCTAAAAACGAATGGTTTTCAAGCCTTTCTTATTGGTGAATATTTTATGAAACAGGGCGATCCGGGCAAAGCCTGCTCTGAATTAATTCAAAACATAGCTTTTAATAATTAACAAGATGAAACTAAAAGTATGCGGGCTTAAAAGTCCAGAAAATATAGAACAACTAACAAAGCTTAATATTGATTTCATGGGCTTTATCTTCTTTGAACTATCCAAACGATTTGTTGCTGATACACTAAGCAAAGAGATCATAAAGACCATCCCAAATCAGATCAAAAAGATAGCTGTATTTGTGAATGCAAGATCAGAAGATATCCTATGGACTTTGAAAGATTACGACTCAAAGTTCAACTACATTCAATGCCATGGGGATGAAACGCCAGAATTCTGTCAGGACTTGAAAAAGATGGGATTTGGAATCATCAAAGCCTTTCAAATGGATGAAGAATTCGATTTCAGTCAATTAAAAGCTTATGAGTCGGTTGTGGACTACTATTTATTCGATACATCCTCGAAAAATTATGGCGGAAGCGGACAAAAATTCGATTGGACTCTGCTCAATAAATATCAGGGTAATAAACCCTTCTTTTTGAGTGGAGGCATGAAACCAGAGGATGTCAAACAATTACAAAACTTTAATCACCCTCAATTTTACGCCATCGACATCAATTCGCGATTTGAAGATGAACCTGGTTTAAAAAATATCGAATCTATTAAGACGTTCTGTGAAAACCTAAATCAAACTTCAAATATTAACGAGTGAAAATAATAATCACACATTAACAAATTCGCTCATCAACACATTAACTCATCATGAATTATCAAGCAGACAATAAAGGTTTTTACGGCAAATTTGGAGGAGCCTACATCCCTGAACTTTTACGTAGAAATATAGATGAACTCGAAAATGCCTATTTAGATATTTTAGAATCGGAAGATTTCAAAACAGAGTTTGCACGCCTACTCAACAACTACGTTGGCCGACCTACTCCCCTCACTTTTGCGAACAATTTATCAGCAAAATATCAAACTCAGGTATATTTGAAACGTGAGGATTTAAACCATACGGGAGCACATAAAATAAATAATACAATTGGACAGATTCTTGTGGCAAAACGACTGGGAAAGAAAAGAATCATTGCTGAAACCGGAGCAGGACAACATGGGGTTGCAACAGCAACTGTTTGTGCACTTTTCGGACTAGAATGTGTCGTTCATATGGGTGCGCTTGATGTGGAAAGACAAGCTCCTAATGTGGCTCGAATGAAGATGTTGGGTGCCACCGTTATTCCTTCTACCTCGGGTAATCAAACCCTAAAAGATGCAACCAATGAAGCCATTCGTGACTGGATTGCCAATCCCCACTCCTTCTACCTAATCGGATCTGTAGTTGGTCCCCATCCTTATCCTGATATGGTGAGTCGCTTACAATCTATAATTTCGGAGGAAATTAAAGAACAGCTGAATAAAGAACAAGGAAATCCGAATCCAAACTATGTGGTAGCTTGCGTAGGTGGAGGCAGTAATGCTGCAGGTGCATTCTACCATTTTCTCGACGAAAAAGAGGTTGAGCTTATAGCGGTTGAAGCAGCTGGCAAAGGAATTGATTCATCTGAAACGGCAGCGACTATCACGATAGGATCCACAGGGTTTATACATGGAAGTAAAACCTTGTTGATGCAAGATGATGATGGCCAGATCATTGAACCTTATTCTATTTCAGCAGGTTTAGATTATCCAGGTGTTGGGCCTATTCATGCACATCTGGCTGAAACAGGTCGCGTGAATTACATCAGCGCTACTGATGATGATGCTCTTAATTCTGCGAAGGTTTTGGCTCTGAATGAAGGTATTATTCCAGCCCTGGAATCAGCTCACGCACTTACTGCTCTCGACAAAATACAATTCAAAAAGGATGACATTGTAGTTGTCATTGTATCAGGTCGTGGTGATAAGGATATGGAAACCTATATGAACAATTTATAATTTCATATTTATAATTTTTGATTTTATAAATCTAACACATCATCTCATTAACAGATCAACACATCACCTCATGAACAGAATAGACAATTTGTTTCAGAATAAAAAACAAGATATATTATCCATCTATTTTCCTGCTGGGTATCCCAACTTAAACGATACAGTACCTAATTTAGAATTATTACAAACCGCTGGCGTAGATATGGTCGAAATTGGTATTCCTTTTTCTGATCCTTTGGCCGATGGTTCGGCTATTCAAGCCGCAGCAAAGCAATCTCTTGATAATGGCATGAAGCTTCGATTGCTTTTTGAACAGTTAAAAGACGCACGACAGACAGTCAGCATGCCACTAATCCTTATGGGCTACTGGAATACAATATATCGTTATGGAGTTGATCAATTTCTAAAAGATTGTAAAAAGATTGGTATCGATGGCTTAATCATTCCAGATTTACCATTAGAGGAATTTGAGGCTCATTACAAGTCCGATTTTGAGGAGTATGGCATTTATAATGTCCTACTGGCTTGTCCTGAAACCGATGAAGTTCGTTTTCAAAAACTGATTACTGCCACTCAAGGCTTTCTTTATTTGGTATCATCATCAGCAACAACAGGCGGAAGCGTGAAGCTTGATGAAGAACATAAGGCTTACTTTAACCGAATCAAAAAAATTGAAACTCCTAGCCTTATTGGTTTTGGAATAAATAACAAAGAGAGTTTCAATTATGCTTGCCAGTATGCCAACGGGGCTATTGTTGGCACGGCCTTTATTAAAGCATTAAAAAAAAATAAGGCAAAAGATTTCATCAAAAAAATAAAATAAGATTCTAATATTAAAACAGAAAAGCACTGCGACTCAAATAAGAGAAAGCATTGCTTTTTTTGTATTTAATCAATTCAAATTTATAATCTTTTCAGTCGCATTATAAAATCACCATGTGGCATAAGCTTCAACCACAATCGTTCTGCATGAACAAAGAACCTTCTGAAAAAATCAAAATATAAGGTCAGATAAAAGAAAGCTGTTGTCAGCCAGATGAAACCCAAATTGAACCAGAAAGTTTCAATTAAGTAATTTCCTAAACGCTTTTCAGCTGCATAAAAGTGTGCTCGGCCCACTTTATGCTCAGGTGATTTAAATATCGGATCTTTTAACCGAACCAATTCCCCCTTATACTCGGTGAATTTGGTTAATTCCCTTTTATTAAGCACAACCTTTTCAATGGCTTTGTTGTGGTATCTCTGCTTAAAAGCAAATAGTTCATCTGAACCGCCATATTCTTTAAGCAAATCATGGTAAGCCTTATCTCGCTTAGTAGATGCACGAGAATACCTACCACGGAAAACTTGTTGTAAATCATCGAGCCATTGATTAACCGAATCAGCATTAGAAACAGAAATATCTTTAGGAATCGCATCTATATCAGACAATTTAGCAAACTCACTTCGAATTAGTTTAAGCTTTTTCTCTCCATTCTGATTCTTATGAGTAAGGCGCACATAGGCTTTGAATCGTCTTGATAGTTCAGGAATTAAAAATGACGCTTTATATGAGGCATCGCTCATCTCCTTTTCCAAATCAAAAAATTGTTTCTCAAATTCATTCTTACTAAACTGCTCCACCATTAAAGCCTCATAAGCCCATCTTGAAGTCATTAAATCGCCGCAAACAGGTACATATTTTTGAGTTGTGATACTCGGATGAAGCTTATTGTAACTCACAATAACACCAGAGAATAAAAGCTGAGGAACCAAAATAAATGGGATAGAAACATAAACAGCTACTACCGAATTCAGGGAAGCAGACAGATTTAAACCTATGAGATTAGCACAGGCAGATACCGTATACAACATCAACCAATACTCAAAATTTAAACCTTTAATTTCCAGAATTGAATTAGCAATAATCACAAAAAAGAAACTTTGAATAGCTGAAATTCCAAGCATTACAAGAACTTTGGAATTAATATAACTCAGACGACTCAAATTAAGAAATGACTCACGTTTAATAATACGTCTATCGTGAAGTATTTCCTCTGCTGAAATAATCAGACCTAGGAATAGTGCCACCACTACTGCCATAAAAATATAGGATGGTAAATTTTCATTTTCTGCAAATATATAGGTCGACGGATCATCAATTGTTCCAATAATATACTTAGTGAAATAACCCAATATCACAGCCAAAAGAGGTGCTTCAAAGAGCGTAATCATCATGTACTGAATATTACTCAATTTGGAATTAATATCTCTCGACAAATAGATTTTCAACTGCTGATAGCGTTGTGGAATTTGAAAATAATTATCTGGCAGGACTGTTTTCTTCTTAGGTGTTTGAATTGCTTTCTTACTTTCTATTTTCTCTTTATAATAAGCATACCACTCCTCTGATCCTCTTTTGCGCTTACGAATTTGTTTGCCATATTCGTTCGTCATTTTGGTCTCAACAATCTTCAGAATCTGCTCAGAGCTAACATTACCACAAGTCAAACACTCACTTTCGTCTGCATTCACGAAATGACTCTGGGTCTTAAAATAAACAATGGCTTCAACAGGATTTCCGGAATATATAACTCTTCCTCCCTGATCCATAATAATCAAAACATCAAGCAATTTGAATATATCGGATGAAGGTTGATGAATATTACACATGACCAATCGTCCTCTAAGAGTCTGGCGTTTCAATAAAAGCATCACCTTCTCCGAATCCATACTTGACAAACCCGAAGTCGGCTCATCAACAAATAAGATGGATGGTCGTCGCATCATTTCCAAGGCGATATTCAAGCGCTTACGCTGACCGCCACTCAATATTTTATTAATAGGATCGCCAACCTTTAAATCTCTAGCCTCAATCAAATCGAATTTCTCAAGTGTATCCTCAATAATATTAAGAATATCATCTTCGGAAAACTTATCGAAACACAGCTTAGAATTATAATATAAATTCTCGAATACAGTTAATTCTTCAAGTAATAAATCATCTTGAGGCACATAACCTATAACACCTGCAAGCTTGTCTTTCTGCTTATGTATATCGTAACCATTAATCCATATATTCCCTGAATTCAAAGGCAAATTACCGTTGAGAACATTCAGAAGAGTTGATTTTCCAGTACCACTCCCCCCCATAATCCCAATCAACTGGCCAGATTCAGCTTTAAAACTGAATGAATGAATACCATTTTCAGTCCCCTTAAACTTAAATTCAATATCCTTAGCAACTAGATTAATCTGAGAACGATTTTTCAGTACAATAAACTCAGCAACAATTTGAGAATAATAGATCGGATCGATACGTGAAGAACGAATAACGGACCCGAAAGTGATCAAGTAGCTTCTGTCAATCTTGATATTATGGCCATTTAGGAAGAGATTATATTCTCCAAAATATTTGATTAAATAGGTATTGGTACTCTTGATTCGAAGGACAAAAACCCGCCCACGAAGCTTTGGCACATAAATATGCTTAACAAGCTCATCTTTAAAATCCTCGTTACTATCAATGAGCAATAAATGTTCATTAAATGGAATAGAATATTCATCTCCTAAAATAAATTGCTGTGCATATTCAAATTCCTCATCTGAAATTTTAAATGTACTTGAAACGGTTTGAACAAATTTAAGAATCTCATCCCCAACGAATTCCGAATCATCAATAAATTCGAGCAATTGAAGCATGATCCAGACCTTTTGTTCCTGATCAACTTCTTCCAATAAGCTAACACAAACTTCAGTCAATTGCTTATGCTTGGTCTGTATATAATCCAAATTTCCGTTATCGTAATAGGATGCTTTTAAAAAGGTGTCAAAATCGCTTAAATACCTCTCCTGCCATTCTTTATTGAATCTGGTTTCTAAATAATTGGCAACCACATCGCGTGCAGCCAGTTCAAAACCGTGTTTTTGCTCATCAACAATGATGGCAAACAATTTCATTAAAGCATTTAAAACTGATTCGTTCATTCGTAATTTTTAGGGACAGCAAGTCTTATTTTTTTTGCAAGTGCTCTAATTTATATAATTTTAAAGAGATATCCTGACCATATGCTTTATGAAATTTAAATGAATGATTACTCATCTGAATATAAGTAATTTATCAAACATAGAGTCAATTCAATTAAGCCTCAGCCTGCAAACGTTTTCATAAATTAATTACATTTTTTTCTTGCATGATAAAAAAATCCCTCCTACATTGCGAGCAACAAATAAAACAAAATGACTGTATTAAATTCATATTTCTGGTTCTATTTTTACTTTATCAAATGATAGAGCGGAACCTGATATGTAAATATTACAACAAAATATTTTAAAGGCTTCGCTAAATGCGAAGCCTTTTTTTTTAGATCAAAATTTCAATACAACAGAATGAATACATCAATATCATATAACTATTTCTTTTATTTCTGGTTCTTCTATTTTAGAAGCGATCCGAGACTGTATGACATCATCTGAACTAATAATATATCAGAATAATGTGCAAAGCGTCTCGGGGAAATCCACGAGACGCTTTTTTTATTAGCCAAAATTATAAAAACAACCATCAGAATTTAATCACAATGCAAGTAGCTATACAAGGTGTAAAAGGTGCATTCCACGAAGTGGCAGCTCGAAATTATTTCGGAAATGATATCGAAATTCTACCTATGCTTCATTTCTCCGATCTGGCAGAATCTGTTCAAAACGGAGACTGCGACTATGGAATCATGGCTGTAGAAAATACCATTTCAGGTACCATTCACGCCAATCTCAATTTAATTCGTGAGCACAAACTCGTTGTTTGTGGTGAAGAATATCTTAGAATAAGACAAAATTTGGTTGCTAAAAAAGGAACTAAAATAGAAGATCTTAATGAAGTTCATTCTCACTATATGGCTATTAACCAAACAAGAAAATTCTTTAAGCAACACCCCAATGTTCACCTTGTAGATTCAATTGATACCGCTTTAAGTATGAAAGAGATTGCAGAAAACAATCTTGACAAGAGAGGTGCCATTGGAAGTCTCTTAGCAGCTGAACACTACGATCTTGAAGTACTTGCAGAAAGTATTGAGACGAATAAAAAGAACTACACACGTTTCCTGATTTTAAGAAATAAAGAAACCTGGAATAAGAATGATAGCAATAAAGCTTCAATGGCCTTGGTTCTTGATAACCATCTAGGAAGTTTAGCTGAAATATTATCGATTATTGCCTCTCACAATATCGATTTAAGCAAAATTGAATCCGTGCCTTTGGTTGGTGAACCCTGGCATTATCAATTTTATCTCGACGTTCTTTTCGATGATAAAAGCAAGTATCACAACATGATTACTGAAATAAGTAGCAAGCTTGATAGAATAGATATATTAGGTGAATACACCAATGGCAATCAATCTTACTCAAAAATACATCACCATGACAATTAGAACAGCAGATAGATTATTGCGAGTTGAAGAATACTACTTTTCAAAGAAATTAGCTGAAGTGGCACAACTCAAAGAAAATGGAGCCGATATTATCAACTTGGGAATTGGAAGCCCAGATATGCCTCCACACCCCGATGTAAAAAAGGAATTGGTTTATGCCTGCGATCAAACAGGAAGTAACCATTATCAATCGTACAGAGGTTTAGAAAGTTTTCGCCAAGCCATTGCACACTGGTATAAGTCAATCTACGATGTTGAATTGGATGCTAGCAAGGAAATATTGCCACTAATGGGATCTAAAGAAGGCATCATGCACGTTTCAATGGCTTTTTGTAACCCCGGAGAAACAGTTCTTGTTCCGAATCCATGTTATCCCGCTTATTTATCAGCAGCCAAACTTTTAAACATAAACCTCAAGTTTTATAATCTAAAAGAAGAAAACAATTGGTTACCCAATATGGAAGAGATCGAATCTCTGTGTGATGATTCTTGTCGGATGATCTGGACCAACTACCCTCATATGCCAACGGGTGCAAATGGGAATATGGAAGTCTTCAAACAACTGGTTGACCTAGCTAAAAAGAAGAATATCCTTGTCGTTAATGATAACCCATATAGTTTGATATTAAATGACAAACCAGAGAGTTTACTAAAGGTTGAAGGGGTTAGTGAATTTGTATTAGAAATGAATTCATTGAGCAAATCCCACAATATGGCAGGCTTTAGAGTGGGAATGCTTTGCGGATCGGAAAAAAATATCAATCACGTTTTAAAAATAAAAAGCAATTTCGATTCAGGTATGTATAAACCCATACAATTAGCCGCAAGTAAAGCTCTAGCATTAGATACAAGCTGGTATAAAGAACTAAATATCAACTACCAAAAACGTAGAAATTTAGTTTGGAGCTTGGCAGATAAGCTAAACTGCAAATACAAAAAAAATAGTGTTGGCATGTTCGTTTGGGCTAAAATTCCTGACGAATACAATTCAGGAGAGGATTTTTCTGATCATTTACTCTACAACAAAAGTGTATTCGCTACACCAGGTATAGTATTCGGGCAGGAAGGGAAAAAATACATTCGATTTTCACTCTGTGCCACAGAGGAAACTATAATAAAAGCAATCGAGAGATGCGAAAAGAATGTAGAAACACTTGTTAATATTTGAAAAAGGAAATACAATGAAAGTAGGAATAATAGGTCTTGGTTTAATAGGTGGTTCAATAGCTACAGATTTGCGAAAACGTGGATTTGCTTCCAAAATATTAGGCCACGATTCAAGTAAGCTTCACGCTGAAACAGCACTCAAATTTGGTTTAATTGATTCAGTCAGCAACATGGATGAGCTAATTGATGAAAGTGAGTTAATTGTATTGGCTATACCCGGAGATGCAACGCTTAAGCTTTTACCTAAAGTATTGGATAAAATCAGTACTCAGGTTGTTTGTGATGTTGCTTCCATAAAAAGTCAGATTTGTGAAAGAGTTAAGTATCACCAAAATCGTAAGCAATTCGTTGCGACTCACCCAATGGCTGGAACTGAGCATTCGGGACCTTGGGCTGCAAAAGCAGGCCTTTTCGACGGAAAAGCAACCATATTTTGCGATGCCGAAGATAGTGATGAAAACGTGCTGCAAACGGTTCACAAAATGTATGAGTACCTCAACATGCGAGTGCTTTATATGAGTGGTTTCAATCATGATGTGCATGCAGCCTATATTTCTCATATTTCACATATCAGCTCATTTGCATTAGCTCTAACAGTTTTAGAGAAGGAAAAAAATGAAAAAAATATTTTTGACTTGGCCAGTGGTGGTTTCGATTCAACCGTACGATTAGCCAAGAGTGATGCCGAGATGTGGGCGCCTATTTTCAATCATAACGCTGAGAATGTTTTAACGGTTCTCAACACCTATATAGAGAGTTTAAATAGGTTTAAAACAGCGATCGAAAATAGAGATCGAGATGGTTTAGTCAACATGATTTCAAAGGCAAATCGAATAAAAAGAGCACTAAGAGAATAAAACCACAAGTAAATTATACGTTCATATTTTAATTAGTGATGAAAAATTGCTAACTATCAGCTAAATTACAGAAGAAATGAAAAGTAAGTTAGATTTAAACAAGATTGAAAGACCATTAATTATTGCTGGCCCATGTAGTGCCGAAACCGAAGAACAAGTTCTCAACTCTGCACGTTTATTGCAGCAAGAGGGCATTAATATATTCCGCGCTGGTATTTGGAAACCACGTACCCGTCCAAATTGTTTTGAAGGTGTTGGTACTGAAGGCTTAGAATGGCTTAAAACAGTTCAAAAGGAAACAGGTATGCAAACAGCTACTGAGGTAGCCAATGTCAACCACGTTTTCGAGGCTCTTAAATATGGAGTTGATATCTTATGGATTGGAGCAAGGACTTCAGCCAATCCTTTTGCCATGCAAGAAATTGCGGATGCGCTTAAAGGTGTTGACATTCCTGTTTTGGTGAAAAATCCAGTGAACCCTGATGTTGAATTATGGATGGGTGCTTTAGAAAGATTGGAAAAAGCAGGATTGAAACAACTTGGTGCAATTCACCGTGGATTCTCGAGCTACGAACATAGTATTTACAGAAATATTCCACAATGGCAAATTCCGATTGAGCTAAAAAGACGAATGCCTAATATGCCAATTATTTGTGATCCAAGCCATATTTGTGGTAATCGTGAATTATTACAATCGGTTTCTCAAAAAGCCATGGACCTTAACTTCGATGGTTTGATGATTGAAACGCATCCTACACCAGATGAAGCATGGAGTGATGCTCAGCAGCAAATCACTCCAACTCAACTCACACAGCTTCGTTCTAATCTGGAGTTACGTGTGGAGCATCCTGATGGTATCTCTTTGGACACTCTTGAAGATTTACGTTTCAAAATTGACCAATACGACAATGAAGTCATGGCTATTCTTCAAAAGAGAATGGAAGCAGCCAATGCAATTGGGCAATATAAGAAAGCTAATCACATGACCATTCTTCAGTCTGGACGTTGGGAAAATATTTTGAAGAAGCATTTGGCTCAATCTAAAGACACCAACCTTAGCGAACGTTTTATCAGTAAGCTTTTCAAAGCGATTCACGAAGAATCTATCGCTCACCAAACTGAAGTTATGAACGTGAAGAAATAAATTTCATACTTCAAAATAGAAAAAGGGTGTCTAAAATATTTTAGCACCCTTTTCATTTTATATCTATCCTATCAAAAAAAATCACTCAATTACTGAATTTGCATTCTTAACAGATCAAAACAATTCGGCATGTCCATTCTGAAAATTATGCCATTCTGGGCGATTCATTTACTTTTTAGGCATTCATATTTTGGATTATCGTTTACAGATAAAGTAAGGATTCAATAAATCAGCCTTATTGTAGACTAAATCTTCTCCAGATCCCAGTTGTTTAATTACGGCACCCGAAGCCGAGACGATAGCATGACCAGCAGCGATATCCCACTCCATAGTTGGTGCATAACGTGGATAAACATCAGCAGATCCTTCAGCAATTAAACACAGCTTCAGCGAACTTCCCTTTGAAACCATTTCAACCTCATCTCCATTATCTCGCAAGGATTCAATAAATAAGCGAGTCTCTTCATTCATATGCGATCGTGATCCCACAACACGTATGCCCCTTTTCTTTTGTTCAAGAGGTAAGTTCTTTGATACAGACATCAAAACCTCAAGCTGAGTACTTTCTGTTATCTCATCACAACGAAAAGCACCTAAAAGTTCATCGGCAAAATAAAGCTGCTGATATACGGGCACATAAATAACACCTGCAACTGCTTTCCCATCTATCACCAAAGCAACATTAACCGTAAACTCATCGTTACGCTTAATAAATTCCTTGGTCCCATCCAATGGATCAACAATCCAACATTCTTTCCAATCTTTACGTTCTTCGTAAGGTAAATGTGTTCCCTCTTCACTCAAAATTGGAATCTCAAATTGATCTAAAACAGAAACAATCGCATGATGTGCTCTTTGATCTGCAATGGTCAATGGACTATCATCCGATTTCAACTGTACATTAAAATCATCCGATTGATAAACCTCCAATATCTCTTTCCCTGCTTTTATGCATGCCTCTATGGCTGCTGATAAAAGCTCTTTTCTATAGTCTTTATTCATAATTTAATGCATTCTAAATTTGATTGGAACCGTATAACCAACCTTCACTGGTTTACCATCCAACTTCCCTGCAGTCCATTTCGGCATAGCAGAAACAACCCTTAAAGCTTCCTGATCAAAATCGGAATTCAATGACTTACTAATGTTAGCGCCAATAACCAACCCATCCACATCTATGACAAAGCTAACATAGACATCTCCATAAAATCTTTTTTCTATCGCTTTTTCCGGGTATTTTAGATTATCACCTAGATATTTTTTTAATTTCATTTCTCCACCAGGAAATTGAGGCATTAGATCAACCTCACCAAAAATATTATCAATGTATGGCTCCCCATTTTCGAGCCAGTTCTTATTTCCACTTACTTGATTGTTTTTATATCTAGTTATCGATTCTAATTTTCCTGACGGATAATACTCCTTTACCTGCCCTTCCCAATGCTTAAATATTTTTGATTTAGAGAGCCCCTCAATTCTTAACTTACCATTTTTGTGGTATTCTTTGATATAATAGTAATCACCTACCGGCTTAAACGTTTTATAATATTCATTTCGTGTAAACTGATTCAATATTTTAATCGTCGAATCATTTTCAACAGTAAGTATTCTAGTGTGCTTTGATCTGATCCATCGATCTCCTTTCTTAACTAAATAAAGTAGTTTATACTCATTCTCACTTTTCTTTTTAATCTTAGTAAGATGGCTGGCATCCTCCTTACCTATGGCTGGCTTATTGTTTGCCTTATAATAAATCGTTGTATCATTTTGCGAATATCCAAATTGGAATAGAAAGACAAAAATTATAGCAAGTAAAAATGACCTCATCCTTGTTCAAGTATTATTATGTGAATAAATTTTTTGATAAAAATAAATAATTTATTTAACAAAAATAATACTAAAAAGCAATTCCTCTAATAAAAGTAAATATAGGAAAGTATAGACACACAAACCACCATATAGATGATCGTCAGTGGAAATCCAATTTTAAAGAAATCGCCAAACTTATAAGCTCCCGGACCATAAACCATCAAGTTGGTTTGATAACCAATAGGTGTCATGAAATTAGCAGCTGCAGCAAAGGCAACAATCAATACAAAAGGTTCTGGATTGAGATGCAGATGGAGTGCCATGCTCAACGAGATTGGGAAAATAATGGCAACGGCAGCCTTATTGGTAACATAAGCAGCTAGAACTGTTGTAATGAAATAGATTCCAAAAAGTATACCGACTCGACCTAAAGGCATAAAAACGGATATCAGAAGGTCCGCAACCAACTCGGCTAAACCCGATTTAATCATAGCTGTACCAAAAGCCAGAGAGAGGGCAATAATCATCGCCAAGTTAAAATCAATACTGGCTGCAATATCCTTAGGGTTAGTAATCTTAAGAGCCAAAATCACAATAATCATCACAATCAATGTCATAAACAAAGGCACAATTTTTAAAGCTGATAAAATCACAGCCAGAATTGTACCTCCCAATAACAAACCAATCTTGTAATTCTCTTGCTTACGAAATTCCTTCACCTTTGAAATAAAGTAGAAATCCTGAACGCGTTGTGTTCTTGCAGTAAAATCGTCCCCTCCCAAAAGAAGAAGGACATCACCAGCACGAACTTTCACATCACCAATTTTACCAGACATTCGCTCCCCATTTCGATGAATGGCAATAACTGCCGCATCGTATTTTCCTCTGAAATTGGCTTCTTTCACCGTTTTAGATATCAAAGTCGAGTTGTGAGAAACCACAATCTCAACCACCTCAAGTTGCTTTTTATGACTCAACATTCCAACAGTAGGTAAGGTTAATCCCTTGTTTGCTAGAATCAAATCTGCAATCGTTTCAGTCGCACCTGCAAAGAATAAACAATCGCCCTCTTCTAAGATAAATTCTGGAGAAACAGCTGCAAGCTTAATGTTGTTTCTTTTGATTTGAAATAGGTATAGGCCCTGCAAGTTGCGTAAGTTGGCTTCTCCAATACTCTTCCCATTCAAATCCGAACCAGGACGCACATGAGCCTCAACAATATACTGACGTGAATTCTTTGAGAATTTATCCAAAGTATCAGCATTATCAGGTAATAGCTTCTTCCCCACAATTAAAATGTAGACTGAACCAATAAACATCATCGGAATACCCACATAGGCAAAGTCAAACATATCCAAAGACTCCAGACCTGGAATAATATTTTGATCCACAACCATACCATTTACAATTAGGTTGGTTGATGTTCCTATCAGCGTGATACAACCTCCTAAAATAGCTGAGTATGAAAGGGGAATCAAAAGTTTTGAGGGTGAAATATTATTTCGTTTACTCCAGGAGTGCACATAGGGCATCATGACGGCAACCAAGGGGGTATTATTCAAAAAAGCAGAGAATCCACCTACCAGAAGCATCATTCTCCCCATAAATTGCCGGTAGGTTTTCGCTCGCTGAAACACCTTATCGAATAGATTCTCAACAATACCTAAATCTCTTATGATATCGCCAATCAAGAGTAGCATTAAAATCACCACAACCTGATCGTTGGCAAAACCACCCATAATTTCTGAAGGGGTTAAAACGCCAAAAATTCCCAAAGCCACAACACCGATGAGAAAAGTAAAGGCAGGACCAATCCATTCCTTATAAAAGGATAGAACAATAAAAATTAATACAATTGATACAACAATGGCATCAAAACTGAGCATATGGTAGAATTTATAAGATCGCTTCTTAAAAGCTTCAAATGAACGAATTAGGTGCAGAAAGCCAATCAAGCAGCTTTACGCAGGTATTTTAAAATACGAATATACGAAAAATCTAAGGCGAAGTCCCCCATTCTTATGCTTATTTATGACTAATACAATTAAGAGGTTGTATTAGTCATAAAACTTATCAAAAACTTAATTGACTCATTCCCTGCTGTTAAGAGAATCCCATATACTTTCATATCTTATTCACGCTAAGAGCGCCTAAGTCATAGGGAAGGAGAATTCGCGAAGAACCGAGTCAAGAGGACTCAAATATTAATAGCGGATTAAAGAGAATAAATGTAATTTTGCTACCCTAAAAAAAATGATGATGCAAGCTGTAGACAGACCTCATATAAAAAGTCAATTTCAAGACAAGGACATTCAAATTCAAACTAAGGAAATTGAATTACCTCTTGAAGCAATTCTCCCCTATTGGAATCCAGAAGAATTTAATGCCCATTGCCAAACGGGATGTGAGAATTTTTCGAAGAAATGGACCTGTCCTCCACATTGCCCTACCTTTATGGAATATGCGGCTGATCACACTCACATTAAATTAATTTTATACAAGACCGATTGCGATCAATTCTCCTTTATAGAATCGAACGAAAGAGCATTAACAGCTTATAATTTTGCAAAAGATTTATTGCAAAAGAATTTGAGAAATGCTGAAGCTGAAACCGAACGTTTTATTGGACCAAACTCATGTGAGATCTGTACTATCTGCAAGGCTGCGCAAGCTGATGCCTGTCACCTGCCTCACTTAATTCGCTACAATTTGGTCGCCTTTGGTTTTAATGTGACCCAAATAATGGAAGACTTATTCCAACATAAACTTGAGTGGGCTAAGGCCGAACAAGTTCCCAATCATGTTAGTTCAGTAGGTGCAATTCTATTCAAGAAATAGAGCATCAAGCTTTATTTTTAATAAATTAGCGACTCTTTTAAAAACAATCTAAATGAGATACTTCAGCTATACACTTCTAGCCCTTCTGATTTCGACATTGGGAATGGCGCAAAAAACGTGTTGCAAACAAGCCAATGCGCTTAAAACGCTTATCTATTCTCCTGAATTGATCAGCGATCAACTTTCATCAAAGGTGAATGAACAATCCGGAATGGTGTGGCATAAGGATTTATTTTGGGTGATTAACGATAGTGATTGCGCACCCGAACTACTGGCTTATAATATGAAAGGTGAACTGAAAAAGACGATCCACATTAGCAATACCAATAACAGAGACTGGGAAGATTTGGCCGAAGATGAAAACTACATTTACATTGGTGACTTTGGAAATAATCGAGGCGCTAGAAAAGACTTACGTGTACTTCGCGTTTTGAAATCGGACATGGAGAAACAAACAGAACTAAGCATTGATTCCATCACATTTGCCTGGGCAGATCAGCAAAACTTTGAGAAGCGAAATATGAAACACGATTTCGACTGTGAGGCCTTTTTTGCCTTTGGGGATTCCCTTTACTTTTTCACAAAAAACTGGGCAAACAAAAGGACACGCCTGTATAGCATGTCGAAACTACCTGGCAACTATCAGTTAAAACCAATAGCTGACTTCGATGTAGATTTTATGGTGACTGGGGCAGATATTACAGCCGATGGTAAAACCGTCGCTTTAGTGGGGTATAAAAACTACCGTACCTATATGATGTTATTTACAAACATTGAAGGTGAAAATTTCTTTGCCGGCGATGCTATACGTTTAGACCTTGAATCTTTAGGTGGTAGCCAAACCGAAGGCCTGGTTTTTACCGACAAAAATGAGCTCTACATCAATACCGAGGAAACCAGACAGCCGCAAGCACTTTATAAAGTGGATTGGAAAAAGATAATTAGTAGTGATTAGTCAATGGGCATTGGGGAAATCTAGTTTGTGATTTCAATATAGCTCTTCAACTAAATATCTAGACTTCGTTTTCAATCTATTGTCATTCGTAATTGATAATTCGTAATTAATTAGACTGAATTTCTGCTGGCGTTGATATTGCCATAGACAGAGCGAACCACCATTTTCTCAAAGATCACTTTACTGGCCGTATCCTGAGCCAATTTTTGCAAAGCATATTGTTGAATCACTAATAAGGGTAAGACAATAGCTTCCCTATTTTCTATCGATCGTTTTGAGATGGGTTCATCGGCCATCAGTTCATCGTATTCCGTGATTTCAAGTATCATCTTTTTTGACAGCTGGTATTCATCAAACAAGATGCGCCAAAAATCGCTATACGCATCATTTTTTTCCATATAAGCAGTGAGTTCAAAATAGCATTTCGACAAGGACATCATACTGTTTGAGATCAGAGCCTTGAAATAGGGAACCTCTTTGTATAAAGTTTTTAAATCTTCCAACCTATTCTGATCTTTGAGACCTTTCAAAGCCGTTCCAATGCCAAAGTAGCCCGGTATATTTTGTTTCAATAAACTCCAGGAGCCCACAAAGGAAATGGCTCTCAAGTCGGTCAATTCCAGTTGTTTCTTTTGCCCTCGCTTTACAGGTCGGCTTCCAATCTTAGCCTTTGAATAATATTTTAAAGGACTGACATTTTCCAAATAAGGAATGAACATCTCATGATGCTTTAGCGCATCGTATTTCTTAAAACTCAATTCACTTAAATCTTCCAATAAGCGCCTGGACGCTTCAGAAATAGTAGCCTCATCGTGATAGGTGAAATTATATAGCCCTGCTGATATCAACTGTTCACAGCTGTATTGAAATTGATCTTTGGTACCGTAAGTACTGGTAATGGTTTGTCCTTGTATGGTCAGTTGAATCTCTTCATTGGATATTTTGGGCCCCTGTGAAGCATAGAACCGATGTGTCTTTCCTCCTCCACGAGCTGGTGGTCCTCCCCTTCCATCGAAGAAAATGGATTTAATCTGATACGTCTCACACAAGGCGGTCAGGGCTTCTTTGGTTTTGTATATAGACCAGTTCGCCTTTAAATAGCCACCATCTTTGGTTCCATCAGAAAAACCCAGCATCATTGTTTGCTTATTATTTCTTCGCTTTAAGTGTTCAGCATAAGGCTCTGTATTAAAAATGGTTTCCATAATCTGACTCGCTTCACTCATGCCTTTCATGGTTTCAAACAGTGGAATGATATCAAAATTAATATCGCGAACATCATGAGTCATCCATCTGAATAAAGCAAAGACAAACAAAATGGAAAAGATATCTTCAGAATTACTAATGATATACCGGTGACAGCCTTGCTCTCCATTCGACAATTGAATAGATGGGAGCTGAATCATATTGGCTATTGTATCAGCCACAAGAGGATCGTAGGACTGAAAATCAGACAGATTAATTTCCTGATTCAGAAGAATATCAAGCAATTGATCTGTTGACAAGTCCTCAAGAGTCTTATTGATTAAACCCTGTTCCTTAAGAATATAAGTGATGACTTGCTTATGTACGGAATGATCCTGTCGGATATCAAGAGAGGCAAAATGCGTTTTGAAAATACTCACTTTGTCAATGGTATCCTGAAGTTCATTTAAATATAAGGCATTATATTTTTCCTGAATAATCTTTTTGATCTCCAGCAGGGGATTTAATATAGATGGGTAGGTCAGACAATAATCGGCATTAAACATGGCCAGATATAACTGATCTCTCAGTGCTTCAATTTTCTCATCAACATGTTTGAAAGTGATTTTACTGCAAAGTCGCTTAACATCTGAGTAATAACATTTCATTAAAGTCATTCTTAACTCATTGGCCACTTCTTTGGTTATCTCACTGGTGACGTAAGGATTCCCATCTCTATCGCCACCGGGCCAAAAACCTAAGGAAACAATCTCAGGATTATCCAAATTGGTGACTTTACTCTTCATTCGGCTATAAAGTTCCCCGATAGCCTGATAGTAGACGTTCTTACAGAAATAAATAATATTTTTGGCCTCTTCCAGAGGCGTCGGACTCTCAGTATTAATCAGTGATGTTAGGCCTAGTTGATTCAACAATAGGTCAATCTCATTCACGTCGTTCTGCACAATCTGCCCTCTTAGTTCACTCATAATATCGAGAACAGCAGGCTGATAGAACTGAGTGGGATGGGCCGTCAAAACAATACGGACTTTAAAGTCTTCAAGCTTTTGAGAGATGTCTTCCCCATGACCACCATTTTTACTTTGACTCATCAAATCAGATAGCCTTGAATCGTCAGCATCTTCACGAATTGCGGGCAAAGCAGCATCTTCGATACTATCGAACAAAACAACCTGCCGCTCAACGTAAGAGATCACTCGAAATAAAAAATCATTCCTCTCATCTTCCGTTTTAAGATGGGTATGTGTATCAAAAAAAGAATCGATGATTTCGATGGGGCTCATCGATGCCCTTAAGCTTTCTTCACTGTAAGCTGAGAGCAAAGGCAGAAGCTGCCCAACATCAACCCCTTGATAAGGCAAATTGAGAAATAGGCTGTTATAAACCAGGTATTTCTTCTCTATTAAATTCTCAAACTTTTTTAGACTCGTATTTTCAGTTCCAGATTGGCTTTTCATAAGCAGACGATTGTAAGCGTGATACAATAGTCTTAAAATACAAATTTTAGGGCAGACTTAAGTATTTTGAGATACTTTGTTCAAAAGAGACGCATTGCCTAAGATAGTTATCTGATGAATTTTCTTAATCATGATAAATTATCAGATAACTGATAAAATGAGAAACTTTAAAATAAAAAAAAATTGAACCACAGATTACACAAATTATTAAACAAAATAAATAAGCTTAAACTATACAGAAACAATGCATTTCTTAATCCCAAAAGGATTACATGTTTATAGCACAACGATGATTATCCTTTTGTTTGACTCCTTCGGAGTCATATCTTTTTTTTCAATATCCTTATCTATAGACATGCGAATCCTTCGGATTCGAATTATTTCGGATTACAAATCCAATTACTCCCAACCTGTGTATTACAAATCCACAAGAGCTCATATCTAAGAGAGCGGGCGGATTACTATGGTGCACTGTGAAAAGTTGATGAAATATAACAACACTAACCCATTACTATTTCTTTTACTGGTTGTGGCATAGCGTCACACACATCATATGGTACAATTTTTTTTCTCATTTCGCCTTTATCTTCAAAATGTCGATAGATATCAAATGTTTTTTCCGTAAAATCATCTTCCTTTTCATTTTTCTCATAGAAGAATATTTTAATAGACCTACAATATTTGTTCTCAAAGATAGTCCTAAGCATCGTTCTATCAGATAATCCACAAGAGTGTCCATATATATGGACTTGGAAGTCATCAGACTCTAAAAAACTTAATAACTTAAAATAATTCCTATTTTTTGAATATTCAAATGATTTAATATGTGTGTAATAGTCATTGTCTTTCAAATCTTCAAACAATAAATAATCTTTATCAAACTCATCACCAAAACCGAATATAGGTTCTCCATAATCGCCATTCAAATTTCCATGAATGTAGTTGATGATAGATTTAATTCTCTTGCCACTTTCAATAAAGTAGGGTTCTAGAGTATTAGTGTAATTAAAGTTTAAAAAATACAATGAATCTGGTTCCGTATTATCCTCTGAATCAAAAACTTCTTCATAAATAATTTCTTCAGTGAAACGATTAACCATAGGGGCTAAATCAAATACTTTTTTTGCATGTTCTTTTTCTTGACGTTGCAGATATTCAATCAATTTCTCTTTTAGGCAGGCAAATTGAATGTTTAAATCTTTTGTTCTGACTTCTCGCCTTGCACTATTAGTGGTAGATTTAAGTAGAGAAAAGTATTCTATCTCAATATCAACCCAATTACTAGATTCCAATTTTGATTTAATATTCTTTAAAAGAACTGACTGGGTAACTATAACTTCATGTTTGTTTTCAAAATTAGTTAACATATCAAATGTTTCATCAAGCTTAATCACCTGTTTATCGATAAAGTAACCATTAGATTGTTTAAAGCTCATTTTTAAAAGAGCGTCATCATATACATTCTTATCTATAAACGTATTAACAGCATTATTATAATAATCCGTAATAAAATCCTTAAAACTTGTTTTCATTCCATGAGCTAAATCAAAGCCATTCCCTATTATAATTAGTCTATTCATTATATTTTTCTATTCTAGTGTTTCACTGAATTTACCTTAGCCCGTTTCTTAATAGGCACTTCTACATTCTTATCAGCAATCAAACTAAGCTTAATTATTGTACTATTGATAGTAGAGTCAATTTTAGTAAGCCTTTCAAGAATTTCGGCATCATCTGTTTTATCCCTATTCTCAGTAACTATAACCTGCTTTGGTTTTTCTGGTATTATCCTACTTATAAATGGTGACAAGAAGATCGAAAGTATAGCTATTCCAATTGAGATATACGATATCTTTTTAGCTGTTTGTGAGGACTCCCTTGACTCTTTAATTTCTAAGTAATCTATATACTTCTGGATAGATTCACCTTTAATGTATGATTTATCAGCGCTGCAATCATCTACATCCTTTATTCTACTTTTCGAAATTCTGTAATGGTTTCCAATTGGACCTCCCGTTTTGCTTGATAAAGCCAGTGATTCAAGATCTTTATGATAGAAATTGGTATAGAACCAAATAGCAAAATTTACTCGAAATGATTCATCTTTTAGCTTTTCTACTAGTCCTAACTCCTTAACAACATCATCAAATGAAATGCCTGTAGTTTCATTTCTGAACCCTATTTCAAGAGCTTTTATGTAAATATTATCCTTCATTCCATATAAATTTTATCGATTTACTAAAGTAATCATTATTTAACTTTGCTTTTTATCATTTCGAAGTAATTATAGTAGATAAAATATCATTTGCGTCTCGAAATTGATTCTCCTGTCACTGGACTTGCAACAAAAATGTGGACAATAAGTTAAGTCATGCCGCTCTCTTTTGATTATTTAATAGCCTTCCGTATTCTAAAGGCGAAAGATAATTTAAAGAAGAATGCCTTCTACATGTATTGTACC
>NZ_QQWG01000020.1 GCF_003863355.1 Ancylomarina euxina | reverse complement strand
TCGTTACTCTTTAAATAAACAAATCATACATTTTGGTTTGGTAGTTCAGTTGGTTAGAATACATGCCTGTCACGCATGGGGTCGCGAGTTCGAGTCTCGTCCAGACCGCCAAAATAAGAGTTTTGATTCGTTACTCTTTAAATAAACAAATCACACATTTTGGTTTGGTAGTTCAGTTGGTTAGAATACATGCCTGTCACGCATGGGGTCGCGAGTTCGAGTCTCGTCCAGACCGCCAAAACATAAGCCTTCGATTCTTTTGAGTCGGAGGTTTTTTTTTATTAAAAAATTCTCCGCATATCTAAACGAAAACTTAACCTTCTTTAACTTGTGTTGACTCCCCTTAACTAAAGAAAACGCTATGTTTGTAGTGTAGAACAAAACTAATTTTTTCATAATTAGAGCTGAGCCAACTCCAAAAAGCTCAGCAAGTTTTTCATAGGTTAGATTTAGGTTAGTTGAAAACTCAGGTGGGGACCTGAGTTTTTTCATTTTATACCAAGCCCTCATCCCTCTCTATTATTTTTTCTGAAATTCAATTTCTCTTCTGAATCATTCCAAATAATTTCAGACATAAAGATCCCTTATTGGATTTTTTTTCCCATTTTTAATAGAAAATTACTATGTACTAAGACTTTAAATCAGATGAAAGATCTAAAATCCGCAGATCACATACAGGATTTGCAATTCTTTGGAGAATTTGGCGGTGTTAATCCTTCTATATGCGACTCGTCGACTTTTACTTTCTTACAGGCTAAAACCATGGCTGATGTGTTTGATGGAAAAATTGAAGGCTGTTATTTATACTCCCGCCACTGGAACCCAAGCAATCTTTATCTCTCAAAAGCGCTTGCCCAGTTGGAAGGCACCGAAAGTGCTCTGGTTACAGCTTCAGGGATGGCAGCTATTAGTTCAACACTCTTGCAATTGTGCAGCGCTGGTGATGAAATCGTATCTAGCAGAACCATTTATGGTGGCAGTTATGCGCTCATGAAAAATTTTCTTCCCAAGCTCGGTATCAACACCAAGTTTGTTGACACCACTGATACCCAACAGGTCAGAAAGGCCATAAGCAAACAAACCAGGTTGATTTATTGCGAAACCATGAGTAATCCCATGTTGGAAATTACAGATATTAGAGAACTTACCAAACTTGCAAAAGCAAATAACTGCCTTCTTGTCGTTGACAACACCTTTTCTCCACTCATTTTTTCGCCTGCTGAAATGGGGGCTGATATTGTGATTCATAGCTTAACCAAATTTATCAACGGCATGAGTGATTGCGTTGCTGGTGCCATCTGTGGAAGTCAGGAATTCATCAACTCATTATATGATGTCAATTCAGGTTCGGCCATGCTTCTGGGCCCCGTACTGGATAGTCATCGATCGGCTAGTATTCTGAAAAACATGAAGACTTTGCACATTAGAATGCAACAACATGCTCGCAATGCCTTAAGTCTTGCCAAGAAACTTCAAGCGGATGGGTACCGAATCATTTATCCGGGACTGGACAATCATCCCCAGTATACTTTGCTGAAAGAAATTGCTCATACCAAATATGGAGCAGGCGCCCTTATGGTTATAGATTTAAAAGAAAAAGAAAGGGCGAATCGCTTTATGGAACTCATGCAAGAAGCCAATATCGGCTATCTCGCCGTTAGTTTAGGATCATATAAAACCCTTTTCAGCGCGCCTGGTGGCAGTACATCATCCGAAATACCAGAACATGAAAGAATGCAAATGGGGCTTACTGATGGGCTCGTACGTATTTCTATTGGCTTAGATGACGATATTGAGAGGACCTACGAAAAAATAAGCCAATGTCTTGACATTGTTCATCCAAAATCCAAAAACAAATAATATTAAGTTTATTTTCATAAATTACGAATCAATTCACTAACAATTGACCAATCATGCAATTAGAAGTATTTGACATCCTATGGAAGGCTTACAGCCTGCAAAATCCTTCAGTACAAGCGATACACGACTTGTTTACAAAAGAGAATGAGCAAGTTATTAATGACCATATCGCTTTCAGAACTTTCGACGATGCCAGAATGAATATTAAGGTGTTATCAAAAAAATTCATCAAACTGGGTTATATTCCAAAAGGTGACTATGTTTTCGAGGATAAACATCTGAATGCCATTCATCTTGAACATCCTACAATTGAGAATGCTCCTCGTGTATTTATTTCGGAACTCATTCTTTCCGAATTTTCAGCGGAATTTCGAAAGACTGTCAAAAAAAGAATCAATTCGGTAGGCAATGCCTATTATGCCGATCCCGATTTAATTTACAAGGGCTCCGTTTGGGGAAAACCATCTTATGCCGATTACCAGTTTCTTCGTAAAGAATCGGAATATGCGGCTTGGCTTTATATTCATGGCTTTAGAGCCAATCATTTTACAGTGAGTATTAATGCCCTTAAGAAATACAACAGCATAGAAAAAGTCAATCAATTTATTAAAGACAGCGGCTACGAAATGAATACAACGGGTGGAGAAATCAAAGGCGTTCCAGAAAAATTACTTCAGCAATCATCAACTCTAGCCGAGATAATTCAAATGGAATTTGAGGAAGGAACATACGAAGTTCCAGCTTGTTTCTACGAATTTGCCATACGATATCCCGATACCAATGGGGAACTCTTCTCAGGCTTTATAGCGGCCAATGCCAATAAAATATTCGACAGCACAAATTTTAGATAAAAAAAGACAACAGTGATTATAAACAATGAGAAGCAAAGCTAATATTAGGCTTTGCTTTTTCTTTTTATCTAAATATTGACTTTTATTAGGTCTTTAAAAGAACGACACTCTTATATTTGCAAGACGAAACAACTAAATTCAACATTGTGAAAACATTACAATCTCCGCTGATAATACTATGTCTTTTTCTATCAGCCTGTAGCAGTTCCAAACAAGCACTTCCCATTGAAACTGGTGTAGCCAAAACATTGGCAGAATACAGAAAAGAAACTATTTCAGATCTGGAATATCAATTACAATTCAACATTCCTGAAGGAAAATCGGATACGATAACAGGAAGAAACTCAATCACCTTCAATTTAAAATCGGTAAAACAAGATTTGCAAATTGATTTCCGTGAAGATTCGAGCCTGATTAAATCTGTGACAAGTAATGGAAAAGTATCTGCTTACCAATTTCTATCAGAACATCTGATTATCCCAAAATCAGAATTACATGAAGGTCGAAACAGCATTGATATTGAGTTTACTGCAGGAAACACATCACTTAATCGCAACGATGAATTCCTATATACCTTATTTGTTCCAGATAGAGCAAGAACAGCCTTTCCTTGTTTCGATCAACCCAATATGAAGGCTAAATTCCAATTGAATTTGAGCGTCCCTTCACATTGGAAAGCTATGGCAAACGGAAAATTGAATTATAAAAAGGATGAAGGAAATAGAAGTCTCTATAGCTTTGCCCAAACAAAAGCCTTACCCACTTATTTATTCTCATTTGTTGCAGGAAAATTCGAAACCATCACACGCGAGCACAATGGACGTGTACATACCATGTATCATCGTGAAACTGATCCTGAAAAGTTAACTAACAACACCGATGAAATCTTCCGTTTGTTATTCGAATCTTTAGATTGGTTAGAAGACTATACGGATGTTCCCTATCCCTTTGCTAAATATGATATTGTTGTGATTCCATCATTTCAATACGGAGGAATGGAACATACTGGGGCCACTTTGTATAACGCTTCAAAAATGTTCCTGGATAATGATCCAACACAGAATAGTTTATTGGGTCGAGCGAACTTAATTGCTCACGAAACGGCACATATGTGGTTTGGTGATTTGGTAACCATGAAATGGTTTGATCAAGTTTGGCTAAAAGAGGTTTTCGCCAATTTCCTTGCTGATAAAATCACAAATCCAAGCTTTCCGGATATGAACCACAAACTAAAATTTCAGATGGCTCATTTCCCTAGTTCATATCGTATAGACAGAACTACCGGGGCCAATCCAATCAATCAGGTTTTACCCAACCTTAAAGATGCAGGAAGCGTTTACGGAAGCATCATCTACCACAAATCGCCCATTGTGATGAATATGTTGGAGAATATTACGGGTGAAGAAGCACTGAAACAAGGCCTGCAAAGCTATATGAAAACCTACGCTTATGGCAATGCAAGTTGGGAAGATTTAATATCTATTTTAGATGAAGCAACGCCGAGTAATTTAAAGGAGTGGAGCAAAGTTTGGGTCGATAAAGCAGGCAGAGCTCGCATTTCAACTGCATTGATCAGTGAAAATGGAAAAGTTAAGCAATTGAAACTAGTTCAGAAAGAGGTTAATGGAGCCGATGGTGATTGGACTCAAGATTTAAATGTGATTCTTGGTTACAAAGAGGAAAATATACCGATTCAAGTATCAATGGACAAGCCTCAGGTTTCAATTGAAGAAGCAAAGGGCATGGATATTCCCGATTATATTATACCCAATGGAAAAGGCAATGCTTATGGATTTTTCAAGTTAGACGAAAAATCAAAGCAATACCTACTTGAAAATATCAACCAAATAGAGAATGATTTGGTAAGAGGAATCGCCTGGATCAATCTTTACGAAAACCTACGAGAAGGTCAAATCGATGGAAATGATTTTGTTCTTGCCATCGAAAAAAATCTGGATAAAGAGAATAATAATCTAATCTTAGAGCGTATGCTCTCCTATTTACAATCCACTTATTGGTTAGATTTGACTGTCGAGCAAAGAAAGTTAATCGGCAAACAACTGGAAAAAACGCTTGGGATTCGATTGAGTTCTGAAAAGGACATGAGCAAGAAGTCGAGCCTATACTCGGCACTAAGCAATATAGCTGAAACACCAGCTTTACTGGATCAACTTTTCAAAGTATGGAAAGAGGAGATCACATTAGGTGATTTTAAACTTTCAGAAAGCAAAGCAACTACTTTGGCGTGCAACTTAGCCATTAAAATGCCAAACAAGGCTGAAGAGCTTGTTAAGACACAAATTGAGCGAATCAAAAACCCTGATCACAAAAAGCGTATGCAATTTGTTGCTCCTGCCCTTTCTGCAGATTCTCTAGTACGCAAAGCCTTCTTCGAAAGTCTAAAACAAGAAGAGAACAGACAAATTGAACGTTGGGCATTGGAAGCTCTGGGCTATTTGAATCACCCTCTTCGGGAAAAAGAAGCACTAAGTTACTTGCCTCAAGCCTTAGATTTATTGAAAGAAATTCAGGTGACTGGCGATATTTTCTTCCCTTACAATTGGTTAAGCACCAGCTACAGTGGTCTTCAATCAAAAGAAGCAGGAGATATCACCCGCAAATTCTTAGAAGAACGACCTGATTATCCGGAAAACTTGAGATTGAAGATTCTTCAGGCAGCTGATTTGGTGCTGAGGAAAAACTAAGACTCAAGCTTATAATAGACATGGCGTTCCAGATTATTGGAACGCCATTTTTATAAACTACTTACTACAACAATGTCTTAAAAAAAATACATTGTTGTTTGCAGACAACTCAATCAACAAAGCGTAAACAGCCATTCCCCTTGCCTAATCCTCATATTATAGCGAAGTTTGGCCTTGTTCAGAAAAGGAACACACAAAAACTCAAACACACAACAAACAAAATGAAAACACCCATTATTGCTCTCATCCTAAGCCTATTTTTGGCATTTAGTTCTCAGGCTAAAAACAAAACTGTAAAAACGGATTCTGTTGAAATCATCAAAGATTTTAATAGCGCCTTTAAATTCCAAAACTATTACATCAGTGCACAGCCCAGTCTGGAAGTCCTGCGTTGGTATAAATCGCAAGGCGTTAGTTCCATTATTAACCTACGCACCGAGAAAGAGAATCAGGACTTTGCCACTTATGCCTTCAACGAAAAAAATATGGCCAAAGAATTGGATTTAGACTACTACAGCTTGCCTATAGGGGGGATTAAAGATTATACTCCAGAGAATTTAGAGGCCTTTGCTAAATTAATTGAAGGAGATAAAAAGCTACTGATCCATTGCCGCAGCGCAGGTCGGGCAACCACGGTTTTCATGGCTTACCTGATTAAACACAAAGGCTATTCGGTTAACGAGGCAGCCAAAGTAGGTCGTCAGCTTAAATTCTCCTTGCCCTTAGAAAAAGTACTTGGCAAGGAAATCAGTCTGGAAATAGAGGACTAGTTTCCAAGAATTATTCTAAAAAAAACAAAGCCATTCTCTAAGGGAAATGGTTTTTTTAGTGACATCTTCTTTTACTCAACGATTAGACTTATTCTTTAGCAAGTAAAAATTCAAGAGGAATGTGCAATCTATCTCTCCAGGCGTTCTCATCATGCTTAGCACCCTCGAATTTTTGGGTCATCCAATTCATATTTCGATGATAGCCACGTTCTTTCATCAGGCTGTCAGCTATTAACTGATAAGGTTCATAAAGCGAATCAAGCGTTTTCGTTCCGTAATCGAAATAGATTTTGTGCGTTTGTGGGTCAGGTAAATTCTTTTCAACATACCTAAGAAAAACACCATCAATCGCTAGCCAATGTGTCGACAGGCAGGCTGCACCTCCAAATACATCGGGGTATTCTGAAATAGCATAACAGGATATTAAGCCTCCCATGCTCGATCCTAATATAAAGGTGTTATCACGATCAGCTTGAGTCCTATAGGTCTTATCAATAAAAGGCTTGAGCTCTTCTACCAAAAACTTAAGGTATTCATCTGAAAGAATCTTTCCCTTAAACTTATCTGGACGATCTATCAACTTCAATTCATCCTTTGGTTTATTGGGCATATACTCGAGCGAGCGGTTGTTTGTATGACTAATACCCACCACAATCACGGGTCTAATTTTATTAGCCCTAATCAAATGATCGACCGTCTCATCAACTCCCCATTCTTGTTTATTCCAGGTTGAAGTACTATCGAAAAGCATTTGTCCATCGTGCATATAGATAACAGGATAAGATTTCTTAGCCTCATAGCCAGCAGGCAACATCACCTTGACATCACGAGCCGGAATATATTTAGACTGAAACGCCAGATAATCGTTAAAGCTAAGGGATTTTCCATTATGCTTATTACAGGCAAATAAACTGCAGGTAAAGATCAAAAGCAGGACTAAATTTTTCATGTTTATCTTATTATATCAATAGGATTGCTTATCATGAAAAAAAGCCATTCCCCTAAGAGAATGGCTTTTCGAGGGGTACCCACTTTCCGTAAAAAACGAAAAGCAAATTACTTCACATATACTTTATATTCCCACGCCTTTAGAGACATTGGTGTTTCTTTAGTAAGTTCTTGCTTCTCTTTAGTGAAAAAGTCGCTATAAGCACCAGCATAAACCTCAGTGTTTAATTTCACGTCAACAGCATTCTTGCTTAGGTTAAGAACCACTAGAATTTTGTCGCCGTTTTTCTCACGAGCAAAGGCATAAACCGATTCGTTCTTATCTGTAGCGATGCGAACCAAATCGCCACCCTGAGCCCCATTTAATAAAGCTTTATTGTTGGCCTTCAAGCTCATCAATTGGGTATAAAAAGGAACCAACTCCTTATTGTTCCAATCTATTTCATCCTTCTCGAAAAACTTCAAGCGGTGACTCAAGCTAGCCTCTTGTCCTGAATACAACATTGGCATACCTGGCATTGTAAACGTTAGTACAGCAAAAGCATTCGCTGCCTCTCCCATTCTTTCCTTAACGGTACCCGCCCATGAATTTTCGTCATGATTGGTAATGAAGTTCATCAGGTAGTTATCCTTCTGGTAAAGGGTATCGATTTTTGCAAAATAAGCATCAATCTCGTTGACATTTTTCTCACCCTTGGCTATATCGTTCATAAGGTGGTGGAAATCCCAAGCATATCCCATATCGAAAGCAGACTCAAGCAATTCTGGTTCCCAAGCCTCAGCCAACATAAACACAGGCTTGATTGCGTCAAGCTCCTTGCGTGCTTCGTTCCAAAAATCAGTTGGTACCATGGCAGCCATATCGCAACGGTATCCATCAACATTCGCTTTCTCAATCCAGAATTTCAAAGACCCCTTCATATACTCACGCAAGTCCTTATTGTCGAAGTTTAAGTCAGCGGTATCCGTCCAATCCGTTCCTGCAGGAATCTGAATCTCACCTTTTTCATTTAGGGTGTACCAATCTTTATGATCTTTCATGATCACATTATCCCATCCCGTGTGGTTGGCTACCCAGTCAAGAATCACTTTCATTCCCAAATCCTGCGCTTGTTTTACCATGATTTTCAAATCCTCAATGGTTCCATAATCAGGATTAACAGCACGGTAGTCTGCTACAGCATAACAAGATCCCATGTTTCCCTTGCGATTCTTTTCAGAAATCGGGAAAATAGGCATTAACCAAAGGATATCAACACCCATCTCCTTAAGACGAGGCAAGTGATTTGCAAAAGCATTAATGGTTCCTTCAGGTGTGTACTGGCGAATGTTCACCTCGTAAATGTTCGCATTTCGTGTCCAGTCCAAATGCATGTCGGCAGACTTGGCACAACATGATTCTGTCTCTTTTGAGCAACATTCTTTCTTTGCCTTAGGTGTGTTTTGGCAAGACATAAGTAAACTTGCCATCAAAAGCAGGCTTAGTGTTGAATTGACTATTCTGTTCATATGTTTATATTTATTATTTCTATTTAAAATCGAGTTTATGGTAATTAAATAACCACCTCCCCACGTTCCTCGGGTACTCCTCCTAAAAAAAAGGAGGAGAAATTTCATGAAATCATATTCGTATATCGCAAAATAAGCTTGCGCACTTTGCGCGACACTTAGCGTTCTTTGCGGTTAATTACAAAGTTTGCTCAAGTAATACGATATCGAATTTGGTATCCAAAACAATTTTAGAATCAATCACTTTTGCTGTTTTCCCCGAATAGGCATCTCTTAATTGAATTCCGTCTTCAAAACCTGCGACAGGAATTTCTTTCTTGCCTTTCATCAAATCAAGAGCTACAACCACATAGTCACGATAGTTTTCCTGAGCAAAGCTTCTTGCAAAAACATAGGGCTTCTCAGAGATCATTTGATGGACACCTGCACCTACAGCTGGATGATTTCTACGAAATTGACCAAGCTTTTGCCAATGCTGCAACAAGGCTTGTGTTTTGGCATCCTTGGCAATGTCTTCCCAGTTCATGAACGAACGCAATGTGGCATCACCTTCAGTACCTTCAATTTCCAAAGAACGAGCTGACTCATCGCCATAATAAACCTGCGAAGTTCCAGGACAAAGCAAGAGCTTGGTTGCCGTTTCGTAGGTTTTGCTTCTCGAAGAATCGAAAGGACTACCATCGTCATGCGATGTCATGTAATTTAATACACCTGCAGTTTTTAATTCTTCATTCAAAATAGTAGAATAGCGAGAGAATAGATCCTCATAGCCTACCAATGCATTGTACTTAAACTCGAAGTTGATCATGCTATTAAAACCATAATCGTAGTAGTTTACCTGCTTGTCTCCAAAATCGAAAGCTTTAGCAGCACTGATATTGAAATTGTAAACCTCACCTACCAAATAAAAGTCATTGTCATCCAACACTTTTTCAGGATGATTCTGTTTCCAGGTTCTAAAGGCATAATCGCATTCCTTTTTCAGATCAGCCCAAACTGATTCTTCTGTATGCTTTACAGTGTCGCCTCTGTAGCCATCAATTCCAAACTCTATGATGTAATCACACATCCATTTTATCAAATGATATTTTGGTGTTCTAGGGTAGCCTGTTCTTGCAAAGAAGGCATCCAACTCTGCCATCTCATCATCGTAACGACCTTCAGCTTTCCATTTTTTTGCTAGCTCAGATGGAATATTAACCTCTTCCATGCTTTCTGTTTTTACATCAGGTAAGTTGCTGGTCAAAGTACATTCTATGGTGTTTTTATAACTGGTGTAGTCACAAGTCGGACAAGTTCTTACCCATGATTCCTCCCAGGCTGGATCCTTTTCAGTAGCTGGTCCTGTATGGTTAATCACACCATCCAATAAAATTCGAATACCATGAGCATGAGCCGTTTCAACAAGCTCAGCCAAGTCGGCTTTTGTTCCGAAGTTAGGATCTAGTGCCGTCCAATCCTTAGCCCAATAGCCATGGAAGCCATAGGTAGCACCTGTTCCTTCATCTATTGCACCGTGAATTTGCTCCGTAATGGGTGTCATCCAAATGGCATTTATTCCCAGATTATTAAAATAACCTTCTTTAATTTTTTGAGTCACCCCTTTGATATCACCCCCTTCAAAACCACGTAGTTTTGCAGTTTCCTTTGTTCTATCAAAGTTGACATCATTAGACTGATCACCATTGTTAAAACGGTCAGTCAATAAGAAATAGACATTGGCACCGTCCCAAATAAAGGGGGCTTCGTTTGTCTTAGCTTGCTTGTCGGCATTAACACAGCCGCCCAAAGCCAATAGCAGCGTCAGTAGACTAATTAATTTTGTTTGAAGTTTCATATTATATAGCGTTTCAAATATTTAAAAACCTGTCAGGTTTAGTTGTTATGTTTTGATGACAAGGTTGTTTTTGGTATTAGAGGTTACAACAAACCACCTCCCCCTCGTTCCTCGGGTACTCCTCCTTAAAAAAAGGAGGAGAAACTAATTGATAATTTATTTACAATTTTACATTCACTGAGGTCTTGTCACCAGAGGTGATTTTCACTTTTACTGATAAAAGCTTCTTCTCGGCATTCCAGCTGAAATCTGTTTTTTTGCCTGCCAACTTCACCTTCTTAGGTTGCTTGGCTATATTGTGAATGATGAGTTCAAATTCACGATCCACAGCAACAAAACGCTCCCCTTTTTCTGATTCAAATCCAATTTGTAAATTCTTCTTGCTTGTATGAGAAGTAAAGTTAATCAATTCGTAATTGCCTTTTTCAAAAGCTTCAGGTGTTGAACCATCATCATCGAACAAATAGCCTTTCCCCGTGTCAACTGCATTCGAATGATAATAATGCAGATCGATATGCTTACCGGAATAGTCAACAGTTGACTGCACCAATTTCGCAAGTGGCACAAATGATCCTGCTCGTACATATACAGGAATATGATCTTCAGCAACCTCTACTTTTTTGGCTGAACCACCTTCAATCATTTCATCGGTATAGAAATCGAACCAGGTATTGTTGGCTGGAAAATACACTTCACTTTCAGTGACTTTGGCATCGGTAATTGGTGAAACTAAAAAGGCATCACCCCACATATACGTATCTGAAAGATCAAAAAGCTTGGCATTGTCCTGCTCCTCAAAAAACAGAGGACGCATTAAAGGCATACCTAAAACCGAATTTTCATGAGCCAAAGAATAATTATAAGGCAACATGCGATATCTCAACTCAATAGCTTTTTTAGCCAAGGCTTTGGTTTTTGCTTCGCGAAACACGGGCTCCGAAGGCACATCCTCCTGTGCATGTGGTCGAAAAATTGGTTGGAATACACCGTACTGCAACCAACGTGTATACAATTCATCATCCAAATTGGCACCAGCAAAACCACCCAAATCGGAGTGCATATAAGCGATCCCCTGCAGTCCCATTTGTAATGAAATCTCTGTTTGTGGTTTTAGTCCATCCCATGAACGGCTCACATCACCCGACCATGGAATCATGCCATAGCGCTGAGATCCAACGGCACCCGCTCTCATTAAAATGAAAGGTCGCTGATTTGGAAAATCTTTTTTGTAGCCTTCGAAAACCAACTTAGCCCACTGGTGCCCATAAATATTATGAACCTCATCGGCAGATCCATTGATATGCTTCAAGTCTGAAGGATGAACCTCTGGTTCGCCTAAGTCACCCCACCAGCCGCCAACACCATTGTTGATTTGTTCCTTGTAAATATTCCAAAACCAATCCATGGCTTCAGGCTTGAAAACATCAACCAGTCCGGTATTTCCGAAATAGAAATCGTATTTGAATGGATTTCCCAAAGAATCGGTACCCAATACTTTATTTTCAACTGCCTCGTCCCATCTTTTCGATGTGGTCAGAACGAATGGCTCCGTAATCAGAATGGTTTTAACCCCCTGCTGATTAAAATCAGCCATCATTTGTTTTGGATTAGGAAACGAATCCCTTAAAAATTCCAAGGTTCCCATATTCCCCTTCATATCTTTCCCAAACCAGAACAAGTCCAAAATAATCGCATCCAAGGGAATGCTATCTTTTTTGAATAGCTCTACAGTAGCTCGTGTTTCCTCTTCGGAGTGGTAACCAAAACGACTTGAGAAATTCCCCAAAGCCCATCGAGGCAGTAAGGGCTGTTTTCCTGTCAGATCCGTAAACTCTTTCATGAATTCAGGCCAGGTATCACCTGCAATCACCTGATAAGTTTTTCTTCCCGAAATGGTTTCGTAGGCTAGGGTATTATTTTTTTCACTATCCAAATCCAGAAAGCCAATGGGTGCGTTGTCGAAATGAACCGCATATCGCTTTGATGAAATCACCAAAGGCATGGTGTAGTTCATCAACTCGGAACGGGTTCCATAACCATAGTGTGCCCTGTTGTAAAGCTGAAGTCTGTAACCACGACGGTTCATGCCCAATACTCGGGCACCACCACCCATTAGGGATTCAGTGTTATCAAGGTTGAATTCGATGCTTTCATTGTCCTTTGAAGCAAAATAGCCTCGCTTTTCCGAAATCAGCTGCTTTCCTTTGTAAATGTAGCTAATCTGAAAAGGGGATTTGCTTAACAAGACAGTCATTCCTGAACTGGCATAAACCAATTCAGACTTACTGTCAGTCAATTTAGCCTTAACGTCTTCTGACTTTAAAACAACGGCATGCGATTCAGGATTAAAACTTTCGCCATTAGGAATAAAGCTTGTTTCAACAATATTCTCATCGTAAAACTTGACCTGGTACTGACCATCGTTGGTCTTTACAAGCAAATGTTCACTTTTTAACTCGTGACTCTTATAAATACGTTGTATATTCTGTGCTGTCACAATTCCGGAAAGGAATACAAGTAAACACAGAACTTGAATCTTTATAAAGAAATTCTTTCTCATTTTATATTATAGTATCAAACACCATATACTTAAACCCTGACAGGTCTATCTCGAACGATCGGGACTGTCTGGATTTTAATTTAACTCCTGTATATAAATCTGCGTCAAGTTATTTTTCTACAGCTTCAAAATCACCTTCCTATTTAAACGCTGACAGGTCTTCGACTCTGTCAGGTTTTAAATCAACGCATCATCACATTATCGTAATTCCAAAATCATAACTGATTTTGCAGGCACTTCAATCGTGCTGATATCGTTTAATTTCTCATCGGTCATCACATTCTTGGCAGATATGAAACCAGACATCACTTCGTCGAATCTTTTACGGTCGACTGTTTTAGCCTTATCTTCATCGTTATTCATGATAACCATGATGGTTTTCTCTTCATTGGAACGGAAGTAGACGTAAGTTTCATCTTGAGGAACAAAGTGCTTCAGTTTGCCAGTGTGCAATACAGGATTATCCTTACGGTAATTCAAGAGCTTCTTTAAGAAATCGAAAGCTTCATTCTCACGTTCTGTTCTCCCCTCTTTGGTAAAGGCATTTCTCGCATCGCCTTCCCAACCTCCAGGAAAATCGATACGCATCACACCATCTCCATCAGATTTGCGACCTTCCATCAAGATTTCACCTCCATAATACAGTTGAGGAATTCCACGAGTGGTCAATAAAAAGCTCATTAGCATTTTATATTTACGCATATCACCATTCAATACCGTCATCATTCTGTCGGTATCATGATTCTCCATGAAAGTAAACAGGTTCTCAGGATGTGGGTAGAAATAATCAAATGACAACGAGTTGTATAAACGAATCAAACCTTTATTCCAGTTTTCCTTCTCATCAAATGCCTTGGTCATGGCTTCCAGCAATGAGAAATCCATCACACATGGCAAGTTTGAATTGTAGCCATCGTGATTTAAAGCATCCTCCTGCCAGTACGAAATTTCGGCAGCGGTACTCAACCAGGTCTCACCAACCACATTGAAATTAGGATATTCGTTCATAATGGCAGCGGCATAAAGAGCCATCGCATCTTTATCGTTATATGGATAGGTATCAACACGAACACCACCTAAATCGGCAAACTCAATCCACCAAATGGTATTCTGAGTTAAATAAGTTAAAAGTAAATCGTTCTTTTGATTCAAATCTGGCATGCTGGTATCAAACCATCCATTAAAATTTAAATCGTAATCGACTTTTGATACATAAGGGTCATTGGTTGTGCTCTTTCGATGATTCGAATTGGTAAATGTTGGGAAAGTATGTACCCAATCTTTTGATGGTAAATCTTTCATCCACCAATGTGCTGATGCAGAATGGTTGGTTACAATATCAATAATCAATTTAATGCCACGCTTTTTTGCTTCAGCAGACAAACGAGCATAATCTTCATTCGTGCCATATCGGGCATCGATCTTATAAAAATCGGAAATAGCATAAGTATGATAAGACACCTTAGCCATATTATCTTCCATCAAAGGTGTATTCCAAATAGCTGTAATACCGAGCTCTTGCAGGTAATCCAAATGGTTGATGATACCTTGGATATCACCACCATGACGGCCATCAGGATTTTCTCTGTCTAATTTGTCATTCATTCCATCAACTGAATCGTTATCAGGATTTCCGTTGGAGAAACGGTCGGGCATGGTGAGATACACCACGTCGGAAGTATCGAAACCTTTACGCTGAGCAGAACCAGCTCTTCGTTGTTTCAATTCGTAATTGTAAGTCGCTTTTGTTTTACCTTTATTGGTGAAAAGGATATCAAAAGTTCCGGCTTGAGCCGATTTATTGATCAAAAGGTCAAGAAATAAGTAATTGGGATTATAAGTCTTGATGACTCTTTCAACGGTCACCCCGGGATAATCGATTGCAACTCGACAATCAGAAATATTTTCGCCATGAATCATGACTTGTAGTTTGGGGTTGGTCATATTAGCCCACCAAAACATGGGTTCAACATGATCCAATTTTATTTTCCCAGCAAAGGAAGACGTACCACATATAAATGTGAGACTTAGTGCGATTAATAAGGTTTTTAATCCATTCATGGTTCGGTTGTTGTTTGTCCGACAAACATCGGAAGCTTGATTGTTGAGTTGTTTGATTAGCGGCCGATATAAAATGAAATATAAGAGCTTAATCCTATTTCGTATTACCTAAAAGGTAAAAAAAATTGGCTTGCAATCCTTGTTCTTATACACAATTCAGCAAGCCACTTTTTCATTAGAGTTATTCGTTTTCTATAACCAGACTACTGCTCTTCTCTATTTTATATTCATCATCTTTTATAAAGATTGAAACGTCTTCACCTTCTTCATTGATCACGCCAACTTCGTCAGCTGAAACAAAAATATTAAGTAGGTTCCCACGGAATAAAACTTTAAAAGAATAAGATTTCCATTGTCCAGGAATAAGAGGTTTCAGGCTAAGTTGTCCATTAACCACACGCATACCTCCAAAACCTTCTACAATCGACATCCATGTACCAGCCATACTGGTAATATGTAAGCCTTCGTGAGCTTCACGGTTGTAATCATCAAGATCCAAACGAGAAGTTCTTAAATACATCTCATAAGCACTATCGATATCACCAATCTTAGAAGCTAAGATCGAGTGAATACATGGCGATAAAGAAGACTCGTGAAGTGTTCTTGGCTCGTAGAAGTTATAATTCTTCTTGATGGTTTCCAAGTCGTAGTTCTCTTCGAACAAGTAAACACCCTGAAGAACATCGGCTTGTTTGATGAAACATGAACGAAGAATTCTATCCCAAGACCAGAACTGGTTAATCGGACGGAATTGAGGATCCAAATCAGAAGCCATCAATTGTTCCTTATCCATAAAACCATCTTGCTGCAAGAAAACACCTGTTTCTTTCTCGATAGGGAAATGCATGTTCTCAACAATATCGCTCCATCTAGCCGTTTCTGTTTCGAAATCGAAATTCAGATTTTCGATAATTTCTTCGTAACGGACAGGATTACTTTCCTTCACATATTTAAAGGCTTCCTGAGTATAAGACATACACCAACATGCAATGGTATTGGTATACCAGTTGTTGTTCACGTTGTTTTCGTACTCATTCGGTCCGGTTACGCCAAGCATCACATATTTATTTTTCGCTGTAGAGTAAGTTACTCTTTGGCTCCAAAAACGTGAAATACCAACCAAAACATCCAAACCATATTCAGCCAAATACTTTTTATCATCGGTGTGACGGATGTAGTTGTAAATGGCAAAAGCAATGGCTCCATTACGGTGAATTTCTTCGAAGGTAATTTCCCATTCGTTATGACACTCTTCACCATTCATGGTCACCATAGGATAGAGAGCAGCTCCATTTTTGAATCCTAATTTCTCAGCATTCTCAATCGCTTTTTGCAATTGTTTATGACGATAAATCAAGAGATTACGAGTCACCTCAGGACGAGATGTACTCAAATAGAAAGGCACACAGTATGCTTCAGTATCCCAATAAGTACTTCCACCATATTTCTCTCCGGTAAATCCCTTAGGACCAATATTCAAACGCTCATCTTCACCAGTGTAAGTTTGATTTAACTGGAAAATATTGAAACGAATAGCTTGCTGAGCAGCTACATCACCTTCAATTACAATATCAGAAATTGACCATTTTTCAGCCCATGCCGCAACATGCTCTTCCAATAAGGCTCCATAACCTTTTTCGAAAGCAGCAGCAGAAACTTTAGCAGCATTGCCACTAATTTCAGTTTTACTGTGATTCAATGAGCTTAATACACTTACATATTTGTAAAAACTAAGTTCATCACCTTGCTCAACATTAAATTCAATGCTATTAGCAACATATTTTTCCTTTTCGATGATATCAGCTGTAGCTGCAACATCCTGTCCATTCTTTAAAACCTGATATCGCATGTTCATACAAACATGAAAATCAAGCTTCTTGGTACGTGCAGTAATGTAGGCTTCACCAGTCATCGACTTGGTATTTAAGATATCCCAAAATTTCTCATCATAGTTCGAGTCTTCGTTCTTAACGTCGGCATCGATATACGAATTGAAACTGATTTTGCCATCGAAATTAAGAGCAGTAACCGAGTAGCGAATCACACCAACTTCAGTAGTTACAATACTCAAAAAACGTTTGGCTTCGATCTTCACCTGATTGCCATTACTCAATGTAGCCACAAAAGATCGCTCTAATACGCCTTCTTTCATGTTAAGAGTACGAACAAATTCGCTCACCTTACATTTTGCCAAATCAAGCATCTCTCCGTTTATTTTAACGTCGATACCAATCCAGTTTGGCGCATTAAGCACCTTGGCAAAATATTCTGGGTAACCATTTTTCCACCAACCCACTCTGGTTTTGTCTGGATAATATACCCCAGCAATATAGGTTCCTTGTAGAGTCTCTCCGGAATACTGCTCTTCGAACATGGCACGATGTCCCATGTTTCCATTTCCAAGACTAAATATACTTTCGGATGACTGGTGATTTTCAGGTTTAAACCCTTCTTCAATTATACACCACTCATCATGCTTTAAATACTCGTTCATTTTACTTTAATTTTAGATTACAGCACCAATAATAAATTGAAAACCGATAGTAATCTGCTACTTAAAATCGTAAAAGGCTTAATAGCCCCAATACTACTTATTCAAACCAGACTCCATAGTCTCAAAAGAAAAACCTTCGAAACCAGGAACCACAAAATTGGCTTTGTTTAAAACATCAGGAGAACCAATTCCAACACATCGCATGCCTCCGTTAATTGCAGCTTCAACACCAGCTTCAGCGTCTTCAAACACCACACAATTTGCAGGTTCAAAACCTAAAAGCTCTGCTCCCTTCAAAAACACTTCAGGATCAGGCTTAGCCTTACTAACATGAGTACCATCAACAATCGCGTCGAAATATGAGGTTAGTTTCAATTGCTCAAGAATGGTCATGGCATTCTTGCTTGCAGAACCTAAGGCAATCTTAATCCCCTTGGCTTTTAAGTCTTCGAAGAAAGTCTTCACCCCTGGAAGAATTTCATCAGGTGTCATCTTTAGAATGTATTCTAAATACTCCTCGTTCTTTTTAGCAGCCAACTTCAATTGAGTTTCCTGATCAAGATCTACGCCACCAATTTCCATTAGAATCTCCAAAGAACGCATACGGCTAACACCTTTTAAACGTTCGTTATCCTCCTCTGTAAAATCGAAACCCAATCCATTGGCCAAGCTTTTCCAAGCTATATAGTGGTATTTAGCTGTATCAACTACAACACCATCTAAATCAAAAATACATGCACTAATCGTTTCCATCCTAACAAACATTATAATTTAACAGCTTTATTTTGCTTTACAAAGGCAACTGAAATTGCCCCTAACAACATCGACACTCCAGCAATTATCATGATGTAAATTGCTTCTCCGTCAAAAAAGTATCTTAGTATTTCACCAGCAATGATCCCACTAATGATTTGAGGTCCTGCAATGGTGAAATTGAATATCCCCATGTATACACCCATTTTATCAGCTGGTAATGAATCAGACAAAATAGAATATGGCATGGCTAAAATCGCAGCCCATGCGATTCCTACTCCTACCATTGAAAACAGCCATAGAGAAGCACTGGAAGGCACATCAACTTGTGTTATCAAAAGATTTAAATGAATGATTTCACCTCCACTGAATAGATAGGTTGATAGATACCCAATACCTCCAAGTAATAATGATATGGCATAAACATTTTTCCTTCCAAAGCGATTGGCAAGATTTGACATTACAACTGAGAATATAGCCGCAAAAAGACTATAACCTCCAAACAGAATACCAACCCAATCTCCAGCATCCTGAAAGGATTTAGAAGAAACATCATCTATAGAACAACCCCAAGAATGTTGAGCCAAAGCATAAGTTGTATACACCCACATCAAATAAAGGGCAAACCATGAGAAAAACTGAACTACAGCCAATTGCATCATCGTTTTAGGTGTTTCCTTTAGAAGTTTTAGAAAACCAGCTAAAGAAGCTTTTTCCTTCTTTTCCTTAGATACAACTTCTAAGCCTTTATACTCGGCATATTCTTCTGGCGGATATTCCTTAGTTCGAAACACAGTCCAAAGTACTGATAGAAGCAACATACCACCACCAATATAAAAAGACCAGATAACGGATGAAGGCACACCACCATCGGGATCAACATTGCTTACTCCAAGAACATTGGTTAATACGAATGGCAAAATAGAACCCAGCACTGCTCCAGTATTAATTAGAAAACTTTGGATTGAATATCCCGTATTCCTTTGTTCTTCAGGAGTCATATCCGCTACAAGTGCTCTAAATGGTTGCATGGTAATATTAAATGAACCATCCATTAAAGCAAACATCACAGCCCCAAATACCAGAGGTGGCATAATTTTGACAGCGATGCCAGCATTAGGCATAAAAAACATGGCTAAAGCAGCAATTATAGCACCTCCTAAAATGTAAGGGCCTCTTCGACCGAAACGATTCCATGTGCGATCACTAGCTCCACCAACAATTGGCTGAACAATTAATCCCATAACGGGGGCGGCCAACCAAAAAAGTGATAAATGGTGTAAGTCGGCACCTAAACTGGACAAAACACGGCTTACATTAGCTCCTTGCAACGCAAAACCCATTTGTATCCCTAGGAATCCAAAACTAACATTCCAGATTTGCCAAAAATTTAAACGAGGTTGTTTCTTCATTAGATTTTCATTTTGTATCACACGACACATTTAAAATTGAATGAGACATACTTTTAAAAACAGTGCTATCGAGAACGATAACAATCATTTGCAAAAAAATATCGATTGGATCGAGACACACATAGACTAACTCAGCATGTGTCACCTTAAAATAAGGATACCAATCCCAATGAAACAGAGCTAAAGCTCAGTTTTGAGATCAATAATAAAGGAAGTAATTAAATATTATAGTCGGAATAGAGGTTTCCCTCTGGAATTCAAAATTAGATTAAATTTTACAGAATATCAAAAAAACGAAGTTGCAAGAGATTCAAAATGCCTATAAACATTGAACTAAATCGCATTTCAAACGGTTGCGAAGAAGACAAAAAAAAAAGAAAAAAATATTATTGAAGACCTAGATTATAATCATTTCATAATTGAAAACTGAAAATCTAATAAAAAAAGAGTATTTCTAGTCAAACTCTAAAGTTGAATTGAAATACTCATAATAAATCTTAAGATTCTACTTCGTTGACTCTCGAACCACCAATGATGTTTTAACAACACGAGTAACTGGCACATAATCCATATGCCCTTCTTTTATTCTTTCGAGCAGTAATTCAGTTGCTTTTAATCCAACTTCATTACCATGTTGTTCCAAAGTCGTTAATGCTGGGTCAGTAACTCTTGATACCAAGCCATCAGTAAAACCAATGATAGATATATCTTCTGGAACACGTAAACCTGCTTTTTTAACGACGCTTAATGCTCCTGCTGCTGTCAATTCATTTACAGCAAAAATCGCATCGGGACGTTCAGAAAGACTTAATAATGAAGGAACCAATTCTTTGGCCTCATCAAAACTATCACACTTCATAATCAAATCTTCGTCGATAGCAAGTTTATTCTTAATCAGTGCCTGACGATAGCCCTGCAACCTATTTTGTCCTAAAAGCATATGCTGAGGAGCCGATAAATGAGCAATGCGCTTACATCCTGACTCAATCAAGTGTTGAACAGCTGAAAAAGCACCAGCATAATCATCAACAATAACATTATCAGAAGAAACCTCATTGCAAATCCGATCAAAAAACACAATAGGAATTCCATTATTTCTTAATTCACGGAAGTGGTCGTAGTTCTTAGTCTCTTTCGACATAGACACCAAAACACCATCAACACGGCTAGACAAGAGAGCCTGAGTGTTATCCATCTCACGATCAACAGATTCGTTTGACTGGAAAATCATCACATTATATCCCGCCTCGTGGGCAATTTTCTCGATACCACTTATAACAGAAGAAAAGAAATGATGAACAATTTCAGGAATCATCACACCTATTACATTACTCTTACTATTACGCAAACTTAAGGCAACTGCATTAGGTTTATAATGCCAGGCCTTAGCCAAAGCATTAACTGCCTCTTTTGTTTTTACACTAATATCAGGATGATCTTTTAAAGCTCTTGAAACAGTTGAAGCTGAAATACCTAATTCTTTCGCAATATCCTTAATCGTTACCTGTCCGCTTCTCATATATTCCCTTTTTTTAAACTAAAACAACACATCCTAACAAGGCTGTAAAAGCCCTAAAGATAAGACTTTAATAAGATTTTAATCTACACTCTTCATGCGTAAATATAAGAATAAATCAACAATTAATTTGCACTATCAACTCACACACGCATACAAACATATAGACATTGACATATCACGCGTTTGCGGTGACGTTTGCGGTGATTTAGGAGCTTTTTCATATCCATTCAAATAAATGATTAATGACACGCTTTTACCTTTACAGCCGAAATAATTAAGGCTAACTATAGATTTAGATAACAACTAATTTACAATAAAGGAAGATTCATAGTCGGAAACAGTGAGTTCAATAATTGTAATAGGGTTTCTAAATTAAAAACATGATAGAATAATGGAATAGAGTAGTACTAATCTCGTAAACGATTTAAAATTGAGTTCTACCTCAAAATCATCATCTCAAACTTCTTATTTACATTAAATTAATATTTATGAAACTTAACATTAGTATGTTCAGAAAACTGCTTCTATTGTTGGTTATGGTATATTCTTTTACCATTGCACAAGCTCAGGAAAAAGCAGTAACTGGTACAGTCACCGATGCAAACGATGGCATGGGAATCCCAGGTGTATCTGTAGTTGTTAAAGGGACTACTACAGGCACAAGTACCGACATTGATGGTCACTTCTCTGTCAATGCCGATGCCTCTTCCACTTTAGTATTTTCATTTATTGGATACAAAAGTCAGGAAATACTGGTTGGCGCTCAAACTCAATTTAATATTGTTTTAGGTGCTGACGTCGAAAACCTTTCCGAAGTTGTGATAATTGGTTACGGACAAGTTAAAAAAGAAGACGCGACAGGTTCGGTTATTGCTATAAAATCAGATGACTTTAACAAGGGATCCATCTCTTCACCACAGGAACTACTAACAGGTAAGATGCCAGGTGTAACCATTACCTCAGGAGGTGGCGCACCAGGATCTGGTTCAACCATTCGTATCAGAGGAGGGTCCTCTCTCTCTGCCAGCAATGATCCTCTTATTATTATTGATGGTGTTCCAGTAAGTAGCGATGCCGTTTCGGGTATGCGTAACCCATTAAACACGATTAATCCAAACGATATTGCATCATTTACCGTATTAAAAGATGCCTCAGCAACAGCTATTTATGGTTCAAGAGCTTCTAATGGTGTTATTCTTGTAACAACTAAAAAAGGTAAAAAGGGACAGGATTTTAAAGTAAATTACTCTGGTAATGTTTCTATAAACACGGTTGCAAAACAAATTGATTTACTCAATACTGAAGAGTTAGGAGAAGTTATTCAACAATATTCCCCTGATAAAATAGATCTCTTAGGTACTGAAAATACTGACTGGCAAAATGAAATTTTTGAAACTTCAATAAGCCACGATCACAACATTAACTTTTCTGGTTCAGAATTTAACACACCTTATCGTGTTTCTATTGGGTATACTGATCAGGAAGGTATTTTGAAGACTTCAAATTTAGAACGTTATACAGGAGCATTAACCTTAAATCCAACATTCTTTGAAGATCACTTAAAATTAAACCTTAACGCAAAAGGTTTATATATTAAGAATCGTTTTGCTGATACCGGAGCAATAGGTAATGCCCTTGCATTTGACCCAAGCCGTCCTGTAAAATCAGACGACACAAAATACAACAAATACGGTAACTACTACACCTACTTCAATGGTGATGTTAGAGACGTATTGGCACCTACAAATCCATTAGCTCTTTTAAATCAAAAAAGTAATACCTCTGAAGTGAGACGTTTCATTGGTAACACTCAAATAGATTATAAGTTCCATTTCTTACCAGAACTTAGAGCCAATTTGAATATGGCATACGACTACTCAAAATCAGAAGGTGATGTCATAGAAAATGCAGAAGCTGCCTGGACCGAATCCAATAACGGAAATGGTTCTAGAAAAACTTATTCACAAGAAAAGAAAAACGAATTAGTTGAATTCTATTTGAACTATAAAAAAGATTTAGAGCAGTTTGATTCAAAAATTGATCTTGTTGGTGGATATTCATGGCAACATTTCTGGAGAAAAGATGCTAATGGTGCAACCAGTACATTTGATCAGTCATTCGAAAAATCTCCTGCTTCACAATCTGGTACTGAAAATTACTTAGTTTCATTTTTTGGACGTATGAACTATACTTTCAAAGATCGTTACTTATTAACATTCACTCTTCGTCAGGATGGTTCTTCAAGATTCTCAAAAGACAAGCGTTGGGGACTTTTTCCATCTGCTGCTTTTGCATGGAGAATGAATGAAGAACTTTTCTTACAGAAATTTGAACAATTATCTAACTTAAAATTACGTTTAGGTTATGGTGTAACAGGTCAGCAAGAAATTGGACAAGGAGATTACCCTTACCAGGGGATTTATAACATCGGTAATGACCAGGCTCGTTATCAATTTGGTGATACTTACTACAACACAATCCGTCCAAATGCCTACGATGCGGATATCAAATGGGAAGAGACTACAACTTATAATATTGGTTTAGACTTTGGTTTCTTCAACAACCGATTAAATGGTAGTGTAGATGCTTATAAGCGTAAAACTAAAGACCTGATTAACGAAATTGATGTCCCAGCAGGTTCAAACCTTAAAAACCGTGTTGTTACCAATATTGGTTCTCTTGAAAATGAAGGTCTCGAGATTGCTTTAAACGGGATTATTATTGCAAATGATGACTGGAATTGGGAATTGAATGCTAATGCCGCTTACAATAAAAATGAAATCACCAAATTAACCGACTCTAACGATCCGAACTTCAAAGGTGTCTTTACGGGTGGAATTGCTGGTGGTACAGGAAACAACATTCAAATTCATAGTACAGGACATGCTGCAAATGCATTCTATGTTTATCAACAAATGTACGATGTAAATGGAAAACCTCTTGAAGGCGTTTATGTTGACCGCAATGGAGATGGCCAAATTACACTTGAAGGAGATCGTTATATCTACAAAAAACCATCTGCTGATTGGACTTTCGGATTTGGATCTAATTTGGGCTATAAAAAATGGACACTATCAATGAATGCCCGTTTGAGTTTAGGAAACTACGTCTACAATAACATTGAATCAGACAAAGGTCATTTCGAAGGCGTTGTTAGCTCACTTAACAACATCACTAACCGTGTGGCTGATGCCAATGACGCGAAGTTCTTTACTGCTCAATACCACTCTGATTATTTTATTCAGGATGCTTCATTCTTTAAGCTGGATAATATCACTCTAGGTTATGATTTAGGTAAAGTTTGCCAGGATAAACTGAATATCTATTTGTATACGACTGTTCAAAACGTATTCACAATTACAGATTACAAAGGATTGGATCCTGAAATATATGGTGGTATTGACAATAATATCTACCCAAGACCAAGAACATTCCTATTGGGAGTAAACGTTAATTTCTAATGCATTTCGATATGAAAACTAATATAAAAATATATATACTGATGGCCGCAGTAGCTTTGGGCTCAACATTAACTTCATGTGTTGACGACCTGGATACTACTCCTATCGATCCTAATTATAAATCAGGAGATAAGATTTATGTTTCAGCTGAATCATACAAGCAAGGACTCTCGAAACTTTACGGTTCGTTTGTATTAGCAGGACAAGAAGGTGCTGGAGGAAATGCTGATATTGCTGGCGGAGATCCGGGCTCTACAGTTTATACTCGTTTGTTATTCTACTGTCAGGAACTCTCAACCGATGCTGCAATTGCAGCTTGGAATGATGGCGACATTAAAGAATTCCACAATCAAAAATGGACTGCAGGTAACGGTTTCGTGGGTAATATGTACACTCGATTATACCTAACTATTGGATTCATCAATCAATATTTAAGAGATACTGAATCGGGTAAACTAATTGGTTCTCTAACCAGCGAAGACCTTAAAAATATTGAGCAATATAGAGCTGAGGCGCGTCTGCTTAGAGCAATGGTTTACTACAATGCATTAGACTTGTTTGGTAGTGTACCTATTCTTACGGAGGCTGATCCTGTAGGTAAATTTAAACCCGAGCAGAAAACTCGTAAAGAAATCTTCACATTTGTTGAGACTGAAGTTAGTGAAATTGAAAGTCTGTTAGCTGCACCAGGAAGCAATGAATATGGACGTATTGACAAAGGCGCAGCATGGGCTCTTATGGCAAGAATGTATTTAAATGCTGAAGTTTACATCAACGAAGCAAAATACACAGAATGTATCGATTACTGTAAAAAGATCATGCCTTTCTACTCTTTAAATGACAGTTACGAGGAACTCTTCATGGCTGACAATCATCTAAGAACCAATGAAATGATATTCGCATTTGCATGCGATGGCTTAAATTCTCAGACTTACGGTGCAACAACCTATATCATCCATGCTGCTATTGGTGGTGATTATGTACCAGCTGATGCCGGTATTAACGGTGGTTGGGGTGGAAACCGTGTGACCTCTGCTTTCGTAAACAAATTTGATCAGAATAACGACAAGAGAGCTATGTTCTTTACAGAAGGTCAGGCTCTTGAAATTGATCAAATTGGCGAATTTACGGAAGGCTATATGTTGGTAAAATACACAAACAAAAATTCCGATGGAACCAATGGAGCTGATGATAATTTTGTAGACACAGATTTCCCTATGTTTCGTTTAGCTGATGTTTATTTAATGTATGCTGAATCCGTTTTAAGAGGCGGTAATGGTGGTTCATTAGGAGAAGCGAACTCATATGTCAATCAGTTAAGAACACGTGCCTACGGAAATACTTCTGGCAACATTGCAGAGGCCGATTTATCTCTTGATTTTATTATTGATGAAAGAGCTAGAGAACTTTCTTGGGAGTGCATGAGAAGAACAGATCTTATTCGCTTTGGGAAATTTAGTAACTCTAAATACCTATGGCCTTGGAAAGGTGGTCTTAAAGATGGTAAGTCAGTAGATTCACACTACAACCTATATCCTATTCCATTAAGCGAATTAAATTCAAATTCGAATTTGACTCCAACTCCGGGTTACTAATCTAAATTCAATAGAAGATGAAAAAAATATTATATTCTGCATTATTTACTGGATTAATTTTATTTTCAGGCTGTGCCGAAGATGAGAATCTAGCATACCTGAGTGCTAATCCAGAAAAACCAACACTTCAGCTACCCGAAAATGGGGAGGCTTATATCATCAGCGAAGCCACTGGCGAAAATAACATTGCATTCAAGTGGTCAAGTGCCGATTTTGGAATGCCTACTGAGATTACTTATAAATTACAAGTCGATAAAGATGGTGGTGATTTCTCTAACCCAATCGAACTGGGTGAAACAACTAATAATTTTATCAGTCTAAAAAGTAGTAAACTAAACGGAATGTTAGGACGCGCCGATTTTGAGGCTGAAAAACCAGTGATCGTTCTATTAAGAGTTACGGCTTCAATTTCTTCAAACATTGCTCCTATCACTTCAGAAGTTATCGAAACAAGTTTCACCTTGTACAAGTTAGCAGATCCCAATGATGATGGTTCCCGCATTTACATGGTGGGTGGAGCTGTACCAGCAGGATGGAATCCTGGTGATGCTGTCGAAATGCTTAATATTGCTCCTAACGTTTATCGTGCAACAACCACTTTTGCGGTAGACCGTTTCCGTTTCTTGGGACAAAAAGACTGGAGTCCAGTTTCATATAACTTCCCATTCTTCACTGGCAGCGTTGATAATAATTTCGAAAATGCCAGACAGGCAGACAGAGAAGATGGTGATGAAAACCTTTGGTTTAAAGGAAGCCCAGGAGAATACACCATTACAGTTGATTTAAACACGAAATCCATCATACTAGATGCTACACATACAGATGATAATTCTAGAATTTATATTGTTGGAGCAGGTGTTCCTGATGCTGGTTGGGATCCAAGTAAAGCTATAGAAATGGTAAATATTGCTCCTAATGTCTATCAGGCAATTACCGAATTTGCAGTTGATCGTTTCCGATTCCTGGGACAAAAAGACTGGAGTCCAATCTCATACAACTTCCCATTTTTTAGTGGTGGAGTAAGTGCTAATCTTGAGAATGCATTACAAGCAGATAGAGAAGATGGCGATGAAAACCTTTGGTTTAAAGGTACTGCAGGAAAACATATTATAACTGTAGACCTCGATAATAAAACCGTAGAAATTTACTAATACTTAAAAGGTCGTTTATTAAAATAAACGACCTTTTTTTTAATAATTTTTTCACAATAAATCTGTAAAAAAAACTCTAGTCCATATTTATTCTTCTACTATTAACTTTTAGGTCTCAGCTTGGATGAGCTAAAGTCGTCATCAAAACTCCTTCCTGCCTTCCCCATACAAAATTATAAAGTGTTATCACAATTGCCGCTAGGTAAACTTAAGGTAATACCATTGAGATTATATTGTCAGGTCTTAGTCAAAGCAGTAACGACCTCTTTCATTTTTCACATGTAGATCACGATGCAATTTTAAAGCTCTCGAAACTTTTGAAATAGAAAACCCCCAACTCCCTAGCGATATCTTTAATACTTTCCTATTCGCTTCCCAATATTTTTTCTTATATTAGTGTGTAGACTACATTTTGATAAGACATTGATAATGCACGAAATATGACTCAAGACAGGCTCCTACTCCCAACTCTCTAAAATTAATATTTGGAATAAATAACTATTAATTTAAACCTTATTTTTTGACACACACATACAGATATACACATATTAAAATATCAAACGTTTGCGGTGACGTTTGCGACGATTTTAAGTGCTTTTAACATTCATTAACTTATACGATTAATCAGGCACTTCATATATTTATGTAGAAAATAATTAAGGCTAACTTAAGATTTAGCTAGCAATTAGTATACAATAAAGGAAGATTCATAGTCGGAAACATTGAGTTCAATAATTGTATAATTGTTACTAAATCAAAACTTGATAGAATAATGTAATAGAGTGGTACTAGTTTCGGAAACGATTTAAATTTAAACTCTATCTCAAAAAACTATCATTACATCTAACTTCTTATTTATCTTAAATTTACATTTATGAAACTTAACATTAGTATGTTCAGAAAACTGCTTCTCATGTTAGTTATGGTATGTTCTTTTACCATTTCTCACGCACAAGAGAGGCTAGTGACTGGTACAGTTACCGATGCAAACGATGGCATGGGAATACCTGGCGTTTCTGTAGTTGTTAAAGGAACAACTGTGGGCACAAGTACCGACATTGATGGTAAATTCACCGTCTCAGCCGATGCTACATCTACTTTGATTTTTTCTTTTATTGGTTATAAAACACAGGAAATACTAGTTGGCACCCAAACTCAAGTTAATGTTGTTTTAAGCGTTGACACAGAAACTCTTTCCGAAGTTGTTATTGTTGGTTACGGTCAAGTAAGAAAGGAAGATGCAACGGGAGCAGTCTTTACAGTAAAATCAGATGATTTTAACCAAGGTACTACCAGTTCTCCTCAAGATTTAATTGTAGGTAAAATTGCCGGTGTACAGATCATCAGTGATGGAGGTGCTCCAGGTTCAGGATCAACAATTAGAATTCGTGGAGGTTCCTCAATGTCTGCAAGTAACGATCCATTAATAGTAATTGATGGAATGCCACTAGATAACAGGGGGATTGATGGGATGAGTAATGTTTTAAGTTCATTAAATCCTAACGATATTGAAACCTTTACTGTATTAAAAGATGCATCAGCAACTGCAATTTACGGTTCACGTGCTTCCAATGGTGTAATTTTGATTACAACTAAAAAAGGAAAAGCGGGTCAAAAAATACAAGTTACTTATGACTCTAAATTTTCAATAGGTAAAATTAAAGAGACTATTGATGTTTTAAGTGCTGATCAGTATAGAACTTTAGTAACTGAAAGAGCTGTAGATCATTCTTCAGTTAACCCTGCATTGTTGGGTCAAGCTTCAACAGACTGGCAAGATGAAATATACAGAGATGCAACCGGTCATGAGCATAATATTGGAGTTTCAGGTTCGTACAAAAACATCCCTTTTAGAGTTTCGGCTGGCTACACTGATCAGAAAGGTATTTTACAGACTTCTGAAATGCAAAGAACTACAGGAACTTTAAATGTTAATCCTAGCTTTTTCGATGAGCATTTAAAGATTAATGTAGGTGTGAAATATATGGCTATTGAAAATCAATTTGCTGATAAAGGTGCAATAGGAAGTGCTTTACGCATGGATCCCACTCAATCTGTTTTTAATAAAACAGGTATCTACGGAGGTTATACAACCTGGTTAATGGGTGATGGTTCCAGAAATGTAAATGCAACTCGAAATCCGGTTGCTCAATTACAACAAAAAGATGATAATTCAGATGTATCAAGAGTAATCGCGGATTTTCAAGCTGATTATAAATTACATTTCCTTCCAGATTTAAAAGCAAGTATGAAACTAGGCTATGATTATTCTGATAGTAATGGTGATGTAAATACTGATTTGGATGCTTCTTGGGTTAGAGCTTCTTCTACAGGTGTAAAAAGAGATTATACTCAGGAGAAAAAGAATGAATTAGTTGACTTCTACCTTACATATAATAAAGACCTGCCTTCCATAAATAGTAAAATCAATGTAATGGGTGGTTATGAGTGGCAACACTTCTGGTCAAAATCATCAGCTTTTGAGGTTGATAGAAATGCGGCTACAATAGAAGATTCAAAAAATGAAACGGAGAACTACCTGGTTTCATTCTTTGGCCGTGCAAACTACACATTCATGGATAAGTATATCGTTACAGCTACGTTACGTAAAGATGGTTCCTCAAGATTCCACAAAGATAATAGATGGGGTACCTTTCCGTCAGCAGCTTTTGCCTGGAGAATGAGTGAAGAGTCTTTCCTTAAAGATATTGATGTTGTAAGTAATGCTAAAGTTCGTTTAGGTTACGGTATTACAGGTCAACAGGAGTTAAACAGTGGAGACTATCCATACATGGGAACTTACCGATTAAGTGATTCAAGAACAAGATATCAATTCGGTAATCAGTTTTATACTCTAATCAGACCTGATGGATACGACGAAGGATTGCAGTGGGAAAAAACAACAACATATAATGCAGGTCTAGACTTTGGATTTTTTAATAACAGACTTAATGGTTCGTTCGATATATATAAGCGAAAAACTGAAGATCTTTTAAATACGATTCCTGTGCCTGCAGGAACAAACTTTACAGACAGATTATTGACAAATGTTGGTGATTTAGAAAACAACGGTTTTGAATTCTCTATTAATGCGATAGCAATAGAAACAGAAGATTTGTTTTGGGAACTTGGCTTCAATATAGCTTATAACAAGAATGAAATTACTCGTTTAACTAATTATGATGATCCTAATTACAGAGGAGTTGAAACAGGTGGTATTAGTGGAGTTGGTGTTGGAAACAATATTCAGATCAATGCAGTTGGACATTCTCTAAACACTTTCTATGTATACGAACAAGTATATAATAGCAACGGAAAACCAATTGAAGGTCTTTATGTAGATAGAAATAAAGATGGGGAAATCACAACAGCCGATAAATACTATGCTAAAGATCCTGCTCAGGATTATAATATGGGATTTTCATCTAATATCAAATACAAAGATCTAGATTTCGGATTTAACGGTAGAATTGGTATTGGCGGTCAAATGTACAACAATGTTATTGTAGGTGGTCGTTATCAGGAGATGACCGTAAATGAGTACTTAACAAATATGCCTTCAGAAATTAATAAGTCACAGTTTGAGACTGCGCAACAATATTCTGATTATTTCCTTGAGGATGCATCATTCTTTAGAATTGATAATATAACTCTAGGCTATAACTTTACTAAGCTATTAAAACCTCTTTTAGGTTTTGATTTTAACGCCAGAGCATTTGCAACAGTTCAAAATGCTATTGTGATAACCGATTATAGTGGATTAGATCCTGAAGTAAATGGAGGAATCGACAATGATGTATATCCAAGACCAAGAACATTCTTGTTTGGATTAAACGTTAAATTTTAATTGATAAATGTTATTTATTATGGATAAGAAATATTTTAGAACAAATTATATCATGATAACATTTGCATTATTATTTGCATGTGTATCGTGTGTTGATGATTTGAATACGCTACCTCTTGATGAGGATATAAAAACTGGAGAAAATGTACTAACTGATGCGGAATCGTATAAACAACTTTTAGCAAAATGTTATGCAGGTCTGATTGTTGGTGGTCAAACAGGTGTTGATGCCGATCAGGATATCAGTAGTATCAATGGTGGTTTTTCATCTTATTTAAGACTATTATGGAATCACCAGGAGCTACCAACTGATGAAGCTATATGTGCATGGAATGATGGTAATTTAAGAGACTTACACGATCAGGACTGGACAAATTCAAATGAGTTTGTTACAGCAATGTATTATCGAATAACACTTCAAATAGCTTACTGTAATAATCTGATTAAACTAACCAGTAATAAACCAGAATACAAAGCTTTTAGTGATGAAGCGAGAGCTCTAAGAGCTTTAAGTTACTATCATATGTTAGATATGTTTGGACGTGGTCCGTTTGTAACCGAAGAAGATGAGGTCGGCTCATTTTTCTTTCCTGAAATGGCTACACAACAAGAACTATTTAAATATATCAAGGATGAGCTAGAAGCAATTGAAACCGAATTAGCTGACCCCAGAACAAATGAATATGGTCGAGCTGATAAGGGACTGGCTTGGGCAATTTTGGCAAAGATGTACTTAAATGCTGAAGTATATATTGGAGAGCCTAAATACACCGAAGCTATCACTTATTGTAACAAAATAATTAATGGTGCCTATTCAATTGAGTCTGATTATGCCAACTTGTTCTTAGCTGACAATCATTTGAGAACTAACGAAATCATCTTCCCAATAGCGGCAGATGGTAATAGCACTCAAACCTGGGGAGGTATGACTTTCCTAATACACTCTACAGTCGGTGGCGATATGCCTGCTAGTGAATCTGGTATTGACGGTGGATGGGGTGGAAACAGAACCACAAAAGCCTTTGTGAACTTGTTCCCTGACGCTACAGGCACAGATAAAAGAGGCATGTTCTATACCGAAGGACAAAATCTGGAAATAGCGGATATTTTCAACTTTAGAGATGGATATGCACTACGTAAGTTTAAGAATATTACTTCGACTGGTGCTGTTGGTTCAAACCTGTCATTCCCTGATACTGATTTCCCTCTTTACAGATTGGGTGACTTCTATTTAATGTATGCTGAAGCTGTGGTTCGCGGAGGTGGTGGTGATATGACTGCCGCTGTAGGTTATATCAATGAACTAAGAGAAAGAGCGTATGGTGATGCTACCGCTAATATTGTAGAAGCAGATTTAACCTTAGATTTTATTCTTGACGAAAGAGGACGTGAACTATACTGGGAGTGTCACAGAAGAACCGATCTTGTTAGATTTGGGAAATTAACAACTGGTGATTACAATTGGCCTTGGAAAGGTGCTGTTGCAGATGGAAAATCAACAAATGCAAAATATAATGTATTCCCTATCCCATCGTCAGACATAAATGCCAATCCAAATCTGTCGAATATCTCAGGTTATTAATAGATAAAAAAATACGTTATGAAGAATTTTAAATATATACTCATATTACTTCTCGCTGTTAGTTTCTTTTCTTGCGAAGATGATGATATTCTGAAATTGAATGATTCAAAGTATATGCCAGCAACTAATATTACTGGTTTTGGCGAGACTTTGGCAATATCAAAGGCTACAAAAACGGAGACTATTGAGATATCTTATACACCTGCATCGTACGGTATTGATATTGTAGTAACGCATAAACTTCAGTTATCTACTTCTTCTGAATTTGCAGATCCAACTACTTTTGATGTTGATGCAGTTGACAATGCATTTACATTCACAGTGGGTGCTATTAATGAGGTTCTTACGGAGATATTATTATTACCCGTAGATGAAGAAGCGACGATTTATGCAAGAATTATCACGACCTCACTTAGTGGCGTTGATCCATTATACTCTGCAGTAGTAAACTTTAAGACAACACCATATCTAGACATTCTATTTGCACCAAATACTTTCTATCTCTTTGGTGATGGTGTAGGACGTGTTGCACAAAATAATAAGCTTAAATTCATTAAAGTTAACAGCGAACCTGATGACACTTGGATTATTGTATGGATGGAAGCTACAGGAAGCTTTAAACTGTGTTCTGATGAGAACTACAAAGGAGTAATAGGAAAAATTGGAGATCCTGTTAGTGGCGAGTACACATTAGGAACAGTTGACAACAGAGGTGAAGATATTCCAGTACCAGGAACAGCAGGATACTATACTGTTGGTGTAGATATGGCGAATAATAAGCTATTGATTGAGCCTGCAAATGTTTATATATGTGGACCGACCATTGGCAATGTATGGCCTACTAGTTCTGTTGTCCCAGATAACCAGTTTAAATTGGATTCTGAGAATAAGAAAATGTATTTATCTAAAAGCTTACAAGCTGGCGAACTAAGACTTCATGTAACACATCCATATATTGGAGACTGGTGGCATGCTGAGTTCATATTTTTTGATGGCAAAATTGCATACAGGGCAGACGGTGGTGATCAGGAAAGAGTTAATATTAACGCAGGTGAGCAGACTATAGAGCTTGACTTTATTAATCAAACTGGTAAAATTGAATAAAAATGAAGAATCTTAAATATTTATTTATATCACTGTTGGCTGTTCTCTTTATCGCTTGTGAAGACGACTTTGAGATGCCAAAAGTAACTGAGCCTGTTCAAGGAACAGCCCCAGTACTAAATGCATTAACCGAAGAAATAGATTTGGTTCTTGAGAAAAAGAATGAAGGAAGTATTATAGTAGACCTAATGTGGACTGATGCAACATATGCTGATCCTATTGGTGTTAGATACTACGTTCAAGTTGATACTGTAGGTAATGAGTTTAAAAATGCTTTAGAATTTGATCGAGTATCGGATACTAAAACATCAATCACAGTAGGTGGCCTAAATACTTTGATATCTAGCAGATATGCTCCTGCCAAAATGGTGGATCTTGAAGCAAGAATTAGAGCTTTTGCTAACGAAGATCTTCAGAGTTTGTACTCTGCATCTTTTACGATGAAAGTGACTCCTTATCTTGATGTGCCTATCCCTTCAGATCTATTTATATTCGGTACATCTACAGCTTCTGCTGAAGTAACAGACGCCTTAAAAGCTTATGGTAAAGAGAATATCTTTACAAAATACCTAAAGCTGACAAAAGATGGTTTATTTAAATTTTCTGACAAGCAAGCAGATGATGGTTATGACTATAACTTCGGCAAATTTGCTACTGTTTCTGATAATATTGAAGCTGCCGCAGATGATGCAGGAAATTTCAAATTTACAGGTGAAACAGGTTGGTATGCCGTAACTGCTGACTTTGTAAACAGTAATCTAACTATTGCAGCTTATGAAAGCTATGTTGGTGACTATCCAAACATTTACCTTGTTGGAGATTACAATGCGACTGATCCTGCGTGGAGTCCTGGAACATCGCCTGAAATGACACGAAAGTCAGAAGGTGTTTATTCAATTGAAGTAACTCTAAAAGATGGTGCTAACTTTAAATTTATTAATCAGCAAAACTGGGATGGTTTAGATTGGGCTGATGCAGATTCTGATGGAAATACTGGAATAATAGCTCCAAAGGGTAAGAACAATAACATCGCTTTCGATGGTGCTGACAAAACTTACATTGTTACTTTGGATCTTAACAAAGGTATTTACACTGTTGAAGAAGCAGCTATTTATCTTGTAGGTGATGCAACTGAAGCGGGATGGAATATCGATAATGCTATCGAGTTAAAGTATCGATCAAGTCATAACGCTTATATGGGCTATATTCCATTAAAGAGTGGAAACTTCAAATTCTTCCCTGCTAAAGGCAGTTGGGATGGTGGTATGGGTAGAATTACTGATACCGAAGATCCTAAAGGTGGTTTATTAGGTGGAGATAATAAAGACATCCCTAGCACGAACACAGGTGATGATTTCAAATTATACAGAATTGCTGTATGGTTCGACGCAGATGCTAGTTCTTATAAATATTCTGTTCTCGATGCTGAAATGATTCTTGTTGGCGATGCAACTCCTGCAGGATGGTCTATTGACAATGGATTTAATATGGTATACGCTGGAGAAGGCAAATGGACAACCTATGTGGACATGAATGCAACAGGTGGTTTCAAATTTTTCTATGAAACAGGAAACTGGGATTCAGGTTATAAGGAAATTAGTGCTGGTGAATTATCACTTGAAGGAGGAGATCCAAATATTGCAACTCCTGGCGAAGGCTATTATAAGTTAACAATGGATACTTATAATATGACCTATACTAAAGATCTTATTGCTGATAAAAAGATGTTCTTAGTAGGTTCGCCTAACGGATGGAATATCAATGCAGGTATCGAAATGACTTGGGATGACACTAATAAAGAGTGGACTCTTACTACTGATCTTGCAGCAGACGATGCATTTAAGATTTTTGCAGAATCAGGAAACTGGGATTCTGGATTTAAGTTCAAATATGAAATGCTTAATTTTGAAGGTGGAGATCCAAATCTATCAACTCCTGATGGAGCTGGAAATTACACCATCAAATTTAGCTTAGCTAAAAGGACTTTAACATTTACAAAAAATTAAACCTAAACTAAAAATCACGGGAATACGCTTCCCGTGATTTTTTTACATATTTCATTACTTACAAATTAAGATCGACAGATTGACAATAAAATTAATTCTCATTTATGAAAAAACTTTACTCCATATTTATTCTTCTACTACTAACAATTAGCTCTCAGCTAGTATGGAGTCAGGTCGTCACTACTGCTCCCATCTTCCCTACTGAAAACTCTGAAGTGACCCTTACATTTGATGCAAGTCTTGGAAATCAAGGCTTAAAAGATTATACAGGTGATGTCTATGCTCACACTGGTGTTATTACTGATAAAAGCACTTCAGGAAGCGATTGGAAATATACTCCAACCTGGGGAGACAATAGTGCAAAATACAAGCTTACAAGCTTGGGCAACAACAAATGGGAATTGAAAATCTCTCCAAATATCCGTGAATACTATGGTGTTCAGGCTGCTGAGGAAATATTGAAGATGGCCTTTGTCTTCCGAAGTGCTGACAATTCGAAAGAAGGTAAAGATATTGATAATAAAGACATTTTTGTAGATATCAGCAAAGAAGGACTTAACGTAAGCATTACCTCGCCAATTAACAATTCCATTTTTGGTAAAGATGAAACTGTTACGATTACAGCAAATTCAGCAGACAGTGAAAGCCTGCAACTCTTAATTGATGGTGTTAACACAAACACAACAAGCGCAGCAACATTAAGCTATTCCTATACCCCGCATGCTGCAGGAAATCATCAGCTTGTTGCAGTGGCTACGGAAGGTGCCAATGAGGCCAGAGATACCGTAAATATAATCTTTCGTGAAGACACCCCCATAGCCACAAAACCATCCGGACTTGTTGATGGGATCAACTATATTTCGACAACTTCAGTTAGCCTGCAACTCTATGCTCCTTATAAGCAGTATATTTTTGTATTGGGTGATTTTAATGATTGGACACTAGACAATAGCTACCAGATGAATAAAGATGGCGACTATTTTTGGTTAACAATTGATAATCTGACTCCTGGGCAAGAATATATTTTCCAATACTTAATTGATGGAAAAATTAAGATTGCAGATCCTTATGCAGATAAATTACTCGATCCATGGAACGACCAATATATCTCTGATGCAACTTATCCAAACTTAATCGCTTATCCTACTGATAAAACAAGCGAATTTGCATCAGTCTTTCAAACTGCTCAAACTAACTTTACTTGGGATGATACAGGCTTCACCATGCCCGATCATGATGACCTTGTCATTTACGAATTACTTATTCGAGATTTTACCGAAGCTGGAAACATCAAAACCGTTACGGATACACTAGACTATCTTCAACGTTTAGGTGTTAATGCAATTGAACTGATGCCATTCAATGAGTTTGAAGGCAATAACTCCTGGGGGTACAATCCAGCATTTTATTTTGCACCCGATAAAGCATATGGCACTAAAAATGACTACAAAACCTTTATCAACGAATGTCATAAACGTGGTATTGCTGTTATTATGGACATGGTTCTAAATCACTCTTTCGGGCAATCACCATTCTTCAGAATGTATACAGAGGGAGGGAAACCATCAGCCGAAAATCCATGGTACAATGTTAATCACAATTTTGAAAACCCGGATGCACACTGGGGTGCAGATTTCAATCACGAAAGTGCCGTCACACAAAAATTGGTCGATAGAATCAATGCCTATTGGATAGAAGAATATCATATAGATGGTTACCGTTTCGATTTTACTAAAGGTTTTTCCAACACACCGCACACAATTTCAGATGATATTTGGGGGAGCAAATATGATGCTGATCGTATTCGATTACTCAAACGCATGGCTGATCAAATTTGGGCGGAAAACGATAAAGCCTTTATCAGTTTCGAACATCTAGCTGATAATTACGAAGAAAAAGAGTTAGCTGCGTATGGCATAAACCTTTGGGGAAATGCCAATGGTAATTACAGTGAAGCCACAATGGGATATAACGAGAGTGGAAAGTCAGACTTAAGCTGGACATCGTGGAAAAATCGCGAATGGACAGCACCAAGACTGATCTCATATATGGAAAGCCATGATGAAGAACGTTTGATGTATAAAAACCTTCAATATGGTAATTCAAATGGTGATTACAATGTCAAAGATTTAAATACTGCCCTTTCAAGAATCGAAACAGCTGGAGCTATTTTCTTTGCAACACCAGGTCCTAAAATGATCTGGCAATTTGGCGAGTTGGGTTACGATTACTCAATAGATGAAAATGGACGTGTTGGCAAAAAACCAATCAGATGGGATTACCAAACTAATCCCGATCGTAAACATTTATATCAAGTCTTTTCAGCTCTTATAAAACTGAAAACTCAGGAGCCCGCATTCTCTTCAGAGAATTATAATTTAAATGTCTCAGGGGCTCTTAAACGTGTTGAAATTAATCATACCAATATGGATATTCGTGTGATTGCTAATTTTGATGTGAAATCCGGGTCAATCACGCCTAACTTCAGTAAAACAGGAACATGGTTCGATTATTTTAGTGGAAATGAAATTTCGGTGAGCGATATTAGCATGAATGTAAATTTGGCCGCTGGAGAATATCATATATATACCACTAAACAATTGGATAAGCCCATAATTCCAACTGCCCCAGACGCAAATAATTTAGCCATGAATGGTGTTTTTGAACAAGATGGCGTGATAAAAGCAACCTACTCATATGTTGATTTTAATGGAGATACTGAAGGCAATTCAATTCTCCAATGGTATCTTGCAGATGATCAATCCGGAACAAACGAAACAGCTATTACGGGAGCTAATACACTTGAATACACGATTTCTCGTCAGAATGTGGGTCGTTATTTACGTTTCTCTGTAACGCCTGTTGCTACTAGCGGAGAACTACTTACTGGCAACAAAGTCTATTCCGCTTATTCTCAACCAATAGACTATTCAACAGGCATAGAAGATGTTTTAGATGAAGAATTGATCTTATACCCTAACCCTGTCAAAGATTTATTGCACTTGGATAATTTAAAACAAGTGAAGCGTATCAATCTTTATAGTCTTACTGGAAAAATAATCCTTTATAAGCAAAACCCTGACAGTAACGAAATTATAGATCTTAGTTTCTTGAGTCAAGGCATTTATATCCTTGTTTTTGATCTTTATGATGGCGATCAATTAACGAGAAAAATAATAAAGCAGTAATTATTATTCACAAATTAGAAATCCTCACTTAAATAAATTAAGTGGGGATTTTTTTTATCTAATTGAATAGAAAACTCTTTTTAAACACAATAAGATCTGAAAATATTTATATTTTTAACAACTTATCTAGATATTTAAATATTATATTTGAACGTAATTTATTTCAACATTTTGAACAAGAACTTATGAACTATAAAATATTTACACTTGGCATTTTTATAATATTAGCTAGCTTTTCGAATGGATTCTCTCAGGTTAACCAACTTGAAAAAGCCGCACAAATAGCCAAAGAGCAAAATAAACTCATTTTCATGAACTTCTCTGGTTCTGACTGGTGTCGATCATGTATGGTTCTAAAACGATCCATTATAAACACAGAAGAATTTGCATCATTTGCAAATAACAATCTGGTTATGATTGATATTGATTTTCCTCGAAAGAAAAAAAACAGATTGAACGAAGAACAGACTCAGTGCAATGAAAAGTTGGCTGAAAAATATAATAAAGAAGGACAATTCCCCACCATTATCATTCTGGATTCAGACATGAATATTGTTGCGAAAACCGGCTATAAAAACTTGAGTCCAAGTCAGTATGTAGATCACATTAAAAGCTTGATTCAGTAATCATATGATCCGAAATATTACAACATTATTGTTTCTTATTTTCGCCCTAAATTCCTTTGGTCAAGAAGAATCTCACACTAAGGTACTTCTTTTAATGGGATCCAGGTTTGACATCACAGCAGTTAGTCCTTATCAGGAAAAAGCACAAAAGGCTATTGAAGCAGGTATCTCTGAAATTAAACGAATTGAGAAATTAATCTCCTCATGGGATCCAAATTCTCAAACCTCGGAGATCATACGAAATGCAGGTATAAAACCTGTGCTTGTTGATCAGGAATTATTCAACTTAATTCGTCGTTCAATTAAAATTTCAGAACTAACGCATGGTGCGTTCGACATTAGCTACGCCTCACTTGATAAAATTTGGCGTTTTGATGGACAGATGAAAGAACTACCTGATTCAAGTGCTGTTGCAGCATCAGTAGCAAAAATCAATTACAAAAATATCATCCTTAATCCTGAAAAAAGAACAGTTTTTCTCAAGAAAAAAGGAATGAAAATTGGTTTTGGAGCCATTGGGAAAGGTTATGCTGCCAACAAAGCTCTTGATATCATGTCAAAGATGAATCTACAGGGAGCTTTGGTTAATGCTTCTGGAGATTTAATCAGCTGGGGAAAAGATGAAGGTGGTAAAGACTGGAAAATTGGCATCGTGAATCCAAAACAAAAAAACAAGATTTTTTCCTGGCTCAACATTAATGAGACCGCTGTAGTTACCTCAGGCAACTACGAAAAATTTGTTAGAATAAATGGTCAAACCTACTCTCATATTATCGATCCTAGAACAGGCTATCCCGTGAAAGGACTGATTAGTGTGAGTATCATTTGCCCCAATGCTGAATTAGCCGATGCTCTGGCGACCTCAGTTTTTGTTTTAGGTAAAGAAAAAGGACTTGAACTAATCAATCAACTTAAGGGGATAGAATGCCTTCTGATAACTAATAAACAAGAACTTTTCACATCAAAAAACTTACATCTAGATTACATACAGAAACCGATAACTAATCACAAATACCAAATTAAAATTGGAAATCAACATGCGAAATAAGAATAAAATCAAGCTCTTGCTTGGTGGTTTATGCTTATTGTTTGGTCTCAACTCATGTATGTCTGTTGCAGCCTACCAAAAAGCAAACCTTAACGACAGAGAAATGGCCCTACAAGCTAAAAAACTCGAAAAATACGAATCAAATTTTCAATCATACCGTGAAGGTGCTGCTGGTGCTAATGGCGGAAAATCAGGAGGAGGTTGTGGATGCAACTAAGAAAAATAATATTACTCGCTACAATTTTAGCCGGGTCTTATACCCTAATGGCTCAAACTGATAAAAACAGTATTGATGACAAACAAAATGAGAAGCGTAAAAAGGTGACAAAATCAGAGACTGATTTCAAAGATACTGAGGTCAATTTCTTATTTAATTATTACGAACAAGATGGTGACCACTCACCTGTTACCGGCGGTCGTGGAACTGAAAAACTAGAGAATATTGCTCCAACTTTTGTAGTACATGTTCCAATGGATTCTGTATCGAGTCTAGATCTTAATTTTGGTATCGATATCTATACATCTGCTTCAACTGATAATATTGACTATTTTGATGGTAATAAATCTGGAGCATCAGGTAAAGATATTCGGTCTCACATTAATGCTGCATATAATCGAAACCTCCTGAAATCTGGTGATACATATAGTATCATGGCTGGTTTTTCAAAGGAATTTGATGTAACATCATTCAATTTTGGAGGCTCTTATACACTAAATTCAACAGATAAAAACCGATCATTAAGCCTTGATGCCCTTTACATGAGTGATACATGGAAGCTACTTTATCCTTATGAAATCAGAGGCACTTCGAAAGCAAACTTAAAGGATGACAAACGATCAACTATGAAGTTGGGCTTATCGTACTCACAGGTGATTAACAAACGCCTTCAAGCCTTGTTCTCCTTGGAAGTTGTATCGCAGTCTGGTCTTCTTAGCACACCATTCCATCGGGTCTTTTTTGACGATGCCATTGGGCAATCTGATGATATCTTAAGAAGTCTTAGCTTTGTTGAAAAACTGGAAGATAATCGACTGAAAATTCCAATTTCAATGCGATGGAATTATTATTTTAACGATTTCATGCGAGTAAGAACCTTCTATCGTTATTATACGGATAGTTGGGGGATTACGGCACATACTGCAAGTATAGAACTGCCTATGCAAGTTTCGCCTAGTTTAATTGCCTCTCCATTTTTCAGGTATCACACTCAAACGGCTGCTGATAATTTCTACGAATTTGGTCAGGTGAGTAAAGCAATGGTGGATGCAAAAGAAACTCAATTTTATACTTCAGACTACGATTTATCAGATTTGAGTAGTACTAAGATAGGTTTGGGCTTGCAATACTCTCCTATAATGGGAGTTGGAAACTTTAAATCTCCATTCAGAAAAAACAAGCAGGCACAGCTCAAAAGTATTGGTTTAAGAACTGCCTACTATGATAGAAGTGACGGTTTAAATGCCTGGCTACTTAGTCTCGATTTTGCTTTTACCTTCTAAAAAAGAATAGTGTAAAGAGTTATTTAGTTAACTCTTTACACTTCTACTATATTCTCTTGCTTTAATTTAGTATTCCCATCCCATCGGTATGCAATTAAATGCCCTCCATTGGCAACACAAGCATCTACACAACATAGATTATCTCGAACAACGCCTGCTTGTCCATTTAAACAATAATGCCCAAAAAACACAGGTAACTCTTGCTCCGAATAGGGAGGGATATTCTCGCATAATTCAAGAGGAATCGTATAATTAGGTAATCTAAATCTATTCCCAAAAGCCAAAGAGCTAAAGCTCTCCCCTTCCATTTTATTCCACCATTTTATTCGAAACATATTGCGTTTAATACCATAACTATCCTTTATAACCAAATCGTTGGGTAAAGCAAACTCTCTTCCCTTAAGTATAAGCATACAAGCATCGTACAACTTTCCTTTAGTCGTATATATTTTTCGAAGGAACTTCTTATTAAGCCTATTATCAGGATGTTTCGTCTTAATTAAGTCGACAGCTTCTTGATCCCAACAAGCATGAATGACTCTAAAGCCATCAAATTCCAAAAATAAAGGCAAGGATCTTAACCATTTCAAATAAATTTTCTTGGCCTCTTTATTAGCCTGAAATTCTAGATAAGTTCTTCTAATTTGAGCCTTATTTTTCAAGCTATGTTCGCGTAAAGAATTCCCCTCATCATCTTTTGTATAATAAGCCAAAACATTGAGTTCATGGTTGCCAACAATAGCAAAAGCTGAACCATGATCTACCATATTTTTTATCAAACAAAGACTATCGATCACTCGGAATCCCCTATCAACGAAATCTCCCACAAAAACGGCTTTCCTTTCAGGATGTGCATAAAAGCCAGCCTCCTTCTTATAGCCTAAAGTTTGAAGCATTTCTACCAAACTATCAAACTCGCCATGTATATCTCCTATTATATCGTACAAATCAATTCTATTTTGTAAATATTTATTCCATATGTGAGACTATATTCAACACCTCACCATTCTCACTTTATCAAAGATATAAAAACAAAAAAAACTCTCCCTATTGCAATGCAATAAGAAGAGTTTATATTTTAAGTCAATGTTGTCCTAAATAAATTTATTAATTGGGCTCTCCGCCCAAACCCGACTTCATTTCTTGTCTTGAAACAAGAAACGAAGCAAAGAAATTCAAGGCTACTTTTTAAATAAGTTCTTTAATTATCTCATACTTAAGTGCGGCCGGGTGATCTTCGAACAAGTTCTCAGCTTCCCGGTCTTACTAAAGCTTAGAGCTAAAACAAAAGCTATTTAAAATAGATGCCAGTATACACAAAAGTCAAACAATACCCCCTCCAAGTTATAATCACCTATATTCTTCATTAAAAAAGTGAATTAAAACTATCTTTCAAAAACGTTTAGGACGCAATTAATTTTAAGTCTAATTATTATCGAAGATAATCAGCTACTAAAGCTTGAATAATTTATCGATACTAACTTCTTTCTTAACCTTATTAGGACCAGCGTATGTAAATTCATTCGTTTTACTACTGTACTCATAGTCTTTCTTCCACTCATCAAAGTTAGCAATGATTTTTTTGATAGACTCCACAAAGTAAATAACCTCTTTATTAGTCGTCGTTGGGTGTAATGACCAACGTACCCATCCCGGCTTGTGAGTTAAGTCGCCAGCAGAAATTTCACATGTAATTGACTGTGATTTCTCTTGAGTTACATCAAGCATATAGTGACCATAAGTACCCGCACAAGCACAACCTCCACGAACCTGAATTCCGAAATGGTCATTCAACAACTTCACTAGCAGGTTAAAGTGAATATACTCAATATAGAAGGACATAACACCAATACGCTTCTGGCCATCATCAGCAAGAATCATGACATCATCAATCTCGCGCATTAATTTAAAAGAAAGATCAAGTAACTCTTCTTCACGAGCTTCCATCTTATCAGTTCCCATCTGATTTTTTACATCAATAGCCAAAGCGGTTCTTATAGATTGAAGGAAACCTGGAGTTCCACCATCTTCACGTGCCTCAATACTATTTACGAACTTGTACTCTCCCCATGGGTTAGTCCAGTCTACAGTTCCTCCACCAGGATGATCAGGAGCTGACGCAGGATCGTAAAGAGCTGAATCGAAAATCATAACACCTGAAGAACCTGGGCCACCAAGGAATTTGTGTGGCGAAAAGAAAATACCATCTAATTTACATTCCTCATCTTCAGGATGCATATCGATATCAACATAAGGAGCAGAAGCAGCAAAATCAACAAAACAAATCCCTCCATGCTTATGCATCATCTTAGCCATCTGGTGATATGGGGTGATAATTCCTGTTACGTTTGAACATGCACTAAATGAACCAATCTTGATCTTACGATCAGCATATTTTTCAAGTTGCTTTTCCAACTCATTCAAATCAACGGTAAGGCCTTCTCCTGGAGGTACAACCACAACATCAACATTCGTTTCGTACCATGATGTTTGGTTTGAATGGTGCTCCATATGAGTAATGAATACAACCGGCTTCTCCCTATCCTTAAGACAAACTTTAGAATTCATAGGACCGCAACCCTTTAATCCTAAAATACGTTGTAATTTCACAACAACAGCAGTCATCCCGTAACCTGCATGCATCAACACATCATTAGGGCCAGCATTACAATGCTTCTTAATTATATTCTGAGCTTTATGATAACTTTTGGTCATTAAAGTACCAGTAACATTTGTCTCTGTATGCGTATTTGCGACATAAGGACCAAAGTCTTTAAGCATTCTTTTCTCTAAAGGCTTATATAAACGTCCGCTTGCAATCCAATCGCCGTAAACGATAGTTTGCTTACCAAAAGGAGAATAAAATCGGGCTTCATTTCCCACCGTATTCTTTCGGAACTTTTTGAAATGATTTTCCAAATTGCTCATTAGCTAGATTAGTTTTATTTGTTTTGTTGTTTATTCTGATTTTGTGTGTCTCAAATCAATTAATATTCAGATTGTTTGGTCTGATTTAAGAACGGTCATAAAATTAGATATTCTAAAAAAGGAATACAAATAGTGATTGTATATATTCCCACTTATTAGACTATTTGTATCCACTCAATTTTCTAAATAAACAAACTATCATACTGATTACAAGCTCTAATTATTAAGAAAACACAGACTTAAGTATACAATAAATAATTCCGACTCTTATTTATAATGGATGCCATTTATGAAGGATGAAAGAATTTGATGGGAAAACACTAAATTTGGCTTCATAAAAAGGAAAATAACCCATTTTTACAATTAAGTCATTTACAGAAGACAAAAGAAATATATGGAGACAATTATTCAACTCTTCGAAAAAAGTGTAGAACAATATCCCAACAACCCATTTTTGTGGGAAAAAAACGAAGGACCTTATACATCACAATCATATAAAGAACTTCACACTGAAGTTCATTTATTGGCAGCAGGCTTATATGCCATGGGCATAAAAAAAGGAGATCGTATCGGTTTACTTTCAGAAGGTCGAAATGCCTGGGTTCTTTCTGAATTAGGTATCCTCTACACGGGAGCCATTAACGTACCTCTATCTATCAAATTGGATGCACAAAACGAATTAAAATTCCGTTTACAACATTCTGAGTCTAGATTGATTATTGTATCAAAAAATCATCTATCCAAAATTAGAGAAATTAAAGATGGACTTGAACTCTTAGAACAAATTATCGTAATAGATGATGATGTTGTATTGGAATCGAAAGAAATTTACTTGTCTTCAATATTAGAATTTGGACAAAATATTTTAGAATCTGATAAAAAAGAACTTCAAAAGATTTGGTCTACTATTGATGCTGATGATAGTGCAAATATTTCATATACTTCAGGTACAACAGCTGATCCTAAAGGCATCATTTTATCACACAACAACTATACCTCTAATGTTATACAGGCTTCCAGTTTAATGGACATTCCTGAAACCTACAGAACATTGCTTATTCTGCCATGGGATCATTCCTTTGCTCACACAGCAGGTATTTATAGTTTCATGTTAAAAGGGGCATCAATTGCCGCTGTTCAGCAAGGTAAGTCGCCCATGGAGGCTTTAAAAAATATTCCGAATAACATTAAAGAAATTCAGCCTGATATTATTTTAAGCGTACCTGCTTTAGCAAAGAACTTTAAAAAGAATATTGAAAAGGGAATTAAAGCTAAAGGACCAAAAGTTGAGCGTATGTTTAACAAGGCTCTTGATGTCGCTTATCGTTACAACGGTATGGGCATCGACAAGGGAAAAGGTACTCGTAAGTTCTTAAAGCCCATTTACAAGTTCTACGACAAGATTCTTTTTTCTAAGATCAGAGCCAACTTTGGAGGAAATCTGAAATTTTTTGTGGGTGGTGGGGCACTTCTCGATATTGAGTTACAACGTTTCTTCTATGCAATTGGTATTCCAATGTATCAGGGCTATGGTTTATCTGAAGCTTCTCCTATTATCTCATCAAATGCTCATCACCGTCATAAACTAGGCTCTTCTGGATTCCTTGTCAATAATATGGATTTCAAAATCTGTGACAACCTCGGGAATATCCTTCCATCTGGTGAAAAAGGTGAGATTGTTATCAAAGGGAGTAATGTGATGAAGGGCTACTGGAAAAATGATAAAGCTAGTGCCGAAACTCTTAAGGATAGTTGGTTACATACTGGTGATATGGGATATATTGATGAGGAAGGTTTTCTATACGTTTCTGGACGATTTAAATCCTTGTTAATTGCCAACGATGGTGAAAAATTCAGTCCTGAAGGCATCGAAGAAGCATTCATTGATCAATCACCTTATATCGATCAATGTCTTTTATACAATAATCAAGATCCATACACCATTGCAATGCTAGTACCAAACAAAGGTGCCATTCAAGCTCACCTGCGAGGTAAAGGATTAGATTCCAAAAGTGATGAAGGGCAAGTCGAAGCACTTAAACTACTACAATCGGAGCTAAACGCATATAAAACAGGTGGTAAATATCAGGATATGTTCCCACAAAGGTGGATGCCAACTGCTGTTGGAATTCTACCAGAAGCATTCACCGAAGAAAACAAATTGGTGAACTCAACAATGAAAGTTGTACGCGACAAAGTGGTTCATTATTTCAATGATCATGTGGATTATTTATATACACCTGATGGTAAAAACTTCTTAAACACTAAAAATAAGGAAACTATCCATAATTTTTAATTTAAGAACGACCAAAGCAATCGACTAAAACACAAAAGAGATACAATCATAATGAAATTAAAAAAACTCAACAGCCTATTTATTTTAGGCTTGGTATTACTTACCCTCACCTCAAGTGCTAGTGATTCTAATATTGAAAAACAACGTCAAAACTACAGAGGTAAAGCTCCAAAATATATCTTCTATTTTATTGGAGATGGTATGGGTTTATCTCAAGTTAATGCAGCAGAAGCCTATCTAGGTGCCATTAATGGAAAAAATGGCATCCAAAAACTTGAAATGAGCAAATTTCCTCACCATGGTTTTTACACCACAAATGCAACGGACCGATTTATTACTGGATCAGCAGCAGCAGGTACAGCTCTAGCCACAGGTCACAAAACCAGTGTCAACACCATTGGTATGGATGCATCAAAACAAGAGCCTCTTCAGTCTGTAGCCGAAAGAGCCAGAGATTTAAACTATAAAGTTGGCATCGTTTCATCAGTGTCTATCGATCATGCTACCCCTGCTTCTTTTTATGCTCATCAACCATCCCGAAGCATGTATTATAATATCAGTCTAGATTTGAGTAAATCCAACTTCAATTATTTTGGAGGTGGTGGCATCAAGCATCCCGAAGGCGATGGTAAGTTGGATAAAAACAACATCATGGCTAATTTTGGTATGGGAGATGAAAAAGAAGTTGCTAACAAGCAAACCAATTCTATCGAACTTGCTAAAAAACGTGGTTATCGTCTTTTAAATACTAAAACCGAATTCCATAGCTTAAAAAAAGGAGATGATAAAATTATTGCAATTGCACCACGTCTGGTTGGAGGCAAGGCACTCCCCTATGCCATTGATCAAACAAGTAAGGATATTACTTTAAGCGAATTCACAAAAAAAGGTATTGAATTATTAGAAAATAATAAAGGTTTCTTCATGATGGTTGAAGGAGGTAAAATTGACTGGACCTGTCATGCCAATGATGCTGCAACTGCCATCAAGGAAGTCATTAACTTTGATGCTGCAATTAAGGTTGCTGTTGATTTCTATAAGAAACATTCAAAAGAAACTTTGATTATTGTAGGTGGTGATCACGAAACTGGTGGAATGGCTCTTGGCTTTTCAGGCAGTCACTACCATTCGGCCTTTGACATTCTTCAATACCAAAATATATCTAATGATGGTTTCTCTGAGATTGTAGACCAGTATAAAAAAGATAATACAGACAACTATAAGCTTGAAGATGGAATGGCTTTAGTAAAAAAACACTTTGGTTTAGGTGATATCGAAAAGGGGCTTGAACTTTCTGCTTTCGAAAAAGAACAACTGAAAAATGCTTTTGAAAAAAGTATGAATTACAAAAAAGAATTCAACAAGGATGACCAATTCTATTTACTGTATGGTAGTTATAACCCTTTAACTGTAACAGCTTGCCACATTATGTCACAAAAAGCAGGTATTGGCTGGACTTCATTTTCTCATACAGCTACACCTATTCCTGTTAAAGCCATTGGTGTAGGTTCAGAACTATTCTCAGGCTATTTCGACAATACAGATATGGCAAAAAACATTTTCAGATTACTGGAATCTAAATAAATACTTAACAAGTATAAGTCATTGGACTTATACTTGTTTACTTTCCTACCACCATGTTTAAGTTACCTCAAAAATCAGATTTAATTCTAGTTGGTTCACTCCTGCTTATTTGTCTAGGACTGATACTTGCTCCGAATGGTTTTGACAAAACCACCGACACAAATTCCGTTCGAGTTAAAGCTATCGTTCTTTCCACAAATAATAATTTAATGGTAGAAACAGGTATCTTAAAAACAGGTACACAGTTATTACAAATCAAAATACAGAATGGTCAGTTTAAAGGTAAAGAGCTTCAAGCTTTCAATCAATTGGTTGGGCGCATGGAGTTTGATAAAATATTTGTAAAGGGAGATAAAACCCTGACAGTTTTAAATCTTAATAAAGATCAATCTAATATTATCAGTGCCAATGTAGTCGATCATTATAGAATTAATATCGAATTATGGCTTCTGGTTCTTTTTGTTATTCTATTAATTGGTTTTGCAGGCTGGACAGGTATTAAAGCTCTACTTTCGTTCATGTTTGCCGGACTAGCTATATGGAAACTCTTATTGCCTGGTTTCTTGAAAGGGTTCTCACCCATTCCACTTTCACTTGGTATTGTTGCATTACTTACTTCTGCCATTATTTTTCTGGTAGCTGGAACAAATAAAAAAGGCACCGTTGCTTTCTTAGGAGCGATGTGCGGTATTGCTGTCACTTGCGTGATGGCTATCATATTTGGAGATCTTTTCAATATACATGGCGCCATTAAACCCTTCTCAGAAACTTTACTTTATTCAGGATTTGCACATCTAAACCTTACTGAAATATTCCTCGCAGGCATCTTTATTTCCTCATCTGGCGCTGTTATGGATATCTCTATGGATATTGCAGCCTCTCAAGCTGAAGTGATTAATCACAATCCGAGCATCAGCGCTAAAAAACTACGCCAATCCGGCTTCGAAGTTGGGAAAGCAGTCGTGGGTACTATGACAACAACCTTACTCCTGGCCTATTCAGGTGGCTTCTCCGCTCTCTTAATGGTATTTATTGCTCAAGGAACTCCTATGACGAACATCCTAAATCTGAACTATGTATCTGGGGAACTTCTTCATACTCTGGTTGGTAGTTTTGGATTAATTCTAGTAGCTCCCTTCACTGCTATTATAGGAAGTTGGATTTTTACAAGAGTAAAATCCAGATCCTAAATAATGCATGTGATTTTGCTTTTTTTGTCACGAACAAAATCATATGATCTCTTCCCTCTCATCCCCTTGCAAAACCAAGCAATACCAAAGACACAAACAACTCACAAAGAACCTTTTATATCGTTTATCAGTCAGATTAACCTGAGCAAAATAAATAATTTTGTTTGTAATCTTAAAAAAAACATTTATATTCGTAAACCGATTTAGTAAACCGATTTAGTAAAATTATATACTTTGAAGAAGAAATCAATTAAAGATATCGCTCAAGACTTAGGTCTATCAAAAACGACTGTTTCTTTTGTACTTAACAACAAAGGAGACGAAAAGAATATAAGTAGTAAAACTCAAAAAAGAGTACTTGATTATATAAGAGAAGTTAATTATCAACCCAATCAAATTGCAAAAAGTTTAAAAAAAGGAAATACGAATACAATAGGATACTTAGTTCCTGATATTTCCAATCCATTTTTTGCAAAAATTGGAAGGCTGCTTGAAGATCATTTTTGGGAAAAAGGTTATCATCTACTTATTGGAAGTACAGATGAGAATAAAGACAAAGAAGAGCAAGTATTAAATATGTTTGTAAATCGTCAAGTGGATGCATTAATAGTCGCATCTTGTTTTATACAAGGTGATTCTATTAAATCATTATTAGCAGCAAATTTTCCTCTTGTATTTTTTGATAGAGAAGATCCCGATGTTGAAGCCAATTACATTTTAGTTGAAAATAAGATTTCAATGAAGAATGCTGTTGAAAAATCAATCCAAAATGGAGCACGAAAATTGGGATTAATCAGCTTAACACCTGATGTTTATTCTTTAAAGAATCGTATTGAAGGTTATAAAATGGCCTTAATAAATAAGGATATCGGATTTGATCAAGATTTAATAAGAATAGTTGACAATAACGATTTAAAACAAGGAACTGAAAGAGAACTCAGAAAACTTATTGAATTGGGCGTTGACACGATTGTATTTACCAATAACCAGATTGCCGTTATAGCCATTTGGTTAATGAATACATTTTATAAAGATAAAGTCAACAGCATAAAATTTGTGAGTTTTGATAATGTTGATCAATTCGATTACTCATTACCAAAAGTTATTTCAGTCGCGCAACCTATTGATAAAATAGCAAAATATTCGACCGAAATCATTGAAGATATTCTAAACTCCAAAAAAAGCGAGAATAAAAGAATTGAACTGACACCGAAACTAATAGAACGAAAATAACACATGAAAAATAATTATTTAAAATCAGGTCCAATTTTCCTAGCCTTCCTATGTATGGGGTTTGGCGATGTTGTGGGCCCTCTTACTAGTCAATTACAAGCTGAATATGAATTATCAAATTTCATGGCTGGATTAGTAACCTTCATGGGATTTATCATGTTTGGTTTACTTTCTGTACCCATGGGCTTGTATCAGGATCGTAAAGGTAAGAAACCCGTATTAGTCATTGGAATGATAGCAGCATTAATTGGTTTAATACTCCCAATCCTAGGAGATTTTTCTTCATTTGAATTGCTTTTAGCGTCCTTACTTCTCTTAGGCACGGGAGCTACAATTTTGCAAGTAGCTGGTAACCCAATCATGAGAGATGTATCACCAGAAGGGAAATATTCAAGAAACCTTTCTTTCGGTCAATTCTTTAAAGCCATTGGTTCATTATCAGGCGCCCTACTACCCTTACTTGCAGCTAAATATTGGGGTTTAGATTGGAAAATACTTTTCCCAATTTACTCATCGATCCTAATCATTGCCATTATCTATTTGTGGTCTGTGAAAATTGAAGAGAAAAGAGATGATTCAGAAACCCCGGCATCTTTTAAATCCGTCTTATCATTATTGAAAAATCCTTATATCTTTTTTATGGTATTTGCTATTTTTCTTTACGTCGGTGCTGAGGTTAGTATGAGTGCTAAGCTTCCAAATTTTTTGGAACATAAATTCAACTTTGACATTAAAGAATTGGGCCTTTGGGGAACATTATTCTTCTTTTTGGCACTGATGACAGGTCGATTTTTCGGAGGAATCATCTTGAACTGGATGTCACCTCAAAAATTCCTTAAAATTACAAGTCTAGTTTCTATAATCGGAATTTTAGGCCTTTTTGTATCTACGAGCTCTACAATGGGATTTGCGTCGATATTTATTATTGGACTAGGCTTTGCAAATATATTCCCTCTCGTATTTTCAATTACGATTGATGCTATGCCAGAGAGAAGTAATGAAATCTCAGGTTTGATGGTAACAGCTATCATTGGTGGAGCAATTGTTCCTGTTATATTTGGAGCAGTAGCTGATATTTTTTCATTGATGGCTGGTTTTGTAGTAACTCTAGTGTGTATAGGCTACATTTTAGGCTTATCATTTTATAAAAGAAAGTAAAAGACAAATATGAATATATGGAGTGATGAAAGAGTCGTATTAACTCTTGACGCAGGTGGGACAAACTTTGTTTTTTCAGCTATTAAAGGTGGTATCGAAATTGTAGACCCAATTAGGAAACCTTCTAATGCTAATGATTTAGAACTTTGTTTAAAAACAATAATAAAAGGATTTCAAGAGACTAAGGATTTAATAAAAGAGAAACCTATAGCAATTAGCTTTGCCTTTCCAGGCCCTGCAGATTACAGAAGAGGTATTATTGGTGATTTGCCAAATCTACCTGCTTTTAGAGGTGGAGTAGCTTTAGGTCCAATGTTGGAAGAACATTTTAACATACCAGTCTTCATTAACAATGATGGGGATTTATTCGCCTATGGTGAAGCTTTGGGAGGGATACTTCCAGAAATTAACAAACGATTACAGGAGGCCAATAGTCCAAAACAATACTCAAACCTGGTTGGTATAACACTAGGTACAGGTTTTGGAGGAGGATTGGTTCAGGATGGGAATCTTTTTATTGGAGACAATTCAATTGCAAGTGAAGTTTGGCTTACAAGTTCAAGGCTTTTTCCAGAGCGATTTGCAGAAGAAGGGATCAGTAAACGTGCAATTCAAAGAGTTTATTATGAATATGCAAAAAATGAATCAAATAAATCTTTAATGCCCAAAGATATATATGAGATTGCTAAAGATGAAAATCACCCAAACAATAAAGCTGCAAAAATGACCTTTAGGCAATTTGGAAGCTGCTTAGGAGACAGTTTAGCTAATCTACTTACGATTACCGATAGTATTGCAGTTATTGGCGGAGGCCTCTCCGGAGCAAGTGATGTGTATATGCCCGCTGTTATGGAAGAAATAAATGGACAGTTTCACACAACTAAAGGCCTAGCTCAATCACGTTTGGTTCAGAAGGTTTACCATATCGATAATGAATCAGAATTTCGAAAATTTATTAAAGATTGTTCCAAAACGATCACAATTCCAGGAACAAATAAAAGATTAAAATATGACCCAGAGCCCCGTTTAGCTATATGTTCAAGCAAATTAGGAGCCAGTAAAGCTATCGGAGTTGGGGCTTATGCATTTGCATTAAATGAAGTCAATCGAAGAGAAAAACTTAAAAACTAACTACTGAATTAATCAACAAACATTGTGCTTCTATTTTTTTACAACAGATACTAAATCGGTTTAGTGATTGTTTATTAAATATCAGTTGATGAATAAATAGAAAAACTTAAACAAAAAAATAAATTTGCCAATGATCCAGAGCTAACCTAAAAAAAAAGGGAAATGCGCTAACATTCCCCTAGTTAACGATGTTTATTCCGAAACATCGAGTCAATAATCGTAACTACTCAAATTTATGAAAAAAAAATCATTACATAAACCTTCCTATTACTTAGAAGGTTTTAAACAGAGTGCAATCGTTTTCTTCTTAAGCTTAGCGATTGTCATATCTAATCAGGCAGGAGTATTCGCTTCTACTGGTAATCAGGATAATCAAGATCGTACCATTTCAGGTGTGGTAAGCGATTCACAAGGCCTTTCATTACCTGGTGTTAATGTTCGAATCAGCGGAACCTCCAGAGGAACTACAACTGATATCGACGGAAAGTATAGCATCAATCAAATCGAAGATGGTCAAACACTAATCTTTTCTTTTATTGGGATGATATCTCAAGAAATCAATCCTCTAACTGCAAAAAGCTTCAATATTGTCCTATTAGATGATGCTCAGGGACTAGAAGAGGTTGTTATTGTTGGGTATGGTTCAATGCAAAGAAAACAGATTACAAGTTCTGTATCAACAGTAGATTCAGAAAGTTTACAGAGAAAAGCAACCACGTCTCCTATTCAACTATTGCAAGGTAAAGTTGCAGGTTTAACAATTAGTAGACCCAGTGGCTCAGACCCTACAGCTAGTCCAACAATAATGATTCGTGGAAACACTTCGCTTAGAGGCTATGCTTCTCCTCTAATCATTGTAAATGGTGTTGAGGTTTCTTCTCTTGATATTATTTCACCAGAGGATATTGAAACATTCTCTGTATTGAAAGACGGTTCTGCTGCTGCCATTTACGGTTCCAGAGGTACTAATGGTGTTATTATTATAACAACCAAAGAAGGAAAAAAAGGAGTAGCAACTGTTGAATATTCGGGTTATGCTTCATTTGAACAAGTGTACAATAAGCCAGACTTGCTAACAGCTGACGAGTTTAGAACATTGGGGAATAAACTGAGTAAAGAAACGGGTGATGCATCAACCGACTGGTATGATGAATTGCTTCAAACCTCGCGAAATTACACTCACAACATCGCAATAAGCGGAGGCTCTGCTAAAACAAAATATCGTGCATCTATAGAGCACAGTGATGTTACAGGAATCGTTTTGGAGTCATTTAAGAAAAGACTTAATGGTCGAATTAACATAAATCACAAAGCCATAAATGACAGATTGAATGTGAAAGCAGATCTTTCTGCCAGTCAAACACGATACCGTGCTCCTGATTATGGTGCATTTAGTACTGCTGTTACCATGAACCCAACACAATCAATCTATAATGAGGATGGGACTTACCAGTATTTCACTGAACGATTTAGAGATAACCCAATCGCATCTATTAAAAATAAAACACACGATAATGCTCATAAAATCCTATTATCTAGTATTTATGCTGACTTCAAAATTATAGATGGGTTAAAAATTGGTGGTCGATTAGCCTGGAAAATTGAAGATTGGAATATAGGGGAATATGAATCTCGTTTATCTGAAAGAAGTTTGGAAAATAGTCAGGAAGGCTATGCTAAAAGAGAAGCTAAATTTAGCTATAGAGATAACTACGAATTGAATGCAAATTATCGCAAACAAATCGGGAAACATGAGTTTAGTGGTATGGTAAACTGGACTTATGAAAAAGACATTTATGAAACAATGCTAATGGAAAATAGAGGATTCGCTACTGATGCTTTCCTTTATAATAGTATCGAATCAGGTTCATTCCTAAAGGATCCCGACCAGTCTGATTATAAAATGGATACTTACAAACAAAAAGTAGAATTAGAATCCTACCGAGCTCGTATGGTTTACTCGTATGATAATAAATATATGGTAACGGGTAGTGTTAACTGTGAAGGCTCTTCTGTATTCGGAAAAAATAATAAATGGGGAACATTCTTCGGCTTGTCAGGAGGATGGACCATTACGGAAGAAGGTTTCATGAAAGACATTCCTGAAATCAATTACCTTAAATTACGTATTGGATATGGTGAAACAGGTAATGCAGGTGCAAGCCCATACTCATCACTAGCAAGAATAGGACAAGAATTTTTGTCTTATAATTTTAGAGGAAATCCTATTGTTGCATATGGATTGACAAATAACCCCAATCCAAATTTAGGATGGGAGAAAAAAGCTGAAATAAATTTCGGTTTAGATTTTGCCATTCTTGATAATGTTATTGATGGTAGTTTAGATGTATATCAAAGAAAAACAAGCGATTTGCTTTATAGATTACCTGCAGCCCTTCCTTCTGCTGTCAATGATGATTTATTAACAAATATAGGAGATCTATATAGCGAAGGTATCGAGTTAAGCTTAAACACAAAGAATATAACATCGGAAAACTTTAGCTGGACAACTTCACTAAACGCCTCTTACAACCAAGGAAAAGTAGAAAAATTAGACCTATCATCAGGAAGTGCTTTTTTCCATGTTGAAGAAACAAGTCTAGGTTCTATTTACAAGGTTGAAACCGGAGAACCTTTAGGTAATTTCTATGGTAAACGTTTCGACAGAATTGATGAAAACGGAAAATGGGTATTCAAAGACCTAAACAAAAACGGAGAAATTGATGAAGGAGAAGGTGATAAAGAAATATTAGGTAACGGGGCTCCAAAATACCATATTGGTTTCACCAATAGCTTAAAATACAAAAACTTCAACTTAGATATCTTCTTCCGAAGCGCGCTGGATTTCGATGTTATCAATTATGGAAAAATATTTTATGAAAATATTACAAAATTCCCTAATTCAAATGTCTATGCAACTACTGGACAAAACGGTTTAAAGGATGCACCTCAATATTCAGACTATTATCTGGAAAAAGGAGATTACATTAAACTTGAAAACATATCTCTATCATACAATTTTGATGTAAAAAACATCAATTATATATCATCGGCAAGGTTGTATGTCTCTTGTTCAAATGTATTTACAATAACTAAATACTCGGGTCTTACACCCGATCTTGAAGCAGGTGGTACAAGACCTGGTTTAGATGGCTTGAACTTTTATCCCGTTTCGAGAACATTTACCATTGGAGCTGCCATCAAGTTTTAATTAAAACTTAGAAAAAGTTCAAAAATAATCATGAGTATCATTCAATATAATAAGACTCATGCTATTTAAAATTTAATTTTTAAATTAATGAAAATGAGACATATATATATATTATTAACTTTCAGTTTTATTAGTACACTTTTTGTGTCTTGTTCTGATTTGGAAGAAGAAATATACAGCGAAACTGTAGTCGAGAATTTCTATAATAATAAAGAAGAGATCATTGGTGCTTATACCCGACCATGGGCACATACGCAATGGGTGTTACCATTAACTATATTTCAATTAAGTGAGTTGTCGGCAGATGCTGTTGTGATCCCTACCAAATCGGATGGGAGTCACTATTCTGATGGAAAAAACATTGCTTTTCATGAGCATAAATGGACTTCAGAGCATCCGACTATAGATAATGCCTGGGCAATTACCTGGGAAGGTATTGGTTTTGTAAATGGTGTTCTTCAAGGTATTGAACCCGTAGATTTTGAAGAAAAGAAGGTTCCAATTAGCAAAGCAGAAATGACTGCTGAACTAAGATGTTTACGTGCCTACTGGCATCTTATAGCATGTGATTTATGGGGAAATGTACCTATTACAACAAAGGTTTCTGATCCTGCATATCCAGCAACCAATACGCGTAAAGAAGTTTATGAATTCATTGAATCAGAACTTATTGCTATAATTGATGATCTTCCTGTAAAGAAACATGCTGAAACCTATGGCTATTTCACTAAAGCTGGTGCTAAGACACTTCTTGCCAGACTCTATCTCAATTCAAAGGTATATGCTGATGCAGAAGACTATGGCAAATGTATAGACATGTGTGATCAGGTAATATCAGTTGGAAACTACGAATTAGATGAAAACTGGCAAGAGCCTTTCTTACCAACAAATGAATTCTCTAAGGAAAATATATTTGCATTTGCTCTTGACGGCGTAACAGGATGGTCATACAATATTAGTGCATTTACATTACCTAATGTACTAAAAAACAAGTTCGCTTTGCAATTCGATCCATTTAACGAAATGTATACTATTGAAGAATTTTACGATAGTTATAATGATTCAGACAAGCGCAAAGAACAATATTTGGTAGGTCCTCAATATGGCTCTGATCCTAATACACCTTTAGTAATTATAGATAAGCATATTACGAGCATAACTGATGCCGGATTAGAAGAAGGTGCCAGAAACTACAAGCATGTGTTTGGAGAAAATTCTCAAGGACATATTCATGAATCAGATTTAGTTGTCTTAAGATTTGCTGATGTTATCCTAATGAAAGCGGAAGCTCTTATGCGTCAAAATGGTGGTACTGCCACACAAGAAGCAGTTGATTTGGTTAATCAAATCAGAAAAAGGGCATTTGGAGCAAATTACGAAGCTAATAAATACACGACTGCAAATCTTACAATGGATGAACTGTTGGCAGAACGAGGAAGAGAATTTGCTTACGAAGGACAAAGAAGAACTGATCTTATCCGTTTTGGTAAATTTACTGAAACCCGATGGGCTAAGGATAATGTGAGTGAAAATTATAGAACCCTTTTCCCTATTCCTCTTAAACAAACAAATCTAAATCCAAATCTTGATCAAAACTTGGGCTATTAAATAACTCATTACAACTTGCCTGTTTTGGCAGGCAAGTTGTTCTTTTACTATCAGCTTTAAATGTTTATCGATGCATAAAAATATTATCTCTCGAATCATTCTGTTCTGTTTGTTTTTATCCGCTTGCGATCAAAAGCAAACTAATGAAATTATTACTGACTATACCCCATATGTAAAGCCTTTAGTGGGAACTTTAGGTGAAGGGAATACTTACCCTGGAGCTCAGGTTCCTTTTGGGATGGTCCAACTAAGCCCAGACACAGAAAGATGGAACTGGGGAGCTGCTTCAGGTTATGAATATTCTGACAGCACCATTTATGGCTTCTCAATGACTCATTTACATGGAACAGGGATTCCTGATCTGGGAGATATCTTATTTATGCCTACTGAAGGAAAGCTGCATATCAATAGTGGAAAAAAAGATTTATCAGAACCAGGATATTTATCTCGTTTTTCTCACAAAAATGAAATTACTGAAGCCAATTATTATTCTGTCCTATTAAATGATTACAATATTAAAACCGAACTAACAGCCACCAACAGGGCCGGCTTAATGCGTTTTACTTTTCCAAAATCGGATAGTGCACACATTGTATTGGACCTTAGCCATGTATTACGACATAAAGTAATTTGGTCTAACGTAAGAGTTGAAGATGGATCAACAATTACAGGTATGCATCAAGTTAAAGGATGGGCAAAAGAGCGCTATGTTTATTTTGCGGCTAAATTCTCCCGTCCATTCGACGAAACACGTATTTTCTCAAACAAAAAAGAGGAAAAGTATGATTCTTACAAAACCTATCGATTTAAAAGTAGCATTGAAGCTGCTGGTCCTGATATTCAATTTGTAGCTGACTATAAAACTGAAGCTTCAGAACAAATCTTAGTAAAGGTTGGTATATCGGCCATTAGCACCGCTAATGCCATAAAAAATCTGGATACAGAAATTGTAGATTGGGATTTTAATCAAGTAAAAGAAAATGGCAAGAAACTTTGGAATAAAGAACTTGCCAAATTTGAAGTAAGCGGGACACAAGAACAAAAAGAGACATTTTATACGGCTGCTTATCATGCCTTTATGTCACCAACAAATTATTTCGATGTTGATCGCTCCTACCGTGGTTTTGACCAAAACATTCACAAAGCAGAAGACTTCGATAATTATACCGTATTCTCTCTATGGGATACCTATAGAGCAACACATCCCCTATTTTGCCTGACTCAGGCAGATCGAAATGCTAACATGATCAACTCTATGTTGGAACACTATAAGCAAAGCCCGGACAAATTACTTCCAATTTGGTCATTCTGGAATAATGAAACCTGGTGTATGATTGGTTACCATGCTGTTCCCGTAATTGTTGATGCTTATTTTAAAAGTGTTAAGGGGGTCAATTGGGAATTAGCATACGAAGCTTGTGTTCGCGCAGCAACACATCCTCAATACGATGCCACCCAAGAATTTGAAAAATTAGGTTATGTCCCTTATGATATCGAAAACGAATCGGTTTCTAAAACGCTGGAATATGCCTATGACGATTACTGTATCGCCAGAATGGCTAAAGCATTAGGTAAAACTGAAGATTATAAACGTTTTTCAAAACGTGCTATGTCCTACAAAAACCTATTCGATCCTAAAATTGGGTTGATGCGTCCAAAAGACAGTAAAGGTGAATGGATGCCCAACTTTGATACACACTTTTTCAAACATATGGGTGCCTATACCGAAGGAACTACATGGCAATATACATGGACCGTTCCTCACGATGTGCAAGGACTAATTAACAGCTACGGTGGAAATGAAAATTTCACTAACAAACTGGATTCCGTATTTGCAAGCCGTAACGACAAAGATTATCTGGGTGTAGATGATATTCATGGCAGAATCGGAGAATACTGGCATGGAAACGAACCAAGTCATCATATCAGTCACCTATATAGCTATGCAGGACAAGCTTGGAAAACACAAGAGCTAACTCGAAAAATCATTGCAACACAATATGGTAATAAACCAGGTTCCTTATGTGGGAATGATGATTGTGGACAAATGTCAGCTTGGTATATTTTTAATTCTATGGGTTTTTACCCAGTTTGTCCAGGTAGCGATGAATACATTATCACATCGCCAGCTGTACCTTCAGTAAGAATGAATATGAGCAATGGTAACAGCCTTGAAATAATTGCACAAAACTATTCAGAGACAAATGTTTATATCCAATCTTTAAAAATTAACGGTAAAGAATGGGATAAAACATGGTTATCTTACAGTGATATAAAAGATGGAGGTAAAATAGAGTTCGTACTGGGAGATACACCAAATAAAAATTGGGGTTCTTCTGAAAAAGTATCTCCCCCTTCATTTTCTGATAATATTTAAACAGGTAGTAATGCCATGTTTTTTCATGAAAATGAAGAGCATGTCACATAAAAAGTAAACTCAAAAATCAACTCATATGAAGTCACTGACTTATTTTCTTATTGCAGCATTAGGCTTTTTAAGTTACTCAAACTTAAGTGCCCAGGATAAGGATCTCACACAATACGTCGATCCCTTCATCGGAACTCAGGAGATGGGGCATACATTCCCTGGAGCTTGTGCTCCCTTCGGAATGGTGCAATTAAGTCCGGATACCGATAGCATTTTATTTTCTACAAACGGGAAATACAATAAAGATGTCTACCGTTACTGTGCAGGTTACCAATACACCGATAAATCCATTGTTGGGTTTAGTCACACTCACTTAAGCGGAACAGGTCATTCAGACCTGGGTGATTTTTTAATCATGCCAACTGTAGGTAAAGTCAATTACAATTCTGGAACAATCGAAGACACAAAAAAGGGTTACCGTTCAATGTACCGTAAAGAGACAGAAAATGCAGAACCTGGATACTATACGGTAGAGTTAGATGATTATAAAATTAAAGCTGAGTTAACAGCAACACAGCGCGTCGGCTTTCACCAATATACATTCCCTAAAACGGATGATGCTCATATTATTTTAGACCTTAATCATGGTATTTACAACTACGATGGAAAAGTTCTGTGGTCAACTATTAGAGTTGAAAACGATACTTTGGTTACAGGCTATAGAATTACTCGCGGTTGGGCTAGAACCAACTACCTCTATTTTGCGATTAGCTTTTCAAAGCCAATTAAGAAATACGGTTGTCAGAATGATGAAAAAGTCATTTATAATGGTTTCTGGAGAAAATTCGATGAGACAAAGAATTTCCCTGAAATGGCAGGCAAAGCGTTAACCGCTAATTTCGATTTTTCTACAGAAGAAAATGAACAAATTAAAATCAAATTTGCTCTGTCAGCAGTTAGTACTGAAGGTGCATTGAAAAATCTAAAAGCAGAAATTCCTCATTTTGATTTTGATCGTACCAGAGCTGAAACAAAGGCTGCATGGAATAATGAGCTGAATAGAATTGATGTGACGGCTTCAAATGAAAAGAAAACAACATTGTATACCTCGCTTTATCATTCTTTTATCAATCCTGTAGAATATATGGATGTGGATGGAAAATATCGTGGATTGGATCATAACATCCACCAGGCTAAGGGTTTTACCAATTATACTGTATTCTCATTGTGGGATACCTACAGAGCACAACACCCTTTGCTTTCACTTATCCAGCCTAAACGTTCCTCAGATATGATAAACTCTATGCTAGCTCATTATGAGCAAAGCGTCCATAAGGTTCTGCCTGTTTGGAGTCATTTCGGAAACGAAAACTGGTGTATGATTGGTTATCATGCCGTACCTGTTATTGCAGATGCCTGGATAAATGGCTTGCGTGGCTTTGATCCTGAAAAAGCTTTGGAAGCCTGTCTTGCAAGTGCAAACTACAATATGTACGATGGAATTGGTGATTATAAAAAATACAATTATGTCCCTCACGAAAGCAGTAAAGTAGGTGCTTCAATCACTCTTGAATATGCTTACGATGATTATACCATTTCCCAATTTGCAAAGTCATTGGGAAAAACTGAAATCGAAAAAGAGTATCTGAAGCGATCTGAAAACTGGAAAAATTTATTCGATGAGGAATCAGGATACATTAGAGCAAAGACAAAAGCTGGCGAGTGGGTTTCACCTTTCGATCCCTTAGATACACATGCAGCTGGTTTTATAGAAGGAAATTCGTGGAACTACTCTTTATATGTTCCTCAGAATGTAAGTGGTTTGGTAAGTAAGATGGGTGGTAAGGAGCGATTTGCAGTACATCTGGATTCGCTTTTTACCATGCATATTCCTGACAAGTATTTTGCTCACAACGAAGATATTACCAGAGAAGGTATTATGGGTGGGTATGTGCACGGAAACGAGCCTAGCCATCATGTGGCTTATATGTATAATTGGGCCGGAAAACCATGGAAAACTCAAGAACGCATTCACGAAATCATGAAAACAAAATACCTGAATAAACCCGATGGCTTATGTGGAAACGATGATTGTGGACAGATGTCAGCCTGGTATATTTTCTCATCCCTGGGTTTTTATCCAGTATGCCCGGGATCAGGACAATATGTTATAGGAGCTCCATCGGTTAAGGAAGCTAAGATCAAGCTTGAAAATGGAAAAAACTTTGTGATAAAGGCACCTAATTACTCTGATAAAAATAAATATATCAAGTCCGTTACTCTAAATGGAAAGCCTTGGAAATACAATTTCATTAAGCACAAGGATATTGTAAATGGAGGTGAGCTTATTTTTAAAATGAGTCATCGTCCTAACAAAAAATGGGGTCATTCTGAAGACAGCTTTCCTTACTCAAATACTAAAAACTAGATAACTCACATTTCACTGAAAACAGAGATGGCAAAGTCTTTGTTTTCAGTGAAAAATCAACTATTCTGAGAAAAACTCACTAAGAAAAAATATGACACAGAAAATCAATAAATACCTGCTTTTAGCAAGTATAACGGCCATTGCTATATCCTGTTCAAATGAAAGGAAGCTAGTAATTGATGTCACAAATTATAAATGTATCACAGAGTCTAATTCAGAAAATTCGCCTATAGGTGAAGACATTAGTAAATTAACGGATAATGACATCTATTCAAAATTCTTAACATTTAGTCATTCTAGCACAATAGAGTTTCAAATTCTGAAGAAATGCAAGCTAAGTCATTACTCTATTGTTTCAGGTGGTGATGAAGAATCCCGAGATCCAAAAACCTGGACCTTAGAAGCCAGTAATGATCGCACATCATGGACATTGCTTGACAAGCAACATAATGTAACATTTACAGAGCGAAACCAGGTTTTGGGATTTTCAATTTCAAATTCAGACAATTATCAGTTTTATCGATTAAATCTTTCGACCAAGGCTAATGATATTCTTCAATTGTCTGAAGTTGAACTCTGGGGCAATTGGGATTCAACCGATAAAAATCCTATCGCTTTATTTTCATCGGATAAGCAATCATTTTTCAATAAAGGAGAAGTAAGCTTTACAAACCTTTCTGAGAAAGCTGATAGCCACCAGTGGTATTTCGAAGGAGGATCACCTGAAACAAGTCAGGAAGCTAACCCTCTAGTCACATATAAGTCTCATGGAAAATATGACGTTCAATTAATTGCTCAAAACAATGAACTTTCTGATACCATAAAATTAAACGACTTTATTGTTGTGAAACGAGAAGGAGCTTGGAATCAGTTTCAATATCCCAAAACAAATTTCATTAACAAAACATTAGGAGGTAATGGAGACTTTTACAAAGAATTGATACCTGAACCTATCGATTTAATAAATAAAGTATGCTTAGACGTTTGTAAGATTTTATATCGCAGTGTCGATGAAATAAATACACTGGATATACTTGATTATTCTATTGAAGATATGGAAACTATTTCTGCTAAAGGAGGAAATCCGCCACACATCAACATCTTTTTTAGCTCAAGTTATCTAATGAATAAAAAAGGTAGTATGAGTAAAGATGAACTCATCTCTGAAATTGTAGGTGTACTCTATCATGAACTTACTCATGGTTATCAATACTCTCCTAAAGGCGCCGGAGGTTATCAACAAGGAACCGATTTCTTTGGGTTTTTAGAAGGTACAGCTGACTATGTAAGATACAAAGCTGGCTACTCAAACTTGAACTACAGAAAACCAGGAGGACATTGGAATGATGGCTATAAAACAACAGCTTTTTTTATCGATTGGTTGCACAATAAAGATGCTGATTTCGTCTATAAACTCAATCAAACGACACTAACGATTATTCCTTGGTCATGGGAAAAAGCAACTCAAGAGATTCTTACCTCCTCAGTTTCTGATTTATGGGATGACTATCAAGCATTTTTGGAATCGAATTCTCAAGCCAATTCAAAACAAAAAGTCTAATCCTATTCAATTTTTAATTTCATTACAAAAAACAATCAAATTATGAGAAAATTACTAAACCTCAGCTTAATTTTTCTAGCTGTAATTTTATTCACAAACTGTGATAAAGACGAAAGTCTGGATCTTTCCAGGATAGAAGCTAAAGTATCACCCAAATTTTCAACTGATAATCAACGTGTTTTTATAGGGAACTCCATTCAGTTTACCAACGAAACTTTAAACGGAAAAACGTTTGAATGGACTTTCGAAGGTGGTGAACCTGCTACTAGTACTGAAGAAAATCCTGTCGTAAAATATGCAAACGCTGGCACATTCAATGTAAATCTACTAGTTACTAACGAGTTTGGCGAAGGTGAAAAAATAGAAGAAAGTTATATTACAATATACGAAACAGCTGGTTGGGAAGATTTTCAGTTCCCAAACATTCATTTTACCAATAAAACAATTGATGAAAATGGAAGTTTATATGCCTCATTAATTCCTAACGAACAGGATTTTATCAAAAAAGTTTGTTTGCAAGTATGTGTCGAGCTATTTAAAAGCTCCGAAGAGGTTAACAGCATTACAGATATCACCTATACCATCGAAGATTCTCAGACATTATCAGCTAAAGGAGGAACACCACCACACATCAATATCAGTTTTAGCTCAAGCTATTTAATGCAGAAAAAAAACGAAGGCTTATCCGATGAAGATCTGATTAAAGAAATTGAAGGTGTTTTAGTTCATGAAATTACACATGGCTATCAATATGAGCCTAAAGGTGCTGGTGGTTATGAACAAGGAACAGACTTTTTTGGCTTTATCGAAGGAATTGCCGATTACGTGCGCTACGTTGAAGGTTTTACATCAACCTCACGTCGTCAATCAGGTGGTAACTGGAATGATGGTTATAATACGTCTGCTTTCTTTATCGACTGGTTGCACAGTAAAGATATCGACTTTGCTTATAAATTCAATCAATCTGTAAACTTCGTCACCCCATGGTCTTGGGATACTGCGATTAAGAGAGTATTAGGTAATGAAGCTTCTGTTAGTGCATTGTGGGATGAATATCAATCAGATCTATCTTCTGGTAAGATTACACAAATCGATGCAGAGCTAAAAGATCTGAGAGATAATAGAACAACTTTTGAATACCCAAGTGACTCTGGAGAAGTTGTAGATATTACAGAAAAAGGATGCACAGCTACCAGAGATGAAGCTTATGATTCTCCGGAAGCTGAAGCTGTAGGTAACTTAATTGATAATGATTTTGGTTCAAAATTCTTGATTTTCACAAATAACACCTGGGTTCAACTTGATTGTCAAAAATTAGATGTTGTTCAAGCTTACACATTAACATCAGGTAACGATGCTCCTGGTAGAGATCCAAAAAATTGGAAATTATTAGGTAGTAATGATGGAAGTACATGGGTTGAATTAGATGCTCGTACAGATGAAGCTTTTACTGGAAGAAACCAAACAAGACAATTTGAATTCGAGAATACAAATGGATACAAGTCATATAAATTCGAATTTGAAAATACAGATGGAGACATCTTTCAGTTGTCGGAAATTGAACTTTTTAACGGAATTCCAGTCGTTGAGGAGGAAGAAGAAGGAGAAGTTGATATCACAGAAAAATTGATCTCCTCAGCCGTTCAATCTGAAGACTTTGACTTTTTTGATTGGGGAGCACCAACCTTAGCATACGATAATAATCCGGGAAGCTCATTCTTCAATATGAATGACAACACCTGGTTTGTATTCGAAACAGAAAAAAAATACAATGTCAACAGACTATCCATTAGCGCTACTGCTAACCTTTTCGGTATTGATTTCGTATTTACACCAGATGAATTTGTTCTTCTAGGTTCAAATGATGGTCAAAACTGGACTGAAATCACCGCTGTAACTGAAACAGGTATCATCGCATTTGAAGAGAGAAAAGAGTTTGCTTTCGAAAATTCGGAATACTATAAATTCCATAAAATCACGATGTCTGCTGAAATTGAAGAAGGAGATAATAAAAGAATAATGATTGGAGAAATGGAATTGTTCGGAACAGCAGAATAATACCAAATAAACTCAGCCAAGCATAAAAGGCCACTATTGCATTGATAGTGGTCTTTAAATAAGCCAACACCAAAGCGTCATGATTAAAAATATTCTTATTTTTTTAACCTTAAGTATCAGCATCTACTCGTGTGATACAGAAAAAGACTATACTAAATGGGTTGATCCCTTTATTGGAACCGGAGGACACGGACATACCTATCCTGGTGCACAGGTTCCCTTTGGTATGGTTCAATTAAGCCCTGATACCCGAAACGATGAATCATGGGATGGTTGTGGAGGCTATCACTACTCGGATTCTTCTATCATTGGTTTTAGCCATACTCATCTGTCGGGAACTGGTGTTTCTGATTATGGTGATGTTTTACTAATACCAATTACGGGAAAATTAAATTTGAATTCCGGAACAAGTCAAAATCCAGATTCTGGATATCGTTCACGCTTTTCACACGAAACTGAAACGGCCACACCTGGCTATTACTCCGTTTTCTTGGATGATTATCAGGTAAAAGCTGAGATGACCGCTACCGAAAGAATTGGCTTTCATCGATACACATTCACCAAAACTGGCAATGTCAATGTTTTGCTAGATTTAATTCACAGAGATCCTGTGATTGATTCTGAGATTGAAGTTACTGGTCCAAAAACCATTCAAGGAAAAAGAAGGTCAAAATATTGGGCAGGTGACCAACAATTATTCTTCGCTATCGAGTTTTCAAAGCCCTTCAATTCAACAAAAATTTTTAAGGATAGAGAAGAAACAAGTTCTTCAAAAAATGCCAAAGGAAAGCAACTACAATCAACAGCACTCTTTTCTGTAAAAAAGGGCGAACAACTTGAAGTAAAAGTAGCACTATCAGCAGTAAGTGCAGAGGGTGCACGAAAAAATTTAGAAGAAGAAGAATCAGCAAATCTTAATTTCGATAAAGCCAAACAGTTGGCAAGTACAAAATGGAATAAAAGCCTTAGTAAAATTGAAGTTGAAGGTGGATCTGCCAAAGAAAAAAGAATATTCTATTCAGCACTTTATCACAGCCTTTTAACGCCTAACATTTCTCAGGATGTTGATGGTAAGTACCGAGGTATGGATGGAAAAGTACACCACGCAAATGGTTTTACAAATTACACCGTATTCTCTTTATGGGACACCTTTCGTGCTTTGCATCCATTGTTAAGTATTATAGAACCTGAACGTACAGGTGATTTTGCTCAATGTTTGGTTCAAAAAAGTAAAGAATTTGGAGAGTTACCAATGTGGGAACTGGCCTCAAACGATACAAGATGCATGATTGGATATCACGCTGTATCGCTTATTGCCGATGCCCATGCTAAAGGCATTACAAATTTTAATATTGAGGAAGCTTATATCGAGATGAAGAAAACAGCCATGCTTGACAAGCGAGGCTTAAAAGCATACAAGACTCTAGGTTATGTCCCTTCAAACAAAAGTAGCCAAGGCGTATCAAAAACATTGGAATATGCTTATAATGATTGGTGTATTGCACAAGTTGCCAAAGCTTTAAATAAGCAAGAGGATTACGATTACTTTATGAATCGTGCTTCAAACTATAAAAATATTTACGATCCTTCAGTAGGATTTATGCGAGGTAAAAATGATGATCATTCATGGGTAGGAGAATTCGATCCTACAGCTGTCGGTTATAATTATACTGAAGGAAACTCATATCAATACAGTCTTTTTGTTCCACATGATATCGCAGGAATCACCAATTTATTGGGAAGTAAAAAAGAACTGGAAAATTGGCTCGATAGATTGTTCACAACCGAAATGGAACATGAGCTAGAAGAACTAACTGATGTGAGCGGCCTGATTGGTCAATACGCTCATGGTAACGAACCAAGTCATCATATGGCTTATCTATACAACTATGCCAATGCGGCCTGGAAAACACAAAGCAGAGTTCGTCATATTATGCAAACGCAATACAAAGATACTCCTGATGGCTTGTGTGGTAATGAAGATTGCGGACAGATGTCAGCTTGGTATGTTCTAAGCTCAATAGGTTTGTATTCTGATTGTCCTGGATCTCCTACTTACTCTATTGGTTCTCCAATATTCGATAAAATAAGTTTGCATTTAGATAATGGCAATACATTTGTAATAAATGCAAAAAATAATAGTCGTAAAAACCAATATGTGCAATCTGCTAGCCTAAACGGATCAAGTTGGAATAAAAGCTTGCTGTCTCATGCTGATATAAGTAAAGGCGGAGAACTTAATTTGGTGATGGGATTAGAACCTAACAAAAATTGGGCTCAAGTAGAATCTGATTCAGAATCGATATATAAATCGTCTCCAATTGTTTACCTAAGCGAATCATCCGATATCTTCATTAATAAATTCATAGTTGATATTAAGTGTGATGATTCAGAAGCTGAATGTTTCTATACACTTGATGGATCAATTCCATCTAAAACTAGTAATAAATTTGACAAAGCATTTTCCATTTCAGAAAGCACCCAATTAAAAATGCGTTCGTACAAAGAGGGTTGTCAACCAGGTTACGTTGTTACTCGCCAAATTAATAAACAAAAAGCGATCGACCTAAATTCATCTACTGTTGAAAAAGGTCTGCGCTATTCTTATTACGAAGGTATTTATCGCTCTGTTTATGATTATGCATTGGATATACCTGTAAAAACGGGTATCGTTGCAGTACCAACACTTAATATTTGCAACAGAAACGAATGGATCGGTCTAAGCTTAAATGGCTATATCAAAATTCCTAAATCAGGGGATTATACATTTTACATGTCAGCGAATGATGGCTGTAAACTGACAATTAATGGTGAGGAACAATTTGAAAGCGATGGCCGAAAATCGCATGCATTTGGGCAACAAGCAAGTTTGAAATTAGCAGAAGGCTATCATAAAATCGAATTCGGTTTCTACCAATGTTCTGATAATATTGACTTAAAAGTAGAATGGGAAGGCTCGGGTATCAAAAAACAAAACATCCCCTCAAACGTCTTTTTTCATTCAAAAGAATAACACAACAAACATCACCTGACTTCTCCCCTGAAATCTTCAATATTCAGGGGAGTATGTCTTAACTAAAAATTGATGTTGTTTTACAATTTAAAAAATTAGTTCATGCATATATATCCAATAAAGTTTAGCCCCATACCCAAAGAAACTATTTGGGGTGGAAATAAATTAAATTCTATTCTATCAAAAGATTTTTCCGATGGCATAAAAATAGGTGAAAGTTGGGAAATATCTGGTGTTAAAAATGACATTTCACTTGTAGCCAATGGTAACTTAAAAGGAGAAAGTTTAAATAACCTAATATTGAACTTTGGTCCCCGCCTATTGGGAGAAAAAGTATTTAAGCAATTTGGGAGAGAGTTTCCCTTACTTATTAAATTTATAGATGCTAATGATACTTTATCCATTCAAGTGCATCCTGATGATGAACTAGCTAAAAAACGTCATAACTCATATGGAAAAACTGAGATGTGGTATGTATTGGAAGCTGAAAAAGAGGCTAGTTTAATTGTCGGATTCAATCAAAAAGTAGATCAAAAACTCTACCAGCAAAAATTAAATGAAGGTCAACTTGAAGAGATTCTAAATTCAGAACCTGTTGAAAGTGGATCTTGTTTTTTTATTCCAGCAGGACGTGTTCACGCAATCGGAAAAGGAATTCTACTAGCTGAAATTCAGCAAACATCGGATATTACATATCGCATGTACGATTGGAATCGAGTTGATAAATTAGGACAAGCTCGTGAACTACACACTGACCTTGCTCTTGATGCTATAGATTACACGTTTGATAATCAGTATGCAACTGAATATCCATCTGATAATAACAAATCGACCAATCTTGCAACTTCAAATTATTTTACGACCAACCGTTTGGTATTTGATCAGAAAATTAAACGAGACTACTCTCTTCTGGATTCGTTTGTAATTTATATCTGCCTAGAAGGTGAATTCGAAATTTGTTATGAGAATAACGAAAGTATAAAAGTGACTAAAGGTGAAAGTATCTTAATTCCTGCTGAATTAAAAGAATTAGTTCTAGAAACTAGTGATAAGACAATTTGTCTTGAAGTCTATATCTAAATAAAAAAATATTGGAAGATAAAGGAGTAGAGAAAGGTAAAATGGTTTTTGGTTAGTCTGTAATGGAGAAAGCTTCAGTCATATCTTATGAACTTTCTTCTTAAACTTTTCTCTATATCCTTACTCCTTCTCTCCTTCCACTTTCTGATTCAATACAGCAAAATTCCAATTGTATTTTTTAGCTAAAACTGCAATCATAATCAGCGAAGCTACAATTAGAATAATGAAATCTTTAGTCGGATTGATCGTATCCTGAACCAATAAAGCTGGTGTTTGCATGACCGACGATTTTGAAGTTACGAAAATGGCAAGAAAAACATTATTAGCAGCATGAACTCCCATAGCTGATTCAATACCATCATCCCAAATACTAATAAAACCAAATACAGCGCCGAAGAATATATATTGAGGCATCATTATCCAAAATCCATGGGCAGCCACTTCGGGGTTAAAAGCATGTAAAAGACCAAAAAATATCGCAGGTAAAATAGCGACCAACCATCTATTTCGGGTCCATCGACCAACAGCTTGTGCTAAATAGCCCCGAAACAAAATTTCCTCAAAAGTAGTCTGGAAAGGAATCAAACAAACTGCTACTAGTATCAATGGAATAAATAATGACCAATTAAGATTGAATTGATAATTAGCAGGAGAAATGAAATAATCAATAGCAAGGAAAACAGCTGACACAATTGCCCAAACCGCTGCAGAATAAAAGAATTTATTCCAACGAATGGTAGTCGTACCATTGATCACTTCTTTATAGTTTCTCTTATGAAAAGGTTTCAGTATAAGTACAAATATGGTCAGTCCAATGATAAAGGATAGTATCATCAAAGCCAAACCAATATTAGGATCAATACCTAAACTAGTAAAATCCATTTGATTCTCGGGATTAATAGTACCTTTTCCTGAAAGCGTATAAAACATCATCACCATACCCAAAGGCAAAGCTCCAATTACTTGTGCTCCTACAAAAGCTATCAAAGTTACCAATATGTATCTCCACCAATGATTGGGGCCTATAAATGCGCGTTCTAAATGTTTCATGCTTTTTTGAGCTTAATAAATTGTTATTTCTTGTTGGAACTGTAACCAAAACTAACATATTAAACATAGAACAAAAAAAAACGCTCAACAGAATTGAACGTTTTTAGATGATATCTTGATATTAAACTATAAAGCCTAGGGATAACAAGATTAATATTTTAGGCCAGATTATTTCTTTTTACGCTTGGCATTTCGCTTGGCATTTCTTTTTTTATTCTCTCTTTGTTTCATCAAACCTTTCGATCCAGAAGGTGTTTTAGAGTTTTTAGCTGATTTTTCATGGAAACCACTTCCCTTTTTAGCAGCCATTTTGACTCTTACATTTCGTGTTTGAATCTTTTCGTCTTCTAAAAGCTGTGAGGTTAACTCAACTCCTTCAGGAATTTCTTCTAATAAAACAGGCTTACCAATTAAAGCCTCAACCTTTTCCATCAACTCTTCTTCTGCAGCATTCACAAAACTAATGGCAGTACCTTCTTTATCGGCACGACCAGTACGACCAACACGGTGAACATACTCCACGTAATTGTTTGGCATATCGAAGTTAATCACATGACTCACATTATCGATATCAATACCACGAGCTGCAACATCAGATGAAACCAACACACGAGCTCTTCCCTCTTTAAATGAATTCAATGCATTTAAACGTGTACTTTGAGCTTTATTACCGTGAATCACACTTAAATCATCACCCAATACGGGTTCCAAACGATCTACAATTCGATCTGCATTTCTTTTGGTTTCAGTAAAAATCATGACTTTATTAAAAATGACTTCATCTTCAAGTAAAAATTTTAAGAGATTCACTTTACTCAAGATATTCTTAACGTGGTATTGTTTCTGATAAATATTTTCTACCGTACTTGCTTGAGGAGCAACCTCAATTCGTTGAGGGGCCACTAAGAAATCGTCAGCCAATTTGTCAACAACATCCGAAAAGGTTGCTGAAAACAATAGGTTTTGATGTCTCTCAGGTAAGATTTCAAAAATAGCTTTTAACTGAGGCATAAAACCCAAATCCATCATTTTATCAGCCTCATCAATTACCAAAGTTCTGATATTTGTAAACTTTAGGATACGAGTCATATAAATATCCATTAAACGACCAGGAGTCGCCACTAGAATATCAACACCTTCGTATACTTGTTCTTTCTGTGTATTGATGTTTACACCACCGTAAAGTCCCAAAGCTCTAATATTCATATATTGGCTTAGAAGCTCAATCGTTTCACAAACTTGAACAACAAGCTCACGAGTAGGGACCACGATCAGTGCTCTAGGATCCATTCCCTGAGCATAACCGAGTTTCATTAAAATAGGCATCAGATAAGCCAAGGTTTTTCCTGTACCAGTTTGGGCAATCCCAATCACATCCTTACCGGAACGAACAGGAGAGAAAACCTCTTTCTGAATAGAAGTTGGGGTTTCAAAACCTGCATCTGCAAGTGCGTTTAAGATTTGCTTACTTAATTTGATGTCGTTAAATGAACTCATACTCTCTTTTTATTTGTAGAAATTTGCGCAAAAGTAGTCATTTTATTTCGAGTAGACTGATATAGACGAACATTAAAGTCCGAAACTGCAATTTCAAATCTAAAATAAACTCTGAACTTCTGCCTTTAAAAAAGCAATGGCTTCAGCATGAGAGGATTTCTTATCTTTCATTTGTGCTTCAATGATAGCCTTACTTAAGTTAATCGAACTATCAGAAGGTACCAATTGCAAAGCTTCAGCATTAACTAACTGCACCAAACTTTCTTTGGCAGCTTTAATCAACATCCAAGCTTGTGGCGTTACATACAATTGTTGTGAAAGATTGTGTTCAAATTCACCTCTAATCATCGTCAATAAAACCTGATGAAGTTGCTGATTCGTCATATCAGGCTTATTTTCGCGAATCACCAAAGATTCAGGATGGATTCTCTCCAATAAAATAATAAGACGTTCGTAAGCCTGCAAACGAATTGGCGTAATAGCTTTCTGATTATTTAGAAAAACATCCAATTTCATTTTCTTTTCTTCCTTTACAAGCATCGCTTTTATCAGAAAATAAGCAGTTGCAAAAACAACCAGAGCTGGTAATGTATATTTTAATAGTTCAAGCATCGGTATTTATATATAAAATGAATAATATCTTATTTCTTTCTTTACATCAAATTATAAGGCGAACGTTTAGTGTAGTAATTCATACTAAATAAAAATAATGCAAATCACATAACACACGCACCTCTCAAAATCAACTCAACCCCCTAGTAATAAAGGCTTCATATTCATATCCACATGAAATTCACATCTAAGTCCAGATGAAAAAACACATAAACCTGAATATTTCCGTAGTTACGCAAACGTTTGAATTTGTTTAAAAACATTACATTTGTACCTCAATTGAAAAATTGAATACTACAAAAGTATCAAGCTATTTTACAAAACCATAAAAAATAACCACAATGTTAAAGGTTTCAAACCGTATTACTTCAATGGAATTATCTCCAACACTTGCCATGTCTCAAAAAAGCAGAGATATGAAAGAGCAAGGAATTGATGTGATTAATCTGAGTGTAGGAGAACCCGATTTTAAAACCCCAGATCATATTAAGGAGGCTGCACACAATGCTATTATCAACAACTACTCATATTACTCACCCATTCCTGGGTTCTTAAAATTGAGAGAAGCCATTTGCACTAAACTAAAAAGAGACAATGACCTAGATTTTACACCAGAGCAAGTTGTTGTTTCGAATGGAGCAAAGCAGTCCATTCTTAATGTCATGATGTCCGTTATCAACCCTGGTGATGAGGTTATTATACCAAGTCCTTATTGGGTTAGTTATGTTGAAATTGTAAAATTAGCTCAAGGCATTAATATATTTATTCCTGCTGGCATAGAACAAAACTTTAAAATCACTCCAGAACAATTGGAGGCGGCCATTACACCTAGGACCAGAGCTTTTCTTTTTAGCTCACCTAGTAATCCAACTGGAAGCATCTATTCAAGAAAAGAACTAAAAGCTTTAGCTCAAGTTTTCGAGAAGTACCCAGATATTGTGATTATATCAGACGAAATATATGAGCATATTAACTATATAGATGGTCATGAAAGTATTGCACAATTCGATGAATTAAAAGATCGTACTGTAATTATCAATGGTGTTTCAAAAGGTTATGCCATGACGGGATGGCGTATTGGCTATATAGCAGCTCCTATTTGGATTGCACAAGCCTGCACTAAACTACAAGGGCAGATGACTTCTGGAGCCTCTACAATCGCTCAAATGGCATCGGCAGAAGCCCTCAAGGGTGACCAGTCGTGCACACTAGAGATGAAAAAAGCGTTTAAACAAAGAAGAGAAGTTGCTTTTGAGCTACTGACTAAGATCCCTAGTTTCGAAATTAAAAAACCAGATGGCGCCTTCTACTTCTTCCCTGATGTATCCAAATTATTTGGTAAAAGCTGTAATGGCATAATCATAAATAACCCAACTGATTTAAGTCTGTATCTTCTAAATGAAGCTAAGGTAGCCACAGTTACAGGTGAAGCCTTTGGTGCACCTGATTGTTTAAGACTCTCTTATGCGACCAGTGAAGAGATTATGGCTGAGGCCATATCGCGAATCAAAAGTGCCATTGATAAATTAAATTAAATTAAATCTACTTACCCAATAATTCTAATCCAACTCATAGGGAGTTGGATTAGAATTATTTGTTTATAAATAGAATTCAATAAAGAAAGTAGGCATAATAAATTTTGCATACACATTTCCTTTGTGTTTTATGATTCAAAAGTTATATTTGCATATTCAATTCGGGATGTGGCGCAGTCCGGTAGCGTACTGGTCTGGGGGACCAGGGGTCGCAAGTTCAAATCTTGTCATCCCGACAGATTATTAAGGAAAACACGAAAGTGTTTTCCTTTTTTTATTTACACCCAAAAACCTCTAAATACAAGACATACAGAACGCCTTACATTTAATAGCCCATCATTATTATTTACGTAATATTAGAATGCACGAGAAAACCAAGTGAACGAAACAAGTCTCAGTTTAAACTTGGTAGCAACATGGTAGCAACACTTTTCTCATGGAAACACTTTAAAAACAAAATGCTGCTACGAAAAACGCAGCAGCATAATGCATAGATTTGGTTAATCTTAAGAAAGAACAACTAGTGAATAAAAATCTGCAGAAAATTTCGCTCCATCTGCAGTTCCAAAAAAGGCATACACATGAACATTTCCAGCTGCAACTGGCAGGGTAATTTCGGCTGACTGATCCGAACGAACTGAGGCTGTATTTAAGATGTGAACTCTCTCAGGAGTCATCACCAAAAGATGCAGTTTGTCATCGGCATTACCGACACCTGTAGCACTATCATCCTTCCAGGATAACTCAATTCCAGATACCACATCAGCATCATCCTGAAGAGTCAAGATTTCAGGAAGAGGTAAAGCTCCCATCGAAGCATGAAAATCAGAATAATTCACCAAAGCTCCACTTTCATCGAAAGCTGGCATGTTGGTTTTCACAAACAGATTATAACCGGTCATTTTGCCACCGACTAAATTCCATACCGGACGGATTAGACTTTCCATCAAAGATGAGGCTAAACTGACCACCGACTTAAATCGGCTTCTCTGTTTTTGCTGCGCTTCACTATTTGAAGCATTTGGACCAGGAAGTGATTTGATATAATTCACTCCTCGCCATGAACTGCCTACTATGGCGCCAACCTTTCCTGTGAATGGGCCCAGGATCCCTTGATTGTATTTTCCCATGACATTTTAAATTTGGGTTAGTAATTGATTAGTTAACATAGAATTGAGACAGGTACGGAGCAGGTACCCACTTGTCCTTACTCCTTTTTGTCTCCACGCTCTCGCTTTTTACGATCACGTTTTCTCTCTTTTTTCGTCCAGAGTCGCTTTAATAAAGCAATGACTATAGTCGAAACGGTTCCACCCACAACTGAAACCATGGCTTCGGTGCTGTCAAGTGGAAGACTTTGTGCCGCATCAAGTACATCAGGCTGAATTCCAATGGATTCTGCTATACCCATAGTTGATGCAGTGCCAATCAGAAAAGAAGGTATATTTTTCATTTTCAATGACTTTAATGGTTAAACATAGACTTAAAATACATACATTAAGGTCGAAAAACACTACCATCAAGCTGATTTACAGCCCATTGCACTCAACTGCATCAAATTGTATAATTACCTGATTATGAAAGCACATGATATTTTACATCTAAGGATTATTCGAGAAGAATTCACCAGTCAAACGACTGTGGGAAAAATGTATATCGATGGTCATTTTTTTGGCTACACTCTGGAGGATACCGTCAGAGCTTTTGGCATTAAGGTGAAAGGTCACACAGCCCTACCCGCTTACCAATATCAAGTCAAATTGACTTTTAGTCCCAAGTATGAAAGAATGATGCCTTTAATTTTCAATCAAAATGACGAAAGTGTAAACGCTATGGGGATCAAATTTAAGGGCATTCGATTTCATGGAGGGAATCGACATTCCGATACGGAAGGTTGTATTCTAGTGGCCAAACATAGAGTGACCAATCAGATTATTCAAGGTAGCCTGGAGAAAGAGCTCAGTCTAAAAATTGCTGAAGCTGAAAAGCAGGGGAAGCAAATTGCTTTGGAGATCATCAACGGCTAAATTCACCTACAGATCTTTTGCTTCTTCCTGTTAAACATCTTTTATAATTACCGCAATGCGGGCTGCACTGTCAAGGTTTTTATCGGATTTTTTATCCCCTAAGAAATGGACCTGAATCAAAAATCGGATAAAACCGAAGGCCCTGACCTTGACTTGCTGATGGAGATAAAAAGCTCGTGCGTGAGAAATAGACTTATCCTGCTACTGACAAGGGAATAACTTGTTTATCAGGTAGGAGGAAAAATCCCAAATCAAGGATAAAGGATAAAGATCTAAAAAACACTACCAATACATTACTGCTAATCATTTGTTTCTTTTGTTTTTAATGCCTGCATTAAAAATGGGTGGTGGTGGGGTTAGTTGGTGGTCAGTAAGCTACGCTTCCTAAAAGGCGCGAGCCGCCTGCGAGTGGGAGGCCGTGACTGGCAAGTAAAACAAGGAACTTGTGATTGACAGCCAGCGGTTTTTGGCGGCTTTTTTGAGGATGGATGGTTGTAACTGGGCGGGGGCAAATTTTGCTATGTTTCATACTCCTAACTGATCAATACTAATCATGAAACATATTGGGAGAGGAATTGCCCTTGGCCCAGGTGTGTAGGTAAAGGGCTTGCGATAGAGTTAAAATATGCGATAGTATCTCCTTTTAGAAAATGAAAATCTATAAATTATCGTTCAGCAAAATAGATTCCTAATTGGTGGAGATAGCATTATTTTACGAAGAGCAAGTACTGTCCGTGGCCTCTCAAAAAAGATGACAAAAACCGATAGCGGCCGACCTAGCAGGCGAGCCTAAAATGAGCAATGGAGGCACTTTTGACTGGTGGATTTTGCTTGATAAAAGAAACTGATTTACGACCACCTACCCTATTCTAACAAAACACCTAAGCATTATAACCAAGCACGAGACAAAAGGGCTGAGAATTGCTGTGAACGACGAAGGGCGAAGCGAAAAAAGTATGACAGGGTTGCTGTAGCAACTTTAGGTAACAAATGCCTAATGGCTGTGAAAACTCTAATGATAAAAAGTATAAAGGATGAGGTTTAAAAACAGTGAAGCAGCCAATAGGATTTTGGAAACCCCTGGCGAACTTTTTGCAACAGCCCGAGGAGAGAACGCCATATTTCCTTTTTCTATTTCCTTATCTGTGGAACGGGACCTAATTCTTGGCCAAAAAGATTCAAAACCTGATTGACTTTATCCATTCTTAAAGTTGATTTGCCTTGCTCTAGATCACGAACGAATCTCAAGCCAACTCCTGCTTTTTCAGCTAGATCTTGTTGAGTCAGATTCAGTAACTTTCTTCTTTCCTTTATGAATATGGGTAGTGACATGTGTGCAATATTTATATAAGTATACCTTATCGGGTATAAATATACAATATTTTGCATAATTATACCTCATCGGGTATAATTTGGGGTTATCGTCTGCGATAAGCGAGATTATTATTTTAAACTCTGTCAGGTCGAAAAAGACGCTGACAGGTTTCATGAAAATATTCGGAGCCTCAACAAAAAAGTGAGACCCCGAAATAAGTTATCGCCCTAGCAACTTTAGGTAACAAATGCCTGTTGGCTGCGGAACCTCTAATGATAAAAAGTATAAAGGATAAGGTTAAAAAACAGTGGAGCAGCCAATAGGATTTTGGAAACCCCTGGCGAACTTTTTGCAGCAGCCCAAGGAGAGAACGCCATATTTCCTTTTTGAAAAATGGCTTCGGAAATTCCGAAGCCATAACACTATTCATCAAAATTATTTGATTTCTTGATTCCACCCATGAAATTTACGATCATAATACCTATAGGTTTTACCTTTATATTCGACAACAGAGTCACGACAGAGAATATTACACTCTGGATCTATTGGGTCATATTTTACGTATACAGGAGAATCTAATTTGAATGGTTTCTCAATATCTCGAAAACGAGTATAATAAGTCACATTATTCACTTTATACTCAACTTTGGAACTTATACCAAGATTTTGTCTTTTGACAAAATCTCTAACAAAACCTATAACGTATTCTCCTCTTTGCTCAATCATTTTTTCACATCTATTCTCTTCTTTAATAATTATAAGAATATTGGTAATAATTGCAGAACAAATAATAGCTAAAACGATTACAACTTTCTTATTAAAAGTCCCTACTCTAAATTCCATATTAATCAAGTTTTCTTATATCCATATAATAAGTGAGACTATCCTCAAACTTAAGCCAGCAAATCCTGTATCCCTTATAATCAAAAGCTTCTTCAGGTAATGTTATATTCTGGCTGGGATCACTCTTATAGTACGCGACTAATATGGGTACCTGCTTAAAAGGATAAGTTGGAGGTACAGCAAAAGGTCCATGCAATGAAGATTCATAATTATCACCGTCAAGCTTAAATTCAAACCAATATGTAACACTTGACATTTGTCCCGATTCACGCGAATAAAATGCAAGTGTTCTTTCGCCATTTTTTCGGATATACTCCTGTTTTTTTTCAGTGTTTTGTATTCCAAAATAAGTCAAGACAGCGAGAATTGAACCAACTATACCAACAAGAATAAATGCATATTTTGCACTTGCTTCATCCGATAAATTTTTCATCTGTTTTGCCATCTTATATTTATCACTTTCATGTCTTGAAATCTCCTGGTAACAACTATTTTTCTGAGGTCAATTGCTTTATGCCATTTATATCGATGAGGAGAACCCAAACATAAAAAAAATAAAGCAAGTCGGGATCTTTAGAGTTCTTATAGATAATAACTAAGTCCCAAAGACACTCTTAAACCTAACCACAAAACATCTCTGTGAAGATCGCCATAGGTATCTGATTCCAAATCACCATTATTACAGATCTCGTATCCACACTTGAAATCAAGCGATATTTTTTCATTATAATGATATGAACTTAGGAAGAAAGGCTCCATAAAATAAGACTGAGCCTTTAAATTAAAAGTATCATAATTAGCCCCCATATCTTTCAAATAATACTTTTCTTTTATTTTCATATTAGAAAAGATAATACCACCTTCTATTCCCAGATTACAATCAAATTTTCCTTTTATGAAAATCTGATGATGGTAATCAAGTCCTAAACGATAAGCATGTAGGAACATATCCAATTTATATTCGCCCGAATAATCTCTAAGGTGATTTCTACCGCCTGTAGCATAATAAGCAAAATCAATTCCTAAATTATCTTTTTTCCCTATTAAATAATTCGCTGTTAGCCCATAATAGATTTGATCTGAAAATTCATGAACCGATTTCGCATTTACCAGTTGACTGTATTCCAAAAGTTCTTGCTGCATCTCTTTCACTTCCTTCAACTGGTAATCACCATAACCCGCTCGTAGACTAAATTTGAAATTTTGCCCCTGGCAAGCAAAAGATAAAATCACAAATAGAATGCTTATTTTTAGTTTCATACTAATTCAATTCTTTTTCAATGTTCAACACACAACCTGTATTGCAAAACAAATGATAATTAAACAACCAATTCTGTGATTCTGTACCAGGCAAACTAAGTTCCAATTCACCTGATTTGATATCGTAAACAAATAATCTTTTATAATTGGTTAACAGAATCTTGTTAGATACCGGATCAATATTTTCAATCACCATCTTACTTTCCAGATTAATTGTTTTGGTTAAACTAAAATCTGCCGGATTTCGCACTTCTAAAACTTGATTGTCATTAAAAGTCAAATACAATTCCGAAGCATTTAATGGGTTAAAATAAACGGATCGATAAGATCTGGTATCAGAAAATATTTCATCAGCCTTATTGCCCAAATCATAAACTTTCAAACCATTATGCGTACCAACACCCATAAATTTGGCATCCTGAGAAGTCGAAATTTTAGCCCACTTACTGTATATGGGATAATCATCTATTGGGATTTGAAGCATTTCTTTTTTACTCTCAATATCAACTAAATGATAAGTTCCTGATCGAGAAAAAGCAATTTTCCCATTATCACTAAACAAAAAATGATCAATATCATCAGTTCCTCCCCCATCATAAGAAATTTCAATAGGTTTTTCTAAATCTTTATTCTCAAATACATATATTTTATCATCCGATGCCCCTGCAACCCTTGTTGAATTTGTAGGGCATGAATAAATACCTTCATACAATAAATCATCTAGCCTTATAGTGGATATGTTTTGAAATGAATTCAAATTAAAACTTTGCATACGATTGTAATCATTTGTGTAGAATACTTTTTCAACAAAATTATATGCAAATTTAGGCCAATTACCTATATTTAAGTAGGTACCAAGCCTGTATCTTTTCTTTGTCTGCAACATAAAATCATAATCATCCCAATCATTATATTGAGACTTTACAGATAAGCTAAAGGTATTTAAATCTCCAAAGCCTGTTTGCTTAATAGTATAAGTCGTATCAGCAGATTTTTCAAAAAAAACACTAGGATTGTAATTTATATTCAACTTGTATTTGGCTTTATATTTAGATCGATCTCAATTTACTCTAAGTTCTTCATAGCCTATCTCCTCAATGTACAATTGGGGCTCTTCTGTGGGCAACTCCAGAGAACTTTCAAAACCATAGCTACGACTATTACCTGTAATACAATCCACTGTAAAACGATAACCTTCACCCGCATAGAGGGGATCACAAAAGGTCGTATCGTTCACATTGCTTATCTTTTTTGAGATATGCCTAAAACCTGAATTGGCAGATATTTCATAATACTTAAAGTCATAATGATCGGCTTTAGGCCATTTTATCACCAATAAGCTATCCTTACTGATGGATGCCAAAGGCTTTAAAGAAGGGGCTTCACGACCATCCAAAATAAGGTCCCATTCTTTTTGTATCACGTATTTCTCCAGACCTATATTATCGGCTATACTATTCGTTCCTGTGCTCATAACAAGATCTAACTTTAACTTGTAAGAACCCGGACTATAATCACCAGGGTTAATGTCGATAGTACTTTCGCTTGAATAGACAGTCCAGGTCTTATCGTCTAAACTGTATTTAGCGCTGTAGATCTTTGTTGTACCATCTCCAATCTTGTATTTCAACTGGGTCGGTTTAAATATTTTTAAGGAATGACTTCTTCCTTGTAATCTCAAATCAATTGTTGATATATCAGCTGGTGGTTTTATATCAATAAAATACTCCTCTGTTAAATTATCACCACAGCTAAAAACTAAAAAAGTTAAAACCACAATCAATAAGCATTTCACAAGAACCGTCTTGCATAATGCCACAAAAATTTTCTTCATCAATTTTGTTAATTTGCGTTACCTTACAAACAGGCTTAATGTCCCCTCATATTGCAAGAGCAAGGGTGTTAACAAAAAGCACTTTCATATTGTAAATAATTTTGGAGTGCAAAGAAAAGAAAACAAAGGCGAAAAACATTCTTATTAATTATTATTTTAAACAAAAGCATTAAACCTTTTTAGTCAGAAATAACAAGGAAGCTTCAGTTGTCATATTTCTATAAGTATACCTTATTAGGTATAAAATCATGTCTCAGGCAATAACTAATGTCTTAAGGGGTATCGTTTTGATTTTATTGATACCCCACTTCGGCTGCCCTCAACCAAACTTGGAGTGAGAGCATCAAGGTGTTATTCAAATGCTAACAGGTTTTATAAAATATATTCGGAGCCTCAACAAAAAAGTGAGACCCCGAAATAAGATATCGTCACAGCAAATTAGATGGGTGAAATTATGCGGCAGCATAGAATATTCAATTATTTTATTTTTCAAATAGGCTGAGTAAGGCTCCTCATTTTTATTTAAAAGAAGTAGCTTTGAGGTCTTTAAATTACGCCTCATCTCCCCTATTTTGCAAATCTTATTTACAAATATATTGGGATAGATTGTATGTGTAAATATCTTTCCTCTACGTGAGAGTTTCAAGCATTAATAAAGTAAATCATGAATATAGAGATTGTTGATTATAGTATTTGCCAAGCGATTGGAAATACGACTAAAGATGTTGTTTCAGATAGTGCAACAGGCTATTTTTTGCATTCTGATGATATGGCGTTCATAGAAAGAACAGATATCATTTATCCGAAAGCTGGTTTAAGTTTTGGAATTAGTTACCGATTTGAAACAGATACGGAAGTGTCTGATCTTGTTGAATTTGAATGTCGGATCAAACATCCTAAGATGATCAATCCCACAAACAATGAAGCGTTTACTGAAATCTTAGAGACTAAAGATGAATGGAGTGATGAGCTGGGATTTGATTTCTATACTTTAGAGTTTGACTGGGAGATTCAGTTTGGGGAATGGATTTTTGAAATTATCCATGACGGAAAAGTTTTGGCTAGTCAATCGTTTTATTTGAAGGAATTGGAGAATTCTAAGGGTTAAATTAAGATGAGCCGTGGCGTGTACGGCTGTACATAGAAACTATTGTGCGAGATAAGAATTGCGTGCCTGCACATGTATTTGATCATTTTCTTTGGAAATGGATACGAGCGAAAGACGCTCACACCATCGGGGGGACAAATGCCTTTTGAATGTGGAACCTATTTCAATAAAAAATAGAAAGGATGAGCTTTACCCCGATGCTCGTGACCAGCAAAGCTGGAGTGGAGCCACCCAAAGAGAGAAGGCCTTTTAACTGCTTCCGCAGAGCACGAGCTAAAAGCTCGCGCTAGCTGGGTGACTTCAATCAGGTAGACAATAGAGATTATTCCGAATAGAATACTTATGGAGAAATTTCCATGTAAAATAATTCACTGAATACTAATAGTTAAAATAATCTATCAATGGAATTATTTCGTAAATACCTTAATCGATATAATGTCTAATGAAATAATCTACAACAAATCAATTGGTTTGGATGAAAAAGTCTAAAACAAAAAAGGGAATTATCCAATTTCAAACGTACTAATGGCCATTTGACCGTCAGTTATCCATTCGCCTCTGACTATCTTCTCGAAGGGCTTATTTTATCTAAGGAGCAGTCGATTATCAGATTTTTGATTCTAAAAGATCGAACAATATTACGATCGCTGAATTCAAGCCGCTAATGCAACTATTTTATTATTAACAATAATATTATACATTTCATTTGGGGTAAGATAATTTAGACGCTTTCTAGGTCTGTTGTTTAATTTATCTTGCACCCATTTGACTTT
>NZ_QQWG01000001.1 GCF_003863355.1 Ancylomarina euxina | reverse complement strand
TTGCCAACAATCGCATAATTTGAAAGTAATAGTGCTACATCTTCATTTATACTTTCTGAAAACTCCAGCTGCAATTCCTGATTTGAGAGTAAAAAATAAGTTGTTAATTCAGGAGCTACTATATCCTTATAAACTCCTTTCACTGAATTCACATGCCCTGGGGTTCCTCCTTTTTCATTTTCTGATGCTGACCAATTACTTACCGTTGAGCAAAAATTAGAAGCATCAATTCGCTCTAAACTCCAACCTCCATTTTTCTTATCATCATCTCTATACCAATCCGATGAATAGGTGACTTGATCAAGCAACACGCCTGATAGAGATTCTAAGGAAATACGGACACCTGAATTGGTCAAACTTGGGAAACTACTAAGACCTAGAGAATTTCCAAACGCTTTATAAAGCTCAACGGCTGCATTAGAGCATAAAATTAAATACTCATGAGATTGAATTTCAAAATCAGAAAGGATCTTCTCAGTACTCCCAACCTTTAATTTGTAGTCCTTTATATTAATAGGATAATAACTGGCATTATAAATCTCTATGAATTCATATTCTGGCAAGCCAACAATAGGTGTTTCATCAGCAAATATTTCATTAATGATTAAATCATGAGCTTTGGATTCTGCAAAGAATTCAAATTCTATTTCTTCAGTTTGAGATATAGCTCCGTTAAGATCAACCAAACCACTTAGGCTCAAATGATATTGCCCTGTAAGAAATGCGATCTCCATAAATAAGATAAGTTGATCATTAAGACTTCCTGCTTTAATTTCCTTAATTGGAATAAGGTTGTCCTCAAGTTCCAATTGAAAATTATTAAGCTTTGAAGATTCTAAAAGACTAAGATTTTCAGAGAAATTAAGGACTATAGAATCGGAGAAAACAGCATATGTTTTCAAAAATGGAGCTGTATTATAACTCTCAATATTGATGTCATCAAACCACAATTCTCCAGCACGAGATGCCGTTTCGAAATTAAACTCCAATCCAGAATACCAAGTTTCAACATCACCTTCAACTTCTGAAAATGCCATTCCCGCTCCTAACCAATTATTCTTTTCGCCCAAACGATTATAATCAAAACGCCACTCTCCTTTTGCGGTATACTCTACTTTCACAGCAACAGATTCATCCTCATTCCAATCAAAATCTGACTTTATCAAAAGCTCTAAACCCTCATCATTCGTTTTCCACAAACTTAATTTGTCATCCGATCCTGACAAATTCACCCCTACTGAGTATAAGTTATTGGCTAAATCTGGATCATTAAAATCCATCAATAAATGAAAGACAAACTTATTCGACGATGTCGGATCCCAAGCTGAATTTTTGAGGATGAATTCCCAATAAATTGATTCTGAACCTATATGAATATTATCCAAAGGTCGTGCAATAAAACTGTTCCCAATCGCATTAGTCAGGTTATGCTTTAAACTATAAGAGCCATTAATTGACAAATAAGAAGATGATGCCCAGTCGGAAGTATTTTGCCATTCACTTAAGCTTTGAGATTCAAAATCATCAAATAAAATCAGAGACTCTTCTTGCACAAATATTGCTTTAGTAGCTGTTGTCAAATCGCCATTCGCAGATAATTCGAACATCTGATTTCCTGAATAAGTTAAATCTGCAACCTCTAAAATTCCATTTGCCAGATGACCAATAGACCCCTCTTGGGATAGGGATCCATCGCCTGATGTCAAACTTAGCTTGAGTAAAGAAGTTTTGTCAATGTCGATATTTTGATACTCATCAACGGCTGCAATTATCAGGTCAAATGTATCATCTGAAGTAATCCCTATAGGGCAAGAAACAAAACTCAATCGATCTGCATTGATTTCAATATAATGTAAGGCCGATTGAATATTCTCTGAGAATTCTGTCTCCAAAGAAGATGCTGTTGTAGATGCCTTCCATCCATGTTTCTTTCTTATCTCTACTTGAATTTGAGCTTTATCAGGCAACAAACTTTTCTTAAAAAAAACGCCTAACTCAAACTCCGATTGTGAAGCATTGACTACTTCAACATCCAAAGAAGTAAACGAGATGAAATCATCTTCAATCGTCATCGTTTTAGCAATCACCTCACCATCTTTAATCAAAGTACAACCTGCTAAATGCTTTTTCCAACCCAAGCCCTCTCCAGATAATTTATTGTAAAATTTCATAGTGTTGATTATGGTTGGATCATCATCCGAAGTTCCTAAATCTTTAATTAAAAATTTAAAAATCACTTCAGAATTATCAGAACTCGTAGCCATAGGGTTAAGGGCTTTTGACTGAATTGGTGAATTCGAAGGAATAACCAATGAATTGACGTCAAGACTTGAGATATTATCACTCAAAACAGGGCTCATACCATCGGCTTCTACTATCAAAGTGAAATTTTCAGCCGCATTATAAATCAAGTCATTCCATAAGAATTCACCTTCAACAAGACCTGTATTCAATCCTGAGACAGAAGATAATTCACCTGTTCCGGAAGCAAGTGACGCTCTTGCTACAACTGCAGAACTGAGATCTTGATTTCCATATTTATCAAGGACTTTCAATCCCATTTCAAAACTCTCATTAGGAACAATTATTTTAGGAGGTTTATTCGTGAAAATCAGTTCTGTACCATATACATCAATCGTAAAACTTGGTCCACTTAAATCACTTGTAAATTCTTCTATCAATTGAGTTCCATTTACCTCCCAAACTGAATGTCCCTTTTCAATAGAAGCCTGAAAACGAGCCCCATCAGTTGATTTCTCATTCAGATATATAGATAGTGAGAGCTCACTTGATGTCCCGTCAACTATACTTGCCAAATTTTCAGACTCTTGAAAACTAATTATCAAATCCTTCTCCGTTTTTAAAAATTCAGCATCTACAACTTCACCATTAATTTTCAATCGAAAATCTGCAATCCCCTCTTCCCAATTAAGCGTATTATTCACCGATGAAATCAAACGGATTTTCTTCAACCTAGTTGGCTCTTTATCATCACCAATATCATTTATTTGGAAGCGAAAAACTTCTGTATAATCATTTTCCGAAACGGCTAAAGATGAAATATTGAGATTATCAGGCAACCAATCTATGACCTGAACATGTGTCGATTTTGAAGACAGAATATTAATTTCTTCTGATTCCTCACCAATCAGACCATCACTAGAAATAGATAGAGTAATCAATTCGGAATAATTATATGACAAATCATTGAATACAACCGAACCCGAAATTAAAGATTTTGTTAATGTTCCTGATAAGACGCCATTCCCATCAACAACTGCTAAATTTACATTTTGACTCGCATCTGAGTCCTTGTTTCCATTAACATCAGTTAATTCGGCTCCAAGCTGAAAATTTGATGCAAAGCCAACATCAAAAGTTGGAATTGAAATAAAATGCAAGTGAGTTCCAGCAATATCTATTGAGAAACTTGGACCAAGTAAATCACCAATTAAATTTGGAACCAAGCCACTCCCACTCGTTCCCCAGCCTTCATGAGTATTCTCAATTTTTAACTGCAAAATCTGCCCGTCAGCTTGTTCTGTTTTTAGATAAGCGCTTATTGAATAGTCTCGACTTGTTCCTTCAGTAATTTCTCTTAAGGATTCTGTATCAGCAATACTGATATTTAAGGCTGAATTATCGAATGTACAGCTTGCATCTAATTTATTCGCTCCCATGTGTAGTATGAAACCAGCAATTTTGTCTTGCCAATTCATAGAATTATTATCACCAGGAACAAGTCTCAATGCATTCAGAAATGTTGACTCCAAGTCATCCCCTTTATCTTCCACTGAGAATTTAAAGACCTCAAACGCATCTTCCTCCGAATTTTTTAATGAGGATATCTTTAAGTTGGAAGGTATCCAAACAGGCAAACTAAGATCAGTGGATTGGGAACTAATAATTGAAATTGGTTCAGAGATAGCAGAAACAAAACCAGTAGCAGAAGCTTGTATTATGATATTTTCAGCCTGATTATATGAGAGATCATTAAAGGTAACTTGTCCTGATGAAAGATTATTAGCAAGTACCCCTCCTAAAATTCCAGTCCCAGTCTCAAGACTTAAATCGATATTTTGATTGACATCTAAATCAATATTCCCATTAATATCCCTTGCATCAAGTGAGAGCGAAAAACTTGTATTCTTAATTAGGCTAATAGTCGGGATTGCTGTAAAGCGCAGGTTCGTACCAATAACCGAAATCAGATGTTCGGGAGAAACTACAACCTCGCTATTCGCGTTATCAAAATCTGAACCCGAGTTATAGGTTGTAATACTAGTTGCTCCTGCAGCTATTTCAAGCTTCACTTTCTTTCCATCAGTAATTCCAGATAATTTCAAATACGCCCTTAATTCATATTCGTGAGAAGAATCATCAGAAAGAGTAAAATCATCTTCCAAAAAACTCAGAATCACTTCATCTACACTTATATTAACTGAGCTTGTTGGAATGAAATTACTCCCATCATGAATAGCAAAACCTCCAAATTGATTTGCTAAATCTGCTGAATTATCAGAAGCTATATTAGTAAACTTGATAGATGCTATTTTAGTACCCAGATCATCAGCTCCACTCGGCTCAGTCAATTTAAACCTTAATAATGCCTCAGCAGAATTTATATCATTGGCAATCGAACTTATATTTTGAGGAGAAACCTGACTTGTCGGTTCTAAAACCTGAGTTAATGCATCGTTTGAAATTACTATTGGAATTCCTGAAACTAAGATGTCATCAATGTAAACTCTATTAGTAGACAAGTGAGAATTAAGCTTAGCAATTATAAAAATTTGATTCCCATTTATATTATTAACAGATGCGGTACTTTCATCAAAATTCCCATCATTAAGACCATTAATTGGAAAAAGGATTTCTTCACCATCAATACTTGTCTTATAATATAGTTTCACAAACTTACTTGTACTCGTTGATGTTCCTAATTCCTTCACATAAATTGAAATATTAACATCTTCATACGCTGAGATGTCAATCATTGGGCTCATCCAAATAGCTTCACCATTACAATTTAAAGCTTCAAGCCTAGTATTACCAGTATCAACAACTTTCACATAGTCTCCTGCTACAATCGTACAAGCATCAGTATTCAATGTCCATTCAACTTCAGATAACTCAATAACTCCTCCATCATTACCTTGCCCAACATCATCATTAAAATCTTCTGAATAAATCACATCCTGAGCTTGCAAACTTCCTATACTCAGTAATAACAGAAATAATACTTTAATAAAAGAATGTGTTTTCATACCTAAAAACTCTATATTCGTTGACTCGATTAACTGCAAGAGATATTCTGGAACATATCAAAAAAGAGTCCCATACATCTCTGAAAAAATTGAACTAACCAATCAATGTTAATTCGATGTTTTTATACTAACCCAGGTTCAATTCCACAGACTAACTGAATCTGAGTAAGTAAGTTATAATTATTAATCCAATTTAATAGAATTTTTTATTATGAAAATTGCTGTCGTAGGCGCCACTGGTTTAGTGGGACAAAAAATTCTTGAGGTACTTACCGAAAGAAATTTTCCTGTAGATGAATTGTATCCCGTTGCAAGTGAAAGATCGAAGGGAAAAAAGATCGAGTTTAGAGGTAAACAGGTAACAGTAATTGGCATGAAAGAAGCAATTGAATTAAAACCTCATATTGCAATTTTCTCAGCTGGTGGCGATACTTCGCTAGAGTGGGCTCCCGAATTTGAGAAAGTAGGAACTTTTGTTGTTGATAATTCTTCAGCTTGGAGAATGCATCCTGAAAAAAAATTAATCGTACCAGAAATTAATGCTTCAGAACTGAGTGTTGATGATAAAATTATCGCCAACCCAAACTGTTCGACTATTCAAATGGTGGTTGCATTAGCTCCTCTTCATAAAAAATACAAAATAAAACGCCTAATCATCTCAACTTACCAATCTATAAGTGGAACTGGTGTTAAAGCCGTTGAGCAATTGGAAAATGAAAGAGCTGGTATCGATGGAGAAATGGCTTACCCGTATCCTATCGATAAAAACTGCTTACCTCACTGTGATGTATTTGAAGATAATGCATACACGAAAGAGGAGATGAAGTTAATTAATGAGACTAAAAAGATTCTTTGTGATGACTCAATCAGAATTACCGCAACTGCAGTTCGTGTTCCGGTAGTTGGGGGTCACTCTGAGTCAGTAAATATAGAATTTGAGAAAGATTTCGATTTAGATGAATTAAAAGAACTTCTTGCTCATTCTGAAGGAATTGTTCTGCAAGATGAGCCCGACAAGAATATTTATCCGATGCCACGATTCGCTCACGATAAAGATCAAGTTTTTGTTGGTAGAATTCGTCGTGATTTCTCGAACCCTAATAGTCTGAACATGTGGATTGTTGCTGATAATCTTCGTAAAGGTGCCGCAACAAATGCCATTCAAATTGCTGAATATCTAACAAAAAGTGGAATTGTAAAATAAGCTATTTTCCAAATTGAAATATAAAAAGCGATGCTCCAAAATGTAATTTCGGAGCATCGCTTTTTTAGTCTTTCTTATTCCTCTTCACTCAAATTTGAGTAGTCTTCATATAGGAAATTATTATATGGGAAACGAGCTGAATGAATCTCGCGTACAGCATTATATATCTGCTCCTTGAACTCCTCTATATTATCCTTTTCCTTTGCAGAGATAAATAAGCATGGTGTATCGCCCTTAGCAACCCACATCTTTTTCAACTCATCAAGACTATAATTTTCGCGCAGCTTAGCAGTCAAATCATCTTCATCCTTTTTAATATAATTAAAAGCATCAATTTTATTGAAAATTAAGAAGCGTGGCTTTTCTACCTTATCAATTTCAGCCATCGTTTCGTTTACCACATTGATATGATCTTCGAAGTTCGGATGTGAAATATCGACAACATGCAAAATAATATCGGCTTCACGAACCTCGTCCAATGTCGATTTGAAAGATTCAACTAAATTGTGAGGTAATTTTCTAATAAAACCAACCGTATCAGCTAATAAAAAAGGAACATTCTGAATCACAACTTTTCTAACCGTGGTATCTAGTGTAGCAAAAAGTTTATTTTCAGCAAACACTTCAGACTTACTTATAAGATTCATTAGTGTTGATTTACCTACATTGGTATATCCAACTAAAGCAACACGAATGATTTTATCACGATTTTTACGCTGAACGGTTTTTTGCTTATCAATCTTTTTCAAATCCTCTTTCAACTTCGCAATCTTATCAAGAATTATACGACGGTCAGTTTCAATCTGTGTTTCACCAGGCCCACGCATTCCAATTCCCCCTTTTTGACGCTCAAGGTGAGTCCATAATCGCGTTAATCGGGGTAATAAATACTGATATTGTGCTAGCTCCACTTGGGTCTTCGCATTAGCTGTCTGTGCCCGGCTAGCAAAAATATCAAGAATTAGGTTGGTTCTATCTAAAATCTTGCGTTGCAAAGCACGTTCAATATTTCGAAGCTGTGATGGCTTTAATTCATCATCAAAAATAACCAGACTTATTTCTGGATTATCATTAAGGTATTGTGCAATTTCTTCAAGTTTACCTGTCCCAACAAAAGTTTTGGGATGTGAACGTTGTAATTTTTGAGTAAAACGCTTCACCGTCTCAGCTCCCGCTGTTAATGCAAGAAAATCTAACTCATCAAGATATTCTTTCACCATAACTTCGGTCATACCTAAAGATTGGTCAATAACACCAATCAAAATTGCTTTTTCCGATTCTATTTTATTATTAAGGAAATCTCCCATTTATTTTCGAATATATGATTTATGGATTTAATTCATTTATAAAAACTAAACCCTCTCTCTTTTAAAGGTATCGACAAAAGTAAGCAATATTCGTATATAAAGTGAGTTAGACCCATAACAAAAAGAGGCTCTGAAAAATCAGAGCCTCATATATCGAATACAAAACGTATTACTTATTGTAACTGGAAATTGATAGGTACAGTATAAGATACTTTTACTGCTTTGCCACGTTGCTTACCTGGCTTCCACTTCGGCATCATATTAATTACACGAAGAGCTTCTTTGTCAAGTGATGGGTCAACCCCTCTCATAATCTTAACATTTTCAACTTTTCCAAGTTTATTTACAACAAAACCAACGTATACACGTCCAGTAATACCATTTTCTTGTGCAATCACAGGGTATTTTACAGATCTGTTAATCCATTTCTGCAATTCAAGATCTCCACCTGGAAATTCAGGCATATCTTCTACAATTACAAAAACCTGCTGCTCATCTTCTTCCTCTGTTTCCTCAACAACCTGAATTTCAACATCCTCATCCATATCGGCTTCAGAGTCTTCAATTTCTAGTTCGTCATCAATTTCTTCATCGTTATCCACAATGTTCAAAACATCAGCAACCTTTGGTGCTGGTGGTGGTGGTGGTGGTGGCTTAACAGGCTCTTGACGAGTAATAGGAATAATTTCCTCTTCAGCCTGCACTTCTTGCTCTGCCTGCAACACAGTGGCTTCACTTGTATCAACTCGCCACTCAAAGGCTAGAAATACAATAGCAAGAGTAAGAGCCAGACCAATCTCTAGAAAAAGACCTCTCTTATTCTCTAGATCTGCTTTTTGTGACTTCTTAACTTCCATAGTTTTCTTTTTATTTTCTAGTAAATTCAGCGTCTAAAAATACAGATTCCAATTGTATTATCAAAATTATACTTTAGACATGCTTAATTATTCGGGGGTTAAAGATAGAAAAATTCACGTCAAACACGTTTAAACAACCTACATAACACATTTTAAAACTCAAAAGATACTTCAAAAAGTCAAATTTCATAAGAACAAAGTAGGTTTCCAGCTCATTCTATCCAAAGAGAAATGAGTCACTCATTTTCAGATCCTCTAAACACCAAACTTATCAATATGCCATTCTATTTTCAATATCAATCCGTACAACAATCAGATTTACACAAAAATACACATCAAATATCAAATTACAAACGTTAGCGTAAACAGAATAAATAGATCAAAAAATTGAAAATATAAAGAGGCTCTGTATTCCAGAGCCTCTTTATTATTTATAATCAAGATTAATTACTGTAATTGGAAATTAATGGGTAGTGAGAAAGAAACTTTCACCGCTTTCCCCCTTTGTTTACCTGGTTTCCACTTTGGCATCTTTTTAATTACTCGAACCGCTTCTTTATCTAAAGAAGGATCAACGCCTCGAACCACTACAATATTTTCAATACCTCCAGTTTCATTTATTACAAAATTCATATGCACTCGACCCGTTATACCATTTTCTTGAGCTATTACAGGATACTTCACTGAATTGTTTATCCATCTTAATAATTCGAGATCTCCACCAGGAAATTTAGGCATTTCTTCAACGACCATAAAAATTTGCGGCTCATCATTTACCTCAATATCCTCATTCACTTGAACCTTGACGTCTTCATCTATATCAACGATGGCTTCTTCTATGATTAATTCTTCATCAATATCCTCATTGTCATCAACAATAATAAGAATATCAGCCAGTTTTGGTGCTGGAGGCGGAGGAGGTGGTGTATTAATCGGCTCACGTGTGATAGGAATAATTTCATTATCGACTTCCAATTCCTGCACATCATTTAATTCTCTAATTTCGTGTGAATCAACACGCCATTCAAAAGCGAAAAATACAAGGGCAAGAGTAAGAACTAAACCAATTTCGAGAAAAAGGCCTCTTTTGTTTTCCAAGTCTGCTTTTTTTGTTTTTTTGATCTCCATAGTTCCAGTATTAATTTGTAAAAAATCAAAGCTTATTGTAGAACAAGTGAATGCTTCATTAAAAGTTTGATTAAAATCAATTTGATCTATGAACATAAATATAACAAAATGATAATATAAAATAAGCTTACCACAACCGACTTAAAGAATTTTAACAAACATGTATATATTTTAACATATACTTCAACAGAATTAACGACAAAAAAAAAGACGATAAACATCGTCCTTAATTATTAGTCTTATAAAATTCTAAATTAAAATGAGTGGAAAATTAACAAAGCCCGAACTCATCCTACCTATACACACTATTCTTCTACTGTAATCAATCGTTTACCCTAGTAAACAATTATGGGTCATCGTTAATTTTCCACTCATATCCTTTTACGTACACTTTTAAAAAAGGTTATACCTCAATTCATTTTTTTTATAAAATAGCTTTGCTATTATTATAATTGGCATATATTTGTCATCGTATTGGGGGATTAGCTCAGTTGGCTAGAGCGTTTGACTGGCAGTCAAGAGGTCATCGGTTCGATTCCGATATTCTCCACTCATACTATCAAGCAGTTACGGCATTTTGCAGTAACTGTTTTTTTTTATATGTCAAAATGTAAATACGCAATAAACCCAATTCTCAACTAAGAATGTATAGTTCAATCTAAAGCAACACTCTCTCTACTAAACAATATGTCACTGGCATGAAAACTTAACTTGCTGATTAGAATAGAATATCGTATTTTTCGTTACCCTAATCTATTTGACATGTACCTACACACGATTAATCCCAGAAGATCTTTTTCAATTTATCTGTTTACGATTACACTGTTATTAATAGTTCTATCCTGCCAAAGGTCTAATGAGCCATTCATAACTCATGATGAACGCATGTGGCTTGATAAAAATGAAGGTAAAATTGAAATCTTATTTGGATATCAAGAACCACCTCTTGCATTTCACAATGAGAATGGAGACTATGTTGGTTTATTAATTGATTACCAAAAGGAAATAGAGAATTCTTTAGGCTTTGATTTTAAATTTAGAAACTTTGACACCTGGGAAGAACTGATAACTTATTCTCAAACAGCTCATAACTATATAATTGTTGGTTGTGCGAGCACAAACAAAAGGGAAGAATATCTATCATTTACAAATTCAATTGTAAAAATCCCTTATGTTATAATCAGCCAAAAGAATAGCAATATCACTTCAATGAGTTCGTTAGCAGATAAAAATATTTGTACTGTCTCTAATTATGCCGTTAATGACTATATCGCTCAGTATTACCCAAATATTACCCCTATAAGCTTCAAGAATCATATAGAATGTATAAGGGCGGTTTCCACTGGTGATTGTGATGCCATGGTTGTTAGTCAGATGACCGTAACGCATATTATTGACACGGAACTTATTAGTAATCTTAAAATTTCTGATGGAAGTGGGTATATGAATCGATTAGCCGTAGCTATATCCAAAGATGATCCAACTCTTTTTAAGATTATAGATAAAATAATAGATAATATACCTCTTAATCGACAAAAAGAGTTTCATCAAAAATGGATACACTCAAGACCAAATAAATTCTCTAAAAAAACATGGTTAACGATAATTAGTATTCTGTCTATTTTTATTTTAGCCTTTATTATTCTCTGGCTTTGGCTTATTAGTGTAAAGAAACTAGTCGCTAAGCAAACTCGCCAAATTAGAGAGAATGAAGAAAACTTACGCATAACCCTAAACTCTATTGGCGATGCTCTAATCGTAACTGACGTAGAGGGTAAGATCACACGAATGAATCCTGTTGCTCAAAAACTAACAGGATGGCATTTCAATGAAGCCAAGGATCAATCCCTGGAAAGAGTTTTCAAAATTGTTAATTCTACAACAAAGGAGAGAGTCGAAGATCCTGTTAAAAAAGTTCTTAACTGTGGCCAAATTATTGGTCTAGCAAATCATACAGTACTAATTTCAAAAGATGGGCGTGAATTCCAAATTGCTGATTCCGGAGCTCCTATTAAAGATGAAACTGGAAATATATCGGGTGTCGTTCTCGTATTCCGAGATGTTACAGAAGAATATAAAATGCAGACCGCTTTAGAAGAAAATGAAGCAAAATATAGATCCTTAATTGAAAACTCGAATGACGCTATTTACTTATTATATAACAATCACTTCGAATTAATTAACAAACGATTTGAAGAAATTCTGGGCTACACTTCCCAAGAAATGAAACATATTAACCTCTACAATCTGATTGCTACTGAGAGCCTTGAAATGATGAACATTCGAATTCAAGAGAATGACAAAAGTAAACTTTCCCAAAAATTTGAATTCGTAGGCATTGCAAAATCAGGAAAAAAAATACCGATTGAAGTCTCATCAAGCTTTATACCTTATAAAGATGGCATTGCCAATCAAGGAATTATTCGCGATATTTCTCAGAATAAAAAACATGAAAGTGACCTAATTAAGGCCAAAGAAATTGCTGAAGAAAGCGATAGGCTCAAGTCGGTATTTTTAGCGACCATGTCTCATGAACTTAGGACACCTTTAAACGCCGTGATCGGTTTCTCAGACTTGATAAAGGCAGATTTATCATTAGAGGAAATTATCTATTATAGCGAAATCATAAATATGAGTGGAAAACATCTGCTTGGTGTAATTGAAGACGTATTCGACATCTCCTTAATTGAAACTGGAGATATTAAAATTGAAAACGAGCCTCTTAGCATAAACACCCTTTTAAATGAAGTTTATGAGATAATTAAAAATGAACAGACACTGCAGAATAAAGAACATGTAGATCTTATTCTAAATAATTCTCTGGAAAACCAAGACACTATTCTTTTTTCGGATCAGAAAAGAATCAAACAAAATCTGATTAATCTACTCAAAAATGCACTAAAGTTTACTGAAAAAGGTCGTATTACATTTGGATGTAATTTACATAAAGAAAATCAACAGGAATTCATTCAATTTTTTGTAAAAGATACAGGCATTGGAATTCCTCCCAATAAACAAAAGCTAATATTTGAAGTTTTCCGTCAGGCTGATGACTCACACACCCGAATTTATGGTGGTTCTGGTCTTGGCTTAACTATTTGCAAAAAATTAACCAATTTAATGGGTGGAGATATCTGGGTAGAGTCAAAAGAAGGTGATGGTGCCAATTTTATTTTCACAATCCCATTTTCAGATAATTATGATTCGAACATTGACTCATCAAAGACTTCTCCCATCTTAAACTTTAATAACAAAACTGTTCTTATTGCTGAAGATGATGAAACTTGTTTTTCATTTTTAGAGGCGCTCCTTAGTCCTAAAGGTATGAATTGTGTTAGGGTGAATAATGGCGAGGAAGCAGTTGAATATTGTCAAAATAAGAATAAAGTTGATTTACTTCTTATGGATATTAACATGCCTAAGATGAATGGTTATATTGCGACTGAGAAAATCAAAAAAATTCGTCCTAAGATTCCAATTATTGCCCAAACGGCCTTTGCTATCGAAGGAGATAAAGAAAAAGCGTTAGCTGCTGGCTGTGACTATTATATCTCTAAACCCATCAATAAGAATGATTTGTTTGATAAAATACTCTTAAGTTTCGATATCAATTAATTCATAATAGAAGTCGACTCTAAAATGTAGATTCATTACAAATGTCATATTAAGGGCTATTTCTATTTTTTTTTATTAGTTTTGGTGCCGTATGTTACAATATGATAGCTAATAGAATATTTAGCGTTCGTATTGTTTATATATGGAGTATCTAAACTCCGATCATTCTACTCTACAACCAAAATCCCAATTCCAGATTTCATCTGCCTTCCTGCAGATGATGGCTGCGTGCCGTTTAAAGTCATCAACTAAAATCATTCCTCATAAGGAAGAATTTTACTAATTTTCAGTTTGAACATATTAAAATCTAAATATACTTAAACTCGCTATGGGAATAAAAAATCGTCTTGTACTAATGAACTTCCTTCAGTTTTTTATCTGGGGAGCTTGGTTAATAACTATTGCAAACTATTGGTTTGGGAATAAAGGCTGGTCGCCACAAGAGTTCGGAGCTGTTTTTTCAACTTTGGGGATCTCCTCACTGTTTATGCCGACTCTTACAGGGATTATAGCCGACAGATGGATTAATGCTGAGAAACTTTACGGAATTCTTCATCTTTTAGGAGGTTTAGCTCTGTTATATTTACCCCAGGTAGATAACCCAACAATGTTTATCAGTATCATTCTAGTTGCAATGATATGTTATATGCCAACAATTGCATTAATGAATTCCATATCCTATACGATTCTAAAAAACAATAGCTACGATGTAATCAAGGTATTCCCTCCCATTCGTGTTTGGGGAACCATCGGATTCATTGCGGCGATGTGGATAACCAACTTAACTGGATCAAAAGCATCTGCGAACCAGTTTTATATCGCAGCAGTAGTCTCATTCATTTTGGCAGCCTATTCATTTACAATGCCACAATGCAAGCCACAAAATAAAGGTTTAAAAGGTGCACCACTTGTCGAAACTCTAGGTTTGAACGCATTTAAATTGTTCAAAAACTACAAGATGGCTCTATTCTTTATTTTTTCTATGTTTCTGGGAGCTGCTTTGCAATTAACCAATATGTATGGAGACAGATTCTTGTCTGAATTCGAAAAAGTGCCAGAGTATGCTGATTCTTTTGTTGTAAAATATTCAACAATTATCATGTCTATATCCCAGATATCAGAAACCTTATTCATTCTTGCCATTCCATTCTTTTTAAAGAAATTTGGTATTAAACAGGTAATGTTAATAAGTATGATTGCATGGGTGCTGCGATTTGCCCTATTTGCCTATGGAGATCCATCCGGAGGGCTATGGATGATTATTCTATCTTGTATTATTTATGGTATGGCCTTTGATTTCTTCAACATTTCAGGGTCACTATTTGTTGAGACTCAATGTGATTCGAATATACGATCTAGTGCGCAAGGCCTATTCATGATGATGACCAATGGATTTGGAGCCATCTTCGGATCATGGGTGAGTGGCATCATTATTGGAAAATTCTTCACAACGAATCAAGGTGATTTTATTTGGATGGATATCTGGAATACTTTTGCAATTTATTCTCTGGTTATAGCAATATTCTTTGCAATCTTGTTTAAGCACAAACACAATCCTGATGCGATTGGACAAATAAATCATTAATAAAAAAATTCTTTATCAGAGCTGACTAAGCCCTTTTCTGACTAACTATAAAACCTGAAAGATAGAACGAGACCAGTTCATATTCTTTCAGGTTTATTTTATTTGAAAATGAGGCATTCAATCTAGCGTCTCTCTAATTCATCCCGAATTTGCGAGGCTTTTTCGTAATTCTCGTTTTTAATAGCATCATTAAGCATGTCCTGAAGCTGAGACTTTGAATAACCTTCAAAAGGATTTGACTTACGATATTCATGTGAAGATTTAACTCCTTTAACAGGAGCAATTTTAGAATCATCACTCTCGCCTTCGATACTTAGCGTAATTCCAGCCTTTTCTATAATTTCTTCACTTGTAAAAATTGGGCATTTAAATCGGAGAGCAATAGCAACCGCATCTGAGGTTCTGGAATCTATTCGTACTCTGTTATTCCCACTCTCACAAATCAGCTCTGAGTAAAAAATCCCTTCATGTAAACGATATATATTGACTTCAACAATTTTAATAGAAAAAGCAATCGCAAAACTTTTAAATAAATCATGTGTCAAAGGACGAGGAGGTTCTAATTCCTCTAGCTGAATAGCAATTGCCTGAGCCTCTACCCCACCTATAATAATAGGAATCCTTCTGTTGCCATCTTCCTCAGCAAGAACCAAAGCATAGGCTCCTGTTTGTGTTTGACTATACGATAATCCAAGTATATTTAATTTAACTTTCCCCATGTGTAATTCCTAATTTCAATACATATTCTGAAAATAATTCAATAAATCGAACCTTTTGCAAATAACTCAAAACACTTACAAATCAGTAATATTAACAAAAATATAAATTGTTTTATAAGTTTTGTACATGTATTTTAAGCTCCATTGATCTTACTCCTTATGAAAACTCTGATCTCATAATTTATGACTTAAGCTTATAATGAGACCGATTCGATATAGACTAAATGCTTATAGCAATTTACTAAATTAAAACTTAAACTCAACAGACCACCAGTATAAGCTTAATATATCATCTCAAAACTTTCATATATTTGACCTTTATAAGCAAATAATGAATTAATGATAAACAACTGAATGATTTTTCATTAAGCTTGATTTCATTCCTAATGTTTTTTTCTTTAAAACTTTGTTTATCAATTATTGTTTTCTATTTTTGCAGTCCGAAAACATTTCCCTTGGGGGTTCAAAAAGAGGTTGTTTTAAATGTATTAAAACACCCACCTTCAGGAATAAACCGAAAATTGTAGAATAATGTACGCAATTGTAGAAATCGCTGGTCAGCAATTCAAAGTTGAGAAAGACCAAAAGATTTTTGTTCATAGACTTCAAACTGAAGAAGGTGGACAAGTAGAATTCGCCAAAGTTCTTTTGTTAGACAAAGATGGTGAAGTAGTAGTTGGAGCTCCAACTATTGAAGGTGCTAAAGTAAGCGCAACAGTAATTTCTCATATGAGAGCTGATAAGGTAAGAGTATTCAAGAAGAAAAGAAGAAAAGGATACAGAAAGCTGAACGGTCACCGTCAGAACTTATCACATATTCAGATTCAAGAAATCTTTGCTTAATCCTTAAAAATATCTAAAAATGGCACATAAAAAAGGAGCCGGTAGTTCACGAAACGGTAGAGAATCCGAAAGTAAGCGATTAGGCGTTAAAATTTACGGTGGACAAGCTGCCAAAGCTGGTAGTATTATTGTACGTCAAAGAGGAACAAAACACAATCCAGGCGAAAACATGGGCTGTGGTAAAGATCACACTTTATTCGCATTAGTTGCTGGTACAGTGGTATTCAAAAAGAAAAGAGACAACAAATCTTACGTTTCTATTCAACCTCTTGCTGAATAATTTATTTAGCATTTAAAATATTTAAATCTCCTCTCTTTATTTCATGTAAAGACAGGAGATTTTTTTTATTTTTACCACTTGTTAGTTAAAAGTCTCTAGGTGCTCATAACGAGTTCCATATGAATCAAGAATAATCATCTTCAATAGATATCACATGCTAAGTCTAAAATACTTACAGGAGAATAAAGAAGAAGCCATCAAGGCTTTAAGCATAAAAAATTTCGATGCCACTCAGATTATCGATCAGGTTATTGAGTTGGATGAAAAAAGAAAAACGACTCAAGCCAAGCTAGATGGCATTCAGGCTGAGATGAATAGCCTCTCAAAAGAGATTGGTATGCTATTTAAATCAGGTAAGGTTGAAGAAGCTAATTCTGCTAAAGCTAAAACAGGTGAGCTTAAGGAGTCCATTTCGGAATTAAATACGGTAATGAATACGGCTATTTCTGACTTGAACGACTTGCTTCTTAAAATTCCTAATATTCCTCATACATCAGTACCTGCAGGTAAGGGAGAGGATGAGAATGTGATTGAAAGAACAGAAGGTGAAATGCCAAATTTGTATGAAGGTGCAATACCTCATTGGGAATTGGCAAAGAAATATAACATCATCGATTTTGAACTAGGTAATAAAATCACTGGTGCAGGATTCCCTCTATACAGAGGTAAAGGCGCAATTTTCCAGAGAGCTTTAATCAACTTCTTCCTTGATGAGAATCGCAAGGCTGGCTACGAAGAGGTGATTCCTCCACTGTTGGTAAATGAAGCTTCTGGGTATGGTACTGGCCAACTCCCTGATAAGGATGGTCAAATGTATCATGCAACTGAGGACAATCTTTACTTGATTCCTACTGCTGAGGTTCCAGTAACAAACATCTATCGCGATGTCATTTTAAAAGCAGAAGATTTCCCTGTTAAAAACACAGCTTATTCAGCTTGTTTCCGTCGCGAGGCTGGTTCATATGGGAAAGATGTTCGTGGTTTGAATCGTCTACACCAATTTGACAAGGTCGAGATAGTTCAATTACAGCATCCTGACAAGTCATACCAAGCACTTGATGGCATGGTTGCTCACGTTGAAAACATCATCAAGAAATTGGAATTACCATACCGTTTACTTCGTTTATGTGGTGGTGATACCAGCTTTACTGCTGCTTTAACCTTCGATTTCGAAGTATTCTCTGCAGCTCAAGATAAATGGCTTGAAGTAAGTTCTGTATCCAACTTTGAATCGTATCAGGCTAATCGTTTGAAACTACGTTTTAAAGAAAAGAACGAAAAGAAAACCCAATTGGCTCATACTTTAAATGGTAGCGCATTGGCTTTACCAAGAATTGTAGCAGCTTTATTGGAGAACAATCAATGTGCTGAAGGTATCAGAATTCCTAAGGCTTTGGTTCCTTACACAGGATTCGATATGATTGACTAAATACAATTCAAGCAATTGAATTTGATATACCATTCAAAACCCGAGGGATTTCTCTCGGGTTTTTATATTTTTGATTAAGTAAGTTTCAACAACAAGTACTTTCAGTCACCTTATTTCTTTCATTTGAACAAGTATCTATTATATCTCCTGATTCTAAGTTTACTAATTCCTTCCTTGGTGTTTGCACAGGAAAGAAATAGTCAATTGGCTTATCGATACTTCCAAGATAAAGAATACGAAGCAGCCTCAGGTATTTTTAATGAACTGTATCAAACATCCAAATCGAAATCATACTTCACTTACTATATCACCTGCTTACTTAAACTTGAAAACTATACGAAAGCCGAAAAAGCTGTAAAAAAAGAAATTAGGACTTACCCTGATGACAAAGTTTTCCAGATAGAATTAGGATATATTTATAAAATTTCAGGAGAAGTTAATAAAGCCAATAAGCAGTATAACAAAACCATTGAAAACATTATTCCGAACAAAAGAGAATATATTACGGTTGCCAATGCCTTAAGAGGGAAAGGCGAACATGAGCTTGCAATAAAAACTTATGAACAAGGTCGTAAAATCTTAAAACAAGAACATTTGTTCCATTTTGAAATTGCCAATATTCTTATGTTCCAGCGCAATTTCACTCAAATGCTCGATGAATATATGATTGCCTTGTCGGTTACTCCTGAGATTCTTCAACAAATTCAGAATCAATTACAATCTGCACTATCTCAAGATATCAATTCTGACTTAAATCAAATTCTAAAAACAAAACTGATAAGCCAGGTTCAAAACAGCAAGAATAATATCGTCTTTAAAGAATTACTACTGTGGTATTACACCCAAAAAAAACAATTTGATTTAGCTTTTTCACTTGCTCAATCAATTGATCTCATTAAAAACAATGGTGGTGAAAAATTAAGTCTGCTTGCCAAAATTGCAATGGATAATAAAGATTATCTCATCGCTCAACAGTGCTACAAACTAATCATTGAAAAAGGAACCAAATCGAAGTACTACAATAACGCACTGATAGGGGAACTAGAAAGCATACACCTCTCTCTTGAATCAAATATTGAAACCAAATTGAAAGATTGGCAAGCTCTTTCTGAAGCTTACACCAGCTATTTTAAAAGCATAAAAGATATCAATCAGTCAATACACACATTGATTCGTTTTGCAAACCTAAGTGCTTTTAAATTGAAAGCAATTGGAAAGGCCACAAGTCTACTGAATACGGCTTTAGAGGGACGCAATGTCAAACAAAGCGATAAGGCAAATATCAAACTAGAACTAGCCGATATCACTTTACTCGACAATAAAAAATGGGATGCTATACTTCTCTATTCACAAATTGAACAAAAAAATAAAAACAACCCTATTGGATACGAAGCCAAACTTAAAAAAGCTAAAGTATCCTATTACCTAGGAGAGCTCGATTGGGCAAAAGCTCAATTAAATGTTTTAAAAGGAAGTACATCAAAGTTAATAGCCAATGATGCCTTAGACTTATCTCAGCTAATTTCTGACAACACGACTCTGGATTCTACCTATTCAGCAATGAAATATTTTGCAGAAGTTGACTTGCTTATTTTTCAGGATCAAGTAGACTCTGCGAAGATCATGCTAAATGGTTTCTTCAAAAGGTTTCCTGGACATAGCCTAAGCGACGAAGTACATTACAGAATTTATGAAATACATCATTCGCAGCAACACTATCAAGAGGCTATTAACGAATTAAACATCATTATTAAAGAACATCCATACGAAAATCTAGCAGCAAAAGCGCTCTATAAACAAGCCAAACTTTTTGAACTTCAAGATAGAATAAGTGAGAGTGGAATCAACTATAAAAAAATAATTGTAGATTACCCTGAGAGTATCTATTCCGTAGAGGCTCGAGAGCGTTACACAAATATCAGAAATTCAAATTCACAGTAAAACGTCAATTAATATCAGATTACATAACTCAATTCACAATGATTATTTACAACACTAGCTACATTCTGAACAGCGCAATTGAAAAGGATTTTTGCAAATGGATGAACGATAAATTCATTCCACTGGTCAAAGAAACGGGGACTTTCTCACAGCATTATTTCTGTAAAGTGATGGTCCAACAGGAAGATGGTAGCCAAACCTATTCTTTACAGCTATTCTTCAAAAATAAAGCCCAGCTTGATAAATATAATGAAGTTTTTGAACCAAGATGTAAAGCGATTTTTGCAGCTAAATATCAAACGAATATTCTGACTTTCTCATCAACTATGTTTGAGCAAGACGTCAATCACTAGAATATTGCAAAAGATCATACATCAATTCAAAACAAGAATTTTGAAGAAACAAACACAAGCCTATATTTTTGCTCTGACCGCAATCTTATCATGGTCTACCGTTGCCACCGCTTTTAAAATTGCCCTTATGGGGATGAACTATGTCCATCTATTGGCGATTTCATCTGTAGTTGCTATGATCTTTTTTACCATACTCCTCTTTTTTAAAGGAGATTTAAAATTAGCACTGAGATCGCCTAAATCAGAATTGATTCACTCTGCTCTACTAGGCTTTCTCAACCCTTTTCTTTACTATTTTATTCTACTTAAAGCCTATTCTTTATTATCGGCTCAATTAGCATTGAGTTTAAATTATATTTGGCCCATTACTCTTGTTCTACTCTCTATCCCACTTCTGAAACAGAGAATCGGTATAAAAAGTATTGCGTGCATTCTCCTAAGCTTTATAGGTGTTGTTATTATTGCCAACAAGGGTTCAATTACAAGTATAGAAACGCCCAACTCATTAGGTATCGCATTAGCTTTAGGCAGTTCAATTATTTGGGCTTTATTTTGGATTTTCAACACAAAAGATAGTCGTAAAGATCTTCAGAAGTTGTTCTTAAATTTTCTTTTTGGAACCATCTATAGCCTTATCGCTTTATTTGTTTTAGGTGAATTCAATTGGCCAGATTACAAAAGTCTTGGAGCTGCAATATACATTGGCCTAGTCGAATGTGGTATAGCCTATATATTTTGGCTGAGAGCAATGAAACTAACCACTAGCACAGATAAAATTGGAAATTTGGTCTTCCTAAGTCCATTCATTTCTCTATTCCTGATTCACCTTTTTATTGGTGAAACTATATATCTTAGCACTTGGGTAGGCCTAGCTATCATAGTAACAGGCATACTTCTTCAGAAAATAACCATTAAAAAACAAAAGGTTTGAGCAACGATAGAATTATAATGGGGATTGACCCAGGTACAAATTGCATGGGGTATGCCTTGCTTAAAGTCGTTGAAAAAAAACCTGTGATTTTAATTTCGGGAATCTTAGATCTAAAAAAACTTGGTGATCCCTATTTAAAACTTCAACGAATTTTCAAGCGGACTCTTCAGGTTATAGATGAATATCAACCTGATGAACTAGCTATCGAATCACAATTTTTTGGCAAAAATGTTCAATCCATGCTAAAACTTGGCCGTGCTCAAGGTGTTTGTATTGCAGCCGCTCTACAGAGAGATATTCCTATTTGCGAATATGCTCCTAAAAAAATAAAATTAGCAGTTACAGGAACAGGAACAGCCTCTAAAGAACAAATGGCAACCATAATGGAGCGCTACTTTAACATTCCTAACTTCCCCACTAGTTCTGACGAAACAGATGCAATCGCAATTGCTCTCTGTCATTTCTTTCAAGCTAATCCTCTTTTAAGTTCAAAAAAATCTAACTCTTGGTCTGATTTTATCAAGCAAAATCCCGACAGAGTTAAGTAAAATCGAAAATTTTAGCATAAAAATAGCCGCACATAGGCGGCTAAATATATTTAGATTCGAGTTGATTTCTCTATTTAAAATTTTCGCGAATTTTTGCTGCAACTTCTGATAATTCCTCCTGAGAAGGGCTCAATTTTGGATTTGCAAAATTCAAGTCGCCAATTGCGTTCAAAGGAACCAAATGAATATGTGTATGTGGCACTTCGAGACCAATAACCGCGACACCAATTCGCTTACATTTTATTGATTTTTCAACAGCTTTAGCCACACGTTTAGCAAAAAGATTCAATCCTGCTAAAACCTCATCTTCCAAATCAAAAATGTAATCAATTTCTGCCTTAGGAATGACCAGCGTATGTCCCATTGCCAATGGACTAATATCTAAAAAAGCAAAATACATATCGTCTTCTGCAATCTTATGGCAAGGAATCTCACCATTTACGATTTTTGTGAAAATAGTTGACATAGCTCTTATTTTTTATTTAACCCTTAAACAGATACAAATTACATCGATATATCGACAATTTCAAAAGGGATAACACCGTTTGGCACAGTTATTTCAACCACATCACCAATAACCTTACCAATTAAACCTTTAGCAATTGGGGTATTGATAGACAACTTACCTTGCTTAAAATCAGCCTCAGTTTCAGACACCAAAGTATAGGTCATAACAGCACCATTCTTTTGGTTCTTAATAGTTACTTTATTCAACATCTGCACTTTAGATATATCTATTTTACTCTCATCGATAACACGACTATTCGCCACAATCGTTCTTAATTGTGAAATTTTGGCTTCAAGTAATCCTTGAGCTTCTTTTGCAGCATCGTATTCAGCATTCTCCGACAAATCACCCTTATCAATAGCCTCACCAATTTGTCTGGAAATTTCAGGACGCTCAACAGTCTCCAAATGCTTTAATTCTGATTTTAACTTTTTTAACCCTTCTTCGGTTATGTATGAATATTTAGACATAAATCCTCCTATTATTTTTTTCTATCGTTTATTTGGTTTTCTCTTAATTTACCAATCCAATAGTATATTGCTTACTTGATATAAAAACAAAAAAGAATCCCTGCATTGCGGAACTCTTTCAGGTGCATCTATTTTTAAATTTAACACACCCTTTCTAAAATGAATTGACACTGATATAAAAGTACTAAAAAACTTACTTATATATACTTTCTATCCAATATTTCCTTGTAAATTATAGCTTGTCTCCAATCAAACTCTTCATTTTCTTCAATATCTTCCTCATCCTCTACGAACTTTTCGACGACAACTTCTTTAGAAGAGTTAAAACTCTTTGATTCAACTTTCATTTCAGAGCTTGGCAATTGGTCATCCTCTTCATCTACAAATTCGTCTTGTACAACATGGTAAGGATGTTCCGATTCTGGAGCAAAAGTATTTGCTCCCAATAAGCTATCAAATAGACTCTCAATGCTAGCTGGCATTTCATCTTCAGCCCTTTCTGCAGCACCCTCAAAATTTTCTACTGGTTTCTTCTTTTTCTTAAGAGCTCCTACTATAACAAACAAGGCCATTAAAATGAGATAGAGTATATTTCCCCAATTATCGTCCATACTTGAATTATTAATTCTTATTTTTAAGCCCGATCAATAAAGTCAACTTCCATGAAACCAAGCCAATCAAATTTACATTATTTTTTTCTATTCTTACTGACATTAGTTGGATTTTCTTCTTGTAGCAAGGATACCAATCTTGATAAAATTGTACCCTATGCCCATGTGGAATTTGAATATCTGGATAATGAAAATAAGCTTGGAGCAGTCGGGAACACAATATATTTGGATGAAAATGACATTATAACCTCATCCGCTGGGTATAAAAACCACGGGATCATTTTAGTTAAATTAAATGAAGGTTATGCTGCCTTTGATGCCACATGCACACATGATGTAGAATCACAAGAGCATGTAGAACTTGATGGTGTTTTTGCAGTCTGCCCTATTTGTGACAGTAAGTTCAACATTTTGCAAGGTGGTGAACCCTTTAATGGCTCAGTAGCTCGTTACAATTTAAAACAATACAAAACTTCTAGCAATGGAGCTAGTAGTCATGCAAAAATAAGAGTTTACAACTAAAAAGAGTAGTTAGTTGTTCTGCATACACTCCCAACAATTGCCTATACATACCCAGAAAACAGAAAACTAATTATAAAGAATATTCTAGAATAGGAATTTGAAGTAATTATTGAATAAACCACTTAGTTAAAAAACTAATCTTCACATACTAAAGATATAAAAATCAGAATACAAAGCAAATCGACAAAATCTTCTGTTTGCCATAATTTTTACAAAAACATCTTGCAGTCCATAGTAATATTGCATATTTTCAGTCGCTACTCAAAAAAAAATCTAACTGAAAACCTATGAAAAAATTATTATTACTAACTGTATTGGCTCTTCTTCTGGCTCCAATCAACAGTTTTGCCAGCGAAGCAGATCTGGTCGTGCCAAACTTGAAGCAATCTATCTTTAACGGACTTGGTGGAGTTAATGGATGGGACTTACTTCTTTATGGTATTGTCGTTATTGTTTTGGGCCTTTTATTCGGAATGGTACAATTCAATAAAATCAAGAAATTACCCGTACATCATTCTATGGCAAAAGTTTCAAACATCATTTATGAAACTTGTAAAACTTATTTATTACAGCAAGGTAAGTTCCTTATTATCTTGTTTGCCATTATTGGCGTTGCCATTTCGTATTATTTCCTTGCTTTGGCACACATGTCAGTTTCTAAAACCTTACTCATTCTACTTTGGACTGTACTGGGTATTTTAGGATCCTATGGCGTTGCTTGGTTTGGTATTCGTATAAACACGTATGCCAATAGTAGAACTTCATTTGCAGCCCTTAAAAAACGACCTTTCGATGTGATGTCAATTCCTTTGCAAGCAGGGATGAGTGTAGGCCTTCTCCTTATATGTGTAGAGTTAATCATGATGATTGCCATCCTTCTTTTTATCCCCGGAGAAAGTGCTGGAGCTTGTTTTATTGGTTTTGCGATTGGTGAATCTTTGGGTGCATCTGCCTTGAGAATTGCAGGTGGTATCTTTACAAAGATTGCTGATATTGGAGCAGACTTAATGAAGATTGTTTTCAAAATTGATGAAGATGATCCACGTAACCCAGGTGTTATTGCTGACTGTACGGGTGACAATGCTGGTGATAGCGTTGGACCTACCGCTGATGGTTTTGAGACTTATGGTGTAACCGGTGTTGCTCTTATCACGTTCATTATCCTAATGTTTGGTGAAACAGGAATCCTTCCTAATGTTGAATTTGCATCAACTCTAATTGTTTGGATTTTTGCCATGCGCGTCTTAATGATTTTCACTTCTGTTTTCTCCTATCTAATTAATCAAGCCATTGCAAAAATACGCTTTGCAAAAGAAGAGCGTTTTGATTTCGAATCACCTTTAACTTCTTTGGTCTGGATTACTTCTATTATTTCAATCATTGTAACTTATGCATTAAGCTACATTTTAATAAACGACTTACCAGAAGGCCTTTGGTGGAAATTATCCAGCATCATTTCCTGTGGAACATTGGCTGCTGCAATTATCCCTGAATTTACAAAGGCATTTACCAGCTCAAAATCGCGACACGTACAAGAAGTTGTTACAGCTTCACGTGAAGGTGGTGCTTCTCTGACAATCTTATCTGGAATGGTTGCTGGTAATTTCTCTGCATTCTGGAAAGGGATGGTTATGATGGCACTTATGGCAGTTGCATTTTACACGGTTCAAGATCTAAGTTTATTTGGCGAATATCCTGGTATTTTTGCCTTTGGTTTAGTTGCCTTTGGATTTCTGGGAATGGGACCTGTTACCATTGCGGTTGACAGTTATGGTCCAGTAACCGATAACGCTCAATCTGTATTTGAACTTTCTCAAATTGAAAAAATTCCTAATATTAAAGAAGAGATTAAGAAGGATTTTGGTTTTGAACCTAATTTTATAACTGGGAAGCATAATCTGGAAGAGAATGACTCGGCTGGTAATACATTTAAAGCGACTGCTAAGCCAGTATTAATCGGTACCGCTGTTATCGGTGCTACAACCATGATTTTTGCGATCATTCTTTTACTTAAGAAAACGATTCTTTCAAACGGAGAATCTTTATTACAAATTGAACTCACCGATCCTTCAGTTATTCTAGGTTTGATCACCGGTGGTGCCGTTATTTATTGGTTCTCGGGTGCATCTATGCAAGCTGTTACTACAGGAGCTTATCGAGCAGTAGAATACATTAAGAAGAATATCAACCTTGATAAGGTGGAAGCCGACATCGAAGACTCAAAGAATGTTGTGAAGATATGTACTCAATATGCCCAAACAGGTATGTGGAATATCTTTGCTGTCATCTTGAGTTTGACTTTGGCTTTTGCCTTCTTTAGTCCGAACTTTTTTGTTTCCTATCTGATTTCAATTGCAATTTTTGGTTTATTCCAGGCTATGTATATGGCCAATGCTGGTGGTGCATGGGACAATGCTAAGAAAGTTGTGGAAGTTGATTTAAAGGAGAAAAACACCCCACTTCACGATGCGACAATCATTGGAGATACCGTTGGTGATCCATACAAAGACACCTCTTCGGTAGCACTAAACCCTGTTATAAAATTTTCGACTCTTTTCGGATTATTGGCTGCAGAAATTGCCATTGAACTCATTGTTGAAGCCGACAAAACAGGAACAACTAATATCGCTCCTTATATTGGTGTCGTATTCTTAGCTATAGGTTTGTTCTTTGTATATCGCTCTTTCTACGGTATGAGAATTAAAACGGAATCTGAAACTATAATCAAAACAGAAAAATCTGCTTCTAAAAAATTAGAAACGAGTGATGCACTATAAACCATAGACGATCGTCTGAATTCAACACTTAAAACGAAAGCCGCTAGACATAAAGATCTAGCGGCTTTTATAATATAATATTTGGTTCTTTATTTAAAGAATTCCAATACGGTTTCCTTATCTTTCTCAAGCTGCTCTTTCAATGCATCAATCCCATTAAACATCTGCTCATTGCGAATACGCTTATAAAAATGAATACTAATATTCTTGTAGTAGATATTTTGGTCGAAGTCAAAAATATTCACCTCAATTGATCGATTATCCATTTGATGATTCACGGTAGGACGAAAACCAATATTCAACATGCCTGTGTACATCACATCCTCAATCTCAACCTTCACAGCATAAACTCCATCCTTTGGTACCAGCTTGTAACTTTCTTGAGGATCGATATTTGCTGTAGGGAAACCAATTTCATGACCGAGCTTTTTACCATCAACAACAATGCCTTTAATAAAATAGCGATAGCCTAAATACTTGTTTGTTGTTTCAATATCCCCTTCAGCAAGCGCTTGTCTTATCTTAGTAGAGCTGATATCTATAGTATCAACATTAAGAACTTCCAATTGCTCAATATTGAAATTGAGTTGATCTGCATAAACTTTTAGATCCTCGTAGGTTCCTTTTCGTTTGTGTCCAAATTTGTGATCGTAACCAACAACCAAAGACTTCATTCCTATCTGTCCAACTAATATTTTCTCTACAAAATCAGTATACGATAGTTTTGAAAACTCTTTTGTAAAGGGGTAAACAACTAAATGATCAACACCAGCAACTTCCAATAAAATTTTCTTCTCTTCTAAGGTATTAATCAGTCGAAGTTCATCCTGATGGGTATTCAAAACCAAGCGTGGATGTGGGTAGAATGTAAATATGACTGTTTCGCCATTAACATCTTTGGCCAATTCCTGGAGACGTTTAATCACTTTTTTGTGCCCTAGATGCACCCCATCGAAGGTACCAATAGTGACAACTGGGTTTAAGGCAGAAAAATTATTTAAGTCAGTATGAACCTTCATCAGTTAATTAAAAATTTAAGTCCCAATTTATAATGGGTACAAATTTAAGATTTTACTCGTCTAGGAATTTCGAATAACAAAAGTAGAAAAATTTATAGAAGTATAGCCCTCTTCATGTGATTAACAAGGCAAGAAGAAAAGGCTAAATAATCATAAAAAAATAAGTAAAGTTCAGAATACAATATTTTAAATAAACCGATTTCAATCCTTACGCAAAGCATTGCGGGATAAAACTTTAATCTTGGGTAGAGATTTATATTTGGGAATCATCACTTCCTGACTATCTTTGCCGAGTTTGTATTACAATTAAAACCATTTTAATGATCTCATCAGGAAATTCAGATGCGGGCTACCAAAGTCCCGCAAAGAAAATCGTATTAGGAGTGCAGTTTTTATTTGTTGCTTTTGGAGCAACAGTTCTCGTTCCTCTTCTAGTCGGTATTGACCCGGCAGTAGCACTATTCACAGCAGGAGTCGGCACCCTTATCTTTCATTTGATAACAAAGGGTATGGTTCCTGTTTTTTTAGGCAGTAGTTTTGCCTTTATTGCTCCTATTGTAGCAGCAACAGAGCTTTACGGATTTGCAGGGACTCTTTCGGGACTCATTGCTGTAGGTTTTGTATACGGAATTGTGTCAGGTATCATCAAAGTGTGGGGACTTCGAGTAATCGAAAAGATTTTTCCTGCTGTAGTTGTTGGACCCGTTATCATGATTATCGGATTATCCTTAGCTCCTGTGGCCGTAAATATGGCTAAAACCAATTGGACAATAGCCTCAGTCGTTCTACTTACTGCAATTTTAATTGTAGTGTATGCAAAGGGAATAATGAAACTCATTCCTATTTTCTGCGGAATTATTGTTGGATATATTCTTTCAATCGCATTGGGTGCTGTTGATTTTTCACCTATACAAGAAGCTTCATGGATTGCTTTACCAGAATTTGTAAGACCTGAATTTTCTTGGGGAGCTATTCTATATATGCTACCTGTTGCAGTTGCTCCGGTTATTGAACATGTTGGTGACATGTATGCAATTGGTGGGGTTGCCAATAAGGAATTTGTTAAGCAACCAGGTTTGCACCGTACAATATTAGGTGACGGTATTGCAACTGCTTTTGCAGGTTTCTTTGGAGGACCACCGAACACAACTTACTCAGAGGTTACAGGTGCTATAGCATTAACTAAAATCACGAATCCTGTTATTCTGAGAATTGCTGCTATTACTGCAATTTGTTTCTCAGTAATTGGAAAGGTAAGTGCTTTCTTAAAAACAATTCCACAGGCTGTTTTAGGGGGTATTATGCTTCTTCTTTTTGGTATGATTGCTAGTATTGGTATCAAAACTCTTATCGATGCCAAAGCTGATTTTAGCAAAACCAGAAATCAGGTTATTATCTCTATAATTCTAACTGTAGGTATTGGTGGTGCCCAAATTTCATATGGTACTTTTTCATTGGCAGGAATTGGTTTAGCTTCAGTAGTTGGTGTTATCCTAAACCTGATTTTACCAGACAAATCAAGAGCTATAAAAGGCAGTAAAGTCAAAGCTGCTCCAGTTTCGATTCCTACTAAGTAATCGAATATGAATAATTTAGATAAAATAAAAAGGGAGTGCATGATGCACTCCCTTTTCATTTTCTAAAACATCAACTTAATTAACAGCCTCACCAGTCAATTCCTGTTCTTTCACAAACTTATTGATGATATGAGACAGTTTTGGATAACCAATTTCTTCCAAATCATAATAAACACGAGTCGTAGGCTTCTTAATATTAATGATTCGATTCAGGTCGATTGGTGTTCCAATAATCACAGAATCACAATCGCAGCCATTTATTGTAGCCTCCAGGTCTTTCAATTGCTGATCGGAATACCCCATAGCAGGAAGAATACTACCAATATTTGGATAAATATCGAAAGTTTCCTTAAGCTTACCCACTAGGTATGGACGTGCATCGACTTCCTCACATGCACCAAACTTCCGAGCGGCTACTGTTCCAGCACCAATCTTCATTTCACCATGAGTTAAAGTTGGTCCATCTTCAACAATCAGGACACGTTTTCCCTTTATTATTCCTGGATTATCAACCAATATAGGAGAAGCACCATCAACAACAATGGCTTTAGGATTAACTTTTGCAATACTTTCACGAACAGTTTGTATTCCTTCTGGCGATGCAGAATCCATCTTATTGATGACAACAACATCTGCTAGACGTAAATTCACTTCACCTGGATAGTATGACAATTCAGCTCCAGGTCGGTGTGGATCGGCGACCGTAATAGTCAAGTCAGGCTTGTAAAACGAAAAGTCATTATTTCCACCATCCCAAAGAATGACGTCACAACCAGATGGATCATTTTCAGCAGCTCGAATAATCGCTTCGTAATCAACACCTGCATAAATAATGTTTCCACGACTTACGTGAGGTTCATATTCTTCCATCTCCTCAATGGTACAATTATGCTTCTTTAAATCCGCAACCGTTGCAAAACGCTGAACTTTTTGAGCAACCAAATCGCCATAAGGCATAGGATGGCGAATTGCAATCACTCTTAAACCTTTGGCCATCAATTCCTCAATAACCTTACGTGAAGTTTGTGATTTTCCACACCCCGTACGAGTAGCAACAACAGCAATAACAGGCTTATGACTTCTAATCATGGTATCAGAAGGACCTAGCAATTTAAAATTAGCTCCAGCCGCATTAACAATCGCACTCATATTCATCACTTTCTGATAAGAAACGTCAGAATAAGAAAATACACAATCATCAATTCCATGCACTTTTATTAATTGAGTTAATTCCTCTTCGGCAAAAATTGGAATACCTTCCGGATAAAGACCACCCGCTAATTCTGCAGGATATTTACGCCCGTCAATATCGGGAATTTGTGCAGCAGTAAAAGCGACAACTTTATAATCCTGATTGTTTCTGAAATAGGTGTTGAAATTGTGAAAATCACGACCTGCAGCACCAATGATAATTACCTTTTTAATTGCCATGTTAAACCTCCGTGTTTTAAAAGTTAATACTCATAATATTTTCAACATTAAACAGAACAATATGTTCTATCCCCTTAAATTTATACTTTTAAATGAAAAAGACGAAATTTAAATTCCTCAGCTAAAGACTGTTACTTAACATTAATAAAAGACTTGACTTTTAATTCAAAATTCGATATTTTATATCATCTCGATATTTTGAGGAAACTCATACAATAAATGAATTGAAGGGCTATCAAACTTTCATCCGAAAGCTTATCTTCATAAGAAATTAAAAACAGTTTCATGAATTTCTTAGCACACCTCTTCCTTTCTGGCGAATCTGAAAAAATAATGGTTGGTAACTTTATGGCTGATTATGTGAAAGGCAGAAAGCATGAAAACTACAAAGTTGAAATTCAGCATGGTATTCTGCTACATCGATCCATTGATTCTTATACCGACACACATCCTATTGTTAGCCAAAGTGGACAATACTTTAGAGAGGTTTACAGGAAATATTCAAGTGTTATTACAGATCTAATTTACGATCATTTTCTTGCGAAAAATTGGGAGATGTATCACACACAGCCTTTACCCCTATTTGTATCCAGATGCCATGAAGTTTTGGTGAAAAACTATTTAGTCCTTCCCAGACAAGTGAAGATGTTTCTACCCTTTCTTATTAAAAGTAGAAGATTGGAGACCTATGCAGAAATTGAAGGTCTGAGAACGGCTCTAAATATCATGGTTCGATATACCAGTTTGCCAGAAAAGACAGACTTAGCTATAGATATTCTATTGGAAAATTACGATGCTCTTGAAAGTGAATTCCATTCTTTTATGAAAGACTTAATTGCTTATATCGTAAACGAAAAGGAAATTGAACTAAAACATCTGGTGAAAAAAGCTTAGGATATTTTCAGGTCACGAATCATTATTTGAGTTTCGACCTTACCCATATATTCATTTTCCTGTAAAGAATAACAAATATTGAAAGGTGTGCCCTTTGAAATCTTAGGGTACATTTTACCCATTTGAAATCCAATACCACTCACAACATTGGCATCTCGAATATCATCTACTACAGACAACTTCAAATGCTCCTTATTCTTACCAACCTGACGCGAATAGCCATAATCAACAACGTCTTCACTAATAAAAACAGGTGTCATGTTCTTGGGACCAAATGGCTCAAATTGTTTTAACAGACGGTAAAACTTAGGGGTAATATCTGAAAGCTTGATTTTGGCATCAATTTTAATTTGAGGAACCAACATGTCATCAGAAATATTGTTTTGAACATACTCTTCGAATCGCTGTTGAAATTCCTTGACGTTTGCAAGTTTCATAGTGAGACCAGCAGCATACTTGTGTCCACCAAAATTCTCAAGCAGATCACTACATGCTGATACAGCTTGATACAAATCAAAACCAACAACCGAGCGTGCAGATCCTGTTGCCATCCCATTAGATTCTGTTAAAATAACAGTCGGACGATAATAGGTTTCAATCATTCTCGATGCAACAATACCAATGACGCCTTTATGCCAATTTCTATCAAAAAGAACGGTACTTTTTTTCGATTCGGTTTTCTCAGCTTTATTCAGCCGTTCCAAAGCCTCATCGGTAATCGTATGATCCAGTTCTTTACGATCTTCGTTCATGATGTTGATGCTATCGCCAATCAATACAGCAGCATCTTCTTCTTCAACAATTAAAAGTTGAACCGCATGACGCCCCGATTGAATACGACCAGCAGCATTAATTCTCGGGCCAACTTTAAAGACAATATCATTTACAGATAGATCCTTGGTTACACCAGCTAAATTCATGATGGTTTTAAGACCTAATCGAGGATATTGATTCAACTGAATCAAACCAAAATGTGCCAATACACGATTCTCCCCAACAATAGGAACGATATCCGAAGCCACACTTACAGCAACTAAATCAAGTAACGGGATTAGATTTTCAAAGGGCCAGTTAAGCTGTTGACTCAAGCCTTGCATTAACTTAAAACCAACACCACAACCAGAAAGGCAATCACAGGGGTATTCACAATCGACACGTTTAGGATCAAGAACAGCTACCGCTTCAGGTAAAACCTCATCAGGGGTATGATGGTCACAGACAATAAAATCAACGCCCTTTGCTTTAGCGTAAGCAATCTTCTGCATGGCTTTAATACCACAGTCCAATGCTATTACCAAACTCACTTTACTTTCAGCTGCGAAATCTATTCCTTTCAAAGAAATCCCATAGCCTTCAGAATAACGATCTGGAATGTAATAATCTATATAATCGAAATGTTTTTTTAGGAAGGTATAAACTAAAGCTACAGATGTTGTTCCATCGACATCATAATCTCCATAAATCATGATTCGTTCCTGATTGTTTAAGGCTGTCACCAATCTGGTCACAGCCTTATCCATATCTTTCATTAAAAACGGATCATGCAAATCGTCGAGACTTGGTCGGAAAAATGCTTTTGCTTCGTCAAAAGTTCGGATTCCTCTTTGCACTAGCAAATTTGCAACAACTTCATCGACCCCTAATGACTTAGAAAGCGACTCAATCGTTTCCTCATCTCCCGGCTCATTGATTACCCATCTTTTATCCATAATTCGATCTTTAGATCGGGAAATTAGTCATTTTTAAACGTCATATCAAACAAGTCAGCAATATGATTTTTCAAATTATGTTTTACTTCCTCGATATCAAGCTCTTTACCCAGTTCTTTTTTTAAAGAGGTAACTCCTTTGTCCTGAAAACCACATGGATTTATATATCCAAAGTAGTCCAAATCGGTATTCACATTAAAAGCAAAACCGTGCATACTAACCCATCGGCTTACCCGAACACCTATGGCACAGATCTTTCTGACACTAGGCTTATCAATATCCAACCAAACTCCCGTAGCACCTTCAAGTCGATGACCTTCTAATCCATAATCAGCAATGCAATTGATCACAGCCTGTTCAAGATTATCGATATAGTTTTTGATTCCCATATCGTAAGTTTCTAAATTTAGAATAGGATAACCAACTATTTGACCTGGTCCATGATAAGTAATGTCCCCACCTCTATTAATTTTATGAAAAGTAGCATTCTTAGCTTGTAATTGAATCATATCAAGCAGCATATTCTGCTCTTTACCACTTTTACCGATGGTATACACATGAGGGTGTTCACAGAATAAAAGATAATTATTGCTAAGTTTCTTTTCTTCTGCAGGCAAATCAGCATTAGCCTGCTTCGATTTTAAAACCTCATCGAATAATTCCTCCTGATAATCCCAAGCTTCTTTATAATCTATTGATGACAGATCACGAAATATGGTTGCTTTACTCATCTCAAAAAATGTATTTTGTGTTTGAATCAATCTAAAAACTAAGCTTTGTTTTTCACCAAATCTTTAAGATCCAGAGCTTTTACATGACGCTCTGCATGATATGATGATCTCACTAGAGGAGTACTCTCACAAAAAGTAAAGCCTTTCTCCAATCCTATGGTTTCATATTTCTTGAAGGTTTCAGGCGTGATATATTCTTCAACGGCTAAATGCTGACGCGATGGTTGTAAATATTGCCCGATAGTCATCACCTTAACACCAATAGCCAATAAATCATCCATTACCTGATAAATCTCCTCCTCAGTTTCACCCAAGCCAAGCATAATACCCGATTTAGCAACAATGCCTGCATCTGCAATTTGCTTTAATACCTGCAAACTCAAATCGTATTTAGCACGACTACGAACCTCTGGAGTCAATCGACGTACTGTTTCAAGATTATGAGAAATCACCTCTGGTTTTTCATCAATTACTCTCTGAATATCTTCCTGCTTGCCATTAAAGTCTGGAATCAAAACTTCCAGGGTTGTCGTTGGGTTGTCTTTTCTAATAGCTTTAATAGTCTCAGCCCAAATGCCCGATCCTCCATCCTCAAGATCATCACGATCTACAGAAGTAATAACAGCATGCTTTAGCTTCATCAACTTAATTGACTTAGCCAAACGACGAGGTTCTTTCCAATCAGCTTCAAGTGGCTTTCCTGTTTTTACATTACAGAATTTACAAGCTCTGGTACAGATATTTCCCAGAATCATGAAAGTTGCGGTACCATTCCCCCAGCATTCTCCAACATTTGGACATTTTCCACTAGAACAAATCGTATGTAAACCATGATCGCGAACTATTCCGTTCACATATGAGTAATCATCACCCTTTGGCAATTGTATTTTCAACCAATCTGGTTTTCTCTTCATCTTCATTTTTTCAATATTTACTTCATTCACTTTTGGAACGAATCATTGATCTGTTAAGAACAATATCTCTTAATCTTTCTATAAAAGAAGCTTAATCTAACCCCTTACATTAATTGTTTCAAAACTCAATCCCAACAACTTAGTCAGAATCACAGATTGAATGCAAATTTATATTTTTGAGTCTAAAGAAAGACTGTAATTCAAAAAAAATATCAACTATCCTTCAACAGATAAAAAAAACTTTATTTTTAAAGATTCTAAATACTGTCTAATTTTCGGCAATAATAAGAAATAAATCGCTGATTTCCTCTTAACTAAAGCAGTTGCTCTTAATATTTTGCACATATTATTATATCTTTGCATCCAAATTAACATTATTAGATTAGAGATGAATACGTTAGAACTTAGTGAGCAAGAAGTTATTAGAAGAAATTCCCTGAAAGAACTTCAGGCTTTAGGAATTGATCCATTCCCTGCTGCCGAGTACAAGGTAAACGTGTATAGCGACGAAATTCTTGAGAATTTCGATCCTGAGGCGAATAATTATCAGGAAGTAATCCTTGCAGGTAGAATCATGAGCCGCCGTATTATGGGAAAGGCTTCTTTTATTGAACTTCAAGATGCAAATGGTCGAATTCAGGTTTATATTAGCCGTGACGACATTTGCCCAGATGAGGATAAAACTCTTTACAACACCGTTTTCAAAAAACTTTTGGATATTGGTGACTTCGTAGGGATTAAGGGATACGTATTTAAAACTAAGGTGGGCGAAACGTCTGTCCACACCTCTGAACTAACTGTTCTTGCTAAATCTGTTCGTCCACTTCCTATCGTAAAGGAAAAAGACGGAAAAATATACGATGCTTTTACTGATCCTGAGTTACGTTACCGTCAGCGCTACGTTGATTTGGTTGTTAACCCAAAGGTAAAAGATACTTTTATTAAGCGTTCTCAAATTATCAACTCAATGCGTGAGCTATTCAATAGCAAAGGCTATTTAGAGGTTGAGACGCCAATTCTACAAGCGATTCCTGGTGGAGCTTCTGCTCGTCCATTCGAAACTCATCACAATGCATTGGATATTCCTTTATATATGCGTATTGCCAACGAGCTTTATCTAAAGCGTCTGATCGTAGGTGGTTTTGATGGTGTTTACGAGTTTGCAAAAGACTTCCGTAACGAAGGAATGGACCGTACTCATAATCCAGAATTTACTGTAATGGAAATTTATGTAGCCTATAAAGACTACAACTGGATGATGGATTTTACTGAGGAGATGATTGAGAAAGTTGCTCTTGACCTTCACGGTAAAACCAAACTTGGACTAGGAGATAAAGAAATTGACTTTAAACGTCCTTTCAAACGTATCTCAATGACTGATTCTATCAAACACTTTACTGGGTTTGATATTACTGGCAAGTCGGTTGAAGAATTACGTGGATTTTGTAAAGAATTGAATATCGAAGTTGATGAAACTTTTGGTAAAGGCAAATTGATCGATGAGATTTTTGGTGAGAAATGTGAAGGAAACTACATTCAACCAACTTTCATTACTGACTACCCTGTTGAGATGTCGCCATTGTGTAAAAAACATCGCGATAATCCTGAATTGACCGAACGTTTCGAGTTGATGGTTAATGGTAAAGAAGTATGTAATGCATACTCTGAGCTTAACGATCCGATCGATCAATTAGAGCGTTTCCAGGAACAACTAAAATTAGGTGCTCTAGGAGATGACGAAGCGATGTTCATCGATATGGACTTTGTTCGTGCGCTTGAATACGGTATGCCTCCTACATCAGGTATGGGTATTGGTATCGACCGATTAACCATGTTGATGACAGATTCTCATTCTATTCAAGATGTCTTGTTCTTCCCACAGATGCGACCAGAAAAGAAGGCTGTTGTTGATGGTGATGAAAAATTCATGGACTTAGGTATTTCTAAGGAATGGGTTGAAGTAATCCGCAAAGGCGGATACCAAACGCTTGCTGCTATTAGAGAGGTTAAAGCGTCTAAGTTCCACCAAGAAATTTGTGGAATCAACAAGAAAAATAAGATGGGATTGACTAACCCAAGCCAAGAAGAAGTAGCTGGCTGGTTAGCTTAATTTTTCATTCACATAAGACTAAAACTTTGGAGCTTGAATAAGTTCAGGCTCCACGGTTTTAATCATCCAATGAATTAAAATTGTTCTAAGAAAGAACAATCAGATTTCTTCAAGGTCATTCTATAAAGAATTATAGAGTCATCAAACACCGGGGCCTTGAAACCACTTGCACGATGAATCATACACATCTGCATGATACTATTGAGAACCAAAACCTATTACATGAACGAATCTTCTAAAATAGCCATTATTGGTGGAGGAAGTTGGGCTACAGCCATTGCAAAAATCCTTAGGGAAAATGATGTAGAACTCAACTGGTATATGAGAAATGTCGAGACTAGTTCACAGTTTAAAAAATTGGGACACAATCCTCGCTATCTGACTGATGTTGACTTTGATATCGATAAAATTCGTTTTTATAACGACATCAATCAAATCGTTGAAGATTCGGATTTGATCATATTCGCCATTCCATCGGCTTTTTTAAAGAATGCCCTATCAAATCTAACGGTTCAATTTAAAGATAAATTTATCGTTTCAGCCATCAAAGGTATTGTCCCTGATGAGAACATGATTATTGGCGATTTTTTCCACCATATTTATCAGGTTCCAACTGATAATATCGGTGTTATCTCTGGGCCATGTCATGCTGAAGAGGTAGCTATGGAGCGCTTATCATACCTAACAATTTCATGTCAGGATTCTGAGAAAGCCGATTTCTTAGCTGAAAAGTTGGAGTGTCCCTATATCATGACAACCACATCAGATGATATTTATGGTACTGAATATGCAGCTGTTCTTAAAAATGTTTTTGCAATAGCTGCTGGTATCTGTCATGGTTTGCGTTATGGCGATAATTTCCAGTCGGTTTTAATATCGAACGCTATTCAAGAAATCAAACGTTTTGTAGATACCGTTCATCCTATCACCCGAGATATTAAAAGTTCGGCCTACCTAGGCGATCTTCTGGTAACCTGTTATTCACAATTTAGTCGTAATAGAACATTCGGTACTATGATTGGGAAAGGCTATTCGGTTAAAACAGCACAACTCGAAATGCACATGATTGCCGAAGGTTATTATGCTGTAAAATGTATCAAAGAAATTAACGAGAAATATAAGGTTCACATGCCAATCACTATGGCGGTTTACAATATTCTATATGATCGTATTTCTCCTGCAATAGAAATAACCTTATTGACAGAAGAGTTAAGATAAAAACATCAAATTTATTATTATAAATCTACTCTTCCTTGTGAAATTTTGAGGGGGATGAAACTTAGAGCAGAGTAGAAACTTAATTTCAAGAAAATGGAACATATTAAATTAAGTATCGACAAAACCTTGACCTTTGTAGACAGAGAAGAAATCTTCCAGTACAAAGAAGAAAGTAAAAAGCATTTAACTGCCCTTCATGCAGGAACAGGTAAAGGCAACGAATATACGGGCTGGGTTAACTTACCATCACAAATTACGGCTGCTGAATTGAAAGATATTCAAGACACAGCAAATAACTTAAAAGAGCGCATTGAAGTTCTGGTTGTCATTGGTATTGGCGGATCTTATTTGGGAGCAAAAGCAGTAAACGATGCTTTGGCAAACAACTTTGATATGCTTCAGGCAGACAACGAAAATCCATTGGTTCTTTATGCTGGACAAAACATCAGCGAAGATTACCTTTATGAACTAATGGAGATTCTAGAAAATATCGAATTTGGAATCTGCGTGATCTCTAAATCGGGTACAACAACTGAGCCTGCTCTTGCATTCCGATTGTTAAAAGAATTACTTGAAGAAGGTGTAGGAAAAGAAGAAGCTAAAGAAAGAATCATTGCTGTTACTGACGAATCAAAAGGAGCTCTTCGTACTCTAGCTGATCAGGAAGGTTACAAGACTTTTGTTATTCCTGACAATGTTGGTGGTCGTTTTTCTGTTTTAACTCCAGTAGGTTTACTTCCAATTGCAGTAGCAGGTCACGATATCACAAAATTAGTTGAAGGTGCAAAAGCAATGCAAGAATTCACTGTAGCAACAGAATTTGAAGAAAATCCTGCTCTACTTTATGCTGCAACTCGAAACGTTCTGTATTCTAAAGGGAAAGAGATCGAAATTTTAGCGAACTACAACCCAAAACTTCACAATATTGCTGAATGGTGGAAACAACTATACGGCGAAAGTGAAGGAAAAGAAAACAAAGGTATTTTCCCAGCTAGTGTTGACTTGACTAGTGATTTACACTCAATGGGGCAATACATTCAAGAAGGACAGCGTAACATTTTCGAAACCGTTCTCTCTATAGCTAAAACAAAATATAAAGTTGTTATCCCTAAAGACAAAGACAATCTTGACAAACTTAATTTCCTTGCAGGAAAAAGAGTTGACGAGGTGAATAAAATGGCTGAATTAGGAACTCAACTAGCACATGTTGATGGTGGTGTACCAAATATTAGAATTGAGCTTCCTGAGCTTAATGAATTCTATATTGGTGAGTTACTATATTTCTTCGAAATTGCTTGTGGTGTTAGTGGTTACATTCTTGATGTTAACCCTTTCGACCAACCAGGTGTTGAAGCATACAAAAGCAATATGTTTGCCTTATTGGAAAAACCAGGTTTCGAAGAAGAAACGAAAAAGATTAAAGAGCGATTATAAAAATCGGTTATATAAAACTAAAATGGCTATCTCGAAAGGGGTAGCCATTTTTATTAGAATTTTATTTCCGGATCATGTCTTTTAAAGCAAAGTTGTCCAAAATTCAGGGATACTAAGCTGTCTTCGATACAACCAAGCTTAGGGTATGATCACAGGTTAAGCTGTAATAAAAACAGTTAAATCCAAAACTCAAGTTCACTCTATTTTATTTCACAATAAAAAGTACAGAACATACTCTTTATAAGAATTTATATTTGTTGACCAGGATACGCCTCGAAGCATAATTAAGTTCGGAACAAAACTGGAATAAAGATGGACCAAGGCTGGATCAAAGCTGGGTTAACCCAGTTGTGATACGAAGCTGATACGGAGAAGTTACAAGGCAGACGGTAAGAAAACGGCTTTCTTAAGGAGGGAGAAAAGTGAAAACGTATAAATAGTAATAAGAAGAGCTAATCCACAGAAATTAGGGCGATATGCACAATTTCATTATTGAGAATTTTGAAACCCATGTCGTAAGTTTCAGTAGAGAAAGAAAAACTTCAAAACTATGCTTGCCAGACCATATAATTTAAAACAAATACACGCTTATTACACCTCAATATCATTCTTTCTCATCTTGTAAATTCGGATTCTCTTTCCTGAAAACTGTCCCATAAAGAAAGCAAACAGCATAAAAGGATAGGTGAAAATTTCATAACCCACGTCAAAAAAATGTCGAAATAAAATAACAAAAGGGATCGGTAAATGAATGGCTACAAACCACATCACTGAATACTTCTTAAAACCTTGACGAACATAACCAAAAGGAACATTCACCAAATAAGTCGCTATCATTGCAAATAATAAATTCATCTCCATAGGCATGCAAGTTAGCAATAGATATTAAAAATGAAAATCTAGACTTACCAGTTGACTCGAAATTCAATAAAAAAAACGCGATGGTCAAACTCAAAAAAGACTACGAAATATTTATTTTGCATATCTTTTTATTATCAAAATCTTGAATACATTTGCGCTGAAAATTATTCGTATACCATGAAATTAGCTCAGCAACTAAAAGGATTATTAATAGCCCTCTTAGCAACCATTACATTTTCCAATGTTTACATTTTCAGCAAGCTGGCAATGAGAGATGTGAATTTGGCAAGTTTTGGTGTTTTATGGTTTAGCAGTGCTATATTTTGGAATATACTATATAATTGGTACTATAAAAAACGACATCGCTTTAGAAACCTTTCAAAATCGGCAAAGAAAACTCTTCTGCTTATCGCAGGCTCTGAATTAATAGCCACTTCTGCTTTTTTCTTAGCCATTCAATTAACACCCAATCCAACAATTGTTTCGTTTCTAGCTAACACTAGTCCTGTATTTGTTATTATTATTAGCATCATCTTTTTAAAAGAACGATTTACACTGCTCGAATTCCTAGGAATAATCCTAACGATATTGGGGGTTATTCTAATCAACTATACCGACGCTGGCTTTACAATTGAAATCCTGACGAGACCAGAAAGTCTTGCCACTTATATTTTTGCTCTATTTTATGGGATCAGTTTAATTTTAGCTAAATCGGAAATAAGAACACTCCCTTCAACCATGATTACCTTATACCGCAACTTTGCCTTATTAGGTGGCTTTTTATTATATACAATTTACCTTTTTGAAATACCCCAATATACAAGTCTTTCAATCATCTACATTTCAATAGGCTCATTACTTGGTCCATTCCTAGGTACTATATTAACCTATATAGCCTTAAACTATATAGAGGCTTCAAAAGTAACAATCGTTCTATCAAATCGTAGCTTTTTTATAATAATAGGTAGTTTCTTTATTATGAATATGCTTCCAACACAAAATCAATTTATAGGAGGCATAATCACAATTATGGGAACTTTTGTGATCTCCTGGGCAAGTCTAAAAAAGAAAAAACTAGGTAATTAACCATTGGCCGAGATCAGCTGCAACTTCTGCTTATCCATTATAGTTATCGTTGAACCATTGGTGCTGATAATTCCTTCATTGCAGAATTCTTTCAATATGCGAACGACATTTTCTTTGGCCATTCCTGTAAATTCACCCAACTCCTGTCTGGATAGAATAGGGGCAAATTCATCGGATTTAAATACCTCATCAGCAAGTTCCAGTAGGCCCTCTGCCATTCGTCCTGGCATCTTTTTCTGAGCCAAACTTATCATTTTATAGAAAATCCGCAATGATTTCAGACTAATATCTTTTAAGTAACCTTCGGCAAACAAGGGGTTTTTTTGGACATAGGATTTGATCAAATTCATATCGATAAAACAAGCACTAACATCGGTAAGTGCGACTACGCTATAATGATGCGTTGAGTCAACATAATTTCCTGGCCCTGCTAATAAATAGCCTGGCTTAGCCAAACCAAGAATAATTTTTTTTCCATCGAAACCTTCAAGATATATTTTTGCAATACCCGAGGAAAGAAACACGGCACTAGATGTAGGTGAACCAGCTTTGAAAATCGTTTCGCCAGCAGTAAAACTTGACTGAAACCGACTTTCACTCATTTCTTTCATTTCAGCAGATGTCAAATTCTTAAAATTCGGCCAGGCATGGGGACAAGAGCCACAGCAAACATCAGTTCCTTTTCCAAACATATAGGTTTATTTAGGTATAATTCAAATTCTAATATAGTGATAAATATCAACTCAAGCCAAGATTCACATCGCTATTTTTTCTATTAAGAATCATTATTGCAGTAGATTACTGTCATTGGGTATTATGAGGGATTTTTTTCTGTAATCAGTAGATTTATCGAATAAATTCTTTAATCCCCTAACTTATGAAACGAAAACAATTTAAAATCTGGCTTCTCTTCCTTGCAGTAGGAGCAATATTCGCAGCTTGTGAAGGACCTCAAGGTATTGCAGGTTTAAATGGTACTGATGGTGCTAATGGAACCAATGGTGTAGATGGTACTGATGGCAATGCCACATGTATGGCTTGTCACTCTGGTGAAACCAAATCAAACATCGAAGCACAATTCTCAATGTCTGTACATAGTAGTGGCGTAAATGCTGTTGACTATGCAGGTGGACGTGCTTCATGTGCTGCATGTCACTCTCACCAGGGATTTGTTCAATTTGCTAATAATGGTGAAGTTCTAGGTAATATCACAAACCCAACTGCATGGGAATGTGCAACCTGTCATGGATTACATGAGACAATGGAAGCAACCGATTATGCTTTAAGACTTAAAGATCCAGTAAAGCCTATTTTCGATCCTACAACTACAATGGATCTAAAAGGTAATTCTAATTTATGTGCCAACTGCCATCAATCAAGAAGAGCTGAGCCAAATATTGACAAACCAGGCGATACTTATAATATTACAAGTACCCATTATGGTCCACATCATGGTGCACAAGCTAATGTTGTTGCAGGTGTTGGCTTTGCTCAAATTGCAGGTTCTGTTGATTATCCAGAAGCCGGTTCTGCCAAACACTTAAATCAAGCCTCATGTACAGGTTGCCATATGGCAGAATTTGATGCTGAAGAAGGAGAAGGTGGACACTCATGGAAGCCTTCATTATTAGCATGTAATACTTGTCACGACGCTAGTAATACTGACTTTAATTATGGTGGCGTTAGAACTGATGTTGAAGATAAACTTATTGAACTAAGAGACCAGTTAATTACCTTAGGTGTTGTAGGTGGAGATGACGTTGATGGTTATCACCCAGTTGTAGGAACTTATCCTATGAAACAAGCACAAGCATTCTTTAATTGGGTTGGTTTAGAGGAAGACCGTAGTTTTGGTGCTCACAACCCTAAGTATGTGAAAGCTTTATTGCAAAACTCAATTGAAGCTATGGAAGTTGAAATTGCAGCATTACCATAATTACAACTAAATTAAAATAGATATTTGTGAGGAGTTGTTTAATGTAACATTGAACAACTCCTTTACAGATAAAATCAGATGTTCTATACCAAGACATCATCATTAAAGTAGAGATGGCAAGCTTATTGTTACACCATATAGTGTTATCGAAACAAAGTAAGCATCTCATTTCACTTAAATAATAATCATATGAAAAGATATATCAAAGTACTAGCTTTCCTTTTCATGATTGGATTAGTTGCCTGCGAATACGATTATATCGTTGAAACTGTACCAACACCAGAACCTGACCCGGAAAATCCGATCAGCTTTACTGCACAAGTTGAACCAATCTTTCAATCTAAGTGTATAGGATGTCACGATAGCAGAACACCTATTTTAGTGACAGGTTCTGCTTTTGCGAACCTTACTAACGGAGGCTTCATCAACACTGCCAATCCTGCGGAAAGTAAAGTCTACAAAAGATCAACAGACGGACATGGTCAAAATATGGGTTCACAAGAACGTCTCCTGTTATTAACATGGATTACCGAAGGAGCTAAGGATAACTAATCAAATACATGCAATTATGAGAAAATATATATTTACATTATCATGCCTGCTTGTTTTTGCTTTTGGGAGCGTTCTAGCTCAAGAGACTGAAACGGAAACCAAGAAGGTTGACAAACCAGTTAGATCACCTTTTGAAAGTGGATATTTAATTGATAATCAAACAACAGTTATTCAACCGGTGAACACTTTAGAATTTGCTATACAACACAAATTTGGAACCGTTGAAAATGGACATTCTGATCTTTGGGGTTTATTTGCCTCAGGCGCAAATATTCGCCTTGGATTAAACTACGTTGTGGCGAATAATGTTCAAATCGGCTTAGGTGTTACTAAGGACAAAATGACGACCGATTTTAATGCCAAATGGACTATTCTTGAGCAAACAAGAAACAATACAGTTCCTCTTGCTCTTGCAGTATATGGTAATATTGCCATTGATGGTAGAGATAAAGATCAATTTCACGATGATTTTAAATCTTCTAATCGCTTATCATCTTTTGCTCAAGTTATTGTAGGTCGTAAATTTTCAGATGAACTAAGCTTGCAAACAGGACTTAGTTTCTCTCACTACAATTTAATTAATGAGGGAATGTATCACGACAAAGTTGGTGTGCACTTTAATGGTCGATATAAGGTTTCACCACAGGGTTCGATCATTTTCAACCTTGATATGCCACTTGATCTGGGATACTTAGATACAGAAGCTGATAATTATGAAAATCCAGAACCAAACTTTTCTTTTGGTTACGAAATTTCAACCAGTACACACGCGTTCCAAATTTACATGGGCAACTCTAGTGGTTTAATCCAACAGGATATCATGGTGAATAACCATAGTAAAATTGATATGGACAATTTTATGATTGGCTTTACAATTACAAGATTGTGGAATTTTTAATCACTCAAACTTACAATTATGAAAACATTAAAAAAAATAGTCATGGGATTAACTCTGGTTTTTGCTGGAGCCCTATTTATGGCTTTTGCTTTACCACAGGATAAAAAAATGGGCGGACCATGGGAAATTCCAGCTAAGTACAAAGACATGAAAAATAGTATGAAAGATGATGCCGGTTCATTAAAAATTGGCAAAATGCTTTATACTAAGCACTGTAAATCTTGCCATGGGGGTAAAGGAGAGGCCGACGGTCCTAAGGCGGGTAGTATGAAAACTGCAATTCGTTCTTTTAAATCGGCTGAATTTCAGGCACAATCTGATGGTGTCCTTTATTACCAATCCTTTGTTGGTCGTGATGAAATGCCAAATTACGAGAAAAAGGTATTAGACGATGAAGATAGATGGTCTATCATCAACTATCTGAGAACTCTGAAATAAGATTATCAATTCAAATAAATTCCTGAAGTGCTCTGTATTTCAGGAATTTTAATTTACACTTTATAATATGCGTGTTTCCCAACTAAGGCTTTCTTTACTTCTTATCTTTTTAGCTTCATTTGCATTGAATCTAAAAGCAGATAATGATTGTTTACGATGTCATTCGAATCAAACTCACACCATATATAATGAATGGACCGAGCGAAATGAAAAACGCTTAATGAACCCATATTTTATTCTTGATTCTTTAAGAATAAAGGCAGGTGTACATGGCTCTTTCAAATGTATCGATTGTCATTCCTCAGATTATGAGACCTACCCTCATCAAGGAGATTTAAAATTAGAACCTCTTTCAACCTGTATTGATTGCCATGGAGGAGACGAAAATTTCGCAGATTATAAATTTGAACAGATAGAAGAAGAGTTTAAAAAAAGCACTCATGCTCGTGCATTAGGAGATCAATTTACCTGCTCTAAATGTCACAATCAACATTATTATCAAGCAAAAGCGCGCACAAGCGAAAATGTAAAAGACATTGTTAAGTCTAGCAATGAAATGTGTTTGTCCTGCCATGATGATTCTCCAAGGTATCAATTGGTATCTGAATCGCAAAGTCCAAAACTTATAGAGACTCACAACTGGCTCCCTAATCAGAAACTACATTTCGAAAATGTTCGATGTATCGAATGTCATACAGAAGTTTTGGATTCATTGATGGTATCACACAATATTCTACCCAAAGAAAAAGCCCTTAAATTATGCGTCGAATGTCACACATCAGATTCTCATCTTAATGCATCATTATATAAGTATAAAAATATACAAGCACGTAGTCAGAAAGGTGCGGTTGGCAATATCCTTTCTAATAAATCCTACGTTATAGGGGCCTATCAAAATGAGATCTTAAACCTTTTGAGTATTCTTATTTTCTTGGGTGTAATAACAGGTGTTATTGTGCATACTTTTTTCAGAATCATTAAAAAATAGATTTCATGACTACAGAAGGAAAAATATACTTATACCCTGTATGGTTACGCATTTGGCATGCATTAAATGCTTTAGGAATTCTTGTTTTAATCTATACGGGTTTAAATATGCAGTTTGCGAAGCCTGGCTTTGAGTTGATTCGATTCGATTTAGCTGTTACACTTCATAATTACGCAGGCATAATTGTTTCAATTAGCTATCTGATGTTTTTTATTGGTAATATGATAACATCAAACAAAAAATTTTATAGAATAAAGCCCAAAGGATTACGCAAGCGCTTATTCAAACAAGCACGTTACTATGTATATGGGATGTTTAAAAACGAAGCACCTCCTTATCCAATTTCAGAAAAAAGAAAATTTAATCCAATCCAAAAATACACCTACGTTGCAGTCATGTATCTCTTAGTCCCTGTTATTATTATTACAGGTATTGCCCTACTGTTTCCCGAACTTATTATTGAAGAAGCATATAATATGAGTGGTATCTTTTTAACAGCCTTACTGCATGCTATTATTGGATTCTTTATTTCCATATTTCTTATTATCCATTTGTATTTTGCTACAATTGGAAAAAAACCAACCAGTAATTTTAAAAGCATAGTAACAGGTTGGCATTAATAAAACACAAGTCATTATAAATGTTTCGGTATGTATTTCTATACCGAAACAACTTGACTGTGCAGGATGATTATAGGGCGATTACCTCCCAATAAGTATCGGGAGGATAACTTAAATCTGAAACCGATGAAACTCCCCAACTCAGCCAGAAACTGGCTATCCCTTCTTGGAGCAGGAATTGCTGCAATGAACCTATTCATTATTGGATTCTTACTGGCTTTATCCTTCTTTTACAATTTAGGTAGCTCGTATGTAGGTCTCTTTATCTACATTATTCTCCCCATGTTTTTTGTTGGTGGTTTAATTCTGATTCCTATTGGAATGATCAGAACCAACCGTAAATTAAAAAAACATTTACTCGCTGAGGATAAGTTAGAATGGCCCAAAATCGATTTCAATGACCCGAAAACCCGAAATGCGAGTGTCGTTTTTATCGTCGGGACCGTTTTTATATTGATCATCTCATCTATGGGGAGTTATCATGCCTTTCATTACACCGAGTCGGTTGAATTTTGTGGAAAGCTTTGCCATCAGGTTATGGCACCAGAACATACTGCCTATCATCAATCATCACATGAGCGTGTAAAGTGTGTTGAATGTCATGTGGGAGAAGGATCAGGTTGGTATATGAGAAGTAAACTTTCTGGTTTATATCAGGTATATTCTGTGCTAACCAAGAAATATCCTAAACCAATCCCCACCCCCATAGAAAATTTACGTCCAGCTCGCGAAACTTGTGAACAATGCCATTGGCCTCAAAAATTCTACGATAGTAAGTTGAAGAACAAAAAATCGTATTTGGCAGATGAAACCACTACAGATCACAACATCTTCATGAAAATGAAAACCAGCGCTAATATTAGTGCTAAGGGGCTTTCTGAAGGTATTCACTGGCATATCAATCCTGATGTGAAAATTGAATATATTGCGTCAACAAGAACCCGGGAGACCTTACCTTGGGTAAGATATACAAACCTTAAAACGGGTGAAGTAAAACTCTATCTTGAGCCTGACAATTTACTCAGTCAGAAAGAAATTGACAGCCTTAAAACTCGTACAATGGACTGTTTGGATTGTCACAACCGTCCATCTCACGACTATCATGTTCCGCAAAATTTTATTGATGAGCTAATTTCATCAGGAGAAATATCCAAACAATTACCTGATATAAAAGTGGTTTCGATGGATATCCTAAATCAGGATTATCCTAGTACTGATAGTGCCATGATAGCTATCAGAAGTCAAGTTTTAGAATATTACGAGGTTATGTATCCTGAGATGTTAGAATCGAACAAAGCTGAAATCACCAATACGATTACTGCCATACAAAAGGGTTACAAATCCAATATATTCCCAGAGATGAGAGTGAATTGGAAAGCCTACCCTAACCATTTAGGCCATTTAGAGACAAACGGTTGTTTCCGCTGTCATAATGACAAACACGTTACAGATAAAGGAGAAACGATATCAAGAGATTGTAATTTATGTCACGATATTGTTTCACAAGGCAAAACAGGAGAAATGGAAATGTCAACACTTCAGGCTCCTCTTGAATTTAAACACCCTATTGATATCGATAAACAATGGGAAACCAAGCTTTGTTCTGAGTGTCATAACCAACTGTATTAGATTACAAATTGAAACAAAAAGAAACTCTCATTCCGATAAAGAATGAGAGTTTTTATATAGGGTCAATTTAATTTGAGACTTCAACAATCAGATAATCTTTTAATTTCAGATCCTTAACCAAATGTTCTGCCTGAGCACTATGAGCGAACGGACCTAAGCGATATTTGAATAAATTCTTATCTTTTAACTGATGAAGGTAAACCATATTATCAGCTAAATCAGGAATCAGTTGATTCTTAAATAGCCCAAACTGTATGTAATAACGATAGTTTAAAGAGATAGTTAAAACTCTTTCTTTACCTTCGAGACTATCAATATGAATATAAGTTGTAGGCAATTGTAATTTCTGAATTTGTTTTTGAAAAGCCAGAGCTTCCTTCTCACTAAAAAAACGAGCTAAAGGATATTGGTTTAAATTTTCGAAAACAAGTTGATACGTTTTTACTTGCTTGGTAATAGGTGTTTTCTCTTTTACAATATCACCGCCACTTCGCTCAACCTGAATAACCTGACTCTTATCGAGATTCGTCTTCTTATATACAAAGCTAAAAACAGCAAGAGATACAAGTATAGTGACAGATACAATAAGTCGAATCAAGTTTTTTTTCTTCTTGACTTCAAGTTGTTGTCTGTCCAACTCTTTTAAAAGAGCATTAATTCTTACCTGTGAGTCCTCCTGACTTCCCATTAAATTAAATAATTTTCAAATTGAGAATCAACATTAATAAAATGTCTGAATCCTATTTATTATTTATACTAGAATAAACCTATAAACCAACCCAAGGTTGAATTTTAACATGAGTTAAAAGTAATAAAATTTATTTATGTATGATATAAAAAAAATGGAACTCATCGAAGAATCGAGGGTTCCATTTATATTTGAAAGTTCCATCTTCCTTGAGGAAATTAGAACTATACGTGCTTCAAAATATCTTCTAAATTTTCAAATCGTGCTTTATAGTCATTCAGTGAACGTATAATCACTTCTTTAGCTTCATCAAGTCCATATACGTGCGTAATTTCGGCTTCGCTATCCAAACCTGGCATATCCTTATAAGTTAAAAAATAATGCTTTAATCGGGTTATAATAACCTCAGGGCAATCAGAAATATCATTGTAACTACCGTAGGTTGCATCGTTCTTTAAAACGGCAATAATCTTATCATCAGCCTCATTACCATCGATCATACGGAAACCGCCTATAGGACGTACCTCAGCAATAATATCGCCATGAGCAATCGCCTTCTCGGTCAACACGCAAATATCCAACGGATCGCCATCACCTTTAATATCTTTTTTTCCCGATTTCTCACTACAATACTCCCCTACTAACTTACCACAATACGACTGAGGTAAAAAACCATAAAGGGCAGGTACAACATTGGAATATTTTTGCGGACGGTCGATTTTCAAAAAACCACTCACCTTATCAACTTCATACTTAACCGTGTCAGTTGGCACCATTTCGATAAATGCCATCACCGAATTCGGTGCATCATCGCCAACATCAATCCCGTGCCAAGGATGCGACTTATAACGTAAGCCCATCAATCGGCCAATAGGATCATTTAATTTATTTCCCATTAGTCTATATTTTTCAATTTCAATACCAAACAGTTACCTGTTTGCAAAATTTGTATAACAAAAGTAAGAAAACAATATACAAAACAAGCCAATAGGATTTATCTTTTCCCCAATTTGTAAAAATTGAGTATTTAACGCCAATCTAAAGTGAGGTTCCTTCTATACTGCTGGTCGTGCTTTACGCTGCAACTCCTCGCCCCACCCCTCAAAAAGCCAAATGAACTGCGAGATTTCCACTACTTCCGATAGCTATCGGACTCCTAAGCCAAGACCATTAAGCTAGTTATCAGTTGGATTTTCGTAAATGTTAATAGTTATCCAATAACTGTACAAATTACACCCAAGCCAGAGCAAAACAAAAGGGGAAATCCAAGGAGTGTCCAGTAAATTCATAACTCTTAATTCAACATTAAATATCACCCTCCCCAACCATCACGATCCAAACTTCGGTACTGAATAGCTTCAGATAAATGATCGGTCTCAATAGTCTCAGAGCCTTCCAGGTCGGCAATTGTTCGCGAAACTTTAATTACAAAATTTCATTGTAAGTCGATTATTTTTCATTTATATTTAGGCAAACAATTTAATATGAAAGCAGTTATATACGCAAGAGTAAGTTCAACAGATGACTCTCAATCATTCGATCGTCAAATTGATGATTTAAAACGTTGGGCTCAGTATTTAAAATTAGACATCTCTGCAATATTTGCAGAGAAAATATCAGGTTTTAGAAAAGGGTTGGATGAAAGGATTGAATTCAATAAAATGCTTGATTACATTCAGGATAATAATATCAAGCACATAATGGTTAGTGAATTAAGCAGATTATCTAGACGATATATTGATATCGTAAATTTTATTGATGATTGCACTAAAAAAGGTATAGCAATTCATATACAAAAAGAAGGGTTATCAACATTAAATGAGAATGGAGTTGAAAATCCAACTGTCCAAATGATGACAGGAATGCTTTCCAGTATGGCACAACAAGAATCCATTTCATTAAGTCATCGAATTAAATCGGGAAAACAATTTGCAGCAAGTCAAGGAGGATGTTTTAGTGCTAAAATTTATGGTTACGATAAAGGTTCTGATGGCAAGCCTGTTATTAATGAAGGAGAATCTATTCTCGTTAAAAAAATGTTTGAATTACTACTTAATGGTGTTGGAGTAAGGACGATAGTAAACTATCTTAATGAAAATTACGAAACAAAAGAATGGAAAACTGGAAGTGTTCATTCAATCGTACGTAACTCCTTTTATTGTGGGAAAAGAAAATATAATGATTCAATCATTAAAGTTCCAGCGATTGTTGATGAAGAAACATTCAATGCAGCACAAAAATTTATCGATGAAAGAAAGCGATTTGCTGGACGAATTGGTGTCCATGTTAATCCTTTCGCCTCATTCATAAAGTGTAAATGTGGTGCAACAATGAATCAAATCATCATAAAGTCAAATAATATAAATATTTATCGCTGTTCTAAAAAGTGTGATACGAAATCTGTTAATAGACCATTCTTAATCCAGGAAGTACGAAACGTACTAGAAAGTAATGCAAGTCTATCGAAAGATGAATTAGTTAGATCAGATTTAAAACAAAAAATCGATACTAATAATGCCAATCTTACCACACACCTAAAAAGAAAACGAGCATTAAAAATAATGTCTGAAAAAAACTATGAAAGATTATTATCTAGTAAGATTGATGATGTTAAATACGATGCTTTTGAGCGCAAATTTGAGTATGAATTATCTCAAATAGAGATTGATATGAAAGATTTATATGAAACCAATAGAGCGCTTCAAAACAGTCTTGACAACGAAATAATACATTACAGTGATAATCATGATATTTTTAAATCACAATTATTAAAGATATTAGAATGGATAGAAATCGGAGACGATTTTGCTGTTGTTAAAATAAAAGGTTGGGCAAAAGCAATGATACCAATATATCGTGGACATCAATTATTTGCATATAAGAAATCTTTAAAGGAAAATAATGGACAAAATAAATATACAACTCTTGATTGGGACAATTTGCCTTTCGAAGATCATGCAGATACAGAAGAGCTTAATGAAGGTGTTTACCCTAAAGTAAGGAGGATAAAAAAAATAATTCGAGAAAATGGAGTTAAAACATATCAGTATTGGGATGAATAATGTAAAATAAGATTAACATTCATAAAGAAAATTGTCAGATATGTTCTATTTTTAAACATTGAAACAAGTAAAAATTTCATACATGATCTAAACAAAAGATAATATACTACATATAAAGAGTTTGCGTTACTAATTATTTCTCTATACGAAAATCTGGAAAATTTAATAGAAGAGGAAATGGTTGAGTTGACGCGCCTGCATGGGCGTGTTCTATTCTGCTGTGTTTAATCTTCTAGGGTGTTTCCAGATACCTCGTATTATTAAATCATTAGTAGAGGTTCACGCCCTCTTTCAATTTACATAGAGCACTATCCGTATCCGAAAGAACCTTATGGATTCATTATTTTATTTAAAGAATCAATATGAAAAAACTATCTCTTTTAGTCATTATTATCGCGTTAGTAATGTCATTTAATTCTACTGCTCAAGTAGCACCAGTAGGAAAGAAAACTCTTGAAGTAAAAGAAACATTCACTAACGAATATTTAAAAGAAATTACGAATATCGGATTAAGTTCCGCAGTAATTAATGCTCTAAACAAAAGAGTTCCAAAAAAATTAGAAAAATATGGATTCAGTAATATTGCAATTGAGGAAATTGGAAAAGTAAACGGTGTTACTAATTTAAAATTCCAAACAAATATCATTGATAATACGACAGGTAATCGATTTAAAATTCGATTGAACTCTATGACATATAGTCCTCAATATATAATCAAAGAGATAAAGCCACTTAAAACAAAAAAAGTAGTTATCAAGGAAAATATCGAGGATTATTGTAATAGCATAATTGTAGAGAAGGATAAATTTACAAATAAAACCAAATATCATTCACCATACATCAATCCAATATCATTCCTACGAGTTCAAACTGATTCTTCAATAACCAACTATATGAGTATTCAGGTTTCTGGAAGTACAATTAATGTAGGAATTAAAGGTGTTATAATTCTTTTTAAAGATGGTACAAAAATAGAAAGACCTAATGTTGAAGTAGATTCAAAAGTCAGTCGCAATGGTGGAGGATTTACATATTCAGCATTCTTTAATCTAGAGAAAGAAGAAATTGAAACTTTATCGCAAAAGATAATATCTGATGTGAGATTATACATCTATGATAGTGAAATAAAAGATGGTATTAAATATCAAGAGTATTTAAAATGTATTGAGAAAATGTAGTTTGCAAATATTGACATCCTGCATTATTAATAGAAAAGGCAAGCTTCATAAACGATCTTTATGAAGCTTGTCTTTTTTTTATATTCAAACTATCCAATCCCATACAGTAATTTCATTTTTAATCATGATTTACGGCGATATAACACACGATCTTTTTCAAATGATATAGAATGCTACATCAAGATCAAAACGCTTTATATCATTGTTTTCTTAATGAATTAAATATATTCTTGATTTCGTTATTTTTTCAAAAATATAATGTTTCGATTATACACATTAACATTTAAATTGTGCCTTAAATCGTCTAATAACTGTAATAAAAAAAAAAGATTAGACTATAAAGTCTAATCCTGTAAATGTTTCCTACTTTGTGTTGCAATAAAGTGAATTTAATCAGATACTTTATGTGCTTGTTAGATTTCTGCACATTCTTTAGATATAACTTTACCTTTATTCTTTTCACACTCTTCAATCTGCTGTTTAATACATTCTGCCATAAAGTTCCCAAAATTTACAGGAACAGCATTACCAATCATTTTATAAGCGTCAGCAACTTTGGAATAATAAAAAATAAAATCATCAGGAAAAGTCTGAATTCTTGCACATTCTCTTACACTTAAACGTCTATACAAATGTTCTTGTCCTTCAACAAATTTCCGTTTATCCTTTTCAACAAGTTCCATAGTTGGAGCTTGAGGATGTATAGGAGCATGTCTACCACCAGCTTGAATTGTAAATGATTGTTCATCCCATTTTCGCACACGATTTCTAGACATAAACATAGTCGAAAATCCACCTATCATGTATTCATGATTAGGTATAACGCAAGACATTTGGTTTGTATGATTTTTCTCTAAAGCAGGAACTGCATTTTCTTTTAGATCACCTATGGTAGTTAACAAATCAACTTTGGGATAAGTGATGTTTGGAAATTCAAATTTAAACCCAAGGTCTTTTCTAATTCCTACAAAAAACACACGTTTTCTATCCTGTGGAACATTATAATCACAAGCATTTAATAGTTGAAAAGAAAGTTCGTATCCTGCATTTCTAAACATTTCCTTAATATTCTCAAGAGCATCTTTATGTCTAGGTAATAACATTCCACTAACATTCTCTGCTAAAAAGAATTTTGGTTGTTTAGCTTCTAAGATTCTTATAAAGTCGAAAAATAATTGACCTCGTTTATCATTTATTCCTCTTAAAGCACCTGCTTCACTCCAGCTTTGACATGGCGGTCCTCCAATAATTCCATCGCATTCAGGAACCTCATCAGACTTAATATCAACAATACTTCTCCTGTCTAGAGTAGTCTGTTTATGATTTTTCTCATATGTTTCCCAAATAACTTTATCGTATTCATTTGCCCATATTACATCAAATCCAGCCTTTTCAAATCCCAAATCTAATCCGCCTGCTCCTGCAAAAAACGAAACTACTTTCATATTTTAACTTCTTTTTGTTCTAAGTATTTAACCTTCTCTTTGACCATTGTAAATATAGCTTCATTACAATTGTTCTCATAAAGAGTTTTTGCAATTATGTCACCTATATACTCTTGTCGTATTACATCTTCTCTAATATTAAATATTTCAGATAATATAATTAATCTTTTTTCGTCGAAATCTCTTTTCCCATTTTCGATCTTACTTAAATTAGCAGAATCTAATCCAAGTAACGCCGCAAGTTGCGTTAAAGTTAATTCTTTTTCATTTCTGAGTTTTCGAATATATTCGCCAAATGTAATCTTCATAGAGATGTCTTATTTCGACTTGTCATTATTTGACAAATATATTTAAATTATTCGTAATATTTTACATTTTCCAAAATGGTTTTAATCGACTTAAAATTTCCATCATTTATATTTAATATTTTAAGGAGTTTTCTAATATTCTTACCAATACTATTTGCTGACGTGCTTAATGGAGAATCAAATACAATTTCGCCATTAAGTTTCGAATCATCTATAAACCAATTCACATAAACAGCTAATGGTCGATTCCCATCCCATTTATCTGGGGTCATTCTATAATTTACAGCCTTACACGCAAAATAAATACTTTGTGTTTTAGCATAATCAGCGATGGGTCTCAAATCGTTTATTATGGTTTGAGTAGTCAATGTTGGATTTTTCTTTAGTTCTAATATACAATTTGCAACACCTGAATTAGCTACTATTCGACCATTAACATTGGAATTCTTTTTTGAACAATCAAGATTAGAACCTGAATAAACATCTATTTTTTGTGCGTCATTAAGTTTCATCAATCCTGATTTAGCTCCACTTTTACAATTAAGCAATTCGAATTTCCAACCTATCTTTAATGTCTTCGCTACGGTGCGCCCATATTTATTGATAGTTATTAAATAATCATCACGAAATTCATCTTCGATGTCACTTATTGAATCACTAATAATATCTTGAGCATCATCCCCTAGTATTTGTATCGCTCTATCTAAACTAATTTTGTTTTCAAGAAAATCAGCATTATGCTGTTTTATTGATATTTTTAGTTCAATAGAATTATTGTTAGAATCATTTGCCAAGATATAAAGATCTGTTTTACCTTCTCCCTTTGGAGGTCTTGGCTTACCTGATTCCAAAACTGTATAATTTTTAGAATCAAGTGTGAAACTTGTTCCTGCAGTAAATTGATCTAGTATGTCTGTTTCCGTTTGTGAAAATTGTACTGTCATAATGTATTTTTTTGATTTAAATCAAAAGTAACATTATTATGAAACAATTAACATTTAGAGTATACCTTAAACATTAATAGCAAACTTCAAGCAGATTCATCTCAAAGAATCTTATTTTAGTGCGATATTAAATTTAAACCTTATAGTAGCTTAAAGGTTTATAGAAAATGAGTAAGACAAATTGAATTGATTATCGAAATAAGAATAATGGATCGAACGAAAATATTGAAGAACGAATTATTAATACATGAAGCGTCAAACATTATACCGCATGTGAAAAATTGGATTTATAATGGATGTGCAAGAAAGTATCGGACTCTTCTAAAAACTTATTTTAATGATGATGAAATTATAAAAACTAAAATCACTGAAATTCTATTTCTTCTTTCATATTTAACAAACATTGATTCTCATTCAGGTGGCAATGGGTCAATTAAAACTCGACACAAGCATATTAATTTAATTCAAAATAAGATATTAACAGAGTTGTCTTTCGAACACACATGGCGATTTGTTGAAATCATAGTTGATGCAAGTCAATATTTCTGTCTTAATGAGAGTGGAGATGATAATTCAGGTACATACAAAAGACAAGTATTCTATTCTTGTAATATTCCCAATGACATCTTAAACGATATTTCCGTTCAGTCATACAAGTCATTTTTCCCTTCTCCATTGACAGAACAACCAGTTGATTGGAAATACGAGAACAATACAATCAGCGGAGGATATCAGCATATACAATATGAAATGATCAGATCACATGTCCGAGATATTGACTATTCGTTATACTCTAAAAATGTATTTGATTCTATAAATTACATCCAGTCAACAGCATGGTGTATAAATGAATCGGTCTTAATGAGAATAGAACAAGATCTTGTAGAACCAAGGTATAACGATTTTGTAAAGTTTAATAAACCAGATAATAAAAGTTGCAAATTAGAAATTGATCTAAATGATAGCTCTCTAAAGATAAGTGAATCTGAAAGAGCAAAGATTAAAGATAATCGAAAAATATATTTACAATCACTCGAATTATATAAAGCTTATTACAATCAATACGAATCAGCATTAAGCAATTATCGAACTCACAAATTAGCAATTAAACTTGCAAAAAAATATATTGATAAAACAATATACTTTCCTCACTCATATGATTCAAGAGGAAGAATCTATCCTATTCCATCAATATTATCTCCTCAAGGGACAGATGCTATTAAAGCAATGCTTGAATATGCTCAAGGAGAACAATTAACAAAAAATGGTGAAAATTGGTGTTGGGCTTATTTAGCTTCGCTCTATGGCGATGATAAATTGCCATTTACACATAGAGTTCAAAGAGGAAAAGAAATGCTTAATACCTCCTATAAACAAGCTGATAAACCATATCAATTCCTATCGCATCAAATAGAAATGCAAAATTTCATCAACGATTCTAATTACAAAATTAAAACCAGAATTCATCTTGATGCATGTAACAGTGGTAGTCAATTTACATCTGCAATCACAGGAGATATAGCAGGTTGTGAGGCAACAAATGTTATACCGACGTTTGATAAAAATGGGAATCAAAAAAGAGAAGATATTTATATTCGTATAGCTGAAACATCAATCGATCTAATAGATGATGAATTAAATGAGCTGAAATTCAAAATGAATATGAAAAATGAATTCCAACATGAAGATAAAATTGAGAAATTGGAAATATTGATGAAATTATTAGAAACCAACGGAAGAAGCATATGTAAAACCCCCGTTATGATTTCAAATTATGGAGGTACTACAATTGGTATGTCTGATTTAATATGGAAAAGTATTATTCAAAACAATATTGACACTCATTGGATAACAAAGGAAAGTGCATTACATCTATCAAGGATTATTGGAGAAGCAATCTATGGAGAATTAAACGGAGGTAAAGCATTCGAAAAGTATATTCAAGAAATGAATTCAATTTTAACAAAGTCCAATAAAGCTATAAGTTGGAAAACATCTGATGGCTTTATGGTTAACCATGTTAAATACAAAGAAGCTAGTAAAAAACAGATAACATTGAAGCTTCCAAATTCAGAAAAACAAATTAATATTTTTCAAAAAGATCGTTCATCAATAATCGATTCAAAAAAAATGAGGAGAGCAATTAGTCCAAATTTCATTCATTCACTTGATGCGGATTTATTGAGACGAGTTGCATTAAGATTACGAAATAATAACATTAAATCCTCTGATTGGATACATGATTCATTTGGCTGTCATCCAAATCATGTAGATAAGATGTTAGTTATTATCAAGAAGGAATTTATTGCATTAATTAAAACGAATCCAATAGAGTTTCTTCATGAACAATTAATTTCTCAATTAGATGACAGTACAGCACAAGTCAAGAAAATTGACAAAATAAAACTTCCTTATCAAAACGATAATAAAAATACGATTGAAATTAAACTCGACTTAATGAAGAAGAATGAATATTTTTTTAGTTAGAACTGATACACAAAATCATTAATATGCGATTCACAAGATTCGAATCAATTACTGTATTCAATCTCAAAAACGATTATTTTCACTTCTTGATTTAATAAAACCCCTTGAGGAACAAGGTGGTTTACTCAGATTACTTGCAAAAAGGCGCAATTTTATTATCTATCTGATTACATTAACGTTATATCTTTTTGACAATTATTAATCATTAAAATTTCATTTAAAAACGTTACATTTCCATATGTATTCATCTCATTTTTAACATTAACATATAAAAACAATTACTTAAATCTTTTCTTGTTATATCTTATATATTAGGTTAAAACTATCCTTTGATTATCAAGACTTTAAAAGAATGTTAAAATCAAGCTATTAAAGAATTTAATTTTTGGTCAACCGATTTTACAGTCACAAATGCTTTACCAGTTAGTTTCGAAATTTTATTTAAACTCAAACCATCCTTGAGAAGGCTAACGACATCTTTATGTCGTTTTAAATAATCTTTATCTGACATTACAGCACCACGTTTTCTTCCTTTATAGATATCACCTTTAACTTTTGCAATATTAATTCCTTGCATTTGACGTTCTTTAATTGCATTTATTTCGATGCTTGCAACAGAACTTAATAAGTCAATAATCATCTTTGCAATTGCATTCAATGTTCCGTCTTCATTTAGCAGATTCATTTGAATGTTCTCAGCATAGACTTGTACTTTTCTATCAACAAACCAATTCAATTGATTTTGGATATCTATTACGTTTCGTCCAAGTCGATCTATTGAACTAATATGAACATAGTTAATATATCCTTTTTCAATATCCTCCATCAATTTTATTGCTGCAGATCTTTTACTGAATGGAATTAAACCAGACAACTTATCTTCATACAGCTTATATTCTTTACAACCCACATTTTGCCTTGCTGTATTTTGTTCCAATGTCGATACTCTTATGTACTTTGCTTTCATTGTATTTATCATCATGCTGATAAAGATACCGACTTATAATGAAATTTTGTGACTTTTAAAATTCGATCGTAGGCCCGAGCTGAAAGACCAACTTTTTCCATGGCAACTTTCAAAAGCTGCATACCAGCTTCGTTGGGTCGACAGTATTTACGCAGAAGTCGAGAACTCATCATGGCATTGGAATGAATGCCTTCCTCATCGACAAAACGTGCGGATTGAACCTGACGAGCGAGCTCTACCCTTTCTCTAATAACTGAGGACTTTTCAGAAAGTCGTTCGTCTGAAATTTTATCGAAGGAAACGGGTGTCACCTCAATGTGAATATCGATTCGATCGAGAAGAGGCCCAGAAATTCGACTCAAATATTTTTGAACCATACCTGGGGGACAAAGGCAATCTTTATCTGGATGATTATAAAACCCGCAAGGGCAGGGATTCATTGATGAAATCAACATCGTACTTGCCGGGTAATCAACCGTAAACTTGGCACGTGAGATTGTAATCGTTCTATCTTCTAAAGGTTGTCGCATGACTTCGAGCACCGTTCTTTTAAATTCAGGTAATTCATCGAGAAAAAGCACACCATTGTGTGATAAACTAATTTCACCGGGTTTGGGAATTGTTCCGCCCCCAACCAGTGCGACATCGGAAATCGTATGATGTGGACTTCTAAATGGTCGTTTAGTCATTAAACCACTTCCCTTTTCAAGCGTGCCAGCTACCGAATGTATTTTTGTAGTTTCTAAGGCTTCCTGTAAACTTAGTGGAGGTAAAATACCTGGAATACGCTTTGCCAGCATTGTCTTTCCAGAACCTGGAGGGCCAATCATTATGATATTGTGTCCACCAGCTGCGGCAATCTCAAGGGCTCTTTTTACATTTTCTTGTCCTTTTACATCTGCAAAATCATGTTCAAAATGATTCAGATGAGAATAAAACTCTGCTCTTGTATCTACTTCTGTAATGACCAACTCAGCCTCTCCATTAAAGAAATCAATCAGTTCCTTAATATTCTCAATGCCATAAACCTTTAAATTATTGACAACTGCCGCTTCTTTCGCATTTTCCTTTGGTAAAATCAAACCTTCAAAACCTTCTTCTCGGGCCTTTATAGCCATAGGTAAAACACCTTTAATAGGCACTAAACTTCCATCCAAAGAAAGCTCACCCATAATCACATATTTTTGCAAGTCTGGACATTTAATTTGTTCAGTAGCCGTTAATATTCCAACGGCTAAGGGCAAATCATAGGCCGAGCCTTCCTTCCGAATATCAGCAGGTGCCATATTAATAATGATCTTTTTACCTGGAATTTTATAACCAACTTCTCTTAAAGCAGAATCAATACGCTGCTGGCTTTCCTTCACGGCATTATCGGGTAAACCAACCAAAGAAAAACGAACGCCATTAAAAACATTAACTTCAATTGTGATGGTGGTGGCATGAATTCCATACACAGCACTTCCGTAGGTTTTGATGAGCATTTGACCTAATTTTTAAACGATTAGATAATATAAGGAGACTTTAAATTAATGATTTATGTTGAGTTAAATAAAAATATTTTTCAGATTAAGCTTTTTAAAAGCTAAAGTCTGTTTCGATATTCCTATTCGCAAATAGTTTTCAACAGAGATGTTAATAAGTTGATTCTCGAAATATTTAGAAGAGAGAAACATTCTTCCGTTGGAAAGTTTAACTTTAAACTAATTTTAAGAAAAAATTTGAACAACTATGCGCCAATATCTCGAATTGCTAGAGAAAGTGACTCAGGAAGGTAACCAAAAGGGTGACCGAACAGGAACCGGAACAATTAGTATTTTCGGTCATCAAATGCGATTCGACCTATCAGAAGGCTTTCCTGTACTTACAACCAAAAAACTACATTTAAAATCCATCATTCATGAGCTTTTGTGGTTTTTGAATGGCGATACCAACGTCAAATATCTACAGGACAATGGGGTGAAAATTTGGAATGAATGGGCTGATGAGAATGGCGACCTAGGGCATGTTTATGGCTATCAATGGCGTTCATGGCCTAAAGCTAATGGCGAACATGTTGATCAAATTTCTCAATTGGTAAATGATATTAAGAACAATCCAAACTCACGCCGATTAATTGTAAGTGCCTGGAACGTTGCCGATATAGAAAATATGGCTTTACCTCCTTGTCATGCCCTATTTCAATTTTACGTGGCTGATGGCAAATTGTCCTGTCAGTTATATCAGCGTAGTGCCGATATCTTTTTAGGTGTGCCTTTTAATATTGCCTCTTATGCCCTACTAACCATGATGATGGCCCAGGTTTGTGATTTAGAAGCAGGCGATTTTATTCATACATTAGGTGATGCTCATATTTACAACAATCATCTAGAACAAGTTGATCTACAATTGACTCGGAAGCCTAAAAAGCTGCCTCAAATGAAAATCAATCCTGATGTTAAAAGTATTTTTGATTTTAAAATCGAAGACTTTAGTCTGGAAAACTACGAAGCTGATCCCCACATAAAGGGAGCTATTTCAGTCTAGTCTCATTTAAATGGTTAAATTGCTAAAGAGTTAAACTGAATAAGGTATTGGGATTTAAGCATCTGAGTTTTAATCACAAATTCACCCATTAACTCTTTCACTCATTAACGAACTTATACATTCACCAACATACCACTATTATGCCTATATCGATCATCGTAGCAGCTTCTCAGAACAATGTTATTGGAAAAGATAATCAACTGATTTGGCGATTATCTGCCGATCTAAAACGATTCAAGGCTTTAACAACAGGACACCATATTATTATGGGACGCAAAACATTCGATTCAATAGGAAAACCGCTACCAAACCGAACCTCAATAATAATTACCCGTCAGGCGGATTATAAGGTAGAAGGTTGCATTGTGGTTAATTCTTTGGAAGAAGCTCTTGCTATAGTTCCTGCCGATCAGGAAGCTTTTATTATTGGTGGTGGTACCATTTATAAAGAAGCTATTGACAAGGCAGATAAATTGTATCTAACATTAGTGCATAGCAAATTTGATGGAGATACCTTCTTCCCTAAGCTTGAAGCAAAAATCTGGAATAGCGTAAAACGTGAGGATTATATGCCTGATGCTAAAAATGAGTACGCCTATTCTTTTATTGATTACGAGAGAAAATAAAGTATGATTGAACTAAAAGCTTTAAACAAGCTTCATATCTCTTCCTTTTACAAATGGCTTAATGATAGTGAAAGTATCAGATATTCACTCTCTGCTTTTCAGAAAACAAACAGCCCAGACGAAGTGGATGTTTGGTTCCAATCTGTTCTTGAAGACACAAAAGGTTTAAACCTTGGAATTTTCTTGAGAGACAGTGAGCAATTAATTGGGTTTACCGGTATTTGCAAGATTTCAAGACTAAACAAATCAGGAGAATACTTCATTTTTATCGGTGACAAGTCACAATGGAATAAAGGTATTGGATGCGAGGTGACAAGGCTGGTTCTTAAAATTGCCTTTTGCGAAAAGGGACTGAACCGATTGATGCTAACGGTATCGGAACCAAACATTGGCGGATTAAAAGCCTATCAAAAAGCAGGATTCACACCAGAAGGAAAACTCAGGCAGGCTTGCTTTAGGGATGGAGCCTATCACGACAAGATTATCATGTCAATTCTAAAAAATGAATATCTTAAATCGGTTAAAGCATAAAAACAAAAAAGTCTGGTTAATCACCAGACTTTTTTTGTTTTTATATAGAATGCAAACTTAAGCTATTCTCAAATGTTTCATGTTGGTTTTTTCTAATTTCCCAGCAGCATACTTAGCATCAATCATAACTGTTTTTTCATCTGAAGTTGGTAATTCGAACATAGCATCCATCATAATTGCTTCGCATATTGAACGCAAACCACGTGCCCCTAATTTGTATTCCAAAGCCTTATCAACGATATATTCCAAAGCACTCTCGTCGAAAGTCAATTCAATATCATCAATCTTAAACAGCTTATTGTATTGCTTAACAATTGAATTTTTAGGCTCAGTTAGAATATTTCGAAGTGCCTCGCGATCCAAAGGCTCTAAATAAGTTAGAACAGGTAGACGACCAATAATCTCAGGTATTAAACCAAATGATTTTAAATCCTGTGGAGCTATGTATTGCAATAAATTTTGCTGATCAACTTTCTCAGCAGTTTTACTCGCGTTAAAACCAACAACAGCCGTATTTAAACGCTGAGCAATTTTACGCTGAATACCATCAAAAGCACCTCCGCAAATAAAAAGAACATTCTTTGTATTAACAGGTATCATTTTTTGATCAGGATGCTTACGACCGCCTTGTGGTGGAACATTGATTATAGATCCTTCAAGCAATTTCAATAAACCTTGCTGAACACCTTCACCAGAAACATCACGAGTAATTGATGGGTTATCACTCTTACGTGCAATTTTATCAATCTCATCGATAAATACAATCCCTTTTTCAGCAGCCTCAACATCGTAATCTGAAGCTTGTAAAAGACGTGTTAGAATCGATTCGATATCTTCACCAACATAACCTGCTTCAGTCAAAACTGTCGCATCAACAATCGTGAATGGTACGTGAAGCATTTTAGCAATCGTTCTTGCCAAAAGCGTTTTACCTGTTCCTGTTTCTCCAACTAGAATGATATTCGATTTTTCAATTTCGATCTCCTCATCATCCTCTTCCTGAAGTAGCCTTTTGTAATGATTATAAACGGCAACCGAAAGATATTTTTTAGCATCATTCTGACCAATAACATACTGATCAAGGAAAGCTTTAATTTCAGTTGGTTTCAACAACTGAAGGTCGGTCAAGTTAAGATCAGAATTAATTTTTGCCTCTTCCTTAATGATCTCGTGTGCTTGATCGATACAACTATCGCAAATGTGACCACTGATTCCCGCAATTAAAAGATTGGTATCTTTTTTATCTCGCCCACAAAATGAACATTTATCCATAAGTAAAATATAGTCTTTTAGCTTGTCGATGTCAGATATTAAACATCATTAAACCAAGTTGTTTACAATTAAATAGATCTTCGTATTTTCAAAATACGATTCCTTCTTATATTAGAAATGCAAAGTTAAGCATTTTAAGCTAAACTCTGCATTTCCTAGATTTTTATGATTTTTCAAGCCTTATTTCTTAGGCTCTCTTAACAAAACTTCGTCAATCATACCATACTCTTTTGCTTCATGAGCAGTCATCCAATAATCACGATCAGAATTTTTCTCAACCTTATCAAAAGGCATTCCTGAATGATCTGAAATAATGGTATAAAGTTCCTTCTTCAATTTCATAATCTCACGGGCAGTAATTTCAATATCAGAAGCCTGACCTTGAGCACCACCCATAGGCTGATGAATCATCACACGAGAGTGTTTCAAAGCTGAACGCTTTCCTTTTTCTCCTGCTGTTAACAAGACAGCACCCATTGAAGCTGCCATACCTGTACAAATAGTTGCGATATCGCAATTGATATACTGCATGGTATCGTAAATACCTAAGCCTGCATGTACCGAACCACCTGGTGTATTAAAATAGATCTGAATATCCTTATTGGGTTCAGTTGACTCTAAAAATAATAACTGAGCCATGATAATATTAGCAACATAATCATCGATAGGCACACCAAGAAAGATGATTCTATCCATCATCAAACGTGAAAACACGTCCATAGAAGCAACATTTAACTGACGTTCCTCAATAATAGTAGGAGAAATATATGAATTACTGATAGAGGTATATTTATCTAATGAAAGACTGCTAATTCCTCTATGCTGAGTCGCAAACTTTTTAAATTCGTCTTGTGGTATCATAGGATGAAAATATTTAATTTGAGTTTTGATTGGATAAACCTCCCAAAACAAAAGACTATTATTTAATGTACAATTACAACATTTAAGTTTAGCTAAATTAGCTAAAAAAAATGCTTTTATATACATCACTTATACAAAATGCTGAATAAAAAACAACCACGCTCATTAGAGCGTGGTTGCAAATGTATTTATTCTATAAATGCTTATTCAAACATTTTGTTGAATTCTTCAGTCGAAACTTCTTTATCTTCAACCTTAATAGTATTCTTAAGGTACTCAATAACTTTGTCATCTAATTTACGATCCCAGATTTTTCTAGCCTCGTCTTTATTCTCTAACATTTGCTTAGCATAGTTCATCAAGTACTCTTCTGGCACTTCCATCATACCATACTGCTGGAATTGCATTAAAGCTTGTTTCTTAGCAAATTCAACAACCTCTTCTTCACTTACTTTAAGATCGTTTTCTTTTACTAACTTATCTTTAATTAACTGCCATCTGATATCATCCGAATAGTTTTCGAAATCGCTTTCTACTTGCTCTGCAGTCATCTCTTTGTTAGTCGCAATAATCCAACGCTTCAAGAAAGCAATAGGAAGTTCGATTTTTGCTTTCTTAACCAATTTCTCTTTAGAGTCAATTAAGAATTTATAATCGCTATCGTTAACCAACTGAGCCTCGATATCTGCTTTAATTTGATTTCTGAATTCTTCTTCAGAAGCAACTTTTCCTTCACCAAATACTTTATCGAATAACTCCTGATTCATTTCAGCAGGAACAAACTTAGAAATATTTGTAATTGTATATTGGAAATCAGATTCAAGAGTTTCAGCCATTTCTGGAGCAACACCTAGCATAGAAGCTAAATCAGATCTATTAGGGAATGCCTTTGCAGGATTAAAAGTAATAATCTGGTTTACGTTAGCACCTACGAATTTCGCTTTAGACTCTTCGTCTTTCATATATTCCAATGAAATAGCAACATCTTCACTTACGATACCCTCTTCAACAAGATTTCCTTCAGCATCAAGTTGAGCAAAGTTTCCTTTAAGGATTTCTTTGTCTTCAACAACTTCGGCATCTTCGTTAGAACCAAAACGACGAGCGTGCATATCTACACCATTCTGAATCATTTTCTCATCAACTGCAATTTTAAAGAAGTTGATTTTATCTCTTTTGCTTAGGCTAAGAGTATACTCAGGAGCCAAAGCAATATCGAATGCAAATTCAAACTCAGTATCTTTCTCCCAATTGATATCCTTTTGCTCAGTCTCACTAGGAAGAGGCTCACCTAAAATATCCAACTTGTTTTCTTCGATAAACTTATATAGTTCTCGACCAAGAATTTTATTTACTTCATCAGCTAAAACCGGAGTACCATACATTTTTTTAATCAAACCCATTGGCACTTTACCTGGACGGAAACCATCGATACTTGCTTTTCTACGGTGTTCCTTAAGCACAGAGTCAACTTGACTCGCATAATCTTCCTTTACTAACTGTAATTTAATTACAGCATTCAAATCATCAGTGTTGGTTCTTGTGATATTCATTTTTCAGCTATTAGAATGATAAACCCTTTAAAATTGCAAAAAACCGCCTCAAGCATGATGTTTTCACATCTTCAGAAGGGCGGTTTAAGGTTATTTCTCTGTGTGCGGATGAAGGGACTCGAACCCCCACGCCTTACGGCACTAGATCCTAAGTCTAGCGCGGCTACCAATTACGCCACATCCGCGGGTTAATTGCGGTGCAAATATATGTGTCTTTTTTTATTTGTGCAATAGTATTTTTGAAAAAAAACAAAGTTTCTTAATATTTTTTATTTTCTGGCTTTTTAAGCCTGACGGATCAAAATTAATCAACTTTAAAAACTTCTCCTATCTTAATCTATTTCAAACGAATAAGACATAAGCATCGTCTTTTTCAAAAAAAAACAGTCATTTCTATTTTTGACGTCTTAACTCAAAATTCTTTCCTAAGTATACTCGACGCACATCTTCATCATTAGCTAACTCTTCTGCAGTTCCAGATTTAAGGATATTGCCTTCGAATAATAAATAAGCTCTTTCAGTAATCGAAAGAGTTTCCTGAACATTGTGGTCAGTAATTAAGATACCAATATTCTTGTCCTTTAGTTTACGAACAATATCCTGAATATCTTCTACCGCAATTGGATCAACACCAGCAAATGGTTCATCTAAAAGAATAAATTTAGGCTTAATCGATAAAGCTCTAGCAATCTCAGTTCTTCTACGCTCACCACCTGAAAGCTGAATTCCCAAACTCTTGCGAATCTTCTGAAGGCTAAACTCATTTAGCATTTCTTCCAATCGCTGCTCTTGATATTCTTTTGTGAAATCAGACATCTGCAATACAGCTTTAATATTGTCTTCAACACTCAACTTACGAAATACCGAGGCTTCCTGAGCCAAATAACCAACACCCATTTGAGCTCTTTTATAGACAGGCTCATTTGTAATTTCTCTATCGTCAAGATAAATCCGCCCACCATTGGGCTGAATCAATCCAACAATCATATAGAATGATGTTGTTTTACCAGCACCGTTAGGTCCTAGCAATCCAACGATCTCACCTTGCTTCACTTCTACCGATACACCTTTAACAACTGTACGGCTTTTATATTTCTTTACTAAATTTTCAGCTCTTAAAATCATAAAAAATCTTTAGGTTTTGTCCCCGAGTTGTGCAAATATATGAAACTGTAGGGAATAGTCTTAGGCTGATATGTTAATATATCTTGTCAAAATAAATTTCACACTTAGAATGTCATCTGAAACATGGCACGAATACCAAATTCTTCGAAATCCTGATTGGGATTTGGCTCCAAATGATTTAATCTCCACATGGCATCAACACGGAAAAATTTGAAAATATTTTCAATGCCTACGCTGGCTTCAAAATACGGATCTTTTACATCTGACAAACCTGCAGGGAAAATCATTTTAGCTTCGCTGTTTGTCAAAGCGCCATTATTCTTATCGGATAATGTTCCCCAAAGACCTTTAGCTGTAACAACAGAACGCCACTTCAATTTTTTAAACAAAGGAATTCGATTCAGAATAAAACCATGAAAATGATGTTCTAATGATAAGCTCACGTATTGATCACTGGCAAACTCAAAATAATTCATCATATTAAATGCATAAGGGTCGAAAGCATAGGTTTCATTTCCTTCGTGCAAAGATAATAAGGGGTATGGGACCTTACCAAACAATTTAGAAGCCGTTGCTAAATATCGCAACTTACCTAAAGGTTGTAATTCCAGTGTATGATCGACACTTAAATCAGCCTTAAAATATTCATGATTACTCCCTAGTAAATTCTTAACTCCCATTGTCAAGTAAAGATTCACAATAGGCACGGGCCCGCCAAAATGTACTCTTTCAAATTCACCCATCACCACCTTCTCATTCCTAGTCCATCGTGTTCTAAGTTCAATTTCGGAAGCTTTAATTCCAGCTATTGGCAAGTCTCCATTAGGAGAAACAAAAGGTACAATTGGAGTTGGAGAAATATCCCGATAACGGAATTTCAGGGTATTCATAAAACCTTGAAACCATTCCTTTTCGTAATGCGCCTCAAACTGATTAAGCATAGTTAGCTTATTGTTTGGGTTTCTCTTAAGTAATGAGGCTAATATATTACCCTCTGTGAAAGCATTCGGACTCTTTCCAAGCTGATGAATATCATGCTTCCACTGCATACCAAAAGTCTCTCGTGGTAATTTATTAATCATGTATAAGAATCCCAAGCCATACTTTAATCGGTTGTCTTTATCTCCATAAGCGAGATGTGCATTATACATGACCTTAGTACTGAAATCATTGGATGTTCTTCCGCCAAACATGAAGCGATTCCCTTCAATTTCATTAAATGAATAGAGCTTGTAATATGGTCCGTACTCAAAATTCCCCTTCGTATAATAGCCTGTCACAAAAGTTTGAATAATGTCTATAATATTTCTGTATAATGGCACATTTTGAATGGAATCAACCATGGCATAAATCCCTGATTCTCGCTTCGAAAGTTTAAAAGGTCGAGCATTATCCCAATAGGTGGCCTCTTTACCAAGTGCATCATCATTAACAATGACATTATTCTCAAGTTTGACAATCTCTTTACGAATCGGCACATTCAACTTCACATCACGATATGAAATCGTTTTTCTCCCAAAAAATCCCATCTGAGAAGTTGAATCCCTATCCGTCAACATAAAATCAACAAATAAATTCTGTTTTTTCAGGAACCATGTAGAATCATTTAGCTTCTGGTATTCATTGGTACTCACCAAGTCTTTAACCCAATTCAGGTTTACATCTTTGGTAATACGCATTTTCATTATATCAATAGCAAAAGTTGTATCAGCCACCCAAAAATCACCAACAAAACAAGGATCTAATTTTCTTTTAGGCTTAAACGACATATGGTAAGACCAATTACCATCACGGTAAGCACTGTCGGTCAAATAATACTTGTAATAACTCAATCCTCCATCTGCAATAGGACTCACAAAGCCTTTATTAAATAGGTCAATAAAGTTATCGTAGATATTAATATTCTGATGCAACTGACCTGTAAACTGAGCCAAACTTGCATTATCCTCTATACCCGACATTTGAGATGCCTTAATAACTTCTCGCTCAAGCTTAGGACTTTTTCTATAATAATAGTCAGATAGGGATTCGGTAATAAAAACAGGTAAATAGGACTTACCTGTCACAACAGAAGTATCAACATAATCGAAGACAAACTGAAACTGGCGCATGATTTTTTTATTCTTAAAATCTTCACCAATATTATTTAAATCCATTTCCATTTTCGTGTAAGTCTCATATTGATATGACTCTAGACGTGATGGATTGTTCTTCTTTTTGCGTGCAATAATCTTCCTCAATAGAATATGAGCCGGATTCTCTCCAGGCAATATTCTAATTTCCTGCAGGGAAACTGCTTCGGAATGTAGCTCAATATCCAGAGTCTGAAAAGTTCCTTTAAGAACCTTAAAAGCCCTCCCTTTATAACCAACAAAAGAGATATGCAAGGAATCTGTGGGAGTACGAGTTTCAAGGAAATAATTCCCATCAAAATCTGTAGTCGTACCAATAGTTGTCCCCTTAAAAGCGATATTAACAAATGGTAATGGCTCTTGAGTATCGGCATCTATAACTTTGCCTCTAAGCTTTGTAACCTGAGCAAATACAGGCTGACTTATTCCTACCCCCATCAGAATAAACAATAACAATACTAATCCTTTAGATAACTTCCGCATGTATACATTAATAGATGAACATGAATGATGATTCTTGTAATTTAAGAAAAATCCCTAACATTATTAGGGATTCAAAATTAACAATAAATCCTTCCTGACAGAAGAACTAATCTAAATAGTTTTTATTGCTTAGACAATTTATTCAAATTCTTTAGCCTGCTGTTTTTGAATACGTTTAGAAATACCAATCCCTACTTCATATAAAACCAATAATGGCAAACAAACCAAAATTTGAGAGAAAATATCTGGTGGCGTTATAATAGCTGACAAAATCAATATTAAAACGATAGAATGCTTTCGATATTTCCTTAGAAATTCAGGACTTACCAAACCAATTTTACTCAAAAAGAAGATTAAAATAGGTAATTCAAAAATAATCCCACTCGCTAAAACGATTGAGGTAATAGTTGAAATATACGACGTTAAATTAATCTGATTCATCACCTGAGACGACACATTATAGGATCCTAAAAAGTGAACGGATAAAGGTGTGATCACATAGTAACCAAAAGAAACTCCAAGAGCAAATAAGAAACTGGTATAAAAAATCGATCCTCTGGCATGTTTCTTCTCGGTAGAATATAAAGCCGGTCTTACAAAACGCCAGAATTCAAAAAACAAATAAGGGAAACCTGCGATTAAACCTATCACCAGAGAGACGCTTATATGCGTTGCAAACTGACCTGCCATATTGATATTAATCACCTGAAAAGGCTTAGTATTGATCTTTAAGGATTCAATGCCAGTATAATCTGCAAAAAGAGCAAACATTCTATTTGTGAAGAAATCAACATTCTTAGGAGCTAATATAATTTGATCAAAAATGAAATCATAAAATACGAAGGCTGTTATAGCAAATACCAATACGGCCAATACGGCACGAATTAGGTGCCAACGCAACACTTCTAAGTGTTCCAGGAAACTCATTCCATCTTCTTCTTTCTCTGACATATAAAACCAATTACGATAAACAACTACTCAATTTGTGATTAAATGATACCAATCTACACAATACCTTCTTTTAAAATATCATGAAGATGAACTAAGCCAATATACTTGTTATCCTGACAAACAACCAATTGGGTGATGCTATTTTTCTCCATCAAATGAAAAGCATTAATTGCCAATTCATCCTTACCAATTGTTTTAGGAGATACCGACATAATATCCTTCGCTTTAAGAGGTTTTAGATCCTCATACCGCTGCATCATTCTACGCAAATCACCATCTGTAATTATTCCTAACAGCATATTTTCTTCGTCAATAACTGCAGCTGCTCCCATTCTCTTCGAAGAGATTTCAAGAATAACCGAACGAATATCGTCATTTAATTTTACTCGAGGAGCAGTTTGTTTAACAATTAGATCATTCACACGTAAATATAACTTTTTGCCTAAAGCGCCACCCGGATGATATTTTGCAAAATCCTGAGAACTAAACTGACGACTTTCAAGCAATGACACTGCTAGAGCATCGCCAATCACCAATTGAGCAGTCGTTGAATTTGTTGGTGCCAGGTTATTAGGACAAGCCTCTTTATCCACCACAGCTTTAAGTACATAATCTGATTGCTTTGCCAGAAAAGAATCCAAACCAGCAACCATGCCAACTAAAACATTTTTCATGTTTTTGATCAAAGGAGCCAAAACCTTGATCTCTGGCGTATTTCCACTCTTGGATATACAAATAATAATATCATCAGGTCTAATCATCCCTAAATCACCATGGATGGCATCAGCCGCATGCATAAACATTGAAGGTGTTCCCGTAGAGTTTAAAGTTGCAACAATTTTGTTAGCAATATTCGCACTCTTCCCAATTCCAGTTACTACAACGCGCCCCTTACTCTTTAAAATAAGTTCAACAACTTTTGCGAAGTCATCATCAATATAATCAACAAGTTGACTTATAGTTCTCGCTTCCTCTTGAATTGTATTTATTGCTATTTTTTTTATTTTATCCAGTGAATTCAAAACTTATCAGTATTAAATTATTAATGTTCTATTTACCCCCAAATAAAGGCTTAAAAAAGAAAAAAAGTTAAAAGCTGTTAAAAGACTTTAAGTTTTTGTTTTCTTCAAATGTTTATCTAAATTTAAATACAAAAGTATTCATTTATTGAATAAAAAAGACTGAACTGAGGTAAAAATCACACCTTTAAAAGCTAAATCTGCAAAACATTTTTATTAGCTTCGCAGGTTCTCAGCGATATGAAAATAAGCAACAGATAATATTAGAATTATTTTTTTTCACAATTCAACACGAAGCATTTTTCAGTGTAAAAAAAGATATTGTTAATATTTAATGACAACAAATTACAGAAGATGAAAACGGAGTTTGAGCTAGTTAGTCATTTAAAAAAGAATTTTGGTTTTGACACTTTCAAAGGAAGTCAAGAAGAAGTTATAAATAATGTTCTTAATGGTAATGATAGTTTTGTACTAATGCCTACTGGTGGAGGTAAATCACTGTGTTATCAATTACCTGCTATGATGCTGGAAGGAACAGCAATAATTATATCCCCATTAATCGCCTTGATGAAAAATCAAGTTGATGCCATGAGAAATTTTGGCGAAGATGATGGGGTTGCACATTTTATGAATTCGTCCCTTTCAAAATCAGCGACATTAAAAGTTAAGGAAGATGTTATCGAAGGCAGAACAAAACTATTGTACGTTGCTCCGGAATCATTGACCAAAGAAAGCAATATTGAATTTCTAAAAAATATCAAAATTTCTTTCTACGCTGTAGATGAAGCACATTGTATTTCGGAATGGGGACACGATTTTAGACCTGAATACCGTAAAATAAGACCTATTGTTGAAGAAATTGGGAAAGCTCCAATTATTGCCTTAACAGCAACAGCGACGCCTAAAGTTCAACATGATATACAAAAAAACCTTGGCATGCTAACTGCTAAAGTTTACAAATCATCCTTTAACCGTTCGAACCTTTACTATGAGGTGAAACCTAAAGTTGAAGCCACAAAAGAGATTATCAAGTTCATTCGTAAAAATGAAGGTAAATCAGGCATCATCTATTGTTTAAGCCGAAAAAAAGTCGAGGAACTAGCAGAAACACTTCAAGTTAATGGAATTAATGCTGTTCCTTATCATGCTGGTATGGATTCAGCGACTCGATCGGGCAACCAAGATAAATTCCTAATGGAAGATATCGATGTTGTTGTTGCAACCATCGCCTTTGGTATGGGAATCGACAAACCCGATGTGCGCTTTGTAATACACTACGACATTCCCAAAAGCTTAGAAGGCTATTATCAGGAAACAGGTCGTGCCGGTAGAGATGGAGGAGAAGGCCATTGCCTAACTTTCTACAGCTATAAAGACATCCAGAAGCTTGAAAAGTTTATGCAAGGTAAACCGATCGCTGAGCAAGAAATTGGCAAACAGCTTCTTTTAGAAACCGTCTCTTACGCTGAATCAGCAGTTTGCCGACGTATTGTCCTACTTCATTACTTTGGCGAAACTCATACTGAAGAGAATTGTGGCAGTTGCGACAACTGCCTACACCCTAAAAAAGAGTTCCAAGGTGAGGAATATGTAGTTAAGGCTCTCAATGTTGTCAAAACAGTCAAAGAGAGGTTTAAAATCGATCATCTGGTAAATATCTTAACCGGAGAATCAAACTCTTCGACAAAATCATACAAACACGACGAACTTGATATCTTTGGTTGTGGTAAAGACAAAGATCAGCATTTTTGGAATATGGTTTTCCGTCGTGCTCTAATCCATTTGTTTATTGAAAAAGACATTGAGCAGTATGGGGTTATAAAAATTAAGAAGGAAGGACACAAATTCTTAAAAAATCCTACTCCTTTTATGCTTACGGATGATCATGCATTTAATGAATCAGACACAGACACTCCAAAATCAACAGGTACAGCTGCAGTAGACACTACTCTTTTAAAGATGCTTAAAGATCTTAGAAAGAAAATATCGAAAATCAAAGACACTCCACCATACGTTATCTTCCAAGATCCTTCACTTGAAGACATGGCTATTCAATATCCTATTAATATTGAAGAAATGTCGCATATACAAGGTGTTGGAGCTGGTAAAGCAAAGCGTTTTGGCAAAGAATTTGCTGAATTAATTGCCAAGCACGTTGAAGAGAATGATATTGAACGTCCTCAAGATATGGTTGTGAAATCTATCGCAGACAAATCAAAATTTAAGGTTTACATCATCCAAAGCGTTGATAGAAAAATGGATCTTGAAGACATTGCTGATGCAAAAGGCATGGAATTTTCTGATTTATTAAAAGAAATGGATGCCATTGTCTATTCGGGCACAAAACTCAACATCGATTATTATATCGACGAAACAATTGATGAAGACAGACAAGAAGAAGTAATGGAATACTTCAATGAAGCTGAAACCGACGATATAGAAGAAGCTCTTGAAGAATTGGGAGAAGAAGATTACTCAGAAGAAGACATACGTCTACTACGAATAAAGTTCCATACAGAACATGGACTATAAAAATAACCAAAGCCGTCTCGAAAGAGATGGCTTTTTTTTTAACAAAACCTTAGCTGATTACAACAAAGAATAGTCGATTAATTAATAATTGGAGAACGCTTAAAAACTTTACTATCATCAAAAAGTTTACGATAAGTGATGTGAGTTTTATAAATCGATGCACCAATATGATCCATCATATGCATCATTCGAGGATTAAAATCACCTATCCAATTCATCTCAAGTGTTTCAAAAGGAAATTCCGGATCAAAGCCCTCTTTTGAAAACTGATAAATCATAGCTGCATCAATCCCTTTAGACTGAAAAGCAGGCACAACTCCGAATATCAAACCGATTGCATTCTTATTCTTCTTAATATACTTGTAATGCAAGAATTTCAACCTACCTAACAAACCCAATTTTCCATCTCCCCCAACTAAAACCTCATTCATATCTGGAGTCATGATAAAAAATCCTATCGGTTCACCCTTATAATAAGCAAACCAAAGCAACCTTTCATGCAATATAGAACTTAGCGAACTGAAGGTCTCATTTGCATGCTCCGGTGTCATAAAATCAATCCCTGGAATAGTCGAAACCCAAGCTGCATTATAAATATGAACAAAGTCCCGAATAAACTTATCCTTATTTTTTTTATTAAAATGAACAACAGAATAATCGGAATTACGCTCAATTCGTTTCGCTTTCCATTCAATTATCTCACTTAAACTATCGGTAGAAAAAAGGGTCTTATAAGTATATTGCTTGAAGTAAGTTTTAAAACCATATAATTCAAAAAGGTTTTGATAGTAGGGTAACGAATATGGCATATTGTACAATGGTCTATGAAAGCCATCAACTAACAAGCCCCACCATTGATGACGCTCCCCAAAATTTATAGGTCCATCCATAGCTTCAATACCCTGATTCTTCAGCCAATCAACACAGTGATCGAAAAGAATATAAGCTGCATCTTTATCATCAATACATTCAAAAAAGCCCATCCCTCCTGTAGGCTGATCGCTTAAATTTCGTGTTTTATTATCAATAAAAGCAGCAACGCGACCTACGGTAATTCCATTTGAGTTTTTCAAAATCCAACGACAACAGCTGCCACGTTGAAACATCTTATTTTTCTCAGGATCAAAAACATCCTCAATATCTCTATCCAGAGGTCGAACCCAATTCGGTTCGTTTTTATATAGACGTACAGGTAATTCCAAAAAATTTCGCTTCGATAGCTGATCAACTACCTCTTCTATTTGAAACTGCACGCACATATGAATTTATTTATGAATTTTGATTTAAGCTTTTACTACGATTAACAAAAGGTAAAGCAATTACTGAAAGTGCTCCAACAATAATAATCATAGCCGTTTGAGAACCGTGAACAACTAAAGCAAAACTTCTAGATAGTTTCTCAATATCAGGCGTATTAGGTAAGTAAATTAACAGTGTACCGATAACCATGAAATGCCAAGCTCCAATACCACCCTGAACAGGAGCAACCATACCAAAACTCCCCATCACAAAAACTGTAAGCCCTGCTAATGCAGGCAAATTCGAGGTGAATCCAAAACTAAAGAAACAAATATAAGTCATTAAATAATACATCACCCATATAAAGACAGTATGTAATATAAAGGGGAGTTTATTATCCAGCTTACGAATAGCTTTAAACCCATCCATAAAGTTGCCAAGAGTGAACAATATCTTCTTATAAAATGTGGTGTGCTTAAACTTCTTTCTGAAGATAAATACAAGCAATGCTAAAGCAAGCATAACATACATTGTAATTGAAGAGGCAAAAACAGCAGATAACTTAGAACTCACCTGTGGGTTACGTGTCATGAAATTAGACAATACTTCAAATTGGGTAAACATGGTCAGAAGTAAGAGCAGCAAAAGCATAACAATATCGAGAGCTCTTTCCAAAACCACAGTTCCTATTAGCTTTGAAAACGAAACATCTTCATATTTACTAATGACACCACAACGAGATATCTCTCCCATTCGGGGTAAGGCTAAATTAGCAAAATAGCCAACCATTACAGCCAGGAAAGTATTGGTAAACCGTGGTTTTCTACCCAATGATTCAATCAACATATTCCATCGAATAGTTCGACTAACATGACTCAAAAGTCCAAAGAGAAGAGAAACCAGAATCCATAAATAATTGACCTCATTTTTCAACACCTCAAAGATCTCAGATGTATCTTGACCTCTATAAATTATCCAAAATAAAAAGGCGCTTATAGAAAAGAAAATTAGGAATTTTATGCTTTGACTTAATGTTTTCTTCAATGTGTTCGGTTTTTGTACATGGTTATTTTCCCATAACTCAAGCTTGCTTCATCAGTTTTCGAGCAATAAATTTCCTAATCTGAACAAATTATCAATCAGATTGAATTTTACAACAGGAATCTTGCTGAAACAAACAAATCTAGATTTTCTTGTCAATGAATTTTAAAATTTCAACAAGTAAACCCTGTTCTTATGGTATTTAGTTCTAAATTTGCCGTAATTTACGACAGGTGAATCGCAAAAATAACGAAATGTTTGTAAAATACTTTGGTTTTTTAGCCTAAGAATAAATCTCCTGTTAAAAAAGTATTGAAGACCGGAATATGGGGAACGTTAGAGCAAAGAAAAATTTAGGGCAACATTTCTTGAAAGATTTAAATATTGCCAAGAAAATTGTTGATAGCTTACAGGCTAACCAAATAAATAAAGTATTGGAGATAGGCCCAGGAATGGGTGTTCTAACTCAATATCTTTTACCAAATAAGAGTTTTGAAACTCATGTTGTAGAAATTGATACCGAATCGGTAGCCTATCTAAAAGAGAAATATCCTGAACTAGATGGTCGAATAATAGGAGAAGATTTTCTTCGCTACGATTTATCAAAATTATTCGATGAGCCTTTTGTCATCATTGGAAATTTCCCTTATAATATTTCTTCTCAGATTTTCTTTAGGGTCCTTGATTATCGTGATCAAATTCCCGAAGTTGTTTGTATGATTCAAAAAGAAGTAGCGGAACGCATGAGTGCAAAGCCCAACTGCAAAGCTTATGGTATTTTAAGTGTATTGATGCAGGCCTTCTACAATATTGATTATCTTTTCACGGTTGGACCAGAAGTATTCAATCCACCACCAAAGGTTAACTCCGGCGTCATTCGCATGAGTCGCAACACCACTACGCATTTAGAATGTAATGAACCTTTATTTATCCGAGTTGTTAAAACGGGCTTTAATCAACGACGAAAAACACTCCGAAATTCACTTAAAAGCTTACTCGGCGACCTTAAACTTGACGACGAAGTCATGGGACAAAGACCTGAGCAACTTTCGGTTCAGGAATTTGTAGAGTTAACTAATAAAATTGACGCACTTCTAGCAAAATAGATTTATGACTCTAGCTTCGAAGATGTTTATCAAAGTTTAAGTTTCTATTACTTTATCAACTATTTAATTATATTAGATGCTGAAGTAAATAGTTCTCTGATCTAAATTTTAAATAGAAGCCTATTTTCATATAATCGATACAGACTTTTGCATCACATTTAGAATGCAGAATACTCTTCAATATGTCAATAATAAGATCAATGGCCTAAGGAAATTCGTCACACATTAAAAAAATAAGATGTTATGCAATTTGAATTAACTCGCGAATACATCGATGATCTAAAAAAATTAATAGATCAGAAAAATGAGACTGAAGCAAAAGCTAAAGTCGAACATCTGCACGCAGCAGATATTGCAGATATTTTAGACGAATTAAATACAGAAGAAGCCAAATATATATTTCTACTTCTTGATGCCGATACGGGTGCCGATGTTCTTTCAGAAATTGAAGAGGATGATCGTAAACGTTTCATCAAAGTTCTTCCTATTGAGGTTATTGCTAAAAAATTCATCGATCACATGGATTCGGATGATGCCGCCGACCTTATCGGTGGTCTCTCTGATGAAAAACAAGAAGAACTTCTTTCTCATATAGAAGATGTTGAAACTGCTGGTGACATTGTAGACCTTCTACATTACGACGAAGACACCGCCGGTGGTTTGATGGGAAAGGAATTGGTTATCGTCAATGAGAATTGGACGGTTCTTACCTGCCTACGTGAACTTAGCCGTCAAGCTGAAGATATTGACGAAATTTATTACGTATATGTTGTTAATGATGACGGAAAACTAATAGGAACACTATCTCTTAAAAAGATGATTCTGAGTCCTACATCTGCCAAAATCGGTAACATCTATGAACCTGATGTCATGTCAGTCCATACCGACGAATCTGACGAGGAAGTTGCTCTTATCATGGAGAAATATGACTTGGTAGCCCTCCCTGTAGTCGACAGTATTGGGCGCCTAATGGGACGAATCACTATTGATGATGTGGTAGATGTTATTCGTGATGAAGCTGAGAAAGATTATCAGATGGCATCGGGTATTTACGAAGATATTGAATCGAATGACTCCATTTGGTTACAAACCAGAGCGCGTCTACCTTGGCTACTGATAGGATTAGTTGGGGGGATTTTTGCAGCAATGGTTATTGCGACACATGAAACCGGATTATCAGCAACTCCTGCTCTAGCTTTCTTTATTCCATTAATCACTGCGATGGCAGGTAATGTTGGTGTTCAGTCATCAGCAATCATTGTACAAGGTATCGCAAGTAATTCTTTAGGTATTGAAAGTACATTCAGTCGTTTAATGCGCGAATTGGGAGGAGCACTTATCAACGGCTTAACCTGTTCTTCTTTATTATTCTTATCCAATTATTTCTACAGTGATTCATTCGCATTAACCATATCTGTATCTGTAGCACTATTTGCCGTTATGATTTTTGCTGCTATAGCAGGCACCATTATTCCTTTGATGCTCCATAGAGCAAAGGTGGATCCCGCTTTGGCAACTGGTCCATTTATTACAACATTAAATGATATTGTTGGCTTATTCATCTATCTTTCGATTGGAGCCTATTTCTACAGCATGATTTAGATATCAAACAAATCATCCTAACTCATCAAAATTGACTTTAAACTGTTAGGATGATTTACTTTCAATTCGAACCTCAACTCGTCTTTTTCATATTCAAATTTGAAACAAATAAAACTAAAATCATAAGTAAATTACTACTTATGCTCACCATTTAGTAAAGCAAAACACAAACCCATACCTCAAAGCGATTCCCCTAAAAACAAGAGGAAATATTTTTCTCAAAATTTTGACTAAAAAAGCTCAACTTATAAGTCTTAAATTTTAGGCTTTTTCTTAACTTTGCGTGAAACTAATCGCAATTACGTAAAGCGCTATCCTTTAGTAAATTACATAACTGCTCCAGTTTGAATTTTTTTTTGCTGAAAAGTTAATTTTCGACTCATATAAATTACCCCAAAAAAAGAATCATGAAAAGAGCTCTAATCAGTGTTTTTGATAAGACAAATATTGTTGAATTTGCAAGAGAACTAGACCAACTAGGATGGGAAATAATTTCCACTGGAGGTACTTCAGCTAAATTTAAAGCCGAGGGAATTCCTGTAATGGATATTTCAGATCTGACACAATTCCCAGAATGTTTTGATGGCCGAGTAAAAACACTTCATCCTAATGTTGAGGGGGGAATCTTAGCTATTCGCGATAACGAAATGCATCAGAAGCAGATGAAAGAATTAGGCATAGAGGCAATAGATATTGTCGTTTGTAACCTATACCCTTTCAAACAAACTGTTTTAAATCCTGAAGCTGGGCACGAAGAGATTATCGAAAATATCGATATAGGTGGTCCAACCATGCTTAGAGCTGCAGCAAAAAACTACAAATTCGTTTCAGTTATTACAGATCCGAAGGATTATGATCTTGTTATTGCAGAACTTAAAGAAAATGGTTCAACAAGTTTCGAAACCAAAGAGCTACTTGCAGCTAAAGTGTTTCAACACACTGCACATTACGATGCTTTAATTTCGAACTATTTTAATGCAAAGCTGGATATCCAATCTCCAGATACGATCACTTTAACTTACGAGAAGAAGCAAGATCTTAGATATGGTGAAAATCCTCATCAAAAAGCCAGTTTCTATGCTCAGATTAAAGAGACTGAAGGAACACTTACTGCGGCCAATAAAATTCATGGTAAGGAACTTTCGTATAATAATATTGGTGATACCGATGGGGCTTTAGAAACCTTAAAGGAATATTCAGAACCAACGATTGTTGCAGCAAAACATGCTAATCCTTGTGGAATAGGTAGTGCACCAACAATTGCTGAAGCTTTCAAGAAAGCTTACGAGGCAGATCCAGTTTCTATCTTTGGAGGTATTGTGGCTTCAAACCGTGAAATTGATGCAGCTACAGCTGAAATCATGAACTCAATTTTCCTTGAAGTTATTGTTGCTCCATCCTATAGTGCTGAAGCGCTAGAAATATTAACTAAGAAAAAGAATTTAAGATTGTTGGAACTTCCAGAAATCTTAAAAACCGGATATTCAACCTTTAAAGCACGTACTGTTTTAGGAGGATTATTAATTCAGGAACAAGATCAGAAATTATTTAACGATCAGTTGAAAGTTGTAAGTGAGCGTCAGCCATCTGAAAGTGAAATGGAGGATCTAATTTTCGCATGGAAAGCAGTTAAACACGCCAAATCGAATGGTATTGCTATTGCCAAAGACAAAACGACAACGGGCGTAGGTCCAGGACAAGTTAGTCGTATTTGGGCTTTAGAAAATGCAATCCGTCAGGGTGGTGAAAACATCAAAGGAAGTGCAATGGCATCGGATGCTTTTTTCCCATTCGGCGATTGTGTTGAAGCTGCGAACGAAGCTGGAATTACTGCAATTATCCAACCTGGTGGCTCAATTCGTGATCAAGAATCAATCGATTTAGCTAATAAGTTTGGTATTGCTATGGTATTTACAGGCATGCGTCACTTTAAACATTAAAATTATAATCAGATTCTTTGTTTCGAGCTGTGTATTAATCCTAATAAACTTGCTACCTTAGGATGCTTCTAAACTTAGAGGACAAAGTTCTGAAAATATAAAAAAGATAAAACCGAGATACACACGACTATATGGGATTTTTTTCATTCATGACACAGGAAATTGCCATCGACCTGGGAACGGCAAACACAATCATCATTTGTGATGATAAGATTGTGGTTGACGAACCTTCGATTGTGGCACTTGACCGACGCACCGAGAAAATGGTGGCTATTGGCGAGAAGGCACGCCAAATGCAAGGTAAAACTCACGACAATCTTCGAACAATCCGTCCCTTGCGCGACGGTGTAATTGCAGATTTTAATGCTGCCGAACAAATGATTCGTGGGATGATCAAAATGATCAATAAAAAGCCACGTCTATTTCCTCCATCATTAAGAATGGTTATTTGTATCCCATCGGGTAGTACCGAGGTTGAAATGCGTGCTGTTCGTGATTCCTCTGAGCATGCTGGAGGTAGAGATGTCTACATGATTTATGAACCAATGGCAGCAGCTATCGGTATCGGAATTGATGTTGAAGCTCCTGAAGGAAACATGGTCGTAGATATAGGAGGTGGAACAACTGAAATTGCAGTAATTTCTCTTGGAGGTATTGTTACCAATAAATCAATTCGAATTGCTGGTGACGATTTAACTGCGGATATTCAGGAATACATGCGTCACCAACACAATATCAAAATTGGTGAGCGTACTGCTGAAGACATCAAAATTCATGTTGGATCTGCTCTGTCTGAACTAGAAGAACCACCAGCTGATTTCCGTGTTCAAGGGCCAAATCAAATGACAGCTCTTCCAATTGAAATACCAGTTTCATATCAGGAAATTGCACATTGTCTTGAAAAATCAATCTCTAAAATCGAGATTGCAATCTTAAGTGCATTGGAGCAAACACCTCCTGAATTGTATGCTGATATTGTGAACCGTGGAATTTATCTTGCTGGAGGTGGCGCACTACTTCGTGGTCTTGATAAACGTTTAATGAATAAATTAAACATTCCATTCCATATTGCTGAAGATCCATTGAGAGCTGTAGCAAGAGGGACAGGTGTCGCACTTAAAAATGTCAAAAACTTCTCATTCTTAATGAGATAATCAGATAGCAAATGGTATAATTCGATATCATTTGCGGGTTATAGCTTATTGGTTAGTTCATAAATCAACTAACCAATAAGCATAAAAACATAAATGCTTACCTCTTTATAATTGAATGAAGAATCTACTCCAAGTCATTGTCAGATTTCATTTCACAATTCTATTTTTAATAATAGAGTTGGTTTGTTTTTTACTCATCGTAAACAATAATAACTATCACAAAACGGTTTTCCTAAACTCTAACAATGCCATAAGTGGAGGCATTTACAATAAAGTAAATTCTTTTAGTGATTACGTTAGACTGACTAAAATTAACGATAAGTTAAGTAACGAAAACACCTTACTCCATAATTTACTTTCAGAAAACTACAAGCTTTCTGCAGATTCCTTTTTCTTTTATCAGGACACCCTCTTCAAGCAGCAGTATGTTTATCGCTCGGCAAAAGTGATTAACAACTCAATAAATAAACAACGAAATTACATTACCCTCAATAAAGGGAGAAATCAAGGAATACAAACAGAAATGGGAGTTGTAACCAATAATGGCGTTATTGGTATCGTAAAATCAGTTTCAGACAACTACTCAACGGTTCTTTCCCTGCTGAATAGCAGACTGAAAATATCAGCTAAGATTAAGAAGAACAATCACCATGGCTCATTCTATTGGGACGGTAAAGATTACCGTAAAGCCCGATTAATTGAAATCCCATCTCATGTTGACATCAAAATTGGTGACACAATAACGACAAGTAGTTTTTCTTCTGTTTTCCCAGAAGGCATACTTCTTGGAACCGCTGACGAAGTATTACCGTCTTCTGGTGGTAACTTCCGCGAAATTATTGTCTTACTAAGTAACGATTTTAATCAAATATCATATGTTGATGTGATAGGAGATTTATTGAAAGACGAACGATTAGAATTAGAAAACGAAGTTGAAAAATGAATTTTATAGTTAAAAATATTATCCGATTTATAATACTAATCTTACTTCAGGTTACTATTTTTAATAACATTCAGCTAAGTGGTTTCATCAACCCTTACCTATATGTTTTATTCATTTTATTACTTCCTTTTAACACACCACCTTGGCTATTATTAGTTTTTTCATTCTTTATGGGACTCAGTATAGATGTTTTCTCAAATACTATTGGCATTCACGCTTCGGCTTGTGTTTTCATGGGCTTTCTAAGACCATATATATTAAATTACATTTCTGTTCGAGATAATTATGAATGTAATATTGAACAAGGTCTATATGTATACGGATTTTCGTGGTTTTTTAAATACGCTCTTATTCTAATTCTTGCTCATCATAGCTTCCTGTTTATTGTTGAGGTTTTTTCTTTTAACAACTTTGGCGATACATTAATCAGAATCATATTAAGTAGTATTTTTACTTTAATACTTGTCATCACAAGTCAATTTATCATTTCAAAAAAATAAAATTGCCTGAACAGATATGAATAACTATTCAAACCGAAGATTTACTATTGGAGGCATCTTTGCCTTTGTTATTCTCATATTCCTAATCAGACTCTTCAACCTTCAAATTGTTAACGATGAATATAAGCTATCGGCCGAGAGTAATTCTCAACGCAGAGTAACTCAATATGCCGCACGAGGTTTAATCTACGACAGAAACGGTGACCTTTTAGTTTACAATCAAGCAGCCTACGATTTAATGATTATACCTCGTCAGGTTAAAACATTCGATACTCTAGACTTCTGCAACCTTATTGGTATTAATAAAGAAGATGTTATTCATCGAATTAAAAAAGCAAAAAAACACTCCAGATACCGTTCCTCTATTTTTATCAAACAACTATCATCAGAGTGCTATGCTGTTCTTCAGGAAAAACTATATAAATTTCCTGGTTTTTTTGTTCAAACCCGTACACTTAGAAAATACCCTCATCACAATGCAGCACATACTTTAGGTTATTTGGGTGAAGTAAATGACAGACACATTGAAAAAGATAAATATTACACTCAAGGTGATTATATTGGCAAAAGTGGACTTGAAAGCACATACGAAGAAGTACTGCGAGGCGTAAAAGGACTGAAAGTCTATTGGGTAGATGTTTACAACCGAATCAAAGGATCATTCCACAATGGAGATCTAGATAAAAATGCGATTGAGGGCCAAGATATAACAACTACTTTGGATATTAAACTGCAAGAGTATGCTGAAGAACTCATGCAAAACAAAAAAGGAAGTATTGTTGCTATTGACCCCAAAACAGGTGAAATCTTAGTTAAACTATCAAGCCCCAGTTACGATCCAGAGATGTTTGTGGGTAGAGCTATGTCGAAAAACTACCGTGAACTTGCCAATAATGATTCACTAAGACCCTTATTTGATCGATCTATGATAGCCACCTACCCTCCTGGCTCAATTTTTAAACTTATAAATGCCCTTATTGGCCTTCAGGAAGGAATTATAACACCCAACACACGAATCAAATGCCATGATGGCTATCACGCTGGCCGTTTTACTATGGGGTGTCACCATCATAAATCTCCTCTCGATTTAAAAGAATCAATACAACACTCCTGCAATGCCTACTATGCTCAGACATTCCGAGAGATTCTGGATGCACCTCGCTTTGGATCAACCAGTAATGGATACACAAACTGGAAAAAGCATGTTAATTCTTTCGGTTTTGGGACTAAGCTAGGCACAGATTTACCCAGTGAATTAACAGGATTTATTCCCCAAGCGACTTATCACGCTAAAAGAAACAAAACTAAAAATTGGAAGTCTCTTAATATTGTTTCAATGGCCATTGGTCAAGGCGAACTTTCAATTACACCTTTACAAATGGCAAATATGGTTTCTTGTATTGCCAACCGAGGCTATTATTACACACCTCATATCGTGAAATCAATAGGATCTGATGGGAAAATTGATTCAAAATTTCTAATAAAGAACCAAACAACAATTGAGCCCAAGTATTTCGAACCTGTTATAGAGGGAATGGACTTAGTGGTTCATGGCGGTGAAGGTAGTACAGGTCGATCGTCAGCTATAAAAGACATACGTGTTTGTGGTAAAACAGGAACAGTTCAAAATCCGGGTATTGATCATTCAGTATACGTGGCCTTTGCACCCAAAGACGATCCTAAGATTGCACTTGTTGTTTACGTAGAAAATGGCGTATGGGGTTCAAGATATGCAGCACCAATTTCTGGTTTGATAATCGAAAAATATCTGAAAGGTGAGATTTCTGAAAACAAGAAGTATTTAGAGAAAAGAATGCTTGAAGCAGATTTGATCAACACCAAAGAAGACAAGCAAGACGAATAAAAAAAAAGAAGAGTCGTTATGAATAGAAGAGTAAGCCTAATTAAAAACCTAGATTGGATAACCATTTTGCTTTATGCTATATTGGTATTTTTGGGCTGGATAAATATATATGCTGCTGTCTACAACGAAGATCATCAAAGCATTCTTGATGCCACTCAACGCTACGGGAAACAGCTAATCTGGATTGGCGCTGCAATTTTCATCGCCATTATCATACTTACGATTGAAAGTAAGTTCTATTCTGCATTTGCCTACCCCACACTTATAGTCATGATTCTACTACTCTTAGCCGTTTTAGTATTTGGAGTTAAAGTAAATGGGGCACGGTCATGGTTTCAACTTGGCTCTATTCGTTTTCAGCCCGCTGAATTCGCCAAGTTTGCAACTAATCTAGCAATAGCAAGATATCTCAGCCAGTACAATTTTAAGATTCATAAAATTAAATCCCTGTTTATTACAGGACTTATACTCTTTACTCCAGCAGTTCTCATATTAATGCAAAATGATACAGGTTCTGCCCTAGTCTATTCTGTCTTCATTCTCGTTCTTTATAGAGAAGGCCTATCAGGATTTGTTTTATTACTAGCCTTATTAGCTGCCATTTTCTTTGTCTTTACGCTTATATATTCAAGTTTCACCGTAGCTATACTGATCGTTATTATAGCAGCTATAAGTTTAAAAATGATTGGTATTCAGATAAAACAAATTGCAATAGCATTTGCCTTACTTGCTGGTAGTTTTGGAACTTTGTGGCTAATTAATAAAGGCACAGGCTTACAACTTGGAAATTTCTCTTTGCTTGTAATTTCGATTCTTCTAAATGGGATTCCTTTTCTTGTGTATATTTATCGCAATAAAATTAAAAATGCAGCACTTGTTCTTTTATTAGTCATCGGAAGTTTACTTTATACCTTTTCGGTTAGTTATATTTTTGAACAAGTATTGGAGCCTCACCAACAGCAAAGAATTAATGAATTACTAGGCATTCAATCCGATCCATATGGAGCAGGATACAACGTTAATCAATCGAAAATTGCTATTGGTTCTGGTGGATTCAATGGTAAAGGCTTTTTAAATGGGACTCAAACAAAATTCAACTTTGTTCCTGAACAAAGTACCGATTTTATTTTCTGTACCGTAGGTGAAGAATGGGGATTCTTAGGATCTGCTCTTGTCCTTATATTGCACTTAAGCCTCATCTTACGTCTTATTTTCTTATCAGAAAGACAACGTTCGAGCTTTAGTCGAATATATGGCTATGGTGTTGCGGCCATCCTATTTTTCCATATTGCAGTAAATGTAGGTATGACAATTGGATTGGCACCTGTTATTGGGATACCTCTGCCATTTTTTAGCTATGGAGGCTCATCTCTATGGTCTTTTACTATTCTACTCTTTATCTTCCTTAGATTGGATGCTAATAGACTAGAACTACTAAGATAGACAACGTATACTTGTTCACTTATCTTAAAGTGATGAGAATAGATACAAGACTTACGGCTTTATTCTTTACGCTTCTAATAACTCTATAGACACTTATTTTATATTAGTAAATCAGCGAAAAACTTAAAAGATAATTCCAGAATATAATCAATACTCTTAGACCTAACTTTTGTAACTGCCCCTACCTATAAAGCTGTAGCCTTAAAAACAACACACCTCAGCTAAAACTTGAATAATTATGGATCAATCATCTTAAACAAAAATGTATTTACACACAAAAAGCCTACTAATAAATTAGTAGGCTTCTGTATAAGAGTTTATTGAGTCTTACAACGAGTTAACGTGTAATGCTAATTTTGATTTCAAATTAGCAGCTTTGTTATTATGAATAACGTTGATCTTAGCCAACTTATCTAACATAGCTGTAACCTTAGGTAGCAACTCAGAAGCAGCTTCCTTATCAGTAGTCGCACGTAAATTTCTTACGGCATTCCTGGCAGTCTTAGCGTAGTACTTGTTGTGTACTCTTTTAACCTCAGACTGACGAATTCTTTTAATTGCGGATTGATGATTTGCCATCTCTTTATTGTATCAAATTATTTAAAACTGTAGTCCGTACGGGAATCGAACCCGTGTTACTAGAATGAAAATCTAGCGTCCTAACCCCTAGACGAACGGACCAAAAAAAATCTCCAAAAAGCAATTAAAGAATTGCAAAACTATGTAGTCCGTACGGGAATCGAACCCGTGTTACTAGAATGAAAATCTAGCGTCCTAACCCCTAGACGAACGGACCATCAAATTTGGAGCTGCAAAGATAATTGAAGTTTTGAATAACACAAACACTTTGCAGTTTTTTTTTGCTAGAGAAAGAAGCAGAAAACAAGTCTCTTTTTTCTCTCTTTTGCGATGCAAAGTAAATTATAATTCTTCAATCACACAAGAGGGAAATGCAAAAAAAATCAAGTTTTGTGCAACAAAAAAGCTAACCCCTTATTCCTGAGGAACATTTTTTTTCAATTCCACTCAACAATTGTTCCTCTTTCCTTGTTCAGATAGGCTACAGGCATCATTTCACGTATGTGTTGCCCCAATAAATTCAATAATTTATTCTTTGAATAATGTCGAGAATAAACTAAACTGACCTCTCTAAGGGGGTGTAAATTTGTAAATGACTTCACTTGTTTCAATTTTTCTGCCGACATGTACTGTGTAGCCAACTCCGGAATAAGTGTAAAACCACCTTCACGATCGATAATTTTCATCAGAGTTTCCAAAGAATTACTCTCAAATTCAAAAGGCAGTTCCTGATGTTGCATGCTATGCATCTCACAAAGATTGATAACTTGATTACGGAAACAGTGTCCATCACCCAACATCCAAATTTCAGATGTAGCGATATCCTTGACTTCAACAATTTCTTTTTTTAATATATCATGATCCTTATGAGCATATATCATCATCTCTTCAAAAAACAGAGGCTGTTCTTTTATCTTATCATCTCTCAATGGAGTCACAAAAATACCAACATCTAAAAGGTCTTTTTTCAAAGCTTTTACAATATCATCCGATACCATCTCTTCAACTTCAACCTTTACATCTGGATAATTTCTAATATAATCTCCAATAAACATAGGGAGTAAAAATGGTGCTAAGGTTGGGATAATACCAATCTTTAAACTCCCCTCAACTGTATTTCTATGATTCTTGACAATCTCATTAATCTTTTTTGATTCTCCTAATATAATTCTAGCTTGTTCAATAATAGGAATACCGACATCAGTTGGAATAATAGGTTGCTTACTCCTATCAAATATGGTAACATCTAAAAATTCTTCAAGTTTTTTGATTTGCATGCTTAATGTAGGCTGCGTAATAAAACAGCTATCTGCTGCAGTTGCAAAATGGCGATGCGTATCTACAGCAACAACATATTCTAGTTGAGTTAATGTAACCATATCAGTTTGTTTTTTAGTTTTTTTGATTTTGAATTACAAATATAAACAATATCTATTGCTTTATATACAATATTGATTTGATTGATACTTAGAACTATTCTATATTTGTATTAAACTATTGTTTTAAGCTTAATCAACATATACAACAGTTTGACTTTTAAGCTAATTAATTGACAATACCTATTTCTGTAAAAAATTATATAACTAAACTGTGTTTATGATTTTAGGATCAGAGTAGAGATAAAGTTAGCTGTAATAGCTGCTATACTATTACAACAATTAAAACAATATAATAGTTTGATAGTTTTTTTTGTTATTTAAGTTTTATTAGATGTTTGGGTTAAAACAGTCAGGAGTTGGGTCTTCTGGCTGTTTTTTTATTAAAAAAAATTAAAACACACGCTTTCAATATGTTGTTGAGCAATCATGCTAAAGAGCAGTTTTAAGGCTTAAAAAATATACTACTTTAGCGTGCGAATTTGAAATTTATAAGCTCAATATAAACTGAATAACAATGCAACACGGTATCAAAACAGTATCATTCGAAGAAGCTGCAAAGGTGATTAAGTCAGGTGACAGAGTACACCTTCACTCAGTTGCTCTAGCGCCACACAAGTTCATTAATGCTATGTGTGACCGAGGTCGTAATGGTGAAATTTACGATGTAACTATTCAACACATTCATACTGAAGGACCAGCTCCATATGCAGCAACAGAGTTTGAAGGTATTTTCAACCTAGAATCTTTGTTTGTTGGGGCTAACGTTCGTAAACAAACTCAAGCTGGATATGCTGACTACATTCCTGTTTTCCTTAGTGAAACTCAGCAATTAATTCGCGAAGGCTATCTAAATGTAAATGTAACTGTTGTACAAGTAAGCCCTCCAGACAAACATGGCTATGTATCTCTAGGAACTTCAGTAGATTGTTCTCGTGCAGCTGTTGAAATGGCTGATACAGTTGTGGCAATTATCAATCCAAATGTACCTCGTGCTTTTGGTGATGCTATGATGCCATTAAGCTCTTTCGATGTTTTCTGTGAAGATGATTCTCCACTTATCGAACATCACAATGCGCCATTATCAGAAATTGATATCGCTATTGGTAAAAATGTAGCTAACCTTATCCCTGACGGAGCTTGTCTTCAAATGGGTATTGGTGGTATTCCTAATGCTGTATTAGCTCAGCTTGGTAACCACAAAAATCTAGGTGTTCACACTGAGATGTTTGCTGACGGACTTCTTCCATTAGTTGAGAGCGGTGTTGTTAACGGAATGAATAAGAAACTTGACAAGGGTAAAATCGTTGCTGGTTTCCTTATGGGAACAAAAGAACTTTACGATTTCGTTGATGATAACCCAGGAGTATTAATGATGGATGTTGCTTACACCAATGGTGTACACATTATCAAGCAAAACCCTAAGGTTTGTGCAATCAACTCGGCTCTTTCTATCGACCTTACTGGTCAGGTTTGTGCTGACTCTATCGGAACAACTCACTACTCTGGTGTAGGTGGACAGATTGACTTTACTCGTGGTGCTGCGGCTTCTGAAGGTGGAGTTCCAATTATCGCTATGCCTTCGGTAACTGGTAGAGGTGTTTCTAAGATTACACCAACTCTATTACAAGGATCGGGTGTTGTAACAACTCGTAACAACATGCGTTGGTTTGCAACGGAGCATGGATGTGTCAACCTATTTGGTAAAACACTTCAGCAAAGAGCAAGAGCAATTATCTCTGTGGCTCATCCTGATTTTAGAGAAGAACTTGATAGAGCTGCTTTCGAAAGATTCGGTTCTCACTACCACTTCGTAAACAATTTAGTGAAGTAATCATTCACCGATTTCAAAATACAAAAGCTGCTCAAATTGAGCAGCTTTTTTTATGCATTATATAATACGTAGAATCTATTATCTAGATCTCAATACGTCAACTTTCTCCATAAAGACCGATAATCGCTCATCTGAAATTGGATTCATCCAATAACCTGATTCTTTAAAATGAGAGCCCACAATAAAGGCATTCGCATAATCCCAGTACTCTGAAATATTATCTGCCGTAATACCTGAACCTATCAATATGGGTTTACGAACCGTATCTTTTAAGGCATCCAATTCTCGAATATCTACAGCCTTTCCTGTTGATGAACCGGTAACAATAATCCCATCGCTAAGAAAAAATTCAGCGGCATGTGCAGTCTCTACAATATCCACATCAGATGTAATAGCATGAGAACTGTGTTTCTTTTTAATATCGGTAAAAACCTTCACCTTATCAGCTGAAATCATTTTTCGGTATCGCATTAATCCTGCTGCACAAGAATCGATATACCCCTCATCAGCCACATGACCAAAAACAAATCCTTCAGCACGAATAAAATCAAGATTAGCCGATTTTGCAACCGCCAATGCTTCTTTATTAGCTCCAGCCAGAATTTGAATGCCTAGGGGTAAATTCACCGCATCACGAATCGCCTTAGCCACAAGAGTCATGGCGGCCGTAATTTCTGGACCAACCTGCCCTTTCAGATACGGTACATCGTGCATATTTTCTATAATAAGAGCATCGAGTTTAGCATTTTCATACTGCCTGGCTTCCTTCACTGCCAATTCCGAAATCTCCTCCAAATTCATTTTATGATTTGGTGTCCCGGGCAATGCCTGAACATGAATCATTCCTATAATTAATTTCTTATCTGAAAACTGCATCATCCTTTCTTTATATTTTAATAAGGCCCATAATGTAAAAACCCTTATTAATGAGACCTAATCAATCATATTATGTAACGAAAAATCCCTATCATCTTCGAATTATCACACGAACACTTTATCACATCATAAGATTATCACTGTCCCAATATTTGGAAAAGCTCATCTAGTTTAGGTGTCAATATAATCTCAGTACGACGGTTTTTGCTTCTTCCTTCGACACTAGCATTGGTTACAATTGGTAAATATTTGCTCCTACCTGCTACAGTCATTCTCTGTGGGTCAATTCCCTTATTCATAATTAAGATCCTAACAATTGAAGTCGCTCGCTTCACACTCAAGTCCCAATTATCCTTCAAGTCACCACTCCCTTTATAAGGTACGTTGTCTGTATGTCCCTCAATTACGATATTAATATCTTTATTTGTAGACAATACCTGAGCCAATTGTTTCAAGGCTTGTGCTCCTCTAACATCAACGGTATAACTTCCAGATTTGAAAAGTAATTTTTCATCCATAGACACATAAACCTTTCCATTTCGATTAGAGATACTCAGTCCCTTATTATCGAAACCAGTTAAAGCATTCATCACCTTATTCTTCAAGTCAATAACAGCTTTATCTTTCTTTGCCAGAGCACTTTCTAATTCCAACAAGCGTTTATCACGACGATTGATTTCATTCTGTAAATCATCTAACTTTATTATTCTACGTTTCAAATCCTGTTCTAAACTCATTATCTCATCTTCACGTAAATTCAAATTATCCTGAGTTTTATGAATTAGATCTAATAGAGCCTTCGCTTCCTTCGCACTACCTTTTTGTTGTTTAGCCAACTGTGCAAGCAAATCCTCTTGATTTACTTCGCAGCGTTTTAATTGTTCTTTACTCTTAAACAAACGCTCTGAACTTTCTTTATATTCTTCATCAGCTCGTTTGTATTTATCTTCTAAAACTTCAAGTTGCCCCTCCAATTCAGTATTATTTTCAATCAATAGGCGATTAGCATCCTTTAGCTCTTCATATTTCTTTTGATTTTCATTAGCCCAGGATTCTAAATTCTGATATTGACGAGCTGGTACACAGGAGAAAAGGACACTTCCTGTAGCAAGAACAACCAAAAACTGTTTAATTCTTTTCATATCTTAATTATCAATTAATTACCTAATCCATTTTCTCAAATTACAACTTTAAGAAATTTCAAAACAAATATAAAAAGTCTAAGTTTAGCGCACAATACAAATCGACTTTTCGCTTAAGTATCTTATGTCATATACGTCACTCGTGCATCAAGCAATAACTTGACTATTTATACCCTATCCAGAAATAGCTGTGCTTTGGGATTGCTCAATTTTTCCTATCTTCGTCCCCTAGACCATTTTTAAAAATCGGACAAAATCCGTACAGCAATATACCATAAACTGATTAACAAATGACAAAGTCTGAAAAACCATTATTGGATCAAATCAACTTCCCATCCGACCTAAAAAAGGTATCGGAAGATGATCTAATTCAAGTTTGTACAGAACTGCGTCAGGAAATTATCGAACAAGTTTCCTGTAATCCAGGTCATTTTGGAGCTAGTCTAGGTGTCGTAGAGCTTAGTGTTGCATTACATTACGTTTTGAATACGCCCTACGATAATCTGATCTGGGATGTTGGCCATCAGGCCTATGGACACAAGATTTTGACTGGTCGAAAAGATCTTTTTCACACCAACAGAAAATATAAGGGAATAAGTGGATTCCCTAATCGTGGGGAAAGCGAATACGATGCTTTTACGGTTGGACATTCCTCTACTTCAATTTCTGCAGCATTAGGAATGGCTGTTTCGGCACAATTAAGTGACGAAAAAGACAGAAAAACAGTCGCTGTAATTGGTGATGGATCGATGACTGCAGGATTAGCCTTTGAAGGCTTAAACAATGCAGCAACAAATAATGCTGACATATTAGTTATTTTGAATGATAACAATATGGCTATCGACCCTAATGTGGGTGGGATGAGTGAATATTTGTTAGATATTACCACCTCGCAAACATACAATAAAGTAAAGAATGATGTTTGGCGTTTTCTTGGAAAATTTAACCGAGTGAACCCTAACACTCAAAAATTATTTCAGAAGGTTGAACATGGTATTAAAACCATTCTATTAAAACAAAGTAATTTATTTGAGGCCTTAAATTTCAGATATTTTGGACCTGTAGATGGACACAATGTCAATCATATGGTTAAAGTTCTGAGTGATTTGCAAAAGATTCCAGGACCAAAAATACTACACTGCATCACTAAAAAAGGGAAAGGCTTTGAACCTGCCGAGTTAAATCAAACATACTGGCACGCACCAGCTGAATTTAATGCTCAAACTGGTGAAATTCTTAAAAAGAAATCAGATAGTCCGCAAATCCCTAAATTTCAGGATGTATTTGGTCACACTCTAGTTGAATTGGCCGAAAAAAATGAAAAAATTGTTGGAATTACACCTGCAATGCCTACTGGTTCATCATTAAATATTATGATGGAAAAAATGCCAGATAGAGCTTTTGATGTGGGAATTGCCGAGCAACATGCCGTTACTTTCTCTGGAGGATTGGCTGCTAAAGGTAAAATACCTTTTTGTGCCATCTACTCATCATTTATGCAACGTGCCTTTGATCAGGTTATTCATGATGTTGCTTTGCAAAATGTTGATGTGGTATTTTGTTTAGACAGAGGAGGCTTGGTTGGCGCTGATGGTGCAACACATCATGGCGTATACGATTTAGCTTTCTTCCGTTGTATCCCAAACATGACCATATCATCTCCGTTGAATGAGGAAGAATTACGAAACCTAATGTACACCGCTCAGTTGGGTGGCAAAGGGGCTTTCTCTATTCGATACCCAAGAGGTACAGGTCGTGAGTTGAATTGGAGGACTCCTTTTAAAGAAATAGAGATTGGTAAAGGACAAAAATTGAGAGTTGGAAAAGATTTAGCGATCCTATCTATTGGCCCAGTTGGCATGCAAGCTTCTGATGCAATTGATGAATTAGAAAAAGAAGGGCACTCAATTGCACATTACGATATGCGATTCCTTAAACCTATCGACAAAGATTTACTTCACGAAGTATTCAAAAATCATCAAAATATCATCACAATTGAAGATGGATCTATAATTGGTGGATTAGGTTCTGCTGTTCTGGAATTTATGAGTGATAATGACTATTCTTCCAGGATTAAACGCCTAGGTGTACCTGACAGATGGGTTGAACATGGTACCCAAGAAGAATTGTATCGAGAATGCGGGTTTGACAAAGAAGGAATTAAAGTAGCAAGTCAAGAACTTCTTATCTAAAGTCAAACTCATGGCAAAATATAAAAAGCACCACAAGTATATATGTGGTGCTTTTGTTTTATCTCTTCAAAAGAGGTTTATATTAACGTAAGTATGAGTTCAACATCCAGAGTGTTTTTTCTGTCTGAGAAATGTAATCGCTCATAAGACTAACCGTACCCTCATCCTCTGCATCACCTGCAAGACTTAGAATTTCTCGCTCTTTTAAAATTAGCAAGGAGAAATTTTTAACGACAATCTCAACTCCTTCTACTCCATTCGTAATGCCTTTGGCTTCTTTCAATTCTGACACTTTAAGGTAGTCTGAAAAGGTATGTAAAGGTTCTGCTTCAAGGGTCAAAATTCTTTCAGCAATCTCATCAACTTTAATAACCGCATCATTATATAACTCTTCAAACTTTAGGTGTAATTCAAAAAACTCACGTCCTTTTATATTCCAATGAAATCCTCTCAAATTCTGGTAAAACATTTGATAATTTGCCAATAAGTCGTTTAATTTTGCACTTAATACGCTCGCTTTTTCCTGATCTATTCCTATTAAATTTTTCATCTTATTTCATTTTTATTTGTAACAGGCAAAAGCCCAATTCAATTTATTTTATAAATGTTGATTCAACATTTACAACACATCAAAATCAACACTGCAAATATGCGCACAAAATACATATAGATCAAATCGATTGTTTTTATATCTTAATAGATGGGCATTATATACCTTACTAATTCAGTACAAATAGGACGTTTATTCTATTATTCCAGAAAAAATAAATTTTTACTGTAATTCATTGGTTCACGAAAATCGATCATATATGACTTGCCACGACATCGATTCCGCTCAAAATTTATTCATTTAAGTCAGAGTGGATCACGACGATAGAATTTAATTCACTACTTTTGCGCCCTTGTAAACAAAATTTTTGACGAGATAAAGTATGGTAGAGTTTTTTAAGCGGAAAGCCGCAAATTCAAAAGATGATATTCTTTCAGGTTTTACAGTGGCCTTAGCACTGGTTCCAGAAGCTGTAGCATTTGCCTTTGTGGCAGGTGTTGACCCATTAGTTGGTCTATACGCCGCTTTCATGATTGGTTTAATTACATCTATTTTTGGTGGCCGTCCAGGTATGATTTCAGGAGCAACTGGAGCCTTAGCAGTCGTAATGGTAAGTCTTGTAAAAGATGGTAACCAAATGGGACTCGATATGATCGAGCCTATTCAAAATATGGGTTTAAATTATTTATTCGCAACCGTTGTTCTGGCTGGAGTTTTTCAGTTTTTAGCAGGTGTTTTCAAATTTGGTAAATTCGTTAGACTCATTCCTCATCCAGTAATGATGGGTTTTGTGAATGGTTTGGCTATTGTAATTTTCATGTCACAACTAGGCATGTTTACTCAGAAAATAGATGGAGAATCTGTTTGGTTGATAGGCAGTGCTTTATATACAATGATCGGATTAGTGGTATTAACCATGGGTATCATGTACCTATTACCTAAGATCACAACTAAAGTCCCTGCAGCTCTGGCTGCGATCTTAACTGTTTCAGCACTTGCCATTTTTGGTGGATTAGATGTGAGTACAGTAGGTTCATTTATCCGTGATGGTGGTGGCTCAGGACTAAAAGGTGGTTTACCTACTTTCCAGTCTCAGCTTTTCACAATGGTTCCTCTGAATTTAGAGACCATCAAATTCATCTTACCATATGCATCTATCATTGCTGCTATCGGATTGATTGAATCCCTAATGACTCTTAACCTACTTGATGAGATTACTGAAACTCGTGGAAATGGTAACCGCGAATGTATGGCTCAGGGTGCTGCAAATATCGTCACTGGTTTCTTTGGTGGTATGGGTGGATGTGCCATGATTGGTCAATCACTTATCAACGTTAAGTCTGGTGGTCGTGGTCGTTTGTCTGGTATTATTGCTGCACTAACGCTATTAGCATTTATTCTTTTTGCTTCTCCACTTATCGAGCAGGTACCTATTGCTGCTTTGGTTGGTGTGATGTTTATGGTTGTCATCGGAACATTTGCCTGGGCTACCTTTGGCATCATGAATAAGATTCCTCGTACCGATGCCTTTGTTATTATACTTGTAACAGGATTAACAGTCATGTTCGACCTTGCAATTGCCGTATTGGCTGGTGTTATTGTATCTGCTCTGGTATTCGCATGGCAGGATGCAAAACGTATTCGTGCCCGAAAATCGGTAAGAGAAGATGGCACGAAGGTTTATGAAATTTGGGGACCACTATTCTTCGGATCAATCAGCACATTTAATTCAAAATTCGATGTTCATGGCGATCCTCAGGAGGTTGAAATTGATTTCATCGAATCGAGAGTAGCTGACCATTCAGGAATTGAAGCGATCAGTAATTTAGTAGATAAGTATGAAAATGCTGGGAAAAGTATTAAATTGAAGCATCTAAGTGCTGACTGTATCACATTATTGCAACGTGCTGATTCTCGTTTCAATGCTGTTATTATTCGCGATATTGACGATCCTCGTTACTATGTTGTTACTGATAAAGTAAAGATAGGATAAAGACTTTTTTTTTCTCTGGGGTGAAAGTCGCAGAGTTTTTTTCACCTCTCCAACGCCTGTTGGAGAGGTGTTTTTTTTTGATCTAATCTGATTTAGATCTTAAGCATTTCCTGAACAATTGGGCGTAAGCCACTAAAGAAGAATTCTACTGCGATTACCATCACAATTAATCCCATCAAGCGCATGAGAATTTTATTACCAGTATCTCCTAAGAATTTTATAATTCGGGATGAACTCCAAAGAATAATATAAGTCAAAAGACATGTCAGAAAAATCGCACTAACTAAAATTATCTTCGATTCAAGACTCCCCGCTTCTTCCATTAAAACGATTCCATTCGTAATAGCTCCCGGTCCACAAATCATAGGAATAGCAAGAGGTGTGATAGAAACATCGTTTACATATTCGGTAATTTCACTATCACTTACCTTAATTTTACTCAATCGTGCCTGAAGCATATCTTGCCCCATAATAAAGAAAATAACCCCTCCAACAATCTTCAGGCTGTTAACCGATATTCCAAAGAACTGAAACAAGAGTTGCCCTGAAAAGGCAAATGCAACAAGGGTAAAAAACGAAACAATAGTCGCTTTTCTTGCTGTTTTCTTTCTTTGATCGGCATTCAAATCACCTGTAATCGTCATAAAAATTGGCATCACGCCAAGAGGATTAATCAGTGTAAAAAACGAGGTGACTGCCAAGAGTCCAAAAGTCCAATATTCATTCATTTTTTAAAATTCAATTTATTTTAAGCCTAGTTTCTTCGCTATATCTAAAGGGATAGCATCTTTGTGCATTAATACTGAAACGCTTTTGTATTCTACGAATGCTTTCGATGCATAGAAATAGCCTTCATGTGAATTCAAATCGGTTCCCCATGAATTTTTCACCAAGTAATACTTGCTCCCATTCTGATCTTTCGCTGTTCCAACAATATGCATCATATGGTCCTCTGTAGACTCGTAGTTATCGAATGCTATTTGACGCATCTCTTGAGTAATTTCTTTTTCCTTTACAGGATATTCGGTTCCATAAGACGACTTCTGATCTTTACTTATATTCTGCCACTTTGAAATCTCAGAATCAGCCATATTTTTTAATTCCGTTTCTGGTACAACTGCAACCCCTTTTCTAAATGCGAACCCTTTTTCACTCACATCGCTTCCCCAAGCAATACTGTAGCCCTTCTCAATTGCATAATCAACAACTTGCATCATCTCATTCATTGGGACATTCAAAACTTCACCCAAAGACCAGTTGTCAGCACCTTCGAAAATAAAACTCTCGTAAAATGGGTGATGCGTATATGAAGTAATGGTAACATAGTCATCCATATTTAATCCTAGGTCTGAGGTGAATGATTCTGTCGTGTATTCTTTTCCATCATAATTGAATGATTCTGGAATTTCACCCAAGTAAGCATCGAGAACGCCATCAAAACCTTTCATCCAAATAGGTGTAATTTTTTTATTTTTATTCTTCACAACAGCGTCAACATAGGCACTTAATATAGCATCCATCTCACCATGTACAGGAAGTATTTCATCAAAAGTATTCCCCGTATAGGCCTCCTGAGGAAGTATCCCGAATTGCTTAATCACATTTAAAGCATCCCATCCCTCAGCTCCAGCCGAGAAACTCTTCATCCCATGAAAACGCACATAATCCTTAGCTCTCAGGTGATAATTTCTGTTCACAATAAACATTTCAGAAAGATCGAACTCTCCTTTTCCCATTCGAATTAGTTCTGACTCTAGAAAAGAACTCATGGCATAAGCCCAACAGGTTCCAGATCTATGCTGATCTTTTACTTCCGTGGCTTTCAGCTGCTTTTCAATAGTAAATTGATAGCTTTTCTTTTCTTCTTTTTTCTTGGCAAATGATGATGAGAGAGATCCCAAAATCAAAACTGCAGCAACTATTATTCTTGTGTTCATCTTAAAGAAAAATTTAGGTTGTTTTTATTAGACTTAAGTATTGGTATTACAATTCTTTGCTTGTATTTTTGAAGATCAAAATACAAAACTAATGATTATTGACATCATAGTTTCATATTAAAGCAGAAGGAAAAAAGTAAACATCAATAAACTAATAAGACAAACAAATGAACAAACTAGCATCTCTGGCCTTAATCGCCATTTTTAGTTTAGGATTTACATCTTGCAAAGAGAAGCAATGTTGTAAAAAAGAAACCGTATCTCCTCTTCAGGAAAAAGTAAACCAATATGCCGAAGTTGAATTGAAAACTGACGTTTCTTTGCTTACTGAAAAGGAAAAGCAAATGCTTCCTATTCTGATTGAAGTGTCAGAAATTATGGAAGAAATTTTCTGGAAAGATGCTATTGGTGACAAAACAGAATTCCTTTCAAAATTGAAAGATCCTGCTGCTGTTGCTTATGCAAAAATCAATTATGGCCCTTGGGACAGACTTGATAACCAAGCTTCTTTTATTGACACCTATGGCAAAAAACCGGCTGGAGCCAACTTTTATCCAGCTGATATGACAAAAGAAGAGTTTGATGCTATTCAGGATGATTTAAAGAGCAGTACTTATTCGGTTGTTCGCCGCGACGAAAACGGAAAACTAGTTGTTCTTCCATATCACGTTGCTTATAAGACAGAAACTGAAAAAGCATCTGCTTTATTATTAAAAGCTGCTGAACTAGCTGAAGATGCTGGTTTGAAAAAATATTTAGAATTGCGTGCTGAAGCCTTATTGACTGATGACTATTTAGCTTCGGATATGGCTTGGATGGATATGCAAGACAACACAATTGATTTTGTTGTTGGGCCTATTGAAACATACGAAGATGCACTTTACGGTTACAAGGCTTCCCATTCTGCTCAAATCCTGGTTAAGGATAAAGTTTGGTCTAAGACACTATCTCGTTTTGGAGCTCTTCTTCCTCGTTTACAAGAGAGTCTTCCTGTTCCTGCAGAATATAAAGCTGAAAAAGCGAATGCGAATGCAGATATGAATGCATATGACGTTATTTATTATGGTGGAGACTGTAATGCAGGCAGCAAAAACATTGCGATTAACCTACCAAACGACCCAAGAGTACATCTTGCTAAAGGTAGCCGTAAACTGCAGTTGAAAAATGCAATGCAGGCTAAATTCGATAAGATTCTAGTTCCTATCTCAAACCTTTTGATTGACGAAAGCCAACGTAAGAACGTTAAATTCGACGCTTTCTTCGAGAACACGATGTTTCACGAAGTGGCTCACGGTTTAGGCATCAAATACACACTTGCCGATCAAACATTAACCGTTCGTAAAGCCCTTAAGGATGCTTATACTTCTATCGAAGAAGGAAAAGCTGATATTTTAGGTCTTTATATGGTGACTAAATTATCTGAGTGGGGCGAGATTAAAGACAAAGACCTAATGGATAACTACGTTACCTTTATGGCTAGTACATTCCGCTCAGTTCGTTTTGGTGCTTCGAGTGCTCACGGTAAAGCTAACATGATTCGTTTCTACCACTTTGAAGAGACTGGTGCTTTCACTCGTGACGAGGCAACTGGAACGTACAAAGTAGATTTCGAGAAGATGAAAGCTGCAATGATCTCTATGGGTGAAATGTTGATGGTTCTTCAAGGTGATGCAAACTACGAAGGCGCTAAGAAATTAATCGCCGAAAAAGGAAACATTAGTGAAGGTCTTCAAGCAGACCTAGATCGTGTAAACAATGCTGGTATTCCTAAGGATATCGTTTACAAGCAAGGTATGAAAGTACTGGGATTGTAAAAACTTAAATATTAAGATACAGAAAGCGACTATTTCTTATGAAATAGCCGCTTTTTTTTATCGTCTATATTCAAAACATTAAGCTTTTGTATTCACCATCCAAATTGAAAAAACATTCAAATAGTTCCAGAATGACACCACTAATTCTTCTGGAGCGTCAAGTTTGGGAAGAATTTCTTGATAAGCATTCAACCATACAACTCGTGCTTGAGGTGTAATTTTAAAATGAGCATGACGACTTACCAACATTGGGCTTCCCTGATTTTGATTGAAATAATCAGGACCACCTAAAGCTTGAATAAAAAAATCTGATGAGCGCAGCTTAGCTGCCTCAAATTCCTTATCCCAACGAGGAAACATTTCTCCAATTTCACCATTGCGTAAAATATCATAATGATCGCTCACCATCTTTCTCACGCCTTCTTCTCCAATACAATCTAATAATCGGACATCGGGACGAGTTACTTGAGGCCGTCCTCCACCCTCAGGAACAGGTGTAATTTCTAATTTCATACCTAACATTTTCATCTAACAGCCACAATTAATTCAGAATTTTCTTCTGAAAAGGGTTCATTTAATATTTATTCTCCAAATTCTACACAAATTAAAGACTTTCAAGTCTTAAATTAGCATTTTGAGCGAAGATTTTTAATCTGATATATTTTTTATAGATTTATAAGATCAAAACCTTACAACGTAAACAAGTTTTCTTGTTTTAAAATGACACAATATGGATACAAGCAAAGTTGATTTATTCCTAATGACTAATGCTAAATATTTTGAAAGTTATCAGATTCCTGCAATCAAAAATATGATTCAGGATCTTGATGATGATAAATTTATAGTATTACAAACTTTGAATCTTAAAGATCCAACAGTAGCACTTATTCTATCACTTTTGAATATCGTAGCTCCATTTTCTTTTGATCGTTTTTTTATTGGTGATATAGGTTTAGGTATCATCAAATTACTGACCTGTGGTGGTCTTTTTATTTGGATTATAGTTGATTGGTTTATTATTATGGAACGAACTCGTCAGGTTAACTACGAAAAGCTTCAACAAGCATTAATGTATAATGCCTAAGAAACAATTATACCAGCTCGTTACTCTACTTTCAGTTTTAGCTTACGGCTGGCTTATCTACAATTCCTTCTTTACTAACACAAGTGGAGAAGGAATTACTGTTTGTTGGTTTAAGACCGTAAGTGGTCTGCCCTGCCCTGCCTGTGGTTCCACCTCTGGTATTGTCGAAATTTTTAAGGGGAATTTCTACAAAGCTTTCCAATATAACCCATTCGCCTACAGCTCACTTTTCATCCTAATAGCATCTTCTTTCTGGGTAACATATGATATTTCTACCAAAAAGGATGGCTTCTATAGATTTTACCTGACCGTCAACAACAAGCTAAAAAAAAAGAGAATAATCATACCGATTATCCTCCTGTTTCTTATTATATGGATGTGGAATATCTATAAAGCTATTCACTAGGTTTATTCTCAAATTAATTCATAATATTTCGAGGATTTCCCTCAAGCCAAAGCTTAATATTATCCATCACAATATCGATACGCTTATCGAATGATTCGTGACTGGCAAATGCCAAGTGCGGCAACATGATTAGGTTTGGTGCCGTGAATAAAATATGTTCTTTTTCCAAAGGTGGTTCCTTTTCATAAACATCAATGGCTGCACCTGCAATTTCACCATCTTCTAAAGCTTTACAAAGCGCCTCACTATCGACAACTGGACCTCTAGCCGTATTAATAAGAATAGCCGATTCTTTCATCGCTTTGAATTCATCAGCTCCTATCATCCCCTTTGTTTCTTCAGTCAAAGGTGTATGCAAAGAGATAATATCTGCTTCTTTCAATAGTGTTGATAGGCTTACAAATTCAAGGCCATCAATCTTTTTTTCTGTTCGGCTATAAGCCAATACTCTACAATTAAACACTCTGGCTATTTCTGCAACTCTTAATCCTATAGCACCTGCACCAATAATTCCAATACATTTCCCATTAAGTTCAGTGCCTAAAAAAGTGCCACGATTACCTCCAAAACGTGTAATCGCATCTCCCCCTACAATTTTTCTATACAAAGATAAAATCATTCCAAGAGTCAATTCTGCCACTGATTCTGTTGAAAATCCTGCTGCATTACTTACCAATATATCTCTATCCTTACAAGCCTGCATATCGATATGATCAACACCTGTAAAAGCAACAGAAATCATCGACAAATTAGGGCAGTTAGCTATGAAATTAGCCGAAATTGGAATATTACTCACAACAATAGCATCAGCAGACTCCGCTCGTTTGATCAATTCATTCTCGTTTTCATTTCGATCAGAAAAGAAAATAAGCTCATGTCCTAAGGCTTCAAAATCATGTTTGAGTTGATTGAATTTGCAAGCACTAATTCCAATAGGTTCTAAAATAGAGATCTTCATTTTGTAATAGATATAGGAATGGTAAAAGTCCGTTAGTTGTTATTCATCACATTAAAAGTGATTTATCCTCAATATTTCTTAAATTTAGTATGACTAAAGCAAAGTAACATGTCTTCAAAAATAGAAATTATAAAGGAACTGCTAAACAATTTCGGCAACGAAGTCTTAAAAAGTAAGGAATATGCTGAAATTTGCTTGAAAATATTGAGTAAACTGGAGAAGCATCCTGATAAGCCAATGCTTAGCGGTCAAGAAAATATTTGGGCTGCCAGCATAGTTCATGCTGTTGGGTCTATTAACTTCCTATTTCACTCTAAATCAACCCCCAGCATCAGCAAAACTGAATTCAATCAGCACTTTGGGACAAGCTCAAAGGTCATAGAGGTCAAATCAATACAAATACAAGACTTATTACATTTAAGCTCTTACAACACACAATACTTGATTAAAGCCTCACAACATGATAATCCTATAGATAAAATAAAAGAGGTCATTATTAAGAAATTTGGCGTTTCAGAGGCTGAGGTTGAAGAAATACTAAAGCATGCAGGCCACCCTGATTGCCCGATTATCCCTAAATCTGATTATAGTGCCCTTACGATTATTCCTAAACAAAAGTTCTGGGATTGGGTCGCCACACAAACCAATATAGATGATTTATCCCATGAAATGAAAACAGATTTTAATATTTATCTGATTCCGGATATCGAATTGGAATCATCATTAGAGGAAGAGCTACACGAAAATTTCGAAGAAATATTTAAAATTGAACTGGCTAGATATATCAAGATCGATTCCAAATTCCCTGAGGTAAATTTCATGGAATTTTTACAATGGTTCGACGTAAAAAGTTCGTCTCATGTGATGGATCTTACTGGGGAATTGCTGGATGATTTTGATGATGAGGATTTCTTTGATGATGATCTTGGGCCTAAAGACAAGAACAAGCCACCTGACTTCTCCCAAAATTAACTTTTCTCTTCATATCAAAACACTCTATTTCTTAGTTAATCAAAATCCTAAAGCAATAAAAGAATACACACGCATATATATAATGATGAATTACATGATTAAAATATAGACCCTATATTTAGGAATGAGTATAAAACCTTTCTACTTTTGCAGCCAAATCAAAAAAAACAAATTTTATTATGGCAGATTACACGCAAATGTGGACTGAACTTGGTTTAAACCATGACAATCACAATGCTCTATTGGACAATTTAGGACATGCATATCAGTCTATTTTCATGGCACAAGAGAAACGACCTGAAGGCATGTCGTACTTCGATTTTGTAATGAGCGAGGCTCATGGTCTGAGAATTCAGGAATTGCGTGAAGAGCAAGAAGCTGGTCGCAAAATTATTGGATCTTTTTGCGTTTTTGTTCCTGAAGAGATTGTCTTAGCTGCAGGTTGTACTGCTGTTGGTTTATGTGCTGGAGCTGATTTTGCTCAGGAAGAAGTTGAAAAAGTACTGCCTCGTAACACCTGTTCTCTTATTAAATCCTTTTTTGGATTCAAGCTTGGAAAAGTTTGTCCTTATATGGAAGTATCTGATATGATTGTTGGTGAAAATACTTGTGATGGTAAGAAAAAGTCATTTGAGATTTTCAAGGATATGGTTCCTAACTTCTATCAAATGGACCTACCTCAAACCAAAACACCTATGGCTAGGCATATGCTTAAGCAGGAGTTTAAAAGCTTTATTGAAAAGCTTGAAGAAATGACTGGTAAAAGCATTAGCCTTGAATCTTTAAAGCAAGGTATAGCAACTGTGAATGCAAAACGACAGGCTTTACGTCGTCTATCAATGCTTCGTGCAGCAGATCCTGCACCAATTTCAGGTTTAGATGCCTTATTAATTAATCAAATTGCATTTCTAGATAACCCAATTCGATTCACTGAAAAAGTGAATGCTATCTGTGATGAACTTGAATTGAAAGTCAAAGAAAATGAAGGAGTAAAAACAGCTAAAGCTCCTCGTGTTCTAATATCAGGATGCCCTATGGCAATTCCAAATTGGAAGCTGCCTTCAATTATCGAATCAACTGGAGCTGTTATTGTTGGGGAAGAGTCTTGTATTGGAGAACGCGGTCAACGCAACCTAACAGACGATACTGCTGATAATTTAGATGGTTTAATTGATGCTATTGTCGATCGTTATCTTAAGATAGATTGCGCGGTATTCACTCCTAACCAGGAGCGTGTTAATCATATTAAGGAAATGAGCCAGCAGTACAATGCTGATGGTGTTATTCATTACGGTCTTCAGTTCTGCCAACCTTATATTATGGAATCTTTCTCTGTAGAAAAAGAGTTGGAGAAACAAAACATCTCGGTTTTACGACTTGAAACGGATTACAGTCAAGAAGATATGGGGCAATTATCAACCCGTGTGGAAGCTTTTGTTGAAATCATTAAATAAATAGAGCTTATTAATATTTCAAGAGTGAGAAACAAATTCTGTTTCTCACTCTTCATGTTTCGATCCTAATAAGAAATTAAACTAAAACCATGAAACGTCCATTCATAAAACTTTCTGCACACAGGGAAATGATTATATGGTAAGTTACATATGGCAAAAATTATAAAGTTAAAAACATATGAAACTAGCAGGTATTGATATTGGCTCTAGAAGCATCGAACTCATTGTGTTAAAAGATGGTCATGTTATTCATAGTAAGCAAGCAGATTCGGGCTACAATCCTATAGAGAGAGTTAAAGAGTTAACTTCAGGTATTTCTTTTGACAAGATAATGGCAACCGGTTATGGACGAAGCATTGTAGAGGTCGCTTTTGATTACCCAACCGTTACAGAAATAAAAGCCTATGGAGCTGGGGCAACTGCATTATTTCCCGGAGTTAGAAGTGTTTTGGATATTGGAGGACAAGACACCAAAGTCATTTCCATAAATGAAAATGGTAAAGTGGTTAAATTTGAGATGAATGATAAGTGTGCAGCAGGCACGGGTAAATTTCTTGAAATGATGGCCACAACTTTAGGCTTTGAGCTACCAAGTCTGGGAGCAGCAGCTTTAGAAGGCACTGAAGGTATCGAAATCAATAGCATGTGTGCTGTATTTGCAGAATCGGAAGTCACATCATTATTAGCAAAAGGCTGTCAAAGAAGTGATATTGCTTTGGCTATTCATCAATCAGTGTGTAGACGTGCGGTGGGCATGCTTCGCCGTCAAAATATAAGCACTCCTCTAATGTTTGCTGGTGGTGTTGCTAATAACAGTTGTATGATTCAACTTTTACAAGAAGCTTTGGGTCAAAATATTATTATCCCAACAAACCCCCAATTTGTAGGTGCGCATGGAGCCGCAATTCTGGCTGGGCTATCCTAATGTCCATCATCAGAAAACACCTTTTTAACTGAAAAAAAAAGAAAACTTGAATCAAGATTAACGATGCAAGTTTTCAATTGACTGTGATGTCCTTATTTTTTTGTTCTGATATACACGTGTTTTATTGTGGCCCTATCTGTCTCACGCTCATCGATATCAAAATGCTTTTTAAGAGATTTGATTAATGGGGTTAGTTTTTCAAAACCATAATTTCGAGGATCAAAATCCGGCCTTTTCTTAATCAAGAGATTTCCTACGTCACCAAGAAATGCCCACCCATCCTCATCAGCGATATCATCAATACTGGAAGCGACCAGACTAATAATCTTTTTATCGAGCTTATAGATCGAGGACTTTTTCACCACTTCCTTCCTAGGTGTTTCATCAACGACTGAAGGTTCGGCAGGACTCGAACTTTTTAGAATTTCAAGGTAAATAAACTTATCACAAGCTACAATAAAAGGGTTTGGTGTTTTTTGTTCCCCAAAGCCAAACACCTTCATCCCCGATTCTCTTAACCTGATTGCCAATCTTGTGAAATCACTGTCGCTAGATACAATACAGAATCCATCCACTCTTTCGGTGTATAAAATATCCATAGCATCAATAATCATAGCTGAATCTGTCGCATTTTTTCCCGACGTATAACCATATTGCTGTATGGGTGTAATGGCATTCTCAAGAAGAACTGACTTCCAGCCAGCTAAATTAGGCTTTGTCCAATCTCCATAAATTCGTTTAAAGGTTGGAACGCCATATTTGGCAATTTCTTCCATCATACTTTTCACATTCCACGAAGGCACATTATCTGCATCAATTATAACAGCAAGTTTTAAATCTTCATTTGTTTTCATATAATCTATAATATAGGAATCATATCGCTTTGATAATTAATATTTCGCAAGCGACTACTCCCTTAAAGTTAAGTTTAATGGCTTCGATTTCATTATCTAGCCAACATTTTTTAGCACATCATCTTCTATTTCAAGATAATCATGCATATAGTAAGGATCTTTTATGAATTTATTCCAATCAGCATAAAAAACACTTATCATCTGATCAAGCAATTGAGTATCCACTCTCGCCTGGCTTTTCTTTAAATTCATGCAATATTTCAAAAGATTGTAACAAGCCGTAAATTGTCCACATGAAACCAGATTTTTAAGTCTGGAAACTTCTCTATCCTCTTCGGTAAACCAGAGTGTCGTGTCCATTTCACAAGCAATCTTGGCCGAATTATAAATCAATTCGCTTGGCTCATTTATCAGCTCTACTTTTATATCCATTTCCTTTTCATCAGAATCTCCCAATTGATACTGCTCTTTGGTCAATTCATAAATCAAAGTCGTAATTCGCCTATTTTTCAAACACTCATCCTTATAAAGTAAGTCATAATTCAATCGCCGGATTTGTTTCAAGAAGATATCACTAATCATGAGTAATGATGAAGTCCCTCTTTCTTCAATCATTCTTTGTATCAAGCGAAGTTTGAGATTCTGAAATCGATTTAACTTACCCTTCATGAATTTGGGAACCATACCCATCATCCAGGTCCACAATCGGATCGATTTCTCCTCCATTTTACCGATAAAATACTTAAGAGCAATTGCGAAAAGAGCGAACATAGCCATTGCACCTCCACCTATAAAAAGCCCAACCGATGGTCTATTCATAAAACCTGATAGTAATAAACCAAAACTGATGAGCAGCGGTAACCACAACCACCAACTTAGCTTCAATTTTTCCACGAGAAGACTAAATAACTGCTTAGGACTCTTAGACCAACCCATTCTAACCATTTCAATTTCTGAAGGTTCCCAAGCCTCCATAAAATAGCTCCCCACGTCGCAAACCATAATCAGATCATAAGATTCGCCCTCGTTCACGCGTCTAACCTCAGCATTTATAATACTACCTATTCCTTGATTATCGACAATTCCTCCATCCATAATACCAACCCCATTTTTGAATTCTGGCTGTGCCTTAAGAGCCTTATAGACTGCTGAGTTGTGATCACTCACATAATCATCGGGCATAAGTATGGGTTCAAAACCTATAGGAAAACATGAAGAAGAAGCAATAGCATCGGCAATCTTAATCTCATCGCTAATTTGATTTAAATGATGATTATAAAGACGGTAATTCCCAAAACGACCTGTGGTTTGAAATCGAAAAGCCAAGCCAAAAGAAAAATCAGTCGCATTAAAACAGATATCTTCAAGATGTGATTTATTTTGCTTTAGAAACTTAAAATCCTCATCAGTAAGTAAATCACTATAGGCTAAAGCAAAAGCATTAATTAGTGAACGTCTTTTGTGTGATATCTCCCACGTTTCATCAGAATCAAGCTTTTCGAGCGCAAGTCCCAAAAGCTTATCCTCATTAAGAACTTTGTAAAAATCACGATAAAATGTCTCGAATCTACTCCCTTTTGCCATATAATAAGCATAAGTGCCTCCCATTAGTGTTCCACCACTAACTGTACTTAATCCTTTTACATGCTCCAATAAAGTCTTATCCTTAAACTGAACCAGCTTTAAATAGGACAAAACACCTAATCCAAAAGCTGAAGCTCGATAACCTCCACCGCTAAAGGTAAGCGCTATATTTTCGAAAAGATTAATTTGAGGGCATGAATTCTTCTTTTCTTTTTCCATAGCAGTCTCTTTTATAAAGAATACGACATAAATCCAGGCTACGAGAGATGATAAACCCGCAGAATAAATTTAACAAGAAAAGAGGTGAGATCAATACCCTTTAAAAAAAATCTTAGGATTTATTCTTATCCAAATTGAATCTTAAAAGACAATTAAGAAGGAGAAAGATCTATTTTTTCTTACTGATAAGGTACACGCCAAGAAGAATAAAGAGCATGCAAACCAAATGAAGAAGTGTAATTTTCTCACCATCTACTAGCCCCCACATAATCGCAAAAATAGGAATGATATAGGTTACAGATGAAGCATAAATGGCTGAAGCATGGCGAATCAAGCTATTCATTAATACCAGAGCAATAGCTGTTCCTACTATACCTAAACCTGCCAAAGCCAGTAAATGAATTGGCCATGAAGGGTTCTCAAGAACTGGAGCAAAATTAGTCGTCAAGAGATAAATTAGAGCTGCTGGTCCAGTAAATAAAAAAGCAAGAGACGTAATTTGCATGCCAGAAAGATGAGACAACCTTGCTTTTATCTCGTTGATGTTAATGGCATAAAAACAGGTTGCAAGCACAATAAATAAAGCATATGAGTTAATGTGTCCAAACTCCAATCCATTACCTGAAGCAATTAAACCGATGGCTCCCAATAAGCCCACAAGCAAACCCAAAATATGAAATAATTGGAATTTTGTTCGATGAAAAAATACACCTACAACCAATGTAAACACAGGAGTCATGGAGTTCAACATACCTGCCAAAGCACTATCAATTTGAGTTTGAGCTTTCGTAAATAAAAAAGCTGGAATAAAACTGCCTATAAAACCTGCAATCAATAAACTCTTTACATCCTTCTTCTTTAGATGCTTCAGATTTTTTATTGAATATGGTAAGAGAACCATCGATGCCAACAACATTCTAATTCCTGCAGCCTGATCATTGGTAAAACTCTTCAAACCTATTTTCATCAGAATAAAAGAAGAGCCCCAAACAAAGGCAAGAATTAATAGAATGGTAAACTGAAACCAAGGCTTTTTCCAAATCATAAGGCAGAATTTTTTAGGTTCTGCAATATAGTTGGATTCTCAGTTCGTGATACAAGTCATTAAAAATAAATAGCGAATAAACCAGAATTGATTGCAATCAAACATTCTTTTCACAATATTTTACCAATCAATAAAATCTCTTTTCGATGATAAAACTTAAAACGAAGGTGAAGATTGCCAAATATAACAGTTTACCAGAGTCTCCATTTTCCTCGATACCCAATTGGGTGAGGTGCATTAGGATAACTCCAGCAATAATTCCCAACACCAAACCAGATCCCAGACATATCGTTCGAGGTATTAATCTCAAAACACTTACTATGATTTACATGACACCGACATCAATTTTTAGGTTGATGAAAAATTTGGATTAAAAACTCCCTTTTAGTTTTGTTTCACGCATAAAATTAACAAGAGAATAAGACTGACTTAACCTTTGAAATCCGATTGCTAGCTAGATTTGAATAAAAAACAAATGGAACTATTTATTCTATCATTCGGTGCTTTATTCTCAATTATGAACCCATTGGGTACTGTCCCTATTTTTGTAGGATTAACTCAAAACAACAGCAAAAAGGAAAGAGCCGGCATCGCTTTCTGGACATCATTTAATGTCCTAATTATTCTTCTATTCTCATTCTTTACAGGGAAATATCTACTCAGTTTCTTTGGGATAAGTCTAAACTCACTAAAGATTGCAGGAGGTTTAATTATTGCAACATCAGGTTTTGCCTTACTTACAGGTAAATTTACCGAACACAAGGGAATGAAAAAATCACGTGTGAAAGATGATATTCATACTCGATCGGAGATTTCATTAACTCCTTTAGCTATTCCCATGTTAGCTGGACCAGGAACCATATCTTTGCTAATAGCCTACAATCAAGAGTACACAAGCATGATTGATTGCATAAGCATTTTAGGATCTGTTGTGGTCAGCAGTTTTAGTATTTACCTCAGCCTTAAATCGTCGCACTATATTGTAAAAATGCTGGGAGCTTCAGGTATAAATGCCCTATCGAGAATTATCGGTTTTATTGTGATTGCCATTGGTATTGAGCTAATCGTTGTTGCCGTACTTAGTATTTTAAAATTGGCTGGCTTTTAAACGACCAATAAGCCATTCTCTCTTAAAAACAAAATTGACTTGGAGTACCAGAACAATTCGAAGTTCTCAAACTCCGACTCAAAGCTTACCTTAAGTGTTGCAAAGGTGAATGTTTCTTCTTCATTTATCGAAAGACGATCAAGAATATCAAGAAACCATTCGCCATACTTCTTTTCCATGCTCACATTAACAACCCCCGTTTTATTATGGAAACTCATTTCGAAGATTTCAAGAGTTTGTCCCTTTTTCTTTTTAGTATAGGATGAAACCAAAGGCAAGCCTCCCAACCAAATAATTTTAGCAGAAGCCTTACTCATAAATGGTTCTTCAGCCTGCAAGCAATTTTGAATAAAACCACGCTTGATTGTTGTTCTGGGAATTTTAAAATCAAACCAGTCCTGTAATGGCATATCAAAACCAATATCGTGCATGTAGTTGTACAGAGATTTTTTCAATCCGAAACTGAACTTATCATGCTTAATTCCCGTCTTATCCTTAAACTGAACATCATTATTGGCGAAACTGATTATCTCATATAATGGTTTCAAACCATAGCCTTCCGGATTAAGACCTATAGGACTATGAACTGTAAGGGCAAACTGATGCCAAAAGCCAGACTGGACAATACCAGCTTCAAACAACTGTCGAACCATCTCTAGACTATCAACCGTTTCCTGGACCGTTTCAGTTGGAAAACCATACATCAAATAAGCATGAACCATAATCCCCGATTCAGTCAGGTTATTGGCAACACGAGCAACTTGCTCTACGGTTGTTCCCTTGTTGATTAAAGCCAGCATTCGATCCGAAGCCACTTCCAATCCGCCTGATACGGCAATACAACCCGACGCCTTTAAAAGGGCACACATATCTTTAGTAAAACCTTTCTCAAAACGAATATTGGTCCACCAGGTCAGACTTAGTTTTCTCTTAATAATCTCAATAGCCACTGCCTTCATCAAAGCGGGTGGTGCAGCCTCATCCACAAAATGAAAGCCCGTCTCACCCGTTTGAGCAATCAGTTCTTCCATCCTATCAACCAAACTTATCGCACTTAACGGTTCAAACCGTTTGATATAATCTAAGGAGCCATCGCAGAATGTGCATTTTCCCCAGTAGCAACCATGAGCCATGGTCAATTTATTCCAGCGTCCATCACTCCAAAGGCTGTGCATAGGATTGGTAATCTCAATAACAGAGATGTACTGATCCAGTAATAAATCTGAGTAGTCAGGAGTTCCTATATCCTCTTGTTTATAATCTTTTAAAGGTGAATCGTTCTTGTAAATTACTTCTCCATTTTCACAGATAAAAGTCCGTTTCAGTTCACCCTTTCCTGATGGATTTGATATAGATTGCCAAAGCAGATCCAATGGTAATTCTCCATCATCCAAAGTGATAAAATCGACGAATTCAAAAACACGAACGTCGCTTAAACTTCTCAACTCGGTATTCGGGAAACCACCTCCCATTACAATTTTAATCTCAGGATAGTTTGCCTTAACAAACTTAGCACATCGAAAGGCAGAGTATAAATTTCCTGGAAATGGTACAGACAAACAAAACAGCTTAGGTTGCTCCTCTTTCAATCGTTCATCAAGTAAACTTAGACTAAGCTCATCAATATAAGTTGCCTGCTCTTTTAAACTATCATATATCTCATCGAAACTCGAAGCCGATCGCCCCAAACGTTCAGCATAACGACTGAATCCAAAATTTTCATCGATACATTCGATAATAAAGTCAGATATATCTTCCAGATAGAGAGTCGAAATATGTTTCGCCTTATCCTGAAAGCCCATCATCCCAAAGGCCGTATCCAACTCATTAACTTGTTCGAATCGTGAAGCTTGTGGTAAATAATTATCTGTACAAATCTGACGTGCTAAATTCTGATTCTTGCCTTGAACAAATGTAATAACAGCATCAATCGTTCTCAAATAATCTGCCTTTAGAGCATAAATACGTTGTGCATTTTCCGACTCTACCGTTTCATTAGTGTAGGCAATATCGAACAGTTCCTCTAAGCTATCGCGTGTAAAAAGAGCTAGAATAACTTCTATACCTAAGTCCATCTGATATGATGAAACCCCTTTTGTATTAAAGAACCCTTTTAAATAAGCCGTTGCCGGATAAGGAGTATTTAGTTGAGTAAAGGGGGGAGTAACAAGAAAAATATCTTTCACGATAGAGATAATTAAATAAATGTGTTCTGTGTAAGTATAAATGTCATATCAGACTTTCGCATACAAAATTACTAGGATCTGTATAAAACTTATTGTTTTAAGCTTATTTATTATTTCGAAAAAAGTAATCGGGAATCTCCTTGAGAACTTGACCTCTTAATTTTCAAAACCAGACGACACATTTTCTATATTTACTTCAAAGCTGCAGGTAAGTTGAAAATAAACTGGCTCCCCTTACCAACTTCACTTTCTATCCATATTTCACCACCTTGCTTTTCCACAAACTCTTTACAAAGAATTAAGCCCAAACCTGTCCCTTTTTCTTTCTCTGTTCCGAGCCTCGAAACATTTTTATTCATCATAAATAAATCGGCAATTAAATCTTTAGGGATACCAACACCTGTATCACTTACCGATATTTCAATAAACCCCTCTTTTTCTGATTTTTTAGCTGAAACAATAAGAGACCCTTTATTCTCGGTGAATTTTACACCATTTGAAATTAAGTTTTGTAAAACAGTATGCAACATATTTTTATCTGCTAATACAATCAAACTGTCTTCTACATTCTCAATTAATTGTATGTTTTTGTTAGAGGCTGCTGTTTGGCACAACAAAATGATTTCTGAAATAAATGATTTTATTTGTATTTCTTCTTGCACCAATACAATTATTCCTCTTTGCGAACGAGACCATGTTAGTAAATTCTCTAATAATTGATACGTATTTTTTGAACTCGTATTTAATGTTTCAATAATAGATTTTCGTTCTTCATCATCGAATGTATCGTAATTTTCAACAAGCATATCTGTAAAACCAAGTAAGGAATTGAATGGGCTTTTTAGGTCGTGAGATATAATTGAAAAAAACTTGTCTTTAGTTTCATTGCTGATTTTCAATGACTGCAATGCTATCGATCTATAATACTGAGCCTTAGACAACCTCCAGGATATTATCAACAAGCTCGTTGATAAAAACAACAATATGATGCTTAAATATCTGCGACGCTCGTTACGTTTTGCATATAACACTTCTGAAGATATATATGACACAATTATCCAGTTATACTTTGTTTTGGATTCTGATTCTCCTGATAAAATAGCTTTCCCCGAACCCATGCTCGATTTCTGGCCTTCAAGAAATGGATAAAGCCTTTTAAACGTATATAAGCCTTTTTTTGTTTCAAACTGAGCAGCTTCTTCATTTTTAATTCTAGTCCATGCTTCAGCATATTGATTTGAAAAAGTCAAGTCAATTTTATCTTCATACATAAAGCCCCACTCTTCTGCAGGAGTTGAACCTTTAAGCCAAAAGCCGTCAGAATTTAATAACATCATCTGACTATCAATGGCTGGATTCGAGTGAATTTGGATCTGATCAAGAATAGTTTGTCCAAAATAATTAAACAATAGAATTCCACGCTTCTTACCAAGCCGATCAAAAATAGGTGTTCCAAATCGAATCATAGGCTTAATCGGTTGTTCTATTTCACCATTTTCGATATTCAAATCAATTGGTGATACAAAAACTTCATTTTTACTTAAACTAAAGGTCTTAGTAAAATAATAACGATCCCTTTTGTTTTGAAGATCTTGCAGTGGAACCACCATCGGATAGCCATTATTGAAATTAACTCGTATGACTTCCATACCATCTTCATCAATTAATCGCACTTGATCATAAATTCTGTGGTAAACCACAACATTCAAAAGTTCCTTAGTGAGTACTTCAACAACATCAGAGTTTCTACTCTTATCCCAAATCTGTTCCTCTCCCACATTTAAGCTTAGAATTAACAAATCATCTATAACGTGGTTGATCTCATTTTCAATATTTTCTAACTTGGTATTGACAATGCTTTCCTCAGTACTCTTGTACACTTTCATCTCTAAGTTCTCCTGAGTAATCAGAATTAGAAGACTTGCCGAAAATATCAAGACGAAAATGGGTAGAAAAACGATAAGAGTTCGTATTATAATACTACGATTCGTTTTTTTAATACGGTTAAAAACTTTTTTTTTGTTGGGAATCTTCGTTCTTTGCCTCATTCAAATTGGAATTTGTTCCTTCTTCACATTGCTACCAACAAATGGGGAACCTATTACTCCAAGTTATACCGCCTATTTGTTCATTGGGATTATTCTTCAATATTTTTAAAAAAATAGTTGTCTATAGATCACTTAAAAAAACTACCTTTTTAAAAATTTCGATGGCTAATATATTAAAAGGTTGCCCGTAAACAAAATAAAAACATCAGGTAAACACATGTCAGATAGTAGAATAGAACCTTTCTATTTATGAATCAAACTGTTTCATAACGATCTGTCTTTCTTTCTAAAAGGCCTAGATCCATTGTCGTTTTCGGAATACAATAACCCCTATAATGGATAAAAATAATGAGCTAACGATAATTGATGGCATAGCCCAAGACGAATTTTCGAATGAGTTAGGCACATTCATACCAAATATACTGGCGATTAAGGTCGGAATCATAAGAATGATCGAGATCAGAGTCAATTGTTTCATTACCACATTCAGGTTATTCGATATAACCGAGGCAAAAGCATCCATCATGCCACTCTGTATATCAGAATAAATTTGTGACATCTCTAAGGCCTGCCTGTTTTCGATTATGGCATCGTCAAGTAAATCCTGATTAATCTCACTGTTGATTTTCTTAGAGTTTCGAAGCTTAGCCAATACAATTTCATTAGCCTTAATCGACGTGATAAAGTAAACCAAACACTTCTCCATTTTCAGAAGTTTATTTAGTTCTCTATTCTTAATCGACTTCTCTAAATCTTGCTCTATAAGGGCGGTTTGCTGATTGATTTGTTTTAGATATTTCAAGTAGACATTCCCTGAACGCAAAAAGAGTCTTAGTATAAAATTGTACACATCAGAAACACCGCGATACTGTTCTCTAAAAGGTGAAGATTGCTCAATTGGCAAAACCTCATTATTCTGCAAACACAATGTCAGTGTAAAATTTTCGGATACATAAATACCCAATGGAATGGTTTGAAATGGTGTTCCCTTATTGGAACTTTCAACTGGTACACGCATAATCACCAAAGACCAATCGTCGTCGAATTCCACACGCGATCGTTCGTCGGTATCTAAAATATCTTGAATAATATCTGCAGGTAATTGAAATTCATGGTGAAGTCGCTGAACTTCTTCGGCAGTAGGTTGAGTAACGTTTATCCAACAGCCTTTTTCAGCTTTAGGGATCTCAATATATCCCCCAAATGTCTTAAAAATTTTAATCATCTTATTTCCCTATAATACGAACCATAGGGAAGCAAGACTTGCCCCTTACAGATCAGTTAATACACTTATTCTACTATGATACGGGCCTTCGTCCATGACATTAATTGTTTTAAATCGTGCGCAAAAGTAATCGAATTATTCAATTCATGATTCTTATAAGTCCTCTTTTTATTTATAATCTATTAGATATTGGCAAGTCTCTTACCGAGTATATGCTTAGTAAAATGGCGTATTATTTCAACTTCCATCTCTCCAACTTCGGAATCCCTTTTGTAAAGAAACCAGCAATAAAACCAGGGAATCCCATTTCCTTAAGTTTCACCTTACAAAAAACTTGCATTTTTTCTGCCGTATCAATTTCCGGGCTGGTAAATTCACCTTCCACAAAACAATAGGAACAATACATGGAATTTTGACTTCCATCCTTATTGGTTCCCCCTCCAGAAGGGTCTTTCTTTATTGGCATACCACAACTCTGACAATTTTTATAGGTCTTTTCCATCACACTATAATTTAAAATGAATACAGCTTCAAGTTAAAAAAAATCGAGGAGCTTTTCATTCCTTTCTATTGTATCTAACCATAGCTTAAAAAGGAATTAACTGAAAATTTACCAAAATGACATCATTTCTATAATAGACCTATTCTAAGTCATCATTCTGTGGATTATAAAGATTCTGGAATTATGTGCATTTCCCAATAAAAAAAGTCTAAAAAGCGTAATTTATAATTCACAATTACAAATCATAGCCAATCTTATCCGAAGACGAAATCACAAAGGTGCTATTAAAGCGGGTTAGGTATTCGAATTTCGAAAGTTTCTCTTGAATAAAATGCTGAAAGGCGTTCATATCCTTCACCATGATTTTCACCATCGCATCAAAATTTCCAGAGGTAATATAAAACTCCATCACCTCAGGTAAAGCCAAGACTTCGCTTTCAAATTTCTCTACCACATCACGCGTGTGCTTCGTCAGCGAAATAGAGATAAAAACGACCAGGTTTCTATCGATTTGCTCTGGATCAAGTACCGCCACATAATTTTTAATAATACCACTACGCTCCAACTTTTTCACACGTTCGTAAACAGGAGTATTAGTTAAGTGAAGTTTTTCGGATAACTCCTTGATGGTGATACGACAATCCCGCTGAAGCAGCTGTAAAATTTTTCTATCAATACGATCGAGATTTTCCATAAAAGAATATTTTTCTATTAGATATACTGTTTTGAAGCCCTGTAAAGATATTAATTCTTTACAACTAATAGTTTACTAGAATAGTTTTCTGTATTCAAGCCATATGCTAGTAAATAATTGGCCATTAGAGTAGATTTACAAGAGTTTTTAACCTGAATATCAGGATGAAAATTAAAATCTAAACAACAACAAACAAAATTATAAAACATGAAAGAAATTAGATGGCACGGAAGAGGAGGACAAGGTGGTTTTACTGCTTCTCGTCTTTTAGGTATTGCAGCTAGTGTTCACGGAGGTAAGCATGCGTTAGCATTTCCGTCATTTGGCCCTGAACGAAGAGGTGCACCCGTGTTGGCATTTACCAAAATTGATGACAGCAAAATTCACGATCGTAGCGAAGTTCAGGAAAGTGACTACGTGGTGGTAATGGATGAGACTCTAATTACTCCTGGTTTTGAAAAAGGAGTCAGACCAGGTGCTACAATTCTTGTTAATACCGAGAAGGTTGAGAAATATCAAGACGCATTGAAAGGCTTTCAAGTGATCGGCATAGATGCGACTTCATTAGCCATGGAGGTTTTAGGTCGACCAATAACAAACACCGCTATGTACGGCGCATTAGCTGCTGCATCAGGCTTAGTAAGCTTAGAAGCTGCTCTTGCTAGTATCAGAACTGAGATGAAGCCTAAGTTGGCAGAATTGAATGTTAAGATTGTGGAGAAAGCCTTCGAACTAATTAATAATTAACAATTGGTAATTAATAATTACTAATCATTCATTACTAATTGAATAAAAATGAACAGACCTAAACATACGGAATTTAAATTCCCAACACATATAGACGACTACCCTACTGGCCCACAATACACGGCTGGTTACCTTCCTGAAACCAATGCAGGTTGGAGAACATTCCGCCCAGTTGTCGATCACGATGCCTGTGTCTATTGCCTACGTTGCTACCTGCTTTGTCCGGATGGAACGATCATTAAAGACAATGGTGTGATTAAAATCGACATGGATTATTGCAAAGGCTGTGGCGTATGTGCCCACGAATGCCCTAAGGATGCAATTGAGATGGTGAAGGAGTAAATAAGGTTAAAGGATTAAAGTAGAAAGGTTAAAAGAATAATCACCCCATCGCCTACCGGCACTTCCCCTAGAAGGGGAAGGATTAAAAATAAAACTCTCCCTTTTTAGGGGAGATGTCCGAAAAACAAAGGGGTGTTTTTATAACCAATCTACCAGTGACAAGTCAACTAATGACTAAATAACAAAACAATGAAAACAAATAAAATATTCATATCAGGTGATGAGGCAGTTGCTCAGGGCGTGAGATTATCTCGTCCACATGTGATCGCAGCCTACCCAATCACTCCCCAAACCATCACCGTTGAGCGTTTATCAGAAATGGTAGAAGCTGGCGAAATGGATGGCGAATACATGCACGTAGAGTCAGAGCACTCTGCAATTTCAGCTACAATGGGTGCCAGCGCAGTGGGTGCCAGAACATTTACAGCATCATCTTCTCAAGGCTTATTGTATATGGCCGAAGGTCTACATTATTGCAGTGGTGGTCGTTGGCCAGTGGTGATGATGAATGCCAACCGTTCGGTTGCTTTGCCATGGAGTATCTATGGCGATCATCGCGATTCATTATCCCTATTGGATTGTGGATGGATTCAGGTTTATGTGGAAGATGCACAGGAAGCTTTGGACATGATTATCCAAGCTTATAAAATTGCAGAACACAAGGATGTCTTGACTCCAATGATGGTGAACCTGGATGGTTTCATCCTAACTCACACTTACGAGTTGGTTGATATCCCAGAACAAAAAATGGTAGATGAATTTTTGCCAGCTTTTGAGACACCAAACAAAATGTCATTCGAGGAGCCTAAGAACTTAGGTTTTAGCTCTAAGCCAGATGACAATACTGAATTTAAATATCAGCAAAACGAGGCCATGTTCAATGCTATCGATGTGATTCGTGATGTCGATCAGGAATTTGCCGAGAAGTTTGGTCGCAAGTACCACGACATGGTTGAAGAATACCGTTGCGAAGATGCAGAGGTTGTTCTTGTTGCTTTGGGTAGTGTTTGTGGAACCATTCGTGTGGTGGTTGACAAAATGCGTGCTGAAGGTAAGAAAGTGGGTCTGTTGAAGATTCGTTATATGCGCCCTTTCCCAGAAGCTGAGGTTAAAGATTTGGCGCGCCGTGTAAATGCAATCGGTGTGATTGATAAGGATATTTCTTTCGGATACGAAGGAACCGTTTATACCAATGTGAACTCAGCCATTTCGAAAATTGACAAGTACGTTTACAAGAGCAATTTTGTAGGTGGCTTAGGTGGTCGTGATATCACAAAAGCTGATATCGAAGAAATGTTCAACAAGCTATTCAGCGGTGTTGAGAACAAGAGTGAAGAAAAAGTAGAATTTTTTAGCCTTAACGTAGAAACCAATGACTAATCTAGTAGATATCCCAAAAGTGAATGCGAAAAACATGACCGAAAAGGAATTTTTCTATGGTCATAAAGCTTGTGCCGGATGTGGCGGAAGTGTGGCAGTACGATTGGCACTTAAAGTTTTAGGTGAGCGCACCTATACAGCCTTACCAGCCGGTTGTATGTCGGCAGTTGGATTTATTTATCCACAAATGGCATTCAATACCAATGCTGTTATCACCACTTTCCCAGGATCAGCCAGTATGGCTTCAGGGATTGCTGCCGGAGCCAAGGCTTTGGGGCAGAAAGATGTGAAAACAGTTGTATTTGCTGGTGACGGTGGAACAGCCGATATCGGATTCCAGGCCCTATCAGGCATGATTGATCGTAACGATGATGTGTTGTACATCTGCTACGACAACGAAGCCTATATGAATACAGGTATTCAGAAAAGTGGTTTGACCCCTTACGGAACCAAAACCACCACTACACCTGCAGGTAAGAATATCCCGGGAACTGTAACTCATAAGAAAAACTTGTTCGAGATTATTGCAGCTCACGATATTGCTTATGCAGCAACGGCAAGTATCGGTTATCCTCAGGATTACTTAAACAAGGTGAATAAAGCTAAACATATTAAAGGGGCAACTTTTATTCATGTGTACGCTTCTTGTCCTACTGGATGGGGAACACCAACTGAAACTTCTATCGAGATTGCTAAAGATGCCGTTGACTGTGGTTTGATTTTCTTAGCAGAATTCGAGGATGGCGAGTACAAATTGAACCGTAATCCAAAGGAATTTGCTCCGGTAAAAGACTACTTGAAAAAACAAGGTCGATTCAAACATATGACTGATGAAGACATGGACGTTGTGATCGAAAATCGCGACAGAAAATGGTCTCGTATGCGTAAACAGTGGCTTTAATTAATTAAGAGTTATGAATTCAGAATTATAAATGATTGTTATTACAGTGGATTCTCAGAAATGGCAATTCATCATTCATCATTGATAATTCATAATTATAAAAATATGATCAGCGATTTAAAAGGAACCTTTTCCCAAATCAGCAATAACAACAAACGATCAGCGATTCGTGAAATTCTAAAATTGACACAGAACCCAGAAATTATTTCTTTTGCAGGTGGATTACCAGCTCCAGAATCATTTCCTGTAGATGCATTAGATAAGATTGTTTCGGATATGTTATGCGAAGAAGGTGCGGCCGTATTACAGTACGATGCAACCGAAGGCGTAACCGAGCTAAGAGAATTGCTTTTAAAAAAGTATCAGGATGAAGGCATTCAATGTTCTTTAGACAACATGATTATTACAACCGGATCGCAGCAAGGTTTAGATTTAGTTGGTAAAATATTTGTGAACCAAGGCGATGTAGTTATATGTGGTCTACCTTCTTACCTTGGTGGTATTGGTGCCTTCCAGGCTTATGGTGCAACAATGGCTGGTGTGCCAATGGATGAGCAGGGCATGAGTGCAGAACTTCTTGAAACCAAACTGGAAGAACTAAAGCAGCAAGGCATCAAACCTAAGTTCATTTATGTGATTCCTGATTTCCAAAACCCAACAGGTATTACCATGCCAGAATCTCGTCGTTTGGAGATTATCGCATTGGCACACAAATACGATGTATTGATTGTCGAAGACTGCCCTTACCGAGAAGTTCGATTCGAAGGCAAACCTCAGCGCATGATGTACGAGTTAGACAATAACGATCATGTCATCACATTGGGGACTTTCTCTAAGATATTTGCTCCTGGATTCCGTATTGGATGGGTTTTAGGACCTAAGGATGTGAATGAAAAAATTGTGATTGCCAAGCAATCGGCTGACTTGTGTACTCCAACTTTTGTACAGAAAATAGCCATTGGCTATATGAAATCAGGTTTGTTCGAAACCAACCTGCAAAAAACCATCGATTTGTATCACCAGCGTCGCGATGTGATGTTAGCAGAGATGGATAAACACATGCCTGACTGCGTAAAGTGGACTCGACCTGAAGGTGGTATGTTCTTATTCATCACCCTTCCTGAGCATATGGATGCCCTGGATCTTTTCCATAAAGCCATTGAGAAAAAGGTAGCCTTTGTAACGGGTAATGTTTTCTATTGCGATGGAAGCGGAACAAATACAATTCGATTGAACTTCTCATACGTGAACAACGAAAAAGCCATAGCAGGTATTCAACGTTTAGCTGATATCATTAAGGCGGAAATGCTAGTTGGAGAAACTTGCTAATCATCTTATGATTTAAAAATTTATTTTAAAAGCATATGAGCCCGGGGCTGAGCCTCGGGCTATTTTTTTGTCATATAAAATTAGACGATAGTCTATTTACATGCATCTGACTTAGCATTAATTATATAGTTTTACATTGAATGTATCTTTAAGACTCTTAAAAATATGAATACCATAAAATCACTTAAGGAAATGGTTTCACATCTGGAAAACTTGGGTGTGAACAAAAAAATAGCTGTAGCTGTTGCCGAAGATGACAACACCATAGGTGCACTTATAGCAGCTTCGAAAGCTGGCTTTGCAACACCGATATTAATTGGTAGCCAAGAGAAAATTCAAGACTTATTATCAGCGGAAAATGCCGATCCAAAAACATTCCATATCGTTGATCTTCCAGATCAGCAGGAAGCCGTTACCGAGGCCGTGCGTATGGTTAAGGAGGGTGAAGCAGACGTACTGATGAAAGGCTTGATTGGAACAGATAAATTCCTGAAAGCCGTCCTGAATAAGGAAAAAGGTCTCTTGCCTCCCAAAGCAATCATGTCTTACGTCTGTGCTTTGGATCTTCCAAAATACGATAAGCTCCTTTTTGTTTCGGACACAGCCGTATTGCCTTATCCCGATTTGAATCAGAAGATCGCCATGGTTAATTACAGTGTAGCAATGGCAAAACGATTTGGGATCGAAAAACCTAAAGTAGCCTTAATAAGCGCAACAGAAAAACCAAATCCAGCTTTCCCCTCATCCATCGATGATACACTAATTTGTAAAATGGCTGATCGTGGCCAGATTAAAAATTGTATTGTAGATGGACCTTTGGATGTTTTCCTAGCTTGTGATAAGGCGAGTATTGCCATTAAAGGGGTTGAAACTCCGATTAATGGTGAAGCCGACGCCCTTATTTTTCCATCACTGGAATCTGCCAATAGCTTTTACAAAGGTTTAATGTTATTTGGTGGTGGCGAACTAGCTGGTTTAATTCAAGGTACCATAAAACCTGTTGTTGTGATGTCACGAAGCGAGAGTCAGCAATCAAAATTCTACTGTATTGCACTTTCTTGTTTAATGGCTTAAAATTCTTGTGTAAATTGTCATCGAATATAAGATCCCAATTCCATGAAGCTAATCTCATCAGCATGCCCTCGAAATTGTTACAGCACTTGTAGCATAAAAGTGAGAGTGGAAAACAATATCGTAACGGGTATTGAGCCACATACCGAAAATCTCGCCACCCCCGAAGGTCCATGCATTAAAGGCTTGGCCTATGTGGAACGCGCCAATTCGAAAGATCGAATTTTGTATCCACAAAAGCGAATGGCAGACGGAAAGTATAAGCGTATTTCGTGGGATGAGGCTTTAGATACGATTACAGATCAGTTAAAGAATTGCAAAGATAAGTTCGGGCCTCATTCGGTCTTGTATTTCGCTTCGAGCGGAATGTCAGGATTGTTAAATGGGGTCAGTACCTCTTTCTGGAAAATGTTTGGTGGAGCCACAACAACCTATGGCAACCTATGCTGGCCTGCAGGCTTGGAGGCAGCTCGACTAACTATGGGTGCTAACAAGCATAATGCACCTTGGGATTTGGAACATGCTAAGCTGATTGTTTTGTGGGGAAAAAATCCTGCGGAAACAAACATTCAGGAGATGATGCCTATTGAAAAGGCTCAGGAAAAAGGCGCGCAATTTGTCGTTATCGACCCTAGAAGAACCCCATCAAGTGAACGTGCGAATAGCCTGTTTCAGGTGAAATCGGGAACCGATGCTGCTTTGGCTTTGGGGCTTGCCAGAGAAATCATCAAGAATGATTGGATCGATCATGACTTTATAGCAAAGAACGTTTTAGGATTCGAACAATTTAAGGAACGAGTAAAAGCTTATACAACTGAGAAGGTTTCGCAAATCTGTCGCGTATCCGAAGCATCCATTCGAGATTTAGCCAAGCAAATAGGAACAATAAAACCCATGACGCTTATTCCTGGCTATGGTATGCAACGCTACGAAAATGGAGGACAGACCACACGTTGCTTGCTGGCTCTTTCGGTGATAACAGGGAATATTGGCAAACAAGGTGCTTGCTGGCATTATGCCAATTTGCAAAGCTATGTTTTCGACGATTTGAAAGAACCCGAGTCTTATTTTCCGGGTTGTGAACATCCAAGTTTTCGTAGAAAAATATCGGTCGCCAAGCTGGGAGAAGATCTCCTGAATATTGTCGATCCAGAAATAAAAATGATTTGGGTAGAGCGTGGTAATCCACTTGCTCAAAATCCCGACACACTTGCCATTCGAAAGGCTTTTCGCAAAGCTGATTTTCGCGTGGTGGTGGAACAATTCATGACTGATACGGCTTACGAGGCCGATATTATTCTTCCAGCCAAAAATATGTTCGAGCAATCGGATATTATAGGTTCTTACTGGAACCCCTATGTGCAATTGAAACAAAAGGTGCTGGAACCTGCAGGCGAAGTAAAACCCGAAACAGAGATTTATTACCTACTGGCAAAACGTTTGGGTATGGATGAGGCTGAAATCAGCAAACAGATTCCAGAACCGACGGATCAAGCCATTGAAAAATACTTAGAGGCATTCCTCGATAAATTTCCTGAACTGAGCCTTGCAGACCTAAAAAAAGGACCGCAATTGGCCAATTCATTTGAAGAGATTCCCTTTGCCGATCACAAATTCCCCACAGCATCGGGAAAAATTGAATTGTATAGCGAGCAAGCCAACACACTTTGGGGGATCGATCCCCTGCCCGACTATGTGCCTTTGCCTGAACAAAAGGATTTTCCTTTGCAGCTGATCTCACCCAATTCCAAAAACAGAATTCATTCTCAGTTTGGAAATCTGGAGGTGATCAAACAATTCGAACCAGAGGCCTACCTGTTTGTGCACCCATTGGATGCTGAAGCAAAAGGCATAGCCAATATGGAGCCAGTGGAACTTTACAATCATAAAGGGCGAGCTGAAGTTAAAGTGCAATTCGATTTGGGTTTGCGACAGGGCAATGTGGTTCTCACCAACGGACACTGGGCCATAAATGGTGCGGCACCTAACCTTTTCACCGAAGGAAGAGAAACAGATATTGGGCATGGAACGGCCTTTCACAATACTTGGGTCGATATTAAAAAATTATGAATTAGAAATTATGAATTAAGAATTGATATAAAGTGTTTAAAATATCCCGAAGGGATTAAATATAAATAACCATGGATGAAGACCATGGCGTAAATGAAATAAATCACTCGTCGCAACTACCGCTCTTGATAAATGAGCTATTGCAACATGCGACGAAATATATAAAGTGAAAAAGGTATAACTGAAAGCATTCAAAACTCATAAATACTCTAAGTACTAAAACCTTAATAAAAAAAACAAAGCAATTAAAAAACCATATAATGCCAATAATATAACCATGAAGAAGAACTCATTCATATTTAACACAAACAAATGTGTTGGCTGTATGGCTTGTGTTGCTGGTTGCAGCATAGAAAATAGCACCAGCCTGGGCCTGAATTGGCGCGAGGTAAATTGCCACAACAAAATAAAGCACCCTAGCCTACCCGTCTTTCATTTTTCGCTGGCCTGCAACCATTGTGAGGATGCCCCTTGCATGAAGAATTGCCCAGCCTTGGCTTATACCCGCGATAAAGAAACGGGCGCCATCATTCATCATGCCGAGGCTTGTATTGGCTGTAAGTATTGTACCTGGGCATGCCCTTACGATGCACCGAAATTCAATCCGTCCACAAAAATTATAGAGAAATGTAATTTCTGCGTGGATAGAATATCAGACGGGAAACGCCCCGCTTGTGTTGAGGCTTGTCCGCTTGGGGCTTTGTCATTCGGACAAGAAGAGGTAAATGAAGAAAACCACCTAACACCCGGTTTTGTGAATAGGGGCATCAAACCATCTATTCAGCTGATTCCACTTCGTGAAGAACACGCAAAGCCACAAATTGAAAATACCGATGCGGTAGAAATTGATATCGAGAAACTGGAAAGCTATCTGCCCAAATTAAAATCAAAAATTGCCTTAGATAAGGAATGGACTTTAGTGCTTTTCACGCTTGCAGTGGCTGGATTAGTTAGCTGGCAAACCGCCTTCCTATTCGGGAAAATGGAAATGCCTTTGATTCCTTTTGCAATCATCTCCGTTTTGGCCATTGCCCTCACCTCTCTGCATATTGGTAAAAAGTTGCGTATGTGGCGATTCATTCTTAACCTGAAAGGCTCATGGTTGAGTCGTGAGATTTTTTCATTCTCAGCCTTCCTCGGACTAACAGGTCTGCAAATCATCAGCGAAAATCAGATGATAGGTTATGCCGCTATGGTCTTTGGCATATTCAGTCTGATATCGGTTGATCAGGTTTATAAATTCTTGAAACGAAAAGATCCTTTGCCACTGCATTCAGGAATGGTAAGCCTTACGGCCATTTTACTTTTTGCATGGATTGCCGATAGCACTCTACTTATCGAATTGATCGTTCTGACAAAAGCCAGTCTATATGTCTGGAGAAAACAATCTCTTCGAAAGCAAAAATTAAGCTATTTACCTTGGGTATCAGCACTGCGATTACTCGCTTTATTTGTGCCTTTTGCCCTGCATTATATACACCCTCAATTGGATTTAGGCATCGTAATAGCCATCCTATTTTTAGGGGAAATTATCGATCGATCAGAATTCTATCACGAATCGGATATTATTACCCCGGAAAAAGAATTACGAATTATAAATTGATTGTACAGACGCACGGCCGTGCGTCTCTAATGAAAAAAACAAACCCAATGCACATACAGACGCACATACAGACGCACATACAGACGCACATACAGACGCACATACAGACGCACGGCCGTGCGTCTCTACCAATAAATAAAATGACCATGAAAAAAATCAACGCTTCTCACATGCCGCTTTACCGTGAAGCTGGCTTTAATCTGCAAAACTCAAAGCGAACCAAAGAGGCCTTTGCGGCCGAACTGGATCATGCTCACGAACCCGATGATTACATCTATTCCAGATACCGTAACCCAACGGTTGTGGCAGTCGAAAAACAAATTATGGCTTTGGAAGATTGCAAGTGGGCTTTGCTTGTTGAAACTGGAATGGCAGCTATCGATGTGGCTGTCTCGGTTTTTCAGAAAGGGAAAGATACGCGTCCCTGGCTGTTTTTTCATGAGATTTATGGGGGAACGAATTCCTTTATCGATACCGTATTGATCAAGCGTCGTAATTTAGATGTGCATCGCTTTTATGCCAATGATGGGCTTTACGATTTTGTTGAACTGGAACGTCTGCTAAAGGAAATTCAACCTGAATTCCTCTACTTCGAAGCGGTATCAAACCCGATGCTGATTGTGGCCGATGTACAACGCATTATGGAGCTGGCGAAACAGTATCAAACCAAAATAATTGTAGACAATACCTTTGGAACCCCTTACCTTTGGAAACCCCTCATGGATGGTGCTGATTTGGTCATTCATTCGGCAACCAAATACCTAAGCGGACATGGCAATATTACCGCTGGTGTTATTTGTGGTAACAATGAGGAGCTAATGAAAGAAGCCATTGAGTATCGAAAATGGGCAGGGCATTTCTTAAGTCCAGACGATGCTTACCGATTGGGAACCCAGCTAAAAAGTTTCGAACTGCGATTCGACAAGCATTGCAAAAATGCCATGGAATTAGCAAGCTATTTGGAGAATCATCCTCAAATTGAAGCGGTTTTATATCCGGGATTAGAATCTCACCCAACCCGAAAGGAAGCCCTTGACTTATTTGGTGATAAAGGTTTTGGTGGCATGCTAACTTTCGATATTAAAGGAGATTCAGACGAAGACAAAAGAGAGAAATGCAACCGTTTTATCGCCGCCTTGGAAGACACCATTCCATTGGTGCCAACATTGGGCGAAGTGGATACCATTCTATTGCCTGTTGAGCCAGTTTGGGGAGCAAAATACCCACTACCTGGCGTGATCCGATTATCGGTGGGCATCGAAAAGATCGATAAATTGAAAAACCTAATTGGCGGGGCTTTAAACCAATTACGAATTATGATTTGATGCAATATCGTAAAACGCATAAGGTAGAGACGTGATTTATCACGTCTTTTTTTATATCGATTTGAAGGTATTCGTCATCCTGAACTTGTTTCAGGATCTCAGTATCGATGAGTGAAAGGTTCTGAACCCGATAAGTATTAGGACAGAATGACATTCTATATTTTGCTTATCGATAAGCAAAAAAAAATGAGAGCCTCACAGCAAGTGAAGCTCTCAATGTTTCTATATTAAATACTTACTCTTTTATTTCAACAAAATACCAATCTTAAGACCAGCCGATACCGTTAGTGGTGTATCCGAATTGCCTCCAGTGAAACCGTAATGATACCCCCTGTCTTCATAGTCATCATCTTTACTAAAGCCATAACCCAAGCCGAAGTACATATCTAAAAGAAAGATATCGTTAAAAACATACTGCTTACCCACAATAATATTAAGAGAAGCAGCCCAATTGTTCACTCTATCTTCATTATTAGAAGAAAATCCAGAACCATAAGAATAGTAGTAATAACTAGGCTCATAAGAATAGGTCGAGAAAGCAATCTCAGGTTTCACATAGGTGCCTTTTAAGATATGTGCATATCGCAGACCTTTTAAATAAAAGTCAGGACTCTTTATAAATTTCATCCCGAACTTGGCAAAAGCGCCACGCGGGTTCTCATCACTAACATCATCACCTAAACCAATAATACCCAAACTCACTTCCCAACTTCTCGATGGTCGAATGAGTCTCTCGTAAGAGAACGTCATGTTGCCGGTAAGTGGCGCCAAAAAGTCGACCTTAAGAGCATGCTTCTTCTGATCCTCATAGGTTTTCTCACCATAGAGAGAATGAGAGAAGGACAGCTCCTTGCCATTTTCCAGAATAATTTTAATAATGTCGTTCTTATCTATACCAAACACAATATCCATAGAGGTTTCGGGTAAGATATATTTCACCTCATCGGTCGAAATTTCTTTCACCTTACAGATGATGGTATCACGATCGGTTTTGATAATTCTATCCTGAGCACTAAGCTGAAAAGAAGAAAACAAGAGGATGATCAATAGGTATTTTAAATAGTTCATGCGTGGGTTTATTAATACGTTAAATCTGTTTTTATGCTGGCTTTGCGTTTTTTTAATTCGAATATCGGGATGACAGCTTGCCTCTATCAATCTCAATGCCAAATAAAAAAACAGTTCAACAAAGAAACATAAAAATAATCAAAACAGATATAGCAATGCATGCTTATGATCAAAAATTATTTTATAAACCTCAAAAAAAATCCTCATACTGCCAGAACTAACAATTTAAATAAGTCAGTTTGTAAATTTATAAATTAGCCTGAGTCGGATTAAAAAATTCTAAAATCGTGTATCATTTCTGTTCCTTCTTCCACTCCCTCAGCATCCAAAAAAGAGAAACCGACCCAAAACCCCTAAGAGATAGAGATTACCAAGTAATCATTTAAAGTTTAATATGAAAAGTCAAACAGACAGCATGCATGAACATTCAGCAAATCACTTTTTTTATGATATTTTATCTACTTTTACATAACCCAAAATAAACAATATAATTAATGCGCAACCCAAACTGGACAAGAGAACAATTGATCCTTGCCTTTAACCTCTACTGTAAGATAGACTTTGGAAAGATTTCCAAGACCAATCCACAGATTATTCAGTTGGCTGAATTGATCGGACGAACACCTAGCGCCCTTGGTTTAAAACTATCAAATCTGGCAAGTTTTGATCCTAACCTACAAGCCAGAGGGATAAAAGGAATGCAAAACGCAGGGAAAGGTGACCGTTTGATTTTTGAAGAATTCCAAAACAACAGAGAAGCCCTCGTATTTGAAAGTGAAAACATACTTGCCGACATGCAAGGCCTGAGTCTTGAAAATAAATACCAAGCTGAACTCCCCGACCTAAGCACAATGGCAGGCGAAACCCGCGAACGTTACGTAAAGACAAGAGTCAATCAAAACTTTTTCCGCCAGATGATTCTTTCCAACTACCACAGCAAATGTGCCGTAACGGGTATAGACATGCCAGCCTTGCTTATAGCTAGCCACATTATACCTTGGGCAGAAAACAAAGAAGAACGCCTCAACCCTGCCAATGGCATTTGCCTTTCGGCACTTTACGATAAAGCATTCGATAAACATCTCATCAGTTTCGATGAAGATTACCGCATGATTCTCACAACAAACCTTAAAGAACACTGCACCAAAGACTATTACCAAACTCACTTTGGCAAAATGGAAGGCCAAGAGATAATATTGCCTAGCAGAGGAATACCTAGTATGGAGTTTTTGGGTTACCATAGAGTAAAATGTGACTTATAGTCCGTGGACAAGCACAAATTCGTTTGTTAGTTTAGCATCAAAAACAATATGACTAACATTAAGTTTGAATACCTTTTTCGCGATGAAAACAACTATAAAGAATATGGGGAAGTTATTTTCAGTAATCCTAAGCATCTATCTTTAGAAATAATCAAAAAAAACATAACTGACAATCTCATAGAAGGATCTTGGTTTTATCCTGATTCATGGAGAATCCCAAAATTTAGTTTTCATAGCGTATCAATCTTTGGTTATAATGATTGCTTGTGGTATGAGTTCATTGATGTGTCAAAAACTAAAAAAGAGAAAAATAATATTACTCTAATTGATGAATTCCTTAAACGGATTGATAAAAACAAAACTTTAGGGTTCAGTGTTAAATCACAACTAGGAAGACCTTCTACTCTTCTTAATGCAAGTGGTGCAACTAATTTCACCTATTTAATAAAAGGCAAGCAATTATCTGAAGATCAAATTGAGGAAATACATAATTTAAAGAAGTATTCTGATAAAATTTCACGTATTAAGGAATTTGGATCATCTTTAATATTTGACAAAGTCGAACATCCCATTTTTGAATCAAATTTGCAGACTATCGATTTTAACTTTGATAAAATACTTGCTGAGATTCTATTATTATACTACACAAATGATATCAGTTCTGAAAACACAATACATAAATTCATTGAAAAAATAACCACTACAAACTCAATTGGTTATAACTTGGAAGTTAACTCAAGCATCTATGAGTTAATCATGAAAAAATTCCTCACTGATTACGCTTTAGGAATGAGAGCTGCTGAAGTATGGAAGAGAGATTATCAAGCCACTGGTGGATATCTAGTTGTTAGAAAAGATGGAGAATTAATTTGTTACCATTTTTATTTCGCAAAAAGCTTTGAGGAATATCTTTTCAGAAATACAAAACTCGAAACTCCAGATAGAAAAAAACATAGCTTTGGAAATATATATACAGAAAATGGTATACAGAAGATCAAACTTAACTTACAAATAAGATTTATAAAGTAATTTGTTTCATAATCCTCCCAACAACTCAGGAGGATTTTTCGTTTAGGCTTCTAAGCCCAACTCCCCCCCACGACCATAACAGTCGTGGTACTACGACTACAACAGTCGTGGGTGCACGACCACAACGGTCGTGGTACTACGACCGCAACAGTCGCCGAGGCACGACCGAAAGAGTCGTGGCGCACAAACAAGACAAATCAACAGCAATAGAAAAGCCGACTCTTACGAATCGGCTTAAAATTTATTCAGAATCAGGAATTTACTTTAATTAGCTTACAGGTGTCAAGTCGGTTAAGAATCGACCCACGCGCATGCTCTTGTAGTTTTTAAAAATGGTTCTTACTTCAATCTGGAAAGTACCTGTTGTCAGGCTTTCAGGCACGAAGAAAAGCAGTTCGGAAGGTTTGTTTTTTACCACATTACTAACGCGTGTTTCGGCGCCATCGGCTGCAATAAAAAAGACACCTTGGTTTATGTCTTCCTCATCGAACTTAAGCAAAGCCCCTTTTAGGGAAGCAATTTGCCCCGGGCTAAAGCTCTCGTTAATGGTTTTTGTTTTCAGATCGGTGAATCGCTGAATGACGGGCTGTGGCAAGGTCACCTCAACCTTACGCAACTCGATATTCGAAGCGGCTTCAGCCAATCGTTTACCTGCGTTTAAGTTTAAACGAATAGAGTGGCGTTTTTTATCGAAAACATCGTGCTCATTAACAAAAACACCCGACAAGCTTGGATAAACCTTAAACAGCTCGGTGTTTACATTATTCCCTTTGGCAATGGAATCAACCACGGCATAATTAAACTCTTCGATTACCGAAAGCGCTTCTGCCTTGGTTACTGTTGAACCCTTGCCAATCATTTGTTCAACAATTTGTTCTGTTGTAATGGTCTCGTTATCGGTAACAAGTCCCATATAGTCATCTGGATCATCAGTCAGATGATTTAAAATTAAACCGTATCTTAGGGCCATAATTTCAAATTTTGAAATGAATACTGGCAGGACCCTACGGCTGCATCCTCCGCCGTCCAAAGTAGATGATGTACAGCTGTGGGCCCTGTTTTTTAATTATATATCGATTCTGAATAAATTCGGTTCCAAGCCCCCAATCTCCTGCTTCCTATCCTCTCCTGTTCCATCTTATGAGGTTATTTTTTTTCTAAGGCAATATGAATTTACTAATTTATTGTAAACTACATTCGGTTCAGTTAGGAAATTTTACACATCATAGAATTTTAACAAAATAAATCATATTGAAATTCAAAAAAGAATAAACAGATACTTGCTAATAATTCCCCGGAAATCTATAATCCCTTACGGATAAGGCATAGCGATACCCAATCATATAATTCAAAAAATATATACAATACCTTACGGACACGACATGTCGTGTCCCAACTATAAGGATAGAAAATAAAAAACAATAATACCGTACGGTCACGCCATGGCCCAACACCAATATTTTCACAATACAATTTATTTTCGTAATTTCTTGTTTGTTAAACAGAAGAGAAATGAAAACGCGCAAACACATCCGTCTCCGCAACTTCGATTACAGCTCGCAAGCCTGGTATTTCATCACCATTTGCACAAAAAATAGAGACCATACATTGGGTAAAATTGAAGGTGGCCAAATGCATCTATCAGCAATAGGTAAGCAAGCCAATTTGTATTGGAGCAAAATTCCCCAGCATTTTCCACATATCGAATTAGGCGAATTCATAATTATGCCCAACCATATCCATGGCATCATCGGCATTGTACACCCGCACCATCACTCCGTACGGTCACGCCATGGCGTGACCTCAGAATACCAACCAGAATCTAATCAGAACAATACCAATCAATTTGGGAAAACCATAGCTGGATCAATCTCGGCAATAATAGGCCAATTTAAATCATCATTAACCCGCTGGAGCAGAAAAAATGGGCATGACTATTTCGCCTGGCAAGCACGATTTCACGATCATATTATACGAAACGAAGACGCTTTTAAGCGAATAGCCGATTACATTAAAAACAATCCCGCTAATTGGCAAAAGGATAAATCGAGAACCCAAAAACTATAAATAAACAATTAGTACGGACACGACATGTCGTGTCCCAACAGGAAGAAGAAATAAAAAATAGAACTGGCCTTGGCTTATCCCAACTAGAGAAATCCATCGCTGAATCCCTATCAGCAATAGAAAAAAAAAGCCTATTTATTTGGAACGAAATTGAATCGTACACAAATTCTCATCAAAGGATCTGCTTGGCTAAGTTTCCAATTCAAGCTTGTCTGTCAAAATAATTTTGATTTATTAATAGCAAGGAGGTAACTTCAGTATTCTTTCAAATCATATAAGTGAATAAGCTCTTATTTTCTAACTAAAGATACCACACATATGAAATCAAAGATTGCCTTATTGCTACCCTATTTCTTGCTTACGCTTATTTCTTGCGAAAACAACAGCTCCGACAAGCAAACCCCTATCGAAGCAGAACCCATATTCATGGATCTCTCTTCTTACTACTCTCAATCCAATCTTAAATCGACCAATGGAGAAGGCGTACCAGAAAACCTTCGCGTACTAAAAGCCGAATACTTTACGACAGGCGAATCTGGCAAAATTGGGCGCACAGTTTTCTTCATGAATGTTGGCAATAAGAAACTCGACGCCGATTTCGTTCCACATCTCGATTTCTCACTTGATGGTACCACCGATATTACTTATTATATCGACGAAAACAGACCTAGTTCTGATCTGGCATTAAGCGAAACCACAGCAGCCATCCAAAGAGCTATGGCAACCTGGGATGGGGTGACTTGCTCAAACCTGAATATGACACAACTTCCCTACTCTGGCAAACCAACAGGTTTTATAGCCGCATTGCTGGGCTTTGGCGGTAGCTTCAATTATTTTGGGGATGTGACACATTGTGGTTGGTTACCTACCAGTTTCTTCGATTTAATTGATGTTGATGGAGGTTCCTATATTTTGGGTGTGACCTTCACTATTATTTTTACTAACAGCGATTACGATAACAATAAAAAGGCAGATGTCGCCTGGCGCGAAATCTATTATAACGATGGCTTTAGTTGGAGAATTGGGGATCATTACGATTTAGAAACCATTGCACTACATGAGTCGGGTCATGGCTTAAGTCAGGGGCATTTTGGTAAAGCCTTTTTAGATGCAGGAACTGGAAAAGTCCATTTCAGTCCTCGCTCGGTTATGAATGCGGCCTACTCGGGCATACAAACCCATATCGAAAAAACAGACAATGCTGGTCATTGCAGCATTTGGGCCAACTGGCCAAACTAAATCATATTTTTCAACCGCGATAACAGCTCATCCACTGCCGGATGGCCTCATCAAAAAACAAAAAACCTCCTAAACTGATGTTTAAGAGGTTTTTTATAGTCTGGCACTTCCCAATGGACTTGCGAAACAATCAATTCATATTGAACTTATTCTTAAACACCTGTTGTTTAGCTTTCACCTTCCCCATAAGAGTCTGAATACCGCCCAATAGCCTCTGTGCCCTGCTCGGTTTTGGCGCGGCAATAAACCCATCAAGAATGTTTATAAACTCAGGAGCTTGCAGGTAGCCATAGGATTTATGGGGGTTTCTCACCCCATTCATCTCGTAGGTGTTGTTCACCAAAATATCGATGGGATGAATTCCCGTTTCGTTACAAAGAAAATCATCGGCCAGTTTGTGATGCAAAGCAACATGATCTGTAATGTCAGCCAAGTTATACCAATGACTGCTGATACCCGGAGGGCTCGATAAAACGGGCTTCCCATTTAATCGCACCTTCTGCTCGGCAGCAATTTTGCCAATCACTATAGGCAAGCCCAATGGAGAACCCATCGTAATTAAAGTATCAATCTTTATATCGGGCGTCAGGAAGTTTAAAACATCGTAGCTAATGATGGTGCCCATAGAGTGAGCCAGTATCATGATCTGCCGATCCTTGTATTTGTTGATAACCTGAACCAGCCTCTCCCTAATCTGATCGCGAACATGGCTAGACATCTCTTGCTCTGTCTCGTTTTTATAATAGGCATCCAAATCGGGGAAATGCCTTTTCAGAATATTATCGGTAATAAAGCTGTAATTGAGTGTTTTATCATCGTTAAGAAAAATATCGCTCAGCTTCTCGCTGATAAAACCGTTAAGTTTCTGTCGGATAGTGTGCTCTTCAATCACCTCGTGTTGCGGGGCTTTCTGAAAAGGTTCATTCAAATAGTAGGGGCTGTCTTCATCATCAGACCACCTGTCCAGAGGTTTATCGTACAGGATATCGGCCCAATAAACCATTTCGAATTCAGGCAGGCTCTTGTGGCATTTTGCTTGGAGCATACCCTCCTTCATAGAGTCTTTCCACCATTGTTCGAGAACAAATTTAGGGGCTTTATTACCCAAACCATGAATACCAATAATAACCTGCTGCATATAATTCCTGTTTGCTTTCTTTTATTGTGATGCAAAGCTATGATAAATTGGCTATATGCCTTAATTGAGAGCTGGAATTTTAAAAGTGTTTACTAATCTAACAACTGAAGATGATGTCACTTGATCAGATTATCATTGTGAATCAAAAAAACGCATCAACAAGTTTAGTCAGAGCATGACGAAACAAAGAACAATTAGTCCCTGGGGAAACAATCAATCACGATTATAGTTCATCCACGAACAGTTGCCTCACTAAAAAAAATCTTCTCTAAGGGCAGTTTCGGAGAGTTTATTATGTCTTCTACTCCATTGAAAAGATCTTTTATGAAAATATTAGTCAACAACACGGCTTGGCTACATTTCCAATTAAGGTCAATCTATCAAACATCTCTTGACATCTTATTTACAATTATGTAACTTCTTATCTCACATATGCAAATAGTTAACCTATATATATATCAATAATAATAATGGTCTCCTTTAATAATTGGGGCATTATTGAAAACAGGCCTTATTATTTAATAAATAAAAAATCCCTCTTGGTATAAAACCGATGAAGTGATTTGTAGCCCCATTATATCCAAAGTATAAAACAAGCTCTTTCTAATTCTTACAAAGGTTTAATTTAACGGTAAGAATAAACTCATCTGCGAAAGTCGATTACACTTATCCAACACGATAATGTAAGAAACAAACTGAAAACCAACTTATAATCAAAACAAGTTTAAACCATGAAAAAAATAAATTTCTTTAATCTACGTTTTGCCGCAACTGCAATTCTACTGCTCGTATTTGTTGCATGCGAAAAAACAGATCCAGATCAAATGATCGAGGGAGAAGCCATTTCTCAGGAGCGTTCTGTTAAAACTGGACAAACCGATCCTTGCGAAAAAGAACAATCCTTTCTCGAGCTATACACGAAAGATAATATTGATGTAGGCCATGTGAGTATTATGAATGATGGCACCAATATTTATGTTACCTACTTTGCTGATGAGGGCTGGTTTCTAAAGGAAACCAATCTATTCGTTGGAAAAAAAGAAGATATTCCATTAAAGAAAGATGGTGAGCCTGACAAAGACAAGTTCCCTTTTGTTGATAAATTTATCATGCCTATTACAAGCTACGAGTATGTTATTCCAATTGTCGAAGGTGAAGATTGTTATGTGGTTCTGGCACATGCCAAAGTAAATAATTGTGACGACGATGTGGATTGTGGAGAATGTGATGGTAAAGCAACTAATTTAACCTTAAGATATGATGGTGACACGGATGCCGTAATTACTGTGATACAGAAAAAAGATGCGGTTGTTGTCTTTGACGAAACTGTTGCTGCTGGCGAAGAGTTTTCTTTTGTTGGAACCGATAAAAAAGGCACACTAGGTACCGAAATCACCATTAAAGTCGATGGTGTTGTAAATACAAAAATTCACACCAGCTGTTCACAACCACTTTATATTGGCCTGGTCAAAGGCGACTTTACTATTGTTGACGGATATAGTCGAAATGGTGGTCAGTTTTGTACCTCCACCACTCCTCCTCCCAATAACGATGACGACTGTGATTGCGAGGGTAAAGTAACCAACCTAACAATGACCTATGATGGTGATACAGATGCTCTGATTACAGTAAAACAGAAGAAAGATGATGTGGTTATTTTTAACGAAAATGTTGATGCAGGCGAAGAGTTTTCATTTGTTGGAACTGATAAAGGGACTTTAGGTACTGAGATTTACCTAAGCATAAATGGAGACCAGAACACTGCTATTCATACCAGTTGCTCACAACCAATTTATATTGGCATGACGAGTGGCTCCTTCACCATTGTTGATGGATACAGTAAAAATGGAGGCCAGCTTTGCACAGGCGATAATTCAAATATTAGAGAAGAATATGATGATAGCGAAGAGGAAAAATGCAAAGACAAATCGGCTTGGGCTGATGGTGGTATCATCTTTAAAGAATATTTCGATACTGATAAGTGGGGATTAGTAGGCGAATATTGTCTGGAAGAATGTGAATTAGTAATTGCATTTAAAGCTTTTATGACAACTGATTTTGCGATTACCTCAGGAGGACCAGGAAATATTGATTTCTTAGCCTACTATAATTTTGCTCCTAATTATATGGGTCATAAAATATACCTGAATTCTGATTACCTGAATTCAAACACAGATAATCCAGTAGGAAACATTGTCGTATCTGACCTAGACAATGATGGCCTTTGGGAAGTTAAAGTTGATAATACAGATCGACCTGATTTAAAATTCTTAGGTGGTGCTTATCTATTTGTTGGTACTCTCGACGATTACAGTACATCAATCTTTCAATTCCCTTACATTTATCAACTAAATACCGAGAGGGATTTTATCATATTCCAATTAGATTTCTAGGAGTATTTAATTTTTAGATGAGGAATTTAAAACAAGAAATCCTCGTAAGCCTAAACTTACGAGGATTTTATATGCAGTCCCTACAGAATCTAAGCACAATCATATTGATTATTACTAATTCAAAGATTTGTGAGCCTTTTTAATATTAAGAATTTTCCTGTCCATCGCTTAAGTCTTTTTTGTAAACAATTGTTCTATAAGGAAATGGAATCTCAATACCTTCTCTGTCAAACCTCTCCTTCACCGATTTCAAAAGATCACACTTTAAAATAAAGGCATTATCGTTACCTGCCGTCCAAACATAAGCTTTTAAGTCTACAGAATAGTCTGATAGAGCTATAACTCGGATAATAACGCAAGGTTCGTTGTTCTCAATATCTTGTTGCGTTCGGTTATCAATTAGCAAGGGGTGCTTTTCTGCTTCATCACGCAGAATATCCATAGCTTTATCTATATTGGAATCATAGCTAATTGAGATTTCAATATGCTTTCTTATTTTTTCATCTTGTATATTACTATTGATGATGGTTTCCTCACTAATAACACTATTGGGAATTATAATTCTTCTATTCTCATAATCTTTAATCAAAGTGTGTCTAAGAGTTATCTCTTCAACCGTTCCTTTTTGTCCATCTTTAAATTCAATAATGTCAGATATTTTGAAGGGCTTAAAAATTAAGATGAAAATCCCACTGATGATATTTGCAAAGGCTTTTTGTGATGCAAAACCAATTACAACAGTCAGTATACCTGCACCAGCAAAAAGAGCGGTCCCAATAGATTTTAAATAAGGAATTTTGAGAAAAATAAAAATGACAGCTGTCGTATAAATAATAAAGCCAACTGAATTTTTAATGAATGAGAAATTAGTAGGATCAGTTCTCATCTTCTTCGCATATTTTGTAATAAATACGCTTAATATTTTTCTTAAAATCATTGATATCACAATAGCTATAGCTAATGTAATTGCCACTAATAAAAAATAATTTAACGTTTCTTTATTCATTATTTAATTGTTTAAAAAATAACCTATATAAATGCTTTAAGTAAAGCTATCAATTTTCAATTAAGATTCATATAAAGACCCAAAATTATAGTGTACTTGGGCACTAGGAACAAAAAAAGCTCCCAAACTTTTGTTTGGGAGCTTTTATCATGTAGCCCCAACAGGGCTATAACATATTAAATACTACACATCCTGAAAATCATTAATATTTGCATTTTACACTTACTTTCAATATCTTAGAGATCATCGACTTAACTAAATGAATCAACCAAACTCAATAGGAATCATATAAAAACAAAAATTATCGGGTATATATCGGGTAAATTAAAACTCTACAAGATATTTAAAATCAATAGATATGGCTAAGGTTAAATTATTAATTCGGGCAAATTCAATTAATAAAAATACACCTGTACTAATTTACGCACGTATATGGATTGGAACTGAGTTCGACCAAACAACACGAACCCAATTTCTCATTCATCCTGAACATTGGAGTCAAAACAAGCAATGTGCTAGGCAAAAGTCTGATCTGAAAAATAAGGATCAGTTCAACGCCAACCTCTTAAAGCTCAAACGACATATTGAGGATAGTTTCAATAATATTAGTGATCGAGCTAATTTGGATAAACATTGGTTGAAACGTGTCGTGGAGAACTTTCATAATCCAACGAAATCAGACAACTTACCCGATCTACCTTCATTCATTGAAAAATTCATCATTGATTGCCAAGCTACAAAAAGTATCCTCACCATTAAGAGTTACAAATCCACACTTGTTAGGTTAAATGAATTTTCATCATTTTGGGATCGAAAACTTCAATTTAAGAATATTGATCTGGACTTTCATAGATCGTTTTTGGAGTTCTGCTCAAATGAAAAGAACATGCAGGATACTACCATTGGCAAACACATTAAAAACATTAAATTATTCGTTTCAGAGGCAAAAGAATCGGGAATAGTAGTGAATGAGGCCTATAAGTCAAAACGCTTTTATAAGCCTTTAAACGAAGCTCAAACCATCTACCTTACCGACTATGAAATTGAGAGTATCTTCAAACTTGACCTTGCAAGCAACCCCACAATGGAAAAAACCCGAGATCTATTTATTCTAGGGTGTGCAACAGGTTTAAGGTTCTCAGATCTCTCTGGGATTAACGAAGAGAATATAAAGGACGATATCCTTGAAATAACGCCCGTAAAAACTGAAAAGAAGATATTTGTCCCACTGAGTGCGATGGCAATGCAAATCATCCATAAATACGACCACGTTTTACCAAAACCTATCAGTAATCAAAATTTTAACATCCTGCTTAAAGACATTGGAAAATTAGCCTTGATAAAGACATTAATTCCCGTTTTTAAGAAGGTTGGTAAACTGCGAACCGATTCAGCAATACCAAAATACAAGATGATCACTTCGCACACTGCCAGAAGATCCTTTGCCACGAATTGTTACATGGATAGAATTCCTAGTTATGAAATAATGAAGATGACTGGTCACAAAACTGAGGCTGCCTTCCTAAAATACATCCGCATAACCCAAGAACAAGCAGCAAAAAAATTATCCAAACATCCTCGTTTTTCAGGTAAGAAAAATAATCTTAAAATTATTTAGGCAACACAACTAACTATAAACAAACCTATGAATATACCCTTACAGACTGAAAGTCAAGAATTGAGATGGGAAACGAAACACCAAATGAAGCTTCAAATTATCGATGAAGTAGAAACATTTCTTCATCCTCCAACAATATTTTTAACGGGAATAATTCATAGCATTTTATCTTATAGCGAAAGTGATCTCACGTCCGTTCTGAGAAAAAATTATCTTAATGAAATAATAGCACGATTCTGTCTACTACCATCAAAGGAACGAACCGCTCTAATACCACTCTGTCAACTAACCCTCGAAAAAGATAATGGAGATAAGCTTTTATCAAATTACGACCTTAACAGCAGACAGTACAGTTTCATATCTAGCTTATTTGAGGAGATGCAAACAAACTTTGAAGCTCAAATAAACAGTTCTAGCTCCCCTCATATAGTTCCATTAGCCTTTATCACAGAATTAACTACAAAACAGCTTAAATTCCTTTATAAAGAGCTCCGCAAAGCGGACTATATAGATCATCGAACATCAGAAGAAACTTTTGTAATGGTATTTAGTGGAGTCCCTATTAGTGAGCTAAAAGGAGAAACAATAATTTGGACAAATAAAGGACGTACAACACACAAACCCAACGCAAAAACCTTATACGAACTTCTTTTTCTATTAAAAAAACATATGCCCCATGAAATCTTGACAGTTACAACCTCCAAGAGAATCTATGAAAGATTTGTGACTGAAAAGAAGGCAAACAATCTGTATTCAAAAATCAATAAATGTTTTTCAGGACTAAACGGAGTCAATGAAAAAAATCCCAACATAGAGTTTTCTGAACCACAAGGAGGCTCACCAGATAAAGACAAGCTAAAGGAAATCGTCACTGCAATGGAAAATATTTAAAACAAGAAAAAAGGGCCATTACAGGCCCCCTACTACAACACCAAAAATCAATTATAATTACATTAAAATGTCATAAGTCAGACTTACTATTAGAAGATTACGATTTCAGAGCATCCAGCTCATCCAAAAGTTTTGTACTGAGTTCTATACCTAGGTCTTCACTATCATTTAACGTATTACTCTTAAAAAAAGCGTTTGCTTTTCTGAGAGTATCCCTGCATCGACATGCAATTGTGGAACTAAATATTTTGCGAGTTTGCCATTCCCGAATCATATCGGACAACGTTTTTGATCCTACACTTTCAACACCCTTACACCTAAGTAGATTATTGAAATCTTTTAGGCTTTCTGGCGGTTTAAAACGAGGAAGATGGAGAATTTCTATTTTTTGAAATTCACTAATGGCTTTATCAACAATCAAACAATAGATTTGAGGATCAAATAAATCGTATGCTGTAAGTTTTCTTTTAGCAAGTATTTCAATCTCCTTAGCCGAAAGCATCATTTCATACCTCAACAACTTCGGATTCTTAAAATGAATTTTGGCAACTTTTCTAGCCTCATTTGCTTTGTCATAAAAGCGAAGGAGTTTGTGCTGATTCTTCCTCTTAGCATTAGGGAAATAGTATAATCCAGACGAGGCTTCATATCGAAAAAGTCTGGGATGCTCCCCTAAGACCTTATTGTATACAACAGGCGGATAATTTAATAAAACATTTACCCCTAATTCAAGTTTTAGAACTTCCGCAAGTTGAAACGACACTCCAAATTCCCTCTCAAATATACGGATAGATTGTTCGACTTCTTTAATTCCGATATTCCTAAGATTGTGTCCATTAAGAAATTTATTGAGGCTACCTTTTATCTTTAATCGCGTGCCATTTGTGCCAATGCGAAGGTTTTTCATCTCACCATGAAACCACTCAATCCCGTTAGGATAAATAGACTTTGTTAGTTTAGAACCTTTTTGTTCGACTATGGAATAAAAATCAAACTCATCAATTTGGAGGCTTAATTCGATATAATCCATTATTAATCCTCCTTTTGTGATGAAATAAGACACTTTTCAATATCGCTTCTTCGATATCGAATTTTATTTCCAATACGAATAGGAGTGAGAATTCCTCTCTTCTTCCAATACCAAAGGGTACTCAGCGAAATCTTTAAAATTATAGTAACTTCTTTCCTTGTAAGGTATTCTTCGTAAAAAGGAACAGGAAAATGATTTTTGAACTCTTGATAGGATTGATTAATTAAACTTTTACCAAATTCTAAAAGATCTCTTCCCTTAACTTCAATTTTGATATGATTAGCATCATGCTCATCACTCAAAAGACTCGTAATGTCTATCATTGTGTAATTTTTAAAATTAACAATGATCATAAGCTCATGACCTTAATTTTTCCTAAGGATATTTTAAAGCTTGGTAAAAGATTTTAAAGGTTAATGAGTCACAATCACATTTTGGTTTTAATTGTGATTGTGACTATACTCTGGTATTGGGCACACACAAACAGGCGGATTTTGGCTTTAAGATGAAATAAAAAAGTGGTATTTTTAATGTAACCAAACGAGGAAGGGAGCAATTTTGGATAAAGAAAAAAAGAGATATAAAAACAAACCTAGAAAATGTATTTTTTGTGGCTCAAAAAGAATCGCAACTTATATCTATGGCTATCCTTCATATGAAGCTTTTAAGGAAGAAGAAGCAGGCAAAATTGCGATTGGGGGATGTATTGTAGAAATGGATTCCCCTGTATGGAAATGCGCAGATTGCAATCATGATTTTTATCAAAAAAGCTTATTCCATTGGGATTAAATAATGTGGAAAACTCACACTTAATACTTTAGCCATCAATCAGATAATAGACTAAGATTTAAATACCTTACCTGTTACTATATTTTAATAGAAACAAGGGATGCTAAAACTTACTCCGAAACAAGAAAAAGCCTGCCATAAATATATTGAATTAGGGGATAAAAGTGCAGCTTACAGATCTGCATACAATTGTATGAGTATGAAACCCGAAAGCATCAACAGGAAGGCACACGAACTCTTTGAGAAGGTCAATATTAGGTCAAGAGTCGAAGAGCTTCAAAAGGAAATTGCATGGCGTAACGAGCTTACAATAGACTCCATTATTCAAGAACTAAAACGAATCATACTTTTCAATCCCAAAGATCTTTTTAACGAAGAGGGCAATCTGAAAAAGATATCAGACTTGCCATATGAAGTCTCAGCTGCAATTTCATCAGCAGATGTAAGTGAGGTCTATCAAGGAAGCACTCTTAAACGTTCCAACAAAATAAAGTTTTACAACAAGTTGGATGCCTTAGAAAAGCTAGCCAAGCATCTAGGGTTCTAGGAGAAGGATACAAAACAGCAAGATCAAGGCAGAACGGTAATTATTCTCCCTGATAATGGTCGTGATTAGAAACTTAAAAGCAACTAATCATGCAAATCCTCATAACCATTCGGATCTTCTTTGTATTGATCAAATTTACATTCTGGGTATCGAGGGTTAGCTCCTAATTATATATTTTAATGACAGTTCCTGTCATAAGAAACTTTGGACTTTTAAGTTCTTTAAATCCTTCCCCTAAGTATAGCATTTAAGCTGACTACACATACAACGCCTCTGTATGATCAAAGTCAAACAATTACAAATCTTTTTTTTCAAACCCTTATAATAGTAATTATTTGAATTTTGGATAATACGCTGAATGTGGCTACTTTCGCGTTCAACTAAAAGTGAAATAGATGGATCGTAAATCAACAATAAATACAACAAAAATAAAAGGGCTAAAAGCATTAAGTTTTTTTAGTGGAGCTATGGGGCTCGACATAGGGTTGCATAGGTCTGGTATAAATACTCTTTTGGCATGTGAAGTTGATAAGTCTTGCAGAGAAACAATTATCGCTAACAATCCAGATATAGGACTAATTGGTGATATTAGAAATTATTCGATCCAGGATATTTTAGATTTCGCAAATATTGAAAATAAAGAAGACGTAGACATTATCGTTGGTGGCCCACCATGCCAAGCATTCAGTACAGCTGGAAAAAGAATGGGATTAGCTGATGAAAGAGGAAATGTATTTTTAAAATACATCGATGTTATTGAACAAATTAAACCCAAATATGCAGTAATAGAAAACGTTCGGGGATTACTCTCATCTAATTTTTCAATCGAACTAGATAATTTTGATAGTCAGTTCCTATCATCAGAAGTGAAAGATATTAAAGGTTCAACTATGATATATATTTTGAATCGTTTAAAAGCGGCTGGCTACAAAGTAACATTCAATTTATATAATTCTGCTAATTATGGAACTCCTCAGTGTAGAGAAAGGGTTATCATAATTTGCACAAATAAAGATAAACCCATGCCTCACCTTCAACCAACTAATTCTGAAAAAGGTGATTTCGATCTACCAAAATGGAAAGTACTCAAAGAAGCTCTAAATAATTTCCCAACATCAACAACGCACCAATATATAAAATTCCCAGAAAAAAGATTAAAATATTATCGTCTACTCAAAGCTGGCCAGAATTGGAGAAATCTAAGCATTGAGTTACAGAAAGAGGCATTAGGTAAATCATACTATCTTGGTGGAGGGAAAACTGGTTTTTTACGTCGTCTATCATGGGAAAAGCCCTCGCCTACTCTTGTAACGCACCCTGCCATGCCCGCGACTGATCTAGGCCATCCAGATGAAGATAGACCATTGAGCATACAAGAATATAAACGAATTCAAGAATTCCCCGACAATTGGGAACTCAAGGGCAACTTAGTACAACAATACAAACAAATTGGAAATGCAGTTCCTATAAGTGTTGGTGCAGCAATAGGGAGAACAATTTTAAACCACAAAAATGACATATGCCAACAATCATTTGATGGCTTTAAATACTCTCGGTATAAACATACTAACGAAGTTGAGTTTGTCGTTGATTTTATAAAACGAAGCGAAAAGTCTTTAAAAACTATGGAATTAGATAATCAGACAACCATTTGGTAATAAATTAAGTCTAGTTAAACTAATTCTTTAAAATCAACTATAAAATACCATTAAAGGCAGCCAAATAAGCTGCCTTTAATGGTATTATTTCATCATCAATAATTTTTATTGCCAAACATTGTCACCTTCAATAAACAACGCATCAGGATTACTCACTAAAACCCTCTTTACGAATGCTTTATACTTAGCTTCGCTTAGAGTTTTATTTAGGTCAGTAATATTTAAAAGTGTATTTAAAGCATCCCAGTTGGTAGTTCCCTTTTTAGCATGACGTCTAAACCATTTCATAATAGCAGTTCCATTACGAACTGCTTGGCTTGAACTATTCTCACTATTATCACTATTTTTTATTTGTAATAATTTTCCATTTTCATTACAAAAATCAATACTCTTTAATGTTTCACCCCAACAGCAATGCCATTTATACTGAATCAACTCTTCTGAAAGGTACTCTTCTAACAAAGCCCCTCCAATATTTTCAGCAGACATCGATAATCTATGTGCAAATTTAATTTGTTCAATTTCACTACTGGTTAATTTAGAAATGCTTGAAATAATAATATCATCGAGAATATTGTCATGCTTTGTTCCAATTGGATTGCTAACTCTTTCAGAGCATCTATTTTGATACCCATTGATGTATTTAGTAGTCCATTTTGCAATGTAATCCGACCAGGTTTCATGTGAACTCATGCTAATAGCACATGAATAAGAAGGATTTTGACAAATACACTTCAAAGCAACATCTAATGATATTGAATATCCGCATCCAGCAATAGTTTGTGCATGATTTATTACATCATGTGGAGTACATGTGTAGTCCGAAAGTCTCTTGTATCTTGAATTCGCCATTATTAATTCTTTAATAATAATTATAAAACTTAAAAAACTTTACAAAAGAAATAAAATGTATAATACTTTCATATTTTTCAATCAAATAAAGGCAAACTGATTTGAGGTTGCATTTTTTTTATAGCCCATAAAAACAAAACTTCATTTATAAGCATCGAAAAAATATTCTCGGGTAAATATCGGGTCATTCACAAACAATAAAGCCATAATCAACTAAAAACTAGCTAATTACGGCTTTTCATGGTAGCCCCAACAGGACTCGAACCTGTATCTAGTGTTTAGGAAACACTTGTTCTATCCCTTGAACTATGGGGCCATTGCCCGACAAAAGTATTTAAATCTTATTAATTAACAAAACAAAAACAGCAGAGAGAAGAAGATGACGATGACTAAATACATCGAGAAGAATAAGTAGTACTTTTATTAATATCCATAATAAACTTGTATTATATTAAGCATATTTTGTAAATTTGATATAGTTTAATGAAACCAGCTGAATCGAGGAAAAAAAAAATCAAAAACTCAAACAAGAAACAACTTCCTAATCCTCAATAATATGAAGAAAATCATAATCATACTACTTGTTGCTTGCTGCCTGTCTAGCCAAGCACAAAACACAAAAACAGCAGTACTCAAACAATTTATTTCTGACATTTTCACTTTTGAAGATAGCAAGCTTAATCAGCAACAACCTATTATTAGTATTAATGAAATTGCACAGACTAAAGCAAGCAAAACCTTTGAGATCGATCGCGAAAGCATTAGCAAAGCATTAATTGAGGCTAAGAATTATAAACACTGCTTAATTATTGTGGACGGTCATACCCTCATCAGGGTAGTCAACTTTAAAGATAATAGTCCAAGTGGGGCTTGGCATACGGCCATGCCGTTGAGCAAGGCTTATATTCAGAAAGCTGGTGTTCTACATGAAAAAAAGGACTATCTGAAGAATTTAATTGGAAGACCAGATTCCCAGCAACGAATGATGTATTTATTCAACTAATATAGAACGCCTCGATCCATCAATCGAGGTTTTTTTTCCCTATATTTAAAATCTCAACATCTTTTATTTCTTCTATTCGGCTCAATCTTATTGAACTCATGAGCCCCCTTTTAATCGAGTTGTTTTCTACTTCCTACAAAGCCATTAGGAACTTCTTTAAACATGAATCGCAAACGACGCTTCACTTTTTAAATTTCATAGGGATAACTTTCGCCTTACTAGCAAAACAAATTTATGGAGAAGATTTCATTGTCAATTAGATTTAATCCTCGTAATAATCTAAATTTGCTCTCGGCTTTTCTACTTCTTGTTTTTTTATTTGATTTTTTCAGAGTCTGGCTTAACAAAGAATTGATAAGTTTTTTTGCCTCAACTATCGACTCGTTATAATCCCTAATCATTCAGACTATTACGATTCTTAATTTGTCACTTTAAGGTTTAAACCCGATATAATTCTCCCTGAAATGAAAAAATTCCTAATCATACTGATCATGGCCTGTACCCTATCGAGCCAAGCTCAAAATGCCAAAATAACAGTGCTCAAACAATTCCTGTCTGATCTTATCAATTTCGATAGTATAGCATTTAATGAGGAGCAACCCATCATTAGCATCAGTCAAATGGCTCATGACAATGCTGCAGAAATTATTAAAATTACTCGTGAAAACATAAAACTAGCCTTGATTGAAGCTAAAAGCTTTAAACATTGCCTCATCATTTGTGAACACCACACCTTAATTCGGATCGTTGACAATGAAGATTGCAACCTCAGCAACTTATGGGGGACTTGCATGCCCTTGAGCAGGGCTTATATTCAAAGAAAAGGTGCTCTAAGTGAGAAGAAAGATTATTTAAAAAACCTTATCGGTCGTCCTGATTCCAAAAAGAGGACAATGTATTTATTCAACTAAAAAAAAGAGCTTTGATCTATCGATCAAAGCTCTTTTTTTGTTTTATGATTTTAGACCAGCCTATTTGGAAGCATCCTTATTAATCAGAAAGCGATCGTAAAGGAATAGCGAAATCACTGCTATTAAACCAATCGAGAAGATAACATACCAAATTTGTGAAGGATGGTATTTTTCCCAAAGATGATGTGTCAGCTCAATGCTGTTCATATTCATTTTCTCTGCAACTGTATCAAAATAAGCATTATTCGAAAGACCTGTTGGAATCGATAAATTAAGACTTGCTGCCTCTACTTTTACAAACTCAACCTTATCAGAAATTTTCTGGTAAACATCACCCGAAATAAGACCAGCCAATACATTCCCAATAAATACAGGAATAAATGAGTAACCCATATAGATAGCTTTTTTATCAGATGGAGCAATACGACCAATATATTCGGTAATTTTTGGACTACCAGCCATTTCACCTACAGCGAAAATAAACATGGCTCCTATAGTGAACATGACATTTTGAGTCATCAGAGTAAGAGTCATACCAATAGCACAAACCAAGAAACCCACCATCATTGAACTCAGCGGTTTCATTCTCATCACAATGGAAGACACCACAATCTGGAAGATGATAATAAACATCGCATCGAAATTAGTGATAAACTCCGCCTCCATTTGTCCGTTTGCCATACCATAATTATCGCTAAAGAAAGGCATGTATTCGCTAAAAAAAGCATAAACACCTGAGGTATCAACCCATTGTGCAATAAACACCGGCAAGGTGAAAAACAGCTGCAAATACATGGTCCAAAAACCCGATACAATCACCAGAAAGGTGATAAACTTAGTATCCTTAAATATGCTTGTTGTGTTATTAAAAACAGATTTATTCGATTCTCCAATTGGCATCAAATTAACAAGTTTAGCCCATCGGAAAGCAACCTGCTCTCCATAAGGAAAAAATAAACGCACAATAAATAGTGGACGTTCGATCAACCAAATCAAAAGGAAGATGCCAAATAGCGACATAAATATCAGAGTTGATACGATCAGAGTCTGAATCAAGTTCCAAAAGCTATAAGTTGCTGCCTCTTTTTTCTCTTCAGTCGTTTTCGGCTCATCGAAAAATAACAAAAGAATAAAATTAACTAAGATCATGGCTGCCGATATATAAAAAATCAGCTGAGAACCTTTAAATAATAGAGTGACTAATGGCCCGAAAAAGGCTCCAATATTCACCATCATATAAAAGATACCAAAACCAATGGACGCATTCTCGTCGTTGGTTGTTTTAGCTACCGTCGCTGAAACAATAGGTTTAAAAAGTGCCGCACCCAAGGCTAAGTATAAATAGGCAATGAAAACTCCGGTAAATGTATCCAGTTGAGGTAAAAGTATAAAGGCCGAGATATAAATGATGAAGGATAGAAACAAGACCTTTTTATAACCATATTTATCGGCAATGGATCCTGTCACGACTGGTAAAAAGTAAAGAATTCCCGTACCAATACCCATAATCAATCCTTTCTCCGATTGGGTAAACTCAAGACCTCCTGCATCCGACGATCCAGTTAGGTAATTGGCAAAAAGCATAAAGAAACCATACCAGGCCCAACGCTCAAATAGTTCAATTGTATTCGCGACCCAAAACGTTTTTGGGAAACTTTTCAAAACTCTAGCTACACTCATGTTTATATATTTTCGGATTAAAATCGAATCAAACGGATGGGAATTTACACATTAGTTCCAACGTAGAACATGACATACAACATTAGAATTTAATCACAATGCCATTTCCATTGAATAGAACTTTTTGATTCTTCCTTTTGTGGAAGTAGAGTCCAGCAAAGTAACCTATCCCACCACCTAAAACCACATCGGAAAACCAATGACGATTTCGGTACACTCTGGCCAAACTAACACCAGCAGGAATCACATAGATCCACTTGCTGTATTCTTGCGCAAAAGGTGTGAACACAGACCATGCTACAAATGCATGTCCTGAAGGAAAAGATTTAGTATCGTTGCCCCTTCCATTAAAAGCATCGAAATGCATAGATCCTCTATTCATATCAGGACGTGAACGTCCAGCAATAAATTTGGTACTCTCAGTTAAAACTGCACCACAAATCAAAGCCTTTGCTGAATTCATAGCAGTTGTAGCCAGTCGTTCATCATCAATGGCTGTTGCAATAGCCCAAGTAGCGAGCGTGGCTGGTGCCATATATTTTTTCTCTCCAAACTCATTAGAGATGTCAGTAAAGCCATCAATAAAACCATTTTGATTATGAGTCATTCCATCTTTAACCAGCTCATCAAGTAAAAAGGCTGAACCTAAAAGTCCACCGAAAACCAGAAGATTTTTCTTTGAGAAAACTTCTTTTCCCAAACCGGGGTTTAAGCGTTCAAATTTCTTTTTTGAAGTTTTGCTTTGATAAGAATCGACAAATTGTGCCTGTGACTGGCTAACAGACAAAATAAGGAATAAACAAAAGAGACTCCAATGTTTTTTTTTCGAGAGATACATGTACTACTATTTTTATGCAACCCAACAAAAGTAGAAGAATTTTAACGGGCAGCATATGTAAAGTTCAAAAAAACTATTTTAAAAAATCAATTCTCAAACAAGGCAAATACCAACACCTTTAAAACAATATCTATTTAGATACACAAAATCACAACAAAGCCATCAAAAATGAGTCCCACGCATAAGACACAACAAATAGTAATACAACACTTAAGTTTAATCAAAGACTTTACAATTGTTAAAATAACTTAACAATACAAGACACAGTTAATAACATATTATTATTTAATTATCTTGGATACGTATTTCGATTATGTTTTTAATCGAATGCAACTAACTCAAAAAAATAACGAATAATTATGAATTTAATTGGTAAAATTTGCCTAGGTAGTGCATTAATACTGACAAGCACAAGTATGCTATCAGCACAAAAAGCACCAGCCTTAGACGGAAAAATCCCTATGGATCCCAACGTCAGAACTGGGAAATTAGCAAACGGTTTAACGTACTACGTTCGCCACAACGAAGAACCCAAAGAGCGGGCTAGCTTTTACATTGTTCAGAATGTAGGTGCAATCCTCGAAAACGACGAACAAAATGGTCTGGCTCACTTCCTGGAGCATATGGCCTTTAACGGAACAAAAAACTTCCCTGGCAAAGGGGTTCTTAATTATCTTGAAAAGTACGGTGTCGCTTTTGGAAGAAACATTAATGCATATACCAGTACAGATGAAACCGTTTACAACCTTAGCAATGTACCTACAACAAATGCTAATCTTTTAGACTCTGCACTACTCGTTCTTCACGATTGGTCGAACTACTTAAGCTTAGAAGGCAAGGAAATTAACGACGAGCGTGGCGTTATTCACGAAGAATGGAGAACTCGACGCTCAGGTAGCAGTCGTGTGAGACTTGAAAAAAATAAGTTGATTTATAAAGGCTCGAAATACGCAGAGCGTGATGTAATTGGTGACTTAGAAGTGATCGACAACTTTGATCACAAAGTGATTCGTGATTTTTACCATGACTGGTACCGCACCGACCTGCAAGCCATTGTTGTTGTAGGTGATTTTGATGCAACAGAGATTGAAGCAAAAATTCAAAAAATGTTTGCTCACATTCCTGCTGTTGAAAATCCAAAAACACGTCAATATTTTGAAGTTCCAACGAATAAGGAACCGATCGTAGGTATCATCACAGACCCTGAAGCAAGTAGCATCAATTTCGATATTATCTACAAGCATGCAGCAACTCCTTTTGCGGAAAAAAATATGTCATACTATCGCGAGCTGCTTATTTCAGATCTTCACTCAAGCATCTTAAGAAATCGTTACAACGAGCTCTTACAAAAAGGTAATGCTCCATTCATTAATGGTTTTGCGGCCTATTACAATCGTGAAATAAAAATGAATGTTTTCCATAACAGTGTGACTCTAAAAGAAGATAACATTCTGGGTGGTATTGAAACAATGCTAGGCGAAACAGAAAGAGCCAAGAGATTCGGTGTTGCAGCCTCTGAATTAGAGAGAGCTAAGAAAGCCATGCTAAGTAGAATGGAAAAGCAGTACAAAGAAAGAAACAAGCAAAACAACGACCGCTTGGCTAGAGAGTACCAAAGAAACTTTCTAAGCAATGAACCTGCTCCAGGTGTTGAGTTTGAATTCGAAGCGATGAAAAAATTATTCCCTGGAATCACTGCTGAGGAAGTTAATGCTATTGCTAAAACATGGATTACTGATGAAAATGTTGTTATTACACTTACTGCTCCTGAAAAAGAAAGTGTGAAGCTTCCTACTAAAGAAGACCTTCTTGCTGTAGTTGCAAAAGTGAAGCAAATGAAACTTGAGCCATATGTTGACAAGGTTATTACTGAGCCATTAATCGCAGAAATTCCAAAAGCGGGTAAGGTTGTGGAAGAAACTGAAATGAATGAGTATGGTGCAACTAAATGGACACTAGCCAACGGAATCAAAGTCATTGTTAAAACAACTGACTTTATGGAAAACCAAATCGTATTCCAAGCCTTTAGTAAAGGTGGCAAGTCACTTTATAATACAAACGAATTAGCTTCAGCTGAACTGACTAGTGGCTTTATATCAAACTTTGGCCTTGGTAATTTCGATCAAACTAGTTTAAAGAAACTTCTTACAGGTAAGGAAGTTAGAGTAACGTCTTACATCGGTGAACTTACAGAAGGATTAAGTGGTAATTCTTCAATCCAAGACTTTGAGACCTTATTGAAACTTGCTCATTTATATTTTGAGAAGCCTCGCTTCGATAAGGAAGCATTCGATGCCTTAAAAGGACGTTATATGGCTTTTGTGGCTAATATGGGAACTGATGTAAACAAAGCATTCCGCGATTCTGTATCGATGACGATAACAGATCACAATCCTCGTACTATTCTATTCACCACAGACATGATCAAAAGCTTAGACTTTGAGACTATGAAACGTGTGTACAACGAGCGTTTAGTTGATGCAAGTGACTTTACTTTCATTTTTGTTGGAAATATAGATGCTGCAAAAGCAAGACCTATGATTGAAACTTATTTAGGTAGCATTAAGGATATCGATAGAAAAGAGAGCTGGAAAGATAATGGAGTTAACTTCCCTAAGAAGGATACCTACAACCATTTTACCAGAGAAATGGAAACACCTAAGACTAGTATCAGAATCGATCTCCATGGTGACATTAAATACTCGACAGATAATTCAATCATGATGGATATGATCTCTAAATTACTTAGCAAACGCTACTTAGATGTAATTAGAGAAGAAGAAGGCGGATCGTATGGTGTAGGCGTTTGGGCAAACGTTGAAAAACTTCCTCGTGAAGAATACAATATATCAATCCAATTTGATACAGATCCCGCTAAAGCCGATAAATTAAAAGCTATTGTTTACGATGAAATCCAATCGCTTTTCACTAAAGGCATTAAGGAAGATGATCTAAACGAAGTAAAGAAAAACTTCATTAAAGAACGTCAAGAAAATCTTCGCAAAAACACTTACTGGGTTAATGCAATTAATGCACACTATATCTATAATAAAGATATGTTAACCCCTGAAGCTTACGATAAGCTGATCAATTCTATTAGTAAAGAAAAGCTTGAGAAATTTGCCAAGAAGTATTTTGCAAAACCAACAAAGACGGAGGTTGTTATGTCTCCTAAAGAAAAGGAAATCTAAATCACGATAGTGAAATTCTAAAAAAAGAGAGTATTCAAGATTTGAATACTCTCTTTTTTTTACCCTTTTTTATCTTATCCAAAAACATGAAATAACAGTCTTCCTTTCTGCTCTAGCATATTATCAATCGTTGAAAACTGCAGACTTCTTTGCTACATTTACAAAAAAAAAGTGATGATATACAAAATACTATCCGAAAGCAATGATCCTGATTTCAATGAGGCTCTATCAATCTACCATGAAGCTTTCCCTCCCGAAGAACAACAAAGCACCGAAAGCTTACTAGGCAGAATTGTATCCCCTCAAGGACAATTCATAGTAGCTAAAGAGAATGGGAACGTGTTAGCCATGGCTATTTTATGGAATCTATCGAATTCGACTTTTACCCTCTTAGAGTATTTTGCCGTACGACAAAGTTATCAAGGAAGTGGTTTGGGCACCAACTTTTTAAAACACTTAGTTGAGATTGTAGGTGTGCAAAAACAAGCATTGGTGGCTGAGTTAGAAAACCCCTTATTAGGAAGCAACACCACTCAGCGTCAGCAAAGAATGAAATTCTATATCAGAAATAAATTCAAACAAATTCAAGGACTTAAAAGCTACGTACCCTCGCTCAACGGAACAGAAACTACTGAGGTCATATTAATGGTAAATACACCACAAAAAATAGAATCCTATAAACATCAAGAAATAACGCAAATGATTCTTTCTATTTTTACAGAATTATATCGCGTACCAGAATCAGATCTGCTTTTACAACAAATCTTATCAGAGATACCTGAACAATGTTCTATTGATTGACTTTAAGATTAATTTGGAAAAACAGTATAATATAAAAAGCCGCTCGAAAAAATCGAACGGCTTCTGCTCCCTTTCCTGGACTCGAACCAGGGACCCTCTGATTAACAGTCAGATGCTCTAACCAACTGAGCTAAAAAGGAATATAACTGATGTTCTTTTTTAAAACCTCACAGTATCGGTTTTTGCTCCCTTTCCTGGACTCGAACCAGGGACCCTCTGATTAACAGTCAGATGCTCTAACCAACTGAGCTAAAAAGGAATACAACTGATATTTATTTTTAAAAACCTCACAGTATCGGTTTTTGCTCCCTTTCCTGGACTCGAACCAGGGACCCTCTGATTAACAGTCAGATGCTCTAACCAACTGAGCTAAAAAGGAATTTATTTACAAATTTTTCTTGTTTATAAAGACACGCTTTATTGACTAAATTTGCGATGCAAAACTAAGCGCTTTTCCCCAATTATACAAGAGTCTCCCCTTATTTTTTTCAAAAAAACGAATATTTTTTTTCCCAACAAATCAAAATTGCTTTTTATCAGGAAGATATGCTCAAAAAAAACATTCAAACAAATATCATTTTTTCGAATGACATTGAAAATAGGTACAGTCAAGCCTTAAATACATCTTAATGAAACAACAACTATTTCTTAAAAGAAAGATCATTTTATGAGCTTGTCAAATTTAATTATTTCACGGGAAAATAATTGAATAGCAAATAATCAGACTTACATGTCTTTATCTATTATTTAATCTTAGCTTTGCACTACAACTATTCTTATTTGTACTAATTTAAAATAAATAATAGATGATAAGTTCTAATATCGCGGAACATCTTCCTTTTTCAGAGTTCCTGAGCGCTATTAAAAAGACGATACAAAGTGCTTTTTACGAGAAAGATGATATCGCAAAGTTTATCCAGAAAAGAGGATTTCCAGCACTGGTACTAAGAGATATCATGGCAAAGAACCCTTTATCGGTAGCTATTCCTAAAGAATATGGTGGTCGTGGAGCTAAAGTGAAAGAATGCTTGGGCATTTTGGACACGGCTTCCTACGAATCGCTTCCATTAGCCTTAACCTTTGGTATTAATATTGCTTTATTCCTGGAGCCTGTTGCAAAGTACGCACAAGAAAATGTAAAAAAAGGCATTTTTGACCGTTTCCTTACTCAGCAGAACATGGGTGGTTTAATGATTACTGAACCCGATTTTGGTAGTGATGCATTAGGTATGCAGACTTCAAATGTCAAAATAGGTGAATCCTACCACATAAAAGGAACCAAGCATTGGCAAGGACTTACAGGTATGGCCGATTACTGGCTAATGACCTCACGCCCTCAAGATCAGAATGGGAAACTAGGTCGGGATATTGACTTTTTTATTTGTGACGTTCAACAGCCCCAACAAGTTATTAAGGTTGAAGAATATTACAATAACTTAGGCCTATACCCTATTCCATATGGCAAGAACTCAATAGATATACAGGTTCCTGAGCAGTATAAACTAGAGCCCGAAACAACTGGTTTAAAATTGATGATGGACCTCTTGCACCGTAGCCGTTTACAATTCCCCGGCATGGGAATGGGCTTTATTCGCCGCATGCTTGACGAATCAATCAAACACTGTTCCAATAGAATTGTTGGTGGCAAGCCATTAATTAATTTGGATCAAGTACGTCATCAAATTGGAAGAATTCAATCTGCTTTTACTATTTGTTCTGCTATGTGTTCTAGAAGTTCGCTAATTAGTGGCATAGAGAATAACTTAGCAACGGCCGCTATTGAAGCCAACAGCATGAAGGCATATATTACAGATATGATGCAAGAAGCTGCACAAACACTAACTCAATTGAGTGGAGCTAATGGCTACAAGGCTGAAAGTATAGGTTCAAGAGCCATTATTGACTCTCGCCCTTTTCAGATTTTTGAAGGCTCAAACGATATGCTTTACACGCAACTTTCTGAGATGGTGATGAAAATCATGACAAAAAAGAAGAATATGAATCTTTCAGATTTCTTCAAGAATCATGAACTGACCAAAAATGTCTCAGATTATTTCAAAAATTTGGTTGATTTCAACTTAGATACTAAAACACCACAAAGAAAAATTGTTGATCTAGGTAAAATCATTAGTAAGGTAGTCGCTGCCGATCATGTCGTTCAATTGGGGGCAAAAGGCTTTAGATCTGATTTAATTAACGACAGTTTAGAAACCATCAAACATGAAATTTCGATGCTGGTTAGTTCATATAAATTTCAAACTAATGTATCACCTACTGAAGAGTATAAGGATCAAAGCTCATGGCTTTCATTTTCCTAACAGTAAGTGACAACTGAATTATTAATAGCAATAGTATCCCCTTCTTTCTTATGAGGAAGTGGGATTTTTGTAAGATGAAAAAGGGGTGAGGATTTACCTGAAGTTCAAATAATTATACGCATTTATTCGCAAAAGCACAGAATTTCAAACTATTACCCTATCTTTGTCGCTTTTATAAATCATACATGACATTCAAAGACTTAGGAATTATTGATCCTATCCTGGAAGCTCTAGAGGCCAAAGGTTATACATATCCCTCACCTATTCAAGAACAATCTATTCCAATCCTTCTTAAAAGAAAGGACCTATTAGGTTGTGCACAAACGGGAACTGGAAAAACAGCAGCATTTGCTATTCCAATTCTTCAACACATTTACAATGACCAAATTAAGAATACCGGTCAACGTAAAATTAAGGCCCTAATCGTAACACCCACAAGAGAACTGGCTATTCAAATTGGTGATAGTTTTAGCGAATATGGTAAACATACTGGCATTGTAAACACCGTAATTTTTGGTGGGGTAAAACAGGGACCACAAACACAAGCACTCCGCAGAGGTGTTGATATTCTGGTTGCAACTCCAGGTCGACTTTTAGACTTAATGGATCAAGGTTACATCTCATTAAAGGATGTGAGATATTCTGTTCTTGATGAAGCTGACCACATGCTGGACATGGGCTTTGTTAACGATATTCGTAAAATTGTAGCCAAGTTACCGACCAAAAGACAATCACTTTTCTTTTCGGCAACTATGCCTCCTGCTATTGTGAAATTATCTCAAAAGATTCTGGGTAATCCTGAGAAGGTTACTATTGAGCCAAAGAAAACAACAGCAGAACGTGTTGAACAAGCCTTATACTACGTAAGTAAGAAGAATAAACCAAAGTTATTGATTCATCTTTTAACTCGTAACGCGGTTCAATCAACTCTTATCTTTACAAGAACAAAACATGGTGCTGATAAAATCACCAAGTTCTTAAAGAAGGTCGATATTCACTCTGAAGCTATTCATGGAAACAAGTCTCAGAATCAAAGACAAAATGCCTTGCTTAATTTTAAAGAAGGCAAAACTAATGTACTTGTTGCTACTGATATTGCTGCACGTGGCATCGATGTTTCAGATTTAGCTTTGGTTGTCAACTTCGACTTGCCAAATATTGCTGAAACATATGTGCATCGAATTGGACGTACAGGTAGAGCTGCGGCAAGTGGTATCGCTATATCATTCTGCGACATTGAAGAAAGAGCCTATTTGAAGGATATTCAAAAGTTAATTGCTCAACAAATTACAGTTATCGAAGAACATCCATTTTTAAATTCTGGCGATAACGAGCCTGTTGAGAAACCCCAAAGACCTCAGAGATCTCATAAACCTCGTCGTACTGATGACAGGTCAGATTCAAAGAAGAAAGTTGATCCTGAAAACAAACACAAAACAGATAGAAGACGTAAGCCTTTTACCAAAAGAAGAGACTAGAGTTTTCACAACTCATACAGCACAAAAAAACTCATGATTCTAAAATCATGAGTTTTTTTTATATCTGATTTAGGTTGAACCTAAAACTATTTTGTTTGTCTGATTTGCTTAAAACTAATATTTAATGCTTTTTGAAAATACCTGATACTCTTCAATTCCTTAGTTGTTACTAAAGATAGAGAAAGTCCTTCCTTACCTGCACGAGCGGTTCTACCGCTTCGGTGTGTGTAGTATTCTTCCTTATCCGGTAGTTGATAATGCACCACATAAGAAAGTCCCTCTACGTCTATCCCACGAGCTGCTAAGTCAGTCGCTACAATCATTTGCAAACTACCATTCTTAAATGCTCGCATTACCTTATCACGCTCCTTTTGTAAAAGATCACCATGTAGGCCATCAGCAGGAATATTTCTGGCAATAAGCTGCTTGGCTAAAGTTTGCGTTGCAACTTTTGTTTTACAGAAAATCAAGCCTCTATTACCACTTTGTGAGCTTAAAAATTGAAGTAGAATATTTAGTTTCTCTTTCTCATCACAAACCAAGAATTTATGCTCAATATTCTTATTCACAACATTTTTACCACTGACTTCAATTCTGTGAGCATTACTTGCCAAATGCTGATTCACCATCTGTCTTATTCCCTGAGGCATCGTTGCAGAAAACAACCATTTATTTTGAGCAGAAGCTGTGTAAGTCAGGATCTCATCAAGTTCCTTCTTGAAACCCATACTCAACATCTCATCTGCCTCATCTAAAACTACGGTACATACATGACTTAAATCCACTGCTTTTTTCTTTACCAGATCGATCAAGCGGCCAGGAGTCGCAACAATAATATGAGTAGGACGTCGCAAGGCAGCAATTTGCTTATCGATAGGCGCTCCTCCATATACTGCTTCTGTAAATATTTGCTCCGAAAACTTTGTAAATTTGAAGAGCTGCTTAGCAATTTGTTGTCCCAATTCTCTGGTAGGACACAAGATTAAGCCTTGCACAACTTTATGGTGTGTATTGATACGGTGAAGCATAGGCAAACCAAAAGCTGCAGTCTTTCCTGTTCCTGTCTGAGCCTGACCAATAAGATCAGCATCTCCACTTAGTAATATTGGAATTACTCTACTTTGTATTTCGGTAGGCTTCACAATATTCATATCGTCCAACCCCTTAAGAAAGTCTTTTCTTACTCCAAGTTCTTTAAAATTCTCCAAAACAGATATTTATTTAGTTTGGGCACAAAGATACTTATTAAATAAATGGAAGCAAATGAATAAAGCAATGGACATTAGCCAGAAGAGTTTCTATTTTTTAATGCAATCAACCCCAATAAAACCCTTCATATTTGCTAAGTTTGGGTTGAAAATATAATAATGAGGGAAATACACTAGAAATCCTCCATATTTCAACACTATAATCGAATTAGCATGCCCAAATATTCAGTCATTGTTCCCATTTATAACAGACCTAATGAAGCTGAAGAATTATTAGAAAGTTTAGCCAAACAGTCTTTTAAGAATTTCGATATCATTATAATTGAAGATGGTTCTTCGGAAGATTGTTCTACTATTATTAAGAATTATGCCAATAATCTTGATATTAAATATCATTTCAAAGCAAATTCAGGTCCTGGAGATAGTCGTAATGTGGGTATGAGCATGGCCACAGGAGACTATTTAATTTTCTTCGATTCCGATTGTATTATACCGCCTCAGTATTTCGAAGAGGTAGAAAAACATTTAGCCCAAACTCCTCTCGATGCTTTTGGAGGACCAGATAGTGCTCATGAATCCTTCAGTAAGGTTCAAAAAGCCATAAACTATGCTATGACCTCAATCATTACAACTGGTGGGGTAAGAGGTAAAAAGAATAAACTCGATCAATACCAACCTCGTAGTTTTAATATGGGGATTAGCCAAGCCGTTTATAAAAAAGTAGGTGGCTATACCGATGTAACCCCTGGCGAGGATCCTGATTTGAGTTATCGTATAATGAATGCCGGATTCCGAGTGGGATTGATTGAAGATGCCTATGTTTTTCATAAAAGGAGAATTGATTTCTCAAAATTCATAAAACAAGTCTATAAGTTTGGAGTAATGCGTCCGGTGTTGATTAAATGGTATCCTGATAAGTTTAAATTGACCTACACTTTCCCAACACTATTTCTACTATTTAGTTTATTATTGATAGTGCTCTCTATTGCTATTAATCCAATATTCTTAAGTCCTTTAGCTCTTATAGCAATCATTCTGTTTATGGAATCATTGATTAAAACAAAGAGTTTATCCATTTCCTTACTAGCCATTTTAGCCAGTTTTATTCAACTCTTTAGCTATGGATATGGCTTTCTAAAAAGTACAATCCTAATTCTGTTACTTAAGAAAGAAGAACGTATCGTATTCGACAATTTCTTCTTCGACAAATCGAAACGTCCTAAAAAACAATAAACTCATATCAATCCCAAGCCATTCGGTTTGGGATTTTTCTTGATTTCACGTCTAAACTATTAGTGTCGTCCTTTTTTATTAATTTAGGAAATAATCTCCTAAAATTTCTAAAATATGGCTCAGGTATTAATCAGTGGCGGATCAGGTGTTGTGGGTAAAGTTCTTTGTGAGAAACTGAGAATGAAAGGCTATCATGTTGCTATTTTGAGTCGAAGTATAAATAAAAGTAAGAAGCTCAAAACATATCTTTGGGATCCAACAAATAATCAAATCGATCCTGAAGCCATAAGCTCATCCGACTATATCATTCATTTAGCAGGTGCTAATATAGCTGAAAAGAGATGGACCGTTTCTAGGAAGAAACTTATTCTTGACAGTCGTGTTCAATCTGCCAATCTCATTTTTAACGAAGTCAAAAAACAGAAAAAAGAACTGAAGGCCTTTATTTCAGCATCAGCCATTGGGTATTACGGATCCATCACTTCTGACACAATATTTACTGAAGATAATCATGCTGCAAATGATTTTCTCGGTCAAACGTGCTTAGTTTGGGAACAAGCCGCAAGGCAATTTGAAACATTAGGAATTAGAACATCTATTCTAAGAACTGGCTTGGTATTAAATAAAGAAAAAGGAGGAGCTCTATCAAAGATGCTCATTCCTGTAAAAATGGGCTTTGCCTCATCTATGGGTAATGGTAAACAATACTTGCCATGGATACATATAGACGATCTTTGCGAGCTTTACATCAGAGCCATCGAAAACATTTCGATAGAAGGTGCCTTTAACGCTGTAGCGCCCGACTTTCAGACTAACAAAAGCTTTACACAGACTTTAGCTAAAACGCTGAACAAGCCCTTCTTCTTTCCCAATATTCCCGCATTTCTATTAAAGCTAGTATTGGGCGAAATGTCGGTTATTCTAATAAAAGGGAGTCGTGTATCTGCAAATAAACTCATCAAGAATGGATTTATTTTTAAGTTTTCAAAGCTGAATTCAGCCTTAAGAAATCTATTAAACTAAAAAGAGGCTATTTCAAATAAATGAAATAGCCTCTCAAAAAATTTAGCTTGAAATAGCTTATTGCTTCACACGCTCAACATATTCCTTATTACGTGTATCAATCTTAATCACATCACCCGTGTTGATAAATAGAGGCACCATAATAGTCGCTCCGGTTTCAACAGTAGCAGCCTTCAACGAATTGGTTGAAGTTGTATCACCACGAAGACCAGGCTCCGTGTAGGTCACTTCCATAACTACGTGAGTTGGTAATTCAACGTAAAGTGGGGTTTCTGTATCAGCATGAATAACCGCTTCAACACTATCACCTTCTTTCAAAAGATCAGGAGCATTAAATAACTCTTCTTCCAAAACAATCTGCTCGTAAGTCTCAGTATGCATTAAATTGTATCCCATATCATCCTTATAAAGGAATTGATAAGGACGACGTTCAATACGAGCAACATCGATTTTTAAACCAGCAGTGAAAGTATTATCAATCATCTTACCTGTTTTTACATTTCTCAATTTGGTTCTTACAAAAGCTGGACCTTTACCAGGCTTAACATGCTGGAATTGAACAATCGTATATAAACCAGTCTTAAAATGGATACACATACCATTCTTAAAATCTGCAGTACTTGCCATGTTGTTATATATTAATTAAAAATTATCCTTATAGATTTTCATCGCAAAAGTAAGGGAAAGTATCCTCTTTGAGAAATATTATACAGATATTGTGCGTTTTGTATCAAACCCATTTTATTTTCTAACTGATAAAAAGTTAAAGATCGCCAGGATCAACTGTTGTATGAGGGAAATTAACAAGATCACAACGCAAAGAACCTATAAACAAATCAAACTGAACTCGAACAGGAACCTTATTCTCATCGGCTGAAATCCAAATATGCATATCATCTTTATTTTTGAAGGCTCTTCCAGTTTCGACTACAGGAATAAACTTATAACACTTAATCTTTCCTATTTTACTATTGATTGTTTCGTAGCCCATGAATTTGAACTGCAACAGAAAAGGTTCGTCTGAAAAGTAAGTATCTATCTTTAAGTCCTGACCTTCAACTAAATCTGAATTAAACAACTTCATTCTTGCAAAATAAAAAGCTGATAATATATCATGCACCCCTTCTACAACGTCATGCTCTCCTGATCTTTTACTATAAACCTTATTATTTTCCCTATCAAAAATGAGCTCGTTATAGCGTTTATAGTTACCTTCTTTAATGTCTCTAATCGCCTTTATAGGCAATAAGCTTTCCCTATCAACAAAACTCTCGTAAGTATTTTTTACCCCAAATAACGAATTTGTAAGCCCAGTCGTATGTCCACTCAAAATCAGATGATGGACATCCTGTCCTTTATAACGTTCAGATTTAAGCTTCAAACTCGCCTTTCCTCCTCTAATAAATCCATAATGGATAACATACTTAAGATGTTCTGTTTTTTTCTTAAGTATGGTTCCTCCCTCAGCAAAAGCTGAAAAAGAAAATAAAAGAGTAAATAAAACTAAGAAGTATCTATTTCGCATCAGCTCACGCTTTAAAGAATATTAAGTCATTCAATATCGCGATTTCAATACAAAAAAACGAATGCTTTTAAAAGATATTTTTCTTTGGAGTTGTTGCGACAAAGTCTTTTAAATAAAATGGTTCGAAGTAAGCAACATCTTCAAACGCCCCATCGTTGAATTTTGCTTCAGATAATTGAATCATTCCTAAAGCCGTTGGCGTAATATCACTTACAAATATTGCATTCTGACTTTGCAGACTTGATTGGCATTTAGCAGAACCATCGCCAAAGAACACGATTTCACTTTTATCTAGGTCTGAAGCAAAGGATTCCCCATCTATAATTTCGGCTGTGGTCTCACGAATTTCTTCATTTTTATAGGAAAAAAATGCCGTATAGACTTCCATTCTTCTCGCATCAATCATCGGACAAAAAATACTGGACTCAGGATCTCCTAATTGGGAAATAACGGCTTCGTTTTTCAACAAAGGAGCAGTCATTGCTTGTAAAGTACTGATAGCGATCAGAGGGCGATTACTGCCATAACAAATCCCTTTTGCAGTAGAAACACCAATACGTAAACCTGTATAAGAACCAGGTCCCATACTTACGGCAATTGCATCAAGATCAACAGGCTTAAGCTGATTTTCTTTTAGAATACTATCGATAAATACGGTTAGATGAGTCGCATGATTCATTCCTTCTTTATTCTCTTTATAGGCAAGCAACTCGCCATCTTTCCCTAATGAAACAGAACAAACTGCAGTCGATGTTTCTATATTTAATATTAAAGCCATTGTCTTGATAATTACGTATGAATCTATTACAGAATCATCCTTTTTTTCTGTAAGGCGATTAGTATTTATATACACTTAATGTTCGCAAATTTAAACTATAAAAAGGGAATAAGAAAGAACCTTTACATTAGTTCATCGGATGCTACCAATAAAAACAAACTCCGATTCGAAATTCATCGAATCGGAGTAACTAAACTTACTTGAAAACTTGACTATAAACTGATTTCGACTCCATTGTAGAAGTCTATGATTTTTGTTCTAAAAATGTATTCGTACTTGGCTTGTAGCAAATTTGATTTCGCTTTTAGAAGATTATTCTTGCCCTGATTGTACTCAACCGAATTAACTAAACCTAAATTGAATTTCTCTTCGGTATAACGGAATGCCTCTTCAGTAGAAGAAACAGCCGTTTCACTTGAGAAATATTTTTTCATTGCAGCAAGGGCATTCGCATGAGCTTGTTGAATTTCTTTTCTTAAGATATTCTTAGTATTATCTAAATTCAATCTTGAACGGTCGATATTAATCTTCGCATTGCTAATATTTCTATTTACAACACCTCCATTAAAAATTGGAATATCCAATTGAAAACCAAATGCTTTTCGTTCACGACTTCTCAACTGATCTGAGAGTTTCATCTCATTTCGGACTAAATTAGGCTGTCCATTTAAAAACTCATATTCCGCAAAATCATTAGAATAATTTGAACCCCAAAAACCATACATGGATAAAGAAGGCGTACGATCTCCTTTTGCAATACTCAAACCTTTCATAGAACTCTCCAGTCTTAGGTTTGCAGCTTTAATACCAGGGCGAGATTTTAGCGAATTTTCGAATACAGATTCTGGATCAATCATAGACTGAATCGCATTTAAAACAGGTAATTTCGGAATAGAAATTTTAAAATCTGCTGTTTGTTCTAAATCTAACAACTGAGCTAAATCTAGTAAACTCAAATCCAGATTATTTTGCGAATTCACAACAGTTAATTCTTCCTGAGCTGCCTGAGCTTTCTGCTCCATTAAAGTTCCTTTAGGTAAAGTTCCGGCGTCAACCAGAACTGAGGTTCGTTCAATTTGTAATTGCGTAACTTTCAACTGGTCCTTAGCTACTTGCAACAACTCCTGCTTAAATAATATATCTAAATAATAAGACGTAATATTTAAGGCCAAATCCTCTTTTGCTTTCTCAACATCCTCAAGTGTTGCTTGTAGATCCAATTCATTCTGCTTAAGTTCATTTCTTTTCTTAAAACCATCAAACAGTGTCAAATTAGATGAAATAGATAACGAACCACTCTCATTATTTTGATCAGAATAGGTATTTGTACTATTTAGTGTACGTCCATAATTAAAACCATAATCTGTTCTGCCATTCAAACTAGGAAGAAGATTTAATTTTGACTGTTTTGTATTATTAGTTTGTACATCAGCTTCCAACTTTTTTAATTGTAAAGCTATATTATGCTCCTTGGCATAGTCAACACATTTCTTTAAATCCCATTTTTCCTGAGCTTGTACACCTAGGCATAAAGAGAATAAGAGAACGATTAAGAATATATTTTTCATGTGTTTATAATTTGTTTTTACATTGTCACATGAAAGTCGCCCCAATAGTCATTCCCTTAGGATTGGAAATTCCTGCTAATGGCTCGTTTCATATAATATTTAGTTTTTGCTTTCTGGACGAGAAGTATTTACTAATTAGCTTTTTTCTTATTTTTCTTTTCCTCCTCCTTCTTTCTCTTCATCTCTTTCATTCTCTCAATTTTAGACATTTTCTCACCTTTAATCTTATCTTCTTTCGTTACTCCATCAAGAATTTCGATATTGATTCCATCAGATAATCCTGTCTTTACAAATCGCTTTTCAAAAACCTGAGGCTCTGTCTCAATATTAATAAAACTAGAATCGTTACTAAACTCTAATAAGCTTTCATTTACAGCTAATACCTTCTCTCTTTTTTCAAGAACAATTTCAGCATTAGCACTATAACCTGAACGAATAAAGTGTTCCTTACTTAATTCCACAGAAGCTTTAATTTCAAACTGAATAGCACCATTTTCGGCAACACCTTTAGGTGAAATATATTCCAGGTGAGCATTAAACTTATAGTCTTCGATAGCACCAATGGTCAATTGAAGATTCATGCCTTGCTTTATTTTACCAACCTCAGTCTCATCAACTTTTCCCTGAAAAATCATCTCACCCATATCAGCAACAATAGCAATAGTCGTTCCTTCGTTAAAAGTATTACTCTGAATAACCGAGTAACCCTCTTTTACAGGTATATCAAGAATCATCCCTTCAATAGTTGAACGAATTATTGTATTGGTAGCAGCGCCAGATTTCGATGTCACACCTTCCTTAATTAACTGAAGGTTATCTTTGGCTGATTTCAACTCTTCTTGTGCACTACGGAAAGCTAAACTTGGCTTTTGGAAATCTGCTTCAGAAATCACTTTTTTCTCATAAAGTAACTTATCACGGTTGTAATTAATCTGAGCATCTTCAAAATTAATTTGAGCTCTTTCTACTCTCGATTCCGCTGCATTCAGGTTGATCATATCAGGAATAATCTTGATCTTGGCAATCTTATCACCTTTTTTTAGCATTTGTCCAGCCTCTACAAATAGAGTTTCAACAATACCAGATACACCTTGCGGTTTAATCTGAATCTCTTTACGAGGAATTACAGATCCTGTTGCAACAGTTTTCTTAATAATATCCGTGATCTCTGGAGATTTTGTATCATAAATCTCAGGTTTCTCTTGTGACTTATTGTAAAGGAAAGCAATGGTTCCTAAAAACAAGAAGATAAAAAATACGATCAATACAATTCTAAAAACTTTTTTCATATCAAATGTTATTTCAAGTGTTATATCAAGTGTTATTTATTCGTAACGTAAAGCATCAACGGGTTTTATTCTCATCGCTTTTTGTGCTGGTAATAATCCGGCAAAACAACCAAACACAACCAAAACTCCAAGCGCGATAAAGGCGACTTTTATGTCGACATATGGGTTTAAAATCATTTCATTAGAATCTCCAGCCATTTTACCAGCTCCTTCAACAATCAGAACGCCTATAACCAAGCCCCAAAAGCCAGCGAAGGTTGTTAAAAAAACAGCCTCAGTAACAATCTGACTAATAATGGATAAAGGACTGGCACCAAGAGCACGTTTCACGCCAATTTCTCGAGTTCGTTCCTTTACAACAACATGCATTATATTACTAACGCCGATAATACCGGTAATTAAAACGCCAAAACCAATCACCCAAAACAGGAAGCCAATACTATTAAACAAGCCAAATATTTTATTGAAAATTTTAGCCAGGTTAAAATGACCAAAAGCTTCTTTATCATCAGGGCTTATTTTGTGGCGACGAGCCAAAAGGCTTATAATCTTATCTTCTATATCTTCAACGGATTCGCCAACTTTTGCTGTTGCCATAAAAACATTGAACTTCTCTCCTCTGTTATAGATTTTCTGAAGCGTTGTGTATGGCATTTGAACAATATCATCACTCATGCCCATATTTCGGCTTAGAGGCTTAACAGTTCCAACAACTTGAAAGAAAATACCATTTATTTTCAGGTACTGTCCTATAGGTTCTTCATCATCCTCGAACATGAGTTCTATGACACGAGGTCCAATGGTGATGACTTTCCTCATTTCTATAAGGTCATTTTCATTGATGAAACGTCCTGTAAGAACATCAACTGGAACGACCTTATTCATCTCTGGTGAAGTCCCCTTGATTTTAAAATTTCCTTTCTTATCATTTCTGAAGGTATTATAAGGATCTCCACCACTCCAGGCATTAATTTCAGGAGCAACATCTTCAATCTCAGGAATAGATCGTTTCATCGCAATCAAATCGGAATTATCGAACTGAAATCTGCGATTTCTTGCCAAACCTTTATACGGTTTGGTCGTTTTTTCAGTCCAAAAAATAGTGGAATTGGTTGCTAAGTTACCCAGCGACGATTTCATTTTATTCTGAAACCCCATTCCAAGCCCCAAAAGAGTGACTAAGATCAGAATCCCAAACATCACACCTGAGCCTGTCAGAGCCGTTCTTAATTTATTTTTTTTGAGAGCAGAAGTAATTTCCTGCCATTTATCTAAATCGAACATTCTTTTGTTTTTTTTGATTTTGAATCGAATCTCTTTGACACCTTTGAGATAAGATTCCTTTCAATTACTTACTTAAAAAGAAACTATTCATCCCTCAATGCTTCAATGGGTCGAATAGAGGCAGCTCTACGAGCAGGAAAAAAACCTGCCAAAGCGCCTGTTATTACAAGAACAATTGTTGCACCTATAGCTATTCCCATATCAACTTGCGGATTTAAAAAATAAATTGCTGCTGGAGGATATAGTTTTTCAATAAGATTAAATTTTGAAATCGTTTCAAGTAGTCCGACTCCGGCGATCAAACCAACATAGCCCGAAGCAGCCGTAATAAAAATAGCTTCCATCAAAACAAGCGAAACAACAGAAATTGGAGATGCTCCAATAGCTTTTCGAATACCGATCTCTTTGGTTCGTTCTTTCACAACAATCATCATGATATTAAAGACACCAATGACGCCCAGTAGAATTGTAAAAACTCCAATGATCCAAACAAACTTTTCAATACCACTAAACAAGTCTGCAAATCCTTTAGATTGTTCGATACTATTCTGAATCCATAAGGCATTTTTATCTTCACGGCTGAAATTATGCCTCGCAGCCATTTGATATGTAATTTGCTTCTCTATCTCTTTACTTTCCTCTAAAGAAACGTCATTAAGAGTAAAAGAAATCCTTCGAACATGATCGTTGTTATTAAAAATCTTCTGAGCTACTGTAATTGGAATATAAATATCACGAGAATTCCCATCAAAATCCTTCTTAGAAAATACCCCAACCACTTTAAACTTAATCTTGTTGATATTAATGTATTTACCTATAGCAGCTTCTTTGGGAAACAAAACTTTTTCTACTTCATCCTGAATAATCACAACTTTTCGATAACCTTTGATGTCTTTCTTATTTAGAAAGCGCCCTTTTAGAATATCAAAATTCGTAATCTCTTGATACGTATCGTGAATTGGAGAAACATTAAAATTTCCAAAATTATCTTTATAGGATATAACCTCTGCACCTGGAATATAACTCATTGCTGAAATAGCATCCATCTTTTCTATGGACTTCTTTAGACTCAGCAAATCAGCATTCTTCATCTGAATCCTTTTACCTTCAGGCGTGCCTTTATATGCTTTGGTGGTTCGTCCACCATATATTTGCATACTGTTTGTTGCATCCTGAGCGAAAACATCTTTCATCCCATTACGCAAACCTCTACCAGCTCCCAAAAGGAAAATCAGCATAAAAATCCCTGTTGCGACAGAAAATCCAGTAAGAAAGGTGCGGGTTTTATTTTTTCGAATGGTACTGAAGATCTCGTTCCATTTATCTCTATCAAACATAGTCTGAAATTAAAATTCTCGTAAATTACTCCGTGATTTTTTCTTTTTTGATAATCGAAATGACCTCATTCAATGCGTGATTGTGTTCAACGATAGATTCAATAATCCCATCTTTTAAGTTGATCACTCTATCAGTCATCTCAGCAATATCTGTTTCGTGAGTAACAATTATCACAGTAATTCCAGTTCTATTAATCTCTCTAAGCAAATCCATTACTTCAAGCGAAGTTTGAGAATCTAAAGCTCCAGTAGGCTCATCGGCAAGAATAATTTTAGGATTGGTAATCATTGCTCTTGAAATAGCGACTCTCTGCTTCTGTCCACCCGACAATTCGTTTGGCATATGCTCAGCCCACTCTTTCAATCCCATTTTATCGAGATATTCAACAGCAAGTTTATTACGTTTTTTACGAGCTACTTTCTGATAATATAATGGAAGTGCCACATTCTCCATGGCATTCTTAAACGAAATCAGGTTGAATGATTGAAAAACAAAACCTAATAGGTTGTTTCTAAGCTTTGCAGCCTTAGTTTCACTCATTGCTTTTATTTCCTGATTATTCAGAATATAAGTTCCTTCATCGTGATTGTCAAGAAGTCCTAATATGTTTAGCAGTGTCGATTTACCTGAGCCTGAAGAACCCATAATAGAAACCAATTCGCCTTCTTTGATATGCAAATCAATTCCTTTAAGAACATGAAGCTTATTCGCACCTGTAATATAGGACTTGTGAATATTTTTTAATCGGATCATAATCGTTAGTATTTTTAATTGCTTCTCTGGTCGAATCGAAATTTGGTCAGTATTTCGATATCTAATATTAAAGATTTAAGGGTCATTATCAAATAATTTTAGATAAACGTCTGATTAACTCGGTGAACGTCATGCTAAAGTTAACTAAGTATATCGTCTATTTACGTTAAAATAGATTAAAATACATATTTTACGTGCCACAAGTCCAATAGTCGTGCCAGCAACCACAAACTAATAATAACTAAACAGATAAGTTATTTCACCCAAGTAAATCATCTGAATAATTTGTCCGATATTAACACGTCACCGTCCGATAATGAACACATTTTATGTACACAAGTTTAAATTCTAAAAAAACTGTGAATTCAACTTAAATGATTAAAAGAACATGGGGATTTAGTGTAATTTAGCTTCGATTAAATCACAAACTGATTTATGATGACGAATTTTAGTCAAAATTCAACAATATAAAATGAACTGGAACCAACTATTATCTGCCAAGCGCTTCGGTCAGGAAGATCGTGTAGCAATAAACGACCACGAAATTAGATCTCAATTTCAACGGGATTACGATCGTTTGATTTTCTCATCTCCTTTCAGAAGACTTCAAAATAAAACTCAAGTATTTCCTCTACCTGGCAGTATTTTTGTTCACAATAGACTAACTCATAGTCTGGAAGTTTCAAGCGTAGGACGCTCTTTAGGTAATCTACTGACTGAGAAATTATCCAATTCACAGAAATATAAAAATAACCCTTACTTGGATGGAATAGGCAATATTGTCGCAACTGCCTGCCTGGCTCATGATTTAGGTAATCCTCCCTTCGGGCATTCAGGAGAAGAGGCACTATCCTATTATTTCACTCATGGTGAAGGTAAAAAGCTTGAAGCAAAATTCTCGAAAGAACAATGGGCAGATCTTTGCAACTTTGAAGGAAATGCGAATGCTTTTCGCCTATTAACTCATGCGTTTAATGGTAGACGAAAAGGTGGTTTTGCTCTAACATATTCCAGCATAGCATCTATAATCAAATACCCATGGGAAGCCCATAAAATTCCAGAAGTAGGAAAACGGAAATACGGTTTTTTTAATACTGAAAAAGGGAACTATCTGAAAGTTTCAAAAGAACTTGGCATACCAGAAACGAAACCAGGTATTTTCGCACGCCACCCACTTGTATATCTAGTTGAAGCTGCCGATGATATTTGCTATCAGATCATGGATATTGAAGATGCTCACAAACTAAAAATCCTAAGCACAGAAGAAACCAAACATTTGTTATTGAATTTCTACGATAAAACTGAAGATATCAATTCAATTGACCGAATTGCCGAAACTTGCGAAGAAGTTAGTGATACCAATGAACAGATTGCATATATAAGAGCCGGGGTTATTGGGAAATTAATCAAGGAATGTGTCACCGTTTTTATTAACAATGAAGATCAGATAATGGCCGGTGAGTTTAAATCGACACTTATCAAAGAAGTTCCTGAAAGTTCAAAACTAGCTTATAAAAAATGTACCAAGCTTGCTGTTTCAAAAATATACAAACATCGATCAGTACTTGAAATTGAATTAGCTGGGTATAAAATTTTGGGAACTTTACTTAAAGACTTTGTAGAAGCTACCCTTAATCCGAATAGCTTTTATTCAGAAAAACTCTTATCACTGATTCCCGAACAGTACAGCCATAAAGGAAATGATGACTACTTAAAAATCATGTCTGTTTTGGATTTTGTTTCAGGAATGACCGATGTATTTGCCCTCGATTTATACAGAACAATAAAGGGTATTAAACTTCCAGACACCTACTAAAAATAATAGTAATGAGAAATATAAAATCTAAAATCCTAATCTTTTTTGTTCTTTTTAGCATTTGCTCTACCATTCAAGCTCAGATTAATTGGACAAGAACCCAATCGGAGACTTCGAAAATAAGTTTTGAACTCCCGGAGACGCCTTATATCAGAAATCAAGAACTTAATGGCATAAAATCCGAAGTTTTCTCACATCGTGATGCAGCAAATATATATGGCATTGTTGCATCTGATTTTTCGGGTATTGAGGTTGATTTTGATCATACAGATCCTTCTGAATATTACAGACAGATGAAAGAAGGTAGCTTACTGAGTAGTGATGCGATTTTAGTCTCGGAGCAAAGTGTGACTTATCAAAGGATGTTAGGTAAAGAGATTATTTACACCATGCTGGTTGGGAAACACGAATATACCTATATCAAACGATTCTTTTTTAGGGGGCATTTTATCTATCAGATTACTATTGGGGGGCCTACCAGGATGAAACAATTACTCCTTGATAAAAAGCAGATTTTCTTTAATTCTATCCAATTCGAATAGTTCAACTTAGCATTCTTAAAAAAATAGCTTTTCACAATTTGTTTAATCATATCATTCCGTAAATTTGTTCTTTCAAAACTAACATCTTCAAATGATGTCTTTTTGAAAACAAAATTCGAAATATAATCCATTCTATAAATTCATTGAAACGCCACCAGTTAATAGCTGGGAAGTCAAAATTTTGCACATGAAAGTACTTGTATTAGGATCAGGAGGAAGAGAACATGCTTTTGCATGGAAACTCACTCAAAGCAATAAGCTAGAAAAACTATATGTTGCTCCAGGAAATGCTGGAACTGGAGAGATTGCTGAAAATGTCAACATCAATCCCAACGATTTTGAAAAGGTGAAAACTTTTGTTCTTGATAAAGCAATCGATATGGTTATTGTTGGTCCTGAAGATCCTTTGGTAAATGGGATTCATGACTTTTTCTTAGCTGATGAAAAGCTAAAGCAAATTGCTATTATCGGCCCTGAAAAAGCTGCAGCACAAATGGAAGGCAGTAAGGATTTTGCAAAAGCATTCATGGCTCGACATAAGATTCCAACTTCTCAATACAGAAGTATTACATCTAAAAACCTAGAAGAAGGCTACCAATTTCTCGATAGCTTAAAAGCTCCTTACGTGTTAAAAGCGGATGGATTGGCTGCTGGGAAAGGTGTTTTGATTATCGATAATATTGAAGAAGCCAAAAATTCACTTAAAGAAATGATTGGTGGCATGTTTGGCTCAGCCAGTGCGACTGTTGTTATCGAAGAGTTTTTATCGGGAATAGAACTTTCTGTTTTTGTTTTGACAGATGGAAAGAATTATAAAGTTCTTGCTGAGGCAAAGGATTACAAAAGAATTGGTGAAGGCGACACTGGATTAAATACGGGTGGTATGGGAGCAATTTCCCCTGTTCATTTTGCCAATGAAGAGTTCATGAAGAAGGTTGAGAAACGCGTTATCAAACCAACCATTGATGGTTTCCAAAAAGACAAGACACCATTTGTAGGTTTCGTCTTTATTGGTCTGATGAAAGTTGAAAACGATCCTTTCGTTATAGAGTACAATGTGAGAATGGGTGATCCTGAAACTGAGGTTGTTTTACCTCGTATTAAATCAGATTTCCTTGATTTAATGACAGCTGTTGCAGACAAAAAACTTGATCAATTTGAATTGGAATTAGATGAAAGAACAGTAACAACTGTTATGCTTGTTTCTGGTGGTTATCCTGAAGCTTACAAAAAAGGTAAAGCTATCAGTGGACTTGATCAGGTTTCTGATAGTCTAGTTTTCCACGCAGGAACAACAAATGATAACAATGCCGTTGTTACCAATGGAGGACGTGTTATTGCATTGAGTTCTTACGGAGATAATCTGACTGATGCTCTTAAGAAATCATTTCTAAATGCTGAGAAGATCCAATTTGAAGGGAAATATTACAGAAAAGATATTGGTTTCGATTTACAATAGTCGAATGGCTTACAATTGAGTTTGCAAAGAAGTTAAATATTAAAAATTACAATAATGCTGTTAAAAGTTTTAAGAAGACGCTCACCTATTTATTTCATTCTTATTCCTATAATCGCTTTATTATTGTGGCTAAATGCATTTCAGAATCCTGTTTTACTAGCAGAATATTCCTCGCAAATGCCACTTTATCAGTCCATACTTTGCATACTCAATTGTAATCCTTTATATCTTAACATATTCGGGTACTTGCTTATTCTAATAATATCCTATAGCCTTATCCAACTCAATGAGCAGTTTATATTTATTAAACAACGCACCGATCTGCCCTCTGCTTTGTTCATACTACTTGCTTCATGTGCAACATTGGCTAATGGACTTCACCCTGCCCTAATAAGTGCTCTATTTTTACTTCTTTCACTTAATCGAGTCTTTAAAATTTATCATGGTAGCCAGAGTATCGCATCTTCATTTGATGTCGGCTTGCTCATTGGTTTGGCAAGCTTGTTTTATCTACCAACCAGCCTCGCCTTTATCTGGTTTGTTTGGTCATTAATTATACTTGGTTCTTTCCGTTTAAGAGAATTCCTAGGAGGTTTACTGGGTTTTATTACACCCCTGTTTTTTATCTGTTGTTGGTATTTTTGGCAAGGAAATTTAGAGGATTTTCTAGAGCATTCTAAAATGATTTTTTCTAGTCATGAGCATTTAGAAAGCTTCTCAATCACTCAAATTCTATTCTGGGGATTTCTAACTTTATTAAGTCTGATTTCTATTTTCTTTACCATATGGGGATTTGAAGAAAAACGAGTTCGTTCTCGAAAATACCTCATCATTATTGTTGCACTATTCATTACGAGTGTTGCTTCTTGTATTCTTTTTCCTTCTTCTATATTAGCTCAAACTCTTATCGCTGCAGTTCCACTTTCATATATTTTCAGCTACTTTTTTGTCATGAATCGTAATACTAAGATCTCTGAAATTCTATTCGCTATACTTGTCGCAGGCTGCATCATATTAACCATAATGAGATAATTTAAAATAGAGCAAACAATATAAATTGCTTGCTCTAAACTCAATATATCCTCCTTTGAAAAAGACCAAACTCAGGAGGCATGAGTCTTTCGTCTATCTCAATCGACAAGCCTTACAGGATTATCTGGCAGTATTAATGCCAGTATTAAATAGCCAATCAACAAAAATGGATTGAATAAGCACAACATCAGAAAAATAACTCTAACAATCACAGGATCGAGCTCAGGGTTTATATAGTGCGACAAGCCTCCACACACCCCGGCTACTTTTTTATCGCTTGATTTAAATAAACGTTGCATATCTTCAATTTTAAAGATTTACTTATCGAACTTATAACGCGAAAGTGATTTCAATTCATCTGTATGAAAATCACCAAAGAATGAAACTAATGAAGTACGGGTTCCATTACAATGTAAAAGGTGGAATTCACTAAAACGTTTCTTGTTACCCAAGGCAAAAAAGTAGACTTCATCAGAATCATCATCCTCCTCAACATCCTTTAAAACTTGTTTGTATTTACCCGATGTCAATTCAGAAATAACATGCTTTTTGAATTTAGTTCCTCTTCCATCCTCATGCTTATAACTTAATAGCTTAATACCATCACAATCACCCGTAATATTCTTTTCTACCTCATCTTCATCCACATCAAAATCCAGATTTTTCAGGAAATCTCCTGAGAAACCAAAACTGCTGAACTCATCTAGCTTTGAATATTTCTCATGGATTTTTTCTCCCTTTGTTTGTGCTTGAACAAGCACTGGAAAAAGGATGACCATTAATATAATTACTAATTGTTTCATCTGTTTAAATTTTAAAGTATTAATCAATTACAAACATCAGCCCCATTTGACCAAAACGAACTCATGCTTTGTCATCAACTAGATTAATATATATAAAGTCATGAACTTAATCACGAGATAATGTCAAGCCTTCTTTTTTCATGATCCATCTCTTCCCTCCCATATCTCGGTCGTAGGTATTCGTTACGTTTTTTACATCATCCAAAATATCATCAACTTCTTCATCAATAAACACAGCCTTACCTTCTGGAACTTTTAAGACGATATGCAACTTCTGATTTCTCCACTTATCGCCAACTGGCAAGGTGAAATACTCGTCAAGAATTAATAACGAATCAACCTGTTTCCATGAGTATTTAATTTCTTCAGCATTTTCGACTGCATCATCGTGAGTTCGCCCCCTTGAATTTTTCTTCATGATAATCTCGAAATTACCAGAATTACTTTTTTCAATATCAAGTGTAGGTTCACCCAAAACAAGTTTTTCGTTATCCTTTACAATGATTTTTACACCATCTAAATCGACATTGGCATCGTGCCAGTTGAAATCAATATTCTTCTCTGATCTTAAATAAAGGGTATTACCATCAAAGTTGTCAAGCACTTCAGTATCTGCATAAGTTGTACCACTGCTTAAGTATGATTTCGCCTGAGTAAGACCTACCGAAATCATCAGAATAATACCTCCCAACCACAGAGCTAAAGCAGAAAGACCAATCGCCTTATTATTTGTTTTAAATTTGACTAGTAATTTAATTCCTACAAAAATGAGTAGTATTAAAGGAATCCCTATAACAAGCATCAAACCAAGAGAAAACAATTTGATTCCCATACCTGTAAAGAACATATCAGGCATAAAGGCTCCCGGAAAATGCATCCCTGCAAATGGTCCAACAACTGTTGTTGTGAAAATAAGAGATCCTAAGAATGTAAGAAGTGAGATAATACCTGCGATAATTAATCCTAAGCCTAATATGATGAGCACAACTTTCAAGAAAAGACGTAGAGCTGAACCAGCAAAATCAACACCTTTATCGAAACCGTCTCTAACTTGAGGACCTCTTTTTGCACGCATATTATCAAAGTTCTCTTTCACTTCCTGATATTCATCTTTTATCGATTTCTCAATATTGGATATATTCACCCTTTCACCTTTCATCTCAAGCTTTTGAGCCGTTGTATTAGCCTTAGGCACAACTATCCAAAGAATAATATAAAGGATAAATGAAGCGCCTGCACCAAAGAACAATAGCAACACAAATATTAAGCGAATGACAACTACATCGATACCAAAATAGGCCGAAATACCACTTGCAACACCACCAAATACGCGATGATCAGGATCACGAAACAGTCTTCTTTTACGATAAGATTTTTTAGCTCCAACAACTTCTTCTTCCTCGTTATCTGTCTCAAAAATTTCCTCGGGTTTCCCCATAATTGAGATCACCTCATCGATCATTAGCTCAGTTACAACCTGATCCTTTGAGCTCAATTTCTCATTGAAAATTTCAGAGATACGTGACTCAATATCTGCAACGATTTCACGCCCCTCTTCACTCGCACCATAATGAGCATTAATGCTGCGTAGATAAACCTGGAGTTTTTCGTAAGCATCTTCGTCTATATGAAAGATACTACCACTTATGTTTATTGTGAATGTCTTTTTCATCTTTTTTATTTTAATATTTAAATACCTTTTAGAAATAAACTCTTAGACTTCTATAGGTATAACAAATAATTTCAAATACTCTTTTTTTAGTTTGATGCTTAAGCTTGAATGGTAGTAACAGCATCTACAAGTTCTTGCCATGAACTATCTAATTCTTCAAGAAAGACACGGCCTGTATCAGTAATCCCATAGTACTTACGAGGTGGTCCTTGAGTCGATTCTTCCCAGCGATAGCTGAGTAATCCGTCATTTTTAAGGCGAGTTAGTAAAGGATATAGCGTTCCTTCCACAACTATCATTTTCGCTTCTTTAAGCTTCTTAATAATATCTGAAGCGTAAGCGTCATTCTTAGAGACTATGGAAAGAATACAATATTCCAATACTCCTTTTCGCATCTGGGCTTTCGTATTTTCTATCTTCATTTGGAATATGTTTTAAATTCTTGTTTGAATTATTATTGGCTTATTTCTAAAATTATTCTTTTTAATTTTCAGGACTGGCCTTCGATTCAATTCTGGGATAAGAGAGTCTTTTGTACCCTTCCTATTAAATTTAATCTCAAGTTTGTTTTTCAAACTGTCTCCTTTAGATATTTCATTCTCATCTGATGACCAATCAGTTTTGAAAAAATATTCTAAACTAAACCATTTGCTATATGTGTATTGCGTTGATGACTCCAATAAAATGGAAATTGAATTATTAGCTTGAATCAATTGTGATTTCAAAATTGTTGGACTAATACAGAATCCGATCAGCATGCAAATAATCATGATTCTATTAATTTCCCTTTTCATTTCAGATACATTTTAATACAATACCATTCCAAACACACTTGCTTGTTATACAAATATACGTATTAAAAATAGTAATATGCAATACATAGTACCATTTACAAATACAACACCAACCTGAAAGCCCTATTTTAATTGAATTTTAGAAGCCCATTTTTTTTGAAAAAAAATAAAAAGATGGTCTTAAAGTCCTAATTTGATGATGAATTTAGAAAAAACAAATTCAAAAAAGCTTCAGTTAGATCAGATTTGAGCATAAAAAAAGACCTAAGCAATGCTCAGGTCTTCAATTCTATATTATATCAAAATTTACTCAACTTTGATATAAAATGTCTTTGTTGTTGGATTATCTGAATTGTCAATTACAGTACACGTCATTGTATACTCATTAGCTGGAGCACCCGCCAAAGTTTCAATTGTGAAATTAACAGCAGATTCTGACTTATCTAAAACAGATCCCGAAGAAGGTTTCTTACTATTTAGTTTTTCATTGAAATCTACAATAAAGTCATTAACCGACTTTGCTTTCTCTCCTAGATTTGTAAATGTAATTGATTCCAGCTTTTTATTATCACTTACAGTACCACTAAAAGTAAGAGTTTGACCAGCTGTAATCGTAGTCGGACTGTCAGGATTGGTGCTTGGGCTTGTGAAATTAACCGTTGGAGCTGTTTCATCAGAACCACCTCCGCCTCCACCGCAGCTTAACAAACCTAAAGCGAAAATCAGGATTAGGGTATAGTTTAAAATCTTCATAATTAATATTTATTAAGTCAGTTAATTAATATTTAGGGAAACATAAAATTACATCATATGTGTCATATTAACAAGCTACAATCAAGAAATAATTCTTTTTTCCTTTCTGCACTAATAAATATTTATCAGCAATGAGGTGTTCTTTAGTCACGATCAATTCTGCATTAGGCTCTTTTTCCTTATTTAGACTGATTGCATTTCCCTTAAACAGACGTCTTAATTCCCCTTTTGATGGGAAAACCTCAGCCTTAACAGCTAACAATTCTACCACATCAATACCATTTTCAAATTCTGATTTATCAACATTGAATTGAGGCACACCTTCAAACACTGAAAGAAAAGTATCTTCATCAAGCTTACGCAGAGCATCAGCTGTAGCACGTCCAAAAAGAATTTGAGATGCTTCAACAGCCATATTGTAATCCTCTTCAGAGTGAATCATAACTGTCACCTCTTTAGCTAAACGTTGTTGCAATTTACGCATATGTGGCGCCTCTTTGTGCTCTTCAACTAAAGCAGCTACTTCTTCGCGTGAAATAAGGGTGAAAATCTTAATATATTTCTCTGCATCAGCATCGGTTGTATTTAACCAAAACTGGTAAAATTTATATGGAGATGTATACTTTGGATCAAGCCAAATATTTCCTGATTCTGTTTTTCCAAATTTACCACCATCGGCTTTTGTAATCAACGGACAAGTAATTGCCCAAGCTTGGCCACCTTCTTTACGACGAATTAATTCAGTTCCAGTCGTAATATTACCCCACTGATCTGAACCACCCATCTGAAGCTTACAATTCTTTGATTTATATAATTCCAGGAAATCGGTTCCTTGAACCAACTGATAGGTAAACTCAGTAAAAGACATCCCTGCTTTTGAATCGGCACTTAAACGCTTCTTCACAGAATCCTTGCTCATCATATAATTCACAGGAATATGCTTTCCGATATCACGAATGAAATCTAAGAATGAAAAGTCCTTCATCCAATCGTAATTATTCACCATCTCAGCAGCATTATCAGCAACTGAATCGAAATCCAAGAAACCTGCTAGTTGCTTTCTTAAACATTCCTGATTATGACGCAATGTCTCCTCATCAAGTAAGTTTCTTTCTTGTGATTTTCCAGAAGGATCACCAATCATTCCTGTTGCACCACCAACCAAAACAATAGGCTTATGGCCTGCTACTTGAAAATGCTTCAACATCATCACCCCTACCAGGTGTCCGATATGTAAAGAATCAGCAGTAGGATCGATTCCCACGTATGCCGATGTCAATTCTTTCTCCAATTGTTCTTCTATACCCGGCATCATATCGTGAATCATGCCACGCCACTGTAATTCTTCTATAAAACTCATCTTTATCGTATTTTATGACCCCTCTGGGTTTCTATTATTCAATAATTATTTTCGGATGACAAAGATAAGAATTTTACCATTGTATCCTTATATCATCCACCTATTCAACTGCCAAGGAAATCAAACTATAGAAAATTCCTGTGACAAGTAAAATATTATAAAAAAAGGATAGCATTAAAAATTTTATAAATGTTTTAAACCAGGATTGTTTATAATAAAACTTCAAAGTTAAAAACAGCTGTAACGGGATTAGTAAATAGAGGTAAAAACCCAAGGTGTAAATCGCTTTAATCTCTGTCATAATGAGTAATTCACTCACAATAACGACCACAAAAATAAAAGAGTGAAAGTTTAAAGATATCAGTAAATGCTCTAACAAGTAATATTTGCGACGGATATAAAACAAGGCTAAAAACAAGGCAAAGATCGGCAAAACCAACAATAAGGTTTGAGACAATTTCTTAAAAGCATTATCAATCAATAGAGCGGGATTCAAACGCCACATGTCAAGTATCTTTTTTATAGCTTTATTTTGACTTAATAATTCATGGCCTCCGCTAATATCTATTGGAGGTGAAATTGTATCTGATTTCAATTTCGGCTCTAAACCTGGATCAATACGAATAAATTCATTTTTAAAACCAGATTTACCAACCAAACTATCTGCTTTTGATTTATCCTGATCTATCATATCTTCAAATAAGGATAAAACCTCTACATTTTCACCTTTACTGTTTTGGAAAGTCAAGTTTTTTTCAGAATCGGTTTCTGGTTTGTGATTGTGAGAAAGTAATAAAAAGGCAAAAAATGTTAGAAACAGATACAAGCGAAATGGCGGTGTATAGCGAGCTCTTCGCCCTCTCATAAATTCCTTAGTGAGGTATCCTGGCCTGGCAAAGAGGGGAACTATAGTATGAAAGAATTTATTGTCCAAAGATAATGCATCGCCTAAGGACTCAGAAACAACACTAAAAAATGGTCGGTGAAAATCTTTAGCTGATTGGCCACAATTGGTGCAAAATTTACCATCTACGGGATGATCGCAATTACTACAAAGGCCAGTAAAGTGAAACTTTTTTCGAACAGGAAGTTTTTTAATATACTTTTTAATCTTGGCTCCTTGAATTTTTATAAGGTTGGTTTGCATTGAGAATTCTATTTAGATATTTTTCAAACTATCTGTCCCCTTCTTAATTTTATCCTCAATTTTTTCTTTTGTAGATGAGAAATCTGAATCGAAGAAATCAAAAATCGAGTCAGATATAGTTGTCATGGGTTCATACAAAAGGCTTTCTTTTTTCTTTTCCTCAGAAATAAAATTAAACCTATCATTCACATAATTGATCAGATGAATAACAATACTTAAGATCAAAATTCCTTTCAATAAACCAAAAGCCAAACCTAAAAGTCGATTTACAAAACCTAAGGCAACGGCATCAACCACTTTATCCATCACCCTTCCTATCAGGTTGATTCCAATTACAATAACAATGAAAGTCACAATAAATGAAATATACTCCATGTATTGAGATTCATATTTAAAGGTATCTTGAATGACTTCAGCAGTAAAATCAGAAAAATGAATGGCTCCATAAACACCAAAAATAAGAGCCACTAGAGTTGCGACTTCATATATAAAACCTTTTGTGAATCCTTTATAGATGGCATAAATCAAAGGGATACCAATAATAATATCGAGTACATTCATTGATGTGAGTTTGAGAATAAATACTTTTGATCTTTTAAACAGATCAAATATATAGAAAAAGCAGACATAATGAACAGACTTTTAACTCTCAGAAAAAATAGAGAAATGAAATATTTTTAAAATTTCTTTTTGTGACTAAGGTTTCATAATTTTGCGTGATTAATTAATTTTCACAGCTCTTAGAAGAGCTATTAACTTAATATTAATATGAATACAGTAGTAAGTGGAATCCGATCAACAGGTAATTTGCACCTGGGGAACTATTTCGGTGCCATAAAGAACTTTGTGCAAATGCAGAATGATAACAATTGCTTCTTCTTTATTGCAGACTGGCATTCCCTGACTACTCATCCGAACCCTGCCGATCTTCACAATAATGTAAGAAACGTATTGGCCGAATATTTAGCTTGCGGTATCGATCCTGAAAAGGCTTGTATCTATGTTCAAAGCGATGTGCCTGAGATTACAGAATTGTACCTTTTGATGAATATGAATGCTTACCTTGGTGAATTGGAGCGGACAACATCGTTTAAAGACAAAGCTCGTAAGCATCCTGAAAATGTAAATGCTGGCTTGTTGACTTATCCTGTTTTGATGGCTGCTGATATTCTAATTCACAGAGCAAAACAAGTTCCTGTTGGAAAAGATCAAGAACAGAATCTTGAAATGGCTCGTAAATTCGCTAAGAGATTTAATAACACTTACGGTGAAGAATTATTCCCTATTCCACAACCTTATTCATTTACTGGAGAATTTATTAAAATTCCTGGACTTGATGGTTCAGGAAAAATGGGTAAATCAGAAGGTAATGCAATTGGTTTGATTGAAAATCCTAAAGATATTCGCAAAAAAGTAATGAAAGCTGTTTCGGACAGTGGTCCAACTGAAATGAACCAGGAAAAACCAGAAGCGATTCAGAACCTATTTACTTTGATGGATGTGGTATCAACTAAAGATACTTATGATTTCTTTAACGATAAATACAACAATTGTGAAATTCGCTATGGCGATTTGAAAAAGCAATTGGCTGAAGATATCATCAACTTTAACGCACCTATTCGTGAGAAGTTCCTTGAGATTTCTAAAGATGATGAGTACCTAAGAAGAGTTACTAGACTTGGTGCAGAACAAGCTCGCGAGAGTGCTGCCAAAACACTAGAAGCAGTTAGAAGATTAATGGGTTTCAGAAAATTCTAAATTGATTCTAAAATATAATTTTAAAGTGCTGTCCATCGGATAGCACTTTCTTTTTGCCTTTAATTGAAGGAAGGCCTAAAACAAAAAACCTCTGATACCATAGGCATCAGAGGTTTTTCATATTTAGATTCTCAATTAATCTTTAATCTCATGAATAGACTGAGAGATATTGATACAGTAGTCGCCAATCTTCTCACACTCTGAGAAGATATCATTGTAAATAATACCTGCTTTATATTCGTATTTCTTTGCCTTAACATCACTTAAATGTTGTTGTTTAAGAATTGTACGAAACTCGTCTATTTCTTTTTCAATCTCATAAGCTTTCTTAGTGACCACTTCCTCGAAATTTTTCTCGGTATTGTTGAACATCACAATTAAAGCCTCGTCAACCAATTCAAACATTTTATTCAAATTATCGCGCACCTCTTGAGGAAACCATGCTTTTTGCTCTCTTTTACGATGCAAAGCTTTCGTTATATTCCACATCGAGTCACCAATGCTTTCAATATCGTCAACCATTTTTAGAAATGCACGAACACGCTTCGAACTATTAGGACTCAAACGTGTTTCCGAAACAGTCGTTAGGTAATTTGCAATCTCAAGCTCCATATCATCACTTTCATCTTCCAACTTATCCACTTTTTCATACAATTTCAAAAAGCTTTTCTCATTGGTTTCATTGAAAGCATCTTTCACATAGCCAAACATCATCTTTGTATGTTTAGCATAAAGGCTAATTTCCTTCTTAGCTTGAAATAATGACGCTTCAGGAGTGGATAACATACCTGTAGTGATATGCTTCAATTTGAATACTTCATCTTCACTTTCGTTTGAAGGAACTAATTTTATCACAATCTTCACGATCAATTTAGTAAACCAAATCATGATCAGAACGTTCAACACATTGAAAATAGTGTGGAACAATGATAAAGATACTGGAACTGCTGCAATAGTAACTGCAGCAAGAGCTGGGTCAGTTTCTAAAGGATTTCCTCCCCCAAGCCACATATTAAGCGCTGCAATACCCTCAAGGAAGTATGGTAGAATCATTAACATCCAAAGTACACCAAAAGTATTGAATATTAAGTGAGCACGAGCTGCACGTTTGGCAGAGGTATTTGCAACCATTGCCGCAAGGTTAGCAGTAATTGTTGTTCCAATATTCTCTCCTAATACCATGGCAGCAGCCATATCAAAACTTATCCAGCCACTATTACACATCACAAGGGTAAGAGCCATAGTTGCCGATGAAGATTGAATCAAAATGGTTAGTAGTGTTCCAATTCCAGCAAATAAAAGGTAAGATCCAAAACCTAAATCGGTATAAGAGGCCAGGAAATTTAAGATTGCTGGGTTGTTCTTAATATCAGGCATAGATTCCTTCAAAAACTGAAGACCGATGAATAATAAGGCAAAACCAATTACCAATTCACCCCAATTTTTTCTTGAACGATTACCTGAGAATAATAGAGGTAAACTTAAACCAATTAAAGGCAAAGAGATAGCACTCATACTAACTTTAAATCCAAGTAGAGAAATTAACCAAGCTGTAACAGTAGTACCAATATTAGCACCCATAATTACACCGACTGACTCCACTAATGAAAGTAAACCTGCATTTACAAAACTTACTACCATTACAGTAGTAGCTGATGAAGACTGAATAAGTGCCGTAATTAATACACCAGTCATAACGCCCTTAACACGATTCGAAGTCATTGCTGACAAAATCGTTCTCATTTTATCTCCAGCTACTTTTTGTAAAGCCTCACTCATTAGTTTCATTCCATAAAGGAATAATCCTAAGGATCCTATGAGTGTCAGGAAATCACCTAAACCGTAATCCATAATTAGTCTAAATTTATTTGTTTTTCAATTGATTAGTTCTGTTTTTCAGGCTGGCAAAAATATAGGATATTTATAGACAAACTAATTTTAAAAGGCAAAAAACTTAAATGTTAACATTAACTTAACCTTGGCTTGAAACTCTGCTAATTTTAAAAACTAACCTTGTGAGTTTTCTGAAACATCAACTACCAATCTAAGCAAATAAATATCAACAACTTTCGTAGATTTAATGCAGAATATTGTTCCTTAAAATGTATATCATTGACACTTAGAAGTAAGAAATTTAGCTATTAGTCGATAAGCTGGATTAGCTTTTGAAATAAAGATATTAAGTCGTAATTTCGCCTTTCAAGTGTTTGCTCTTTCAACATGGCTAATATTGAACTAATAACCAGCCACATAAACAAACACAAACATCATTTAGAGTAAGATTCAAAGATAGGTTTTAGATATGTGGAATAGAATTGCGGGAGTTATCCTAAGAAATAGGATATTATTATTAGTACTTATTGGACTAATGACGGTCTTTATGGGCTATAAAGCTCAATTTGTAGAAATGTCGTATCAGCATGCAGCACTATTACCTTCCGACGATTCAGCATCCGTTGATTACGAAAACTTCCATACCACTTTCGGACAAGAAGGGAACGTCATGTTCTTTGCCATTCAAGATACTAACTTCTATGAATTAGATAAAATTAACGATTGGATTGCTCTGGGCAATGATCTAAAGAAATTAGATGGAATTGATGCCGTTGTATCCATTGCACACACCTATAATATTACCAAGAATAAGGACAAGAAGAGATTTGAATTTAAGTCTATTTTTCCTGAAAAATTAAACTCGCAAAAAGAACTAGATAGTATAGCAGCTATAGCAGAGTCTTTGCCCTTTTACAAAGGCAGTTTGGTCAACAACGATACTCACACCTATTTAATGGCAATTACAGTTAATGGGAGAGTTATGAATTCGAAGGCCAGAGAGCCTATGGTTAAGCAAGTACACAAGGCATCTGAAGATTTTGTGCAGAAACACAAGCTTAAAATGCACTACTCTGGTTTGCCATACATTAGGGTGGAAATGGCTCAGATGATAAAAAAAGAGATGAATATGTTTATTCTCTTGTCTTTATTGGTTACGGCTATTATTCTCTTCATGTTTTTCCGCTCGTTTAAAGTCGTTTTCTTTTGCATGCTGGTCGTAGGCTTAAGTGTTATATGGGCCGTAGGTTCCATGGTGCTTTTCGACTACAAGATTACTCTATTGACAGCCATGTTGCCCCCCCTTTTGGTGGTTATTGGAATACCCAATTCGGTATTCCTCATCAATAAATACCACGGCGAGTACATTCTACACCGTAATAAAATTAAAGCCCTGCAACGTGTCGTATCAAAAATTGGTAATGCAACATTCTTAACCAACTTAACAACGGCATCAGGATTTGCGACTTTTATTATTACATCAAGTCAAATTCTTAAGGAGTTTGGTGTGGTTGCAGCATTAAATATTATGGTGGTTTTCTTTTTATCACTGGTTTTGATTCCAATTATTTTCAGTTTTATAGCTCCTCCTACTAATAAAGCGACCCAACATCTCGAAAATAAATTTGTTAACAAATTTGTCAAAGCCCTCGAAAAAATCGTCTTAAATAATCGAAAAGCTGTTTATCTAATTACGGCCTCTCTATTGATTATTGGTGCCATCGGAATCAGTAAAATTAAGAGTACGGGGTATATGGTAGACGATCTTCCACATCACAATGTCATTTACCAGGACTTAAAATTCTTCGAAGAAAATCTTGACGGGATTATGCCACTTGAGATTGTGGTTGAGACCAATAAGAAAGGTGGAGCCCTAAAATTATCGACCCTCAAACGTATCGAAAAGTTAAACGATTCGCTCAAACAATATCCTGATGTTTCTGCCTCATTATCCTTGGTTGAAGGAGCTAAATTTGCCCACCAAGCCTATTATAATGGCAAAGAGAAATACTACAAGATGCCAAGTGATAATATCAAAAACATTCTTCTATCCTACCTCTCAAAAGCTGAAGTAAAAGGAGAAGTGAGCATCTTTGATTCCTTTATGGATTCGACTCAAACACAAACTCGAATGAGTTTCAGAATTAAGGATATTGGAACGACCCGAATGGAAGAAATGGAGCAAATCGTTCTAGGTCATGTTAATGCAATTTTCCCTAAAGATAACTATAAGGTAACTGTAACAGGTTCAAGTATTGTCTTTTTTAAAGGAACTCAATACCTAATTAAAAACCTTTTTTTAAGTTTGGCTTTAGCTATTCTCCTTATCGCCACTTTTATGGCTTGGATGTTCTCTTCTAAAAGAATGGTGCTTGTGGCTCTAATCCCAAACTTAATTCCTTTAATCATAACCGCTGCCTTAATGGGGTATTTTGGCATTCCGATTAAGGCGTCAACGATATTGGTATTTAGTATTGCCTTCGGAATTTCAGTAGACGATACGATTCACTATCTGGCCAAATACAGGCAAGAACTGAAACTCACCAACTGGAGTATTCGCTCATCAGTCGTATTGGCTCTTCGCGAAACAGGACAGAGTATGATGTACACGTCTATTATTCTTTTCTTCGGTTTTGGAATTTTCTCTTTATCTGAATTTGGAGGAACTGTTTCATTAGGTGTTTTGGTTTCGGTTACACTACTTTCAGCCATGTTATCGAATCTTATTCTTCTACCTTCATTATTACTGACTCTTGAACGATTAATTACGAATAAGTCATTTAAAGAACCACTACTTCAAATTTACAATGAAGAGGAAGATATTGATTTGAATGCCTTAAAAATTGCGACACCTATACAGAAAAATGAAGATGAAAAGCTGACAGTCGAATAAGCTTAATTCATAATTAATAAGAGAAACCCGATAACTAATACTATCGGGTTTTTTATTTTCCAGAGTTGGTCAAATCATGATAAATCAAGCACATGACAAATATCATACTCCTTATTTAAAATCTTTCTTAATTTAAACAGATTAAATAAGGATAATATTTTGAAACCAAAAAACTCAAAAATATCATGACAGATTTTGGAATAAAAGAAAGTCTAAAACGTTTAGGCATCTCAGAAATCAATTCTGGCGTAACAACAGGAACTCAGTGGTTCGATTGTAAAGGGAATACAACAAGTTCTTATTCTCCAATTGATAATTCAGAGATAGCCAAAGTTATTAATGCCGATATCAACGATTACGAAACAGTATTAAATACAGCACAAGATGCTTTTAAAATCTGGCGTAAAATTCCAGCTCCTGCCAGAGGGGAAGTTGTAAGACAAATTGGGAATGCCCTCCGAGAAAATAAAGAAGATCTGGGAAAATTAGTCAGTTTCGAAATGGGTAAAATCTACCAGGAAGGTTTAGGCGAAGTTCAAGAGATGATTGATATTTGTGATTTTGCTGTCGGTCTTTCCCGTCAGCTTTATGGTTTCACCATGCATTCCGAACGTCCAGATCATAAGATGATGGACCAATACCATCCACTTGGTGTAGTCGGTGTCATTTCCGCCTTTAATTTCCCCGTAGCTGTTTGGGCATGGAATGCGATGATTGCGGCTGTTTGTGGTGATGTCGTGATTTGGAAACCAAGTTCAAAAGTTCCTTTATGTGCACTGGCTTGTCAGAATATTATCCAAAAAGTATTAAAAGATAACGATGTTCCTGAAGGTGTTTTCAACCTTGTCGTTGCAAAATCATCAGTAATGGGGGATAATTTTATCGAAGACAAGCGTGTACCTCTTATCTCGGTTACAGGATCTACAGCTATTGGAAAACGTGTTGCTGAAAAAGTTGGAGCTCGCTTGGGAAGAACAATTGCTGAGTTAGGTGGAAACAACGCTATTATTGTTGCTCCTACAGCAGATTTAAATATAGCGATTCCAGGTATTGTATTCGGATCAGTAGGTACGGCTGGACAGAGATGTACTTCTACGCGTCGATTGATTATTCATGAAGACATTTACGATGACGTAAAGAATCGTCTATTGAGTGCTTATGCACAAGTTGAGAAAAAAATTGGTAATCCACTTAATCCGGATACTCTGGTTGGTCCAGTTATCGATAAAGATGCCGTTGAAGTTTATGAAACGGCTATTGCAGAAGTCAAAAAAGCGGGTGGTAAAATTGTCTTTGGGGATAAAGTTCTAGAAGGCAACTATGTGTTACCTACTTTCTGTGAGGTTGAAAACCATTGGCAAATTGTTCAGGATGAATCGTTCGTTCCTGTTCTATACATCATGAAATACAAAACCCTTGATGAAGCTATTGATATGCATAATAATGTTCCTCAAGGATTATCATCGTCTATCTTTACAATGAATATGAGAGAAGCGCAAACTTTCCTTTCAACTGTGGGTAGCGATTGTGGAATTGCCAACGTAAATATTGGCACCTCGGGTGCTGAAATTGGTGGCGCCTTTGGTGGTGAAAAAGAAACTGGTGGCGGACGTGAATCTGGTTCTGATTCCTGGAAGACATATATGCGTCGACAAACCAATACGATTAACTATGGCACAGACTTACCTTTAGCTCAAGGTATCAAGTTCGATCTTTAAGAGAACGTCATATATTTTAAAAAAAACCTCTCAGCTTAATTAGTTGAGAGGTTTTCTTTTATATAGAAATCTGCTAGAGATTAATTGCCCAATTCTTTATATCCCAATAAAGCTTCTTTTCTAAGCTCATTTTTTTGCTCTGGATTTAATCCTCTTTGCCCTTTAAAGGCGACTCTCTCCCACGAACCGTACATCGGATTTGGCAAAATAATAAAACGCTTACCAAAATCAGCTCGATGAGCATCTACAGTTTCAAAGCCAAAATTCTGGTTCCGATCTTCGAAAAGTTCATCGAAATCTCCAATGTTATCGCCTGCCAATATTAGGATCTCATGTGTTTCTGAAACTTTATTTCTTCGCACCGTTTTAATACTGGTATCTGTTTTTAATAGCATATGGGCCTCATCAGCAAAAGGAAAACCTAAGGCTTTAAGGTTTTGAAGTGTTACCGCGGTTTCACTCACAGATCGATTCGAAATATAAAAAGTCTCAACACCTTTTGACTCAGCAAACTTTAAAAACTCTAGTGAGCCTGGAGTTGCTTGTGCTCCTGCTTTATCTGTCCATTCATGCCATAATTCTTCAGAATACGACTTTCCCGTTCTTACCGAGTAAGCCTCAAAAGGACTATTATCCAAGACGGTTTCATCTATATCAACAACAACTGCTTGGGGTTTATCATTCTTAGATTCAGCCAAATTTACTACTAAAGAGTGTTTAGCAAAATTAAATGCCTGATAGTATAAAGCTCTGCATTCCGAAGCTCTCTGATACCATAGGGTCGACATCGTTAAATAATCGTTTTGCTTATTTGTTTCTGGCTTTACTGCTGTATTTGAGTTAGTACAAGCACCTAAAATTAATGCAAAAACAAGGACGCTATAAATTTGCTTCTTCATATCAATTGAAATTTTATGTTTAAATTGGGATGAATTTACAAAATGGTATTTAGTACGAAGATAAAAAACAAAAACTGATCAAAATTAAAGCCTGCGAATTAATTTTTTAAATTTTATTCTGGAGTCTGTAACTTTTTAAAAAGCCATTCGTTTTAGAGAAGAATACCTATGAAACTAGAAGAGTACAATATAAGCGTCGATCAACACTCTGATGGAGTATATCGTTTTATCCTAAAAAACATAAAAGATGAGGATAAGGCGCGTGATATTGTACAAGATAGTTTCGAAAAACTTTGGCGGAATGTGGATAATATCAATTTTCTGAAAGTAAAATCGTATTTGTATACAACGGCCTATAGAACAATGATTGATTTAATTAGGCGAGAAAAACGAAAAGAAGATTTTGATCAGGTGGATATCAGTGCTTATTCACACTCGCAACATTATACCGACTTGAAAGAGATCCTAGATCAGGCATTGGAAAGGCTATCAGATATTCAACGATCAGTCGTTTTACTTCGAGATTATGAAGGTTATAACTATCAGGAAATTGCGGACATAACTGAGCTCAGTGAATCGCAGGTTAAGGTCTATATTTATAGAGCACGAAAGAAGATGAAAGAGTATATAGGCCATATGGAAAGTATCATTTAAACAGGATTAAGATTCAAATAATAGAAGACAGAAAGTAAATTATGAACCTCATTACACGAAACAACTACGAAGAATTCTTCCTCGATTATATAGAAGGAGAAATCAGTGCCAAGGATAAGCTGGCATTGGAGTCGTTTCTTGCTCAAAACCCTGATTTAAAAGAGGAATTGGATGAAATGATGGACATGGATCTAAAATGTGAAGCAGAGACTGTATCCGAAAAAGCAGTTCATTTAAAAGACATTCCTTTTAAAGAAAATTTCGATGACTTTTGTATTGCACAACTTGAAGGTGATTTAGATTCGTATGAATCTAAAGCTTTTGAAGAATTTGTTATCTCAAATCCAGATAAAGCGAAAGATCTTGCACTTTATCACAAAACAAAACTTGAAGCTGATGTTTCCAATGTATTTAAGAACAAGAAAAATCTTAAAAAGAGAAACAAAACAATTATCATCAGACAATTTGTTTATACCACTCTTGCTACTGCAGCCTCAATTGCCATTCTATTTAGTGTTTGGACAAGTGAGCTTGAAAATAACCCAACTGGCTTAAAAAATGAGCAAGTTTCTCAGAATACAAGCATGCAGATTACAGCATCTGATTCCGTAAAAACAAATATCACAAAAGAAATTAGCACTTTAAAAAGTGTAGAAAATAATAAAAAGCAAAAAAAAGATAAGAAAACTTCAGAGCCAGCAGTCAAAGGTAAAATTCAAAATAAACAGATTATAAAAATGGATGCTCTTCCTATCAGAGCTGATGTTTCAACTAAGAAGTCTATTGATAAGGTTGACGTTAAACAACTACTTGCAGAAAGTAAAACCCTTGCGATCAAGAATACAGATTTGCCAGAAATAAATATTGATATCACCGAAAAAAAGATCCCTACCGAGATTCAAAATACAGGCCTTGCTATGCTTGGACTATCATGGAGAGCGAGTAAAGGAGACGATGAAGTCAAAGAAAAATCAACGCTGCTTAAAATTGCAAGCTATGGTGTAAGTCAAATTGGTAAACTCGCTGGTAAAAAAATTAATCTTGAGAAAAAATACGATCCTAAAACGGATAAAACAAGAGTCGCATTCAATACTTTAGGTATTGGTTTTTCTACCCCTGTGAAGTAATTTTCACATAAGATCATTCTCCTTGTAACAAATCTAATACTTCTTCGTCTTATTATTGATTTTAAACTTTATTCAAGTAGAAATTAAGATCTGATCAGATTACAATCAAATAATTTAAGACATACATCTATTGGTTCGAAAGAGTCTCTTTTAGATTCTCTTTTTAATAAACGACTGAAATTTTAACGATATGAAACGATACCTACTATTAACATTAGTGTTAATCCTGGCTTTAGGAACTCAGGCACAGGTTGTAACAGACAGTTTGAAAACTGACAGCCTAAAAAAGAAGAGAATTATTATTGAAGATAACTGGTCAAATAAAAAAAAGAAGCCAGTGAATAAGCCTGAATATCGAGCTACTGAATTTAAAAAGAAAAGTACTTATTCAGACACAACTGAAGTAAAGGTCTTAAACAAGGATTTCCTTAAAGTTGTTGAAAATTCAAAAGGAACTAAAGTTTCGGTAAGAAACTTTGCCGATTTTGAAGACGATTCAGATACTACAAAAATTCGAATTGGACGCAAGCAAATTAATATCATTGATGGATGGCACGGTACTCGAATCCGAATTGAGAAAGTACGTCGATGGGATGAAGAAACAAAAACTTATAAGAAACCATCATTTAGGGGGCACTGGTCTGGCTTTGAAATGGGAATCAATGCATTTGCAAATTCTGATTATTCAAATTATCCAGCAAAGAATAATGATTTTATGGATTTAAATCTAGCGAAATCAATAGCAGTAAACCTTAATTTCCTACAATACGATATCAGCTTGCAAAAGACTAAAACCAATATTGGCTTAGTAACGGGTATGGGTTTGGAGTGGAACAATTACCGTTTCGATCAAAACATTACTTTATCAGAAGGTGATGATGGTATGATTTATCCAGATCCGATTAATCCCGATTGGAGTGTGAAAAAATCTAAATTAACTTCTCTATATTTGACTGTTCCTTTATTAATGGAGTTCCAAATTCCTGTTAAAAATGATCACAAAATTCATATGTCTGCAGGTCTAGTTGGAGGTTTGAGATTAGGAACCCACACTAAGATCAAATATAAAAGAAAGGGTAATACCCATAAGGACAAAGACAGAGACGATTACAATCTGCAGGCTTTCCGTTACAGTGCACAAGTTCGCTTGGGTTATAGAGCAATCAATCTATTTGCAAGCTACGGTATGACTGATTTCTTTAGAAAAAATAAAGGCCCAGAATTAACACCATATACCATTGGTTTAACCTTAGTTCGTTTTTAACTAAAAGCCTTTTCACTATAAAAGAGTGCTATGCATATTGCGTAGCACTCTTTCTTTTTTGTGAGTTATCAAATTATCCTGATGAACATCAAAAAATATCACATTAATGTTATATATTGCAATTTAAATTTTAACCTTTAGTTCTTGATCTTACTATAAAACAGCATACTTGCCCGAAATGATCTAAGGCATTTATTTGATTGAACTAATATAAAGATGCATTCATATTTGTGAAAAAAATTACCTACATATTCATCATTCTCTGTTTTATTGTAAAGATAAGCATTGCCAATTCTGGAACTCAAACAAAAATTGACAGCCTAAAAAACCTCACTGCAAACACCTCAGGTAGAGACAAGTTAGAAAATTTTCTAGAGTATAGTCGTGCTCATTGGGAATTTGACACTCCACGTGCCATTCAACTAACCAATGAAGCTCTGGCTTTGGCTAAAAATCTCGACTACAACGAACAGGTTGCAAAAGCGATGTATTATTTGGGCCGTGCCTATCATATCAATAATCAACATGATCAATCCTTAAAATTTCTTCTCGATGCCAAACGATTTTCCGAGCAATATAAATTCTTGGAGATAAATGCAGAAATTACTCTTCAGTTGGGGATCGTCTATCATCAATTGGGCAATTATAAAAAATCTTTTATATTCTGTGAAGAGGCAAATTCTACATTTAATCTTTTACAAAACAAAAAAGGTTTAGCCAGGTGTACAAGTCTTAAGGGTTTGTATTACAAGTCTCGAAACATGGACACTTTTGCTTTGGATTTTCTAAATAGAGGTTTAGAATCTGCTAAAGAATTAAATGATGATGAACTTGTTTGTGATGCTCTCAATAACCTTGGAACTTTTTACACTGAGAAGGGGAATATTTTAGAGGCAATTAAAGTTTATAAAGAAGCTGTTAGTTATCATCGAGACAATAGCTTAAACTATAATGTTGGTTTATTTGAGTTAAACCTGGGAGTACTTTATTTAAAGCATAATGAGAATGATAAGGCACTTACCCACTTAAAAGAAGGTCATGCTATTGCTAAGAAATTAAAATCGCATCGTCTTTATAGTTCCTATTACGATTATCTATCTCAATATTACACAAATAAAAAATCATATTCTGAAGCTTTAAGCACCTATCAGAAAGCTCAAGCCTATAAAGATTCTATTATTAGAGATCAGCAAACCAATAACATTACCGATCTCGAAGTTCAACAGGCAACACGAAATAAAGACATAGAAAATCAGAGACTTACAGAACTCAATCAAAGCAAAGACATTAAGATATTCCGACAGTACACCATTGGATTATCTCTTTTACTTGCTCTCATTGTTGGTTTTTTCGTCCTTTTTATTCGAATAAGAAACAATCGGAAACAAAGAGAAATTCTGCAACTTGAAAAAAGCATGGCCGATCAGCATGCTGATGAAATGTTCGAAAAAAAAGAGGCGCTCCAAAGAAGTGAAGATGCATTAAAAACAGCGAATGAGACAAAAGATAAAATGTTTTCTTTGATTGCTCATGACTTGAGAGGATCGGTTGGTAACATTAGCAACGGACTTAGAATGTTATTAACTGAGGAAGATCTTGTTCTTTCCGAAGAAGAAACCAAAGAATTCTTGGGATCCTTATTCCATTCGGCTGATAATTCGTACGAACTTTTAGAAAACCTACTGGCTTGGGCCAGAAACCAAAGTCATTCAATTACACCGAGCTTAGAGATGGTCGATTTAGAGTCTATCATTCTTTCAAACTTAGAATTACTTTCGGAATTAGGAAAAATAAAATCCATTAAGATCTTTACATCAACCGATAATAAAATTGATGTTTTTTGTGATAGAAATATGGTACATACCGTACTTCGGAACTTCATATCAAATGCCATTAAGTTTACCAATAAAAGTGGAATTATAGAGATACGTACCGAAGTAAAGGAACACTTTGTTAGTGTATCGGTTATCGACAATGGTGTTGGTATGCGTAAAGACCAAATTCAGAATATACACAAAGGCTTTACAACGGATGGAACTGCCAACGAAAAAGGAACTGGAATTGGCTTAGCACTCTGTCGTGACTTTCTTGCAAAAAATAACGGTTGGTTTAATGTTCAAAGCGAGGTTGATAAAGGAAGTACCTTTACATTTACAGTCCCTCGCCGTCCACTGAGTAAACGAAGATTTTCAGAATTAGTCAAAAAAGAAGACAGCTTTTCCCTACTAAATATTTAAATTTAGGTTTTTAACACGAATTCTTATTCATGGGTTTATATTTTAAAGCATCTCAAAGTGTTTTGATTACTTAATGAATTGGAGATCTATGTTTTTTCTAAACAGAAATACTTAAACTAAATTTAAAGATAATGAGACTATTATTAATTAGTAACTCAACCAATCCAGGTGAAGAATATTTAGATTACCCGAAAAATAACATCAAAGCTTTTTTAGGTGAGAAACCAGTAAAAGCACTATTCATTCCTTATGCAGGTGTTACTGTTTCATTCGATGACTACGAAGCTAAAGTAAAGCATCGATTTAACGAAATAGGACACGATATTGTTTCTATTCATCATTTCGAAGATCCAATTAAAGCAGTTGAAGAAGCTGAAGCTATTGTTGTTGGTGGAGGTAGTACCTGGAACCTATTACACATGGTTCATAAATTTAACTTAACAGATGCTATTCGCAAAAAGGTTATTAATGGTAAAACACCTTATATTGGTTGGAGTGCAGGCTCAAACTTAACTTGTCCAACCATTAAGACAACCAACGATATGCCTATTATCGATCCACTAGGATTCGAAGCCCTAAACCTGATTCCATTCCAAATCAATCCTCATTATCTGGACAAGAACCCTGAAGGTCACGGTGGCGAAACTCGTGAAGATAGAATTAATGAATTCTTGGTTGTCAATCCTGATATGTACGTTGCTGGCTTACGCGAAGCAACTATGTTTTTGGTTGAAGATGGTAAGATTAGTTTAATTGGAAATCGCGAATGTCGTATTTTTAGAAATGGTGTTGAACCCTACGAATTAAAAGCTGCTGACGATTTCAATTTCCTAATGAAATAGAAAAATGTCAGATCATATTTCAAGCGACTTTCTCAATCAGAAAGTCGCTTTTTCTTTTTTTACTGCACATATGTTCCCGCAACAATAGAAATACAAATCAGACCTACCTCTCTTATTTATAAAAAACTATTATAACTTTGCAGCCTTAAAATCACATCATATTATCATTACTCATGGATCTATTATCGTCAAGTTATTTCGTCCTATTTCTTATAGTAGCAATAGGTTTCGTTATTGGCAACATTAAAATTAAAGGCATCTCTCTTGATGTTTCAGCCGTTATTTTTGTCGCTCTGGTTTTTGGACACTTCGGTGTTAGCATTCCTGTCGATATCCAGAAAATTGGGCTTACTTTATTTATTTTCACCATTGGAATTCAAGCTGGACCCGGTTTTTTTGAATCATTTCAAAAGAATGGTCGTCAGCTTATTATCTTAGCTTTTGTACTCATCTCTAGTGCTTCCTTGATAACTATAGGTCTGGCTTTTGCCTTTAATGTCGATCTAAATATTGCGGTAGGCTTACTAACTGGATCATTAACGAGTACGCCAGGTCTTGCTGCCGCTATTGAAAGTACTGGCTCTACCCTTTCATCAATTGGTTATGGTATTGCTTATCCTTTTGGAGTTATTGGTGTTATTCTTTTCGTTCGCTTGTACCCAAAACTAGTTGGCGTTGACATTAATGCTGAAGCAAAACAATTAGAAGACGAAGATCTAAAGAAACATCCTGAATTATTCAATAGAAATTTTGTTGTTGAAAATGAAAAGATTGTTGGAAAAAGCATAAGAGAACTAAAAGTTCGTGCCATGACTCAAGCAAATATCACCCGTATTATGCATGAGGGTAAAACAATTGTACCTAGCCCAAATACAATTCTCCATAAGAATGATATTATTAAACTTATTGGAACTGATCAAGCTCTTGAAAAAGCTAAAATTTTAATTGGTGAAGAGACTCAGGAAAAAATCCCATTAAGTATTGATTACGTTGTTGAAACCATATTAGTTACCAATAAAGAAGTGGTGAATAAAACCATTGGACAACTAAATGTTCTTTCGAATTACAATGCCAGAATTACAAGAATCAGAAGAGCTGGAATTGATATTGCTCCAAGTTCTAAGTCAGTCATTAAATTTGGGGACAAATTAATTGTGGCTTGCGGAACAGGAAATATCAATAATGTTCGTCATCTGTTTGGTAATGACCTAAAGAAATTATCTGACACAGACTTCTTCCCAATCGCAACTGGTATTGTCTTAGGGGTATTAGTAGGAAAACTTAAAATCTCATTTTCTGATAATTTTACATTCTCACTAGGATTAACAGGCGGTGTTTTAATGGTTGCTCTCATCCTTAGTCGAATTGGAAAGACAGGCCCCATTCTATGGACAATGTCTGGCACAGCCAATCAATTACTTCGCCAATTAGGTTTACTCATGTTTCTATCTGTAGTAGGTACTAGCGCAGGCTCTAAGCTCGTAGAAACCTTTCAAGAGTCAGGAATGCTCCTTTTCGGAATTGGTATTGTTATCACGCTTATTCCAATGCTCATAACGACACTCATCGGTCACTATTGGTTAAAAATGAATCTCCTCAACCTTTTAGGTGCGCTCACAGGAAGCATGACCAGCACGCCAGGCTTAGCTGCTGTTGATGGCATGACAGACTCGAATGCGCAAGCTATTGCATACGCAACTGTTTATCCTATTGCGATGGTATTTTTAATCATCTGTGTGCAACTTATTAGTATGATTTAAAGTATACTGGATATAAAAAAACAGCGCTTACCCATGAGGATAAGCGCTGTTTTTGTGTTATTGAAAAGCCCGAGATTAAAATCCTCTTTGCTTACTTTCTAATTTCTGCATTTCAGCTTCATAAGTCTCTTTAAACTTATTGTAATCGTAATCAACTTTCAACTTCTCATCCTGAGATAATTTTTGCTCGATTGCTTTTTCTAAATCTTCACCACTCATTTCAATAGCAATATAAGTCTTGTATTTATTCTGAGCTGTACGAGTTTGCTTCTCACAGATTACTTTAATATTATTCAATTGCTGATTGATAACTTCACGAGTTAGTCCTTCAAAACGCTCCTCTACTTGCTCAACATTATTCAATTCGGTAGAATTAATGTAGTTGTCAATCGTTCCTTTAATTGTAGATGCGACCAAAGTAGCTAGCTCAGCACGAGCATTAGTTCCCGCTTTTTTCTTAGAAACCATTTGGTCTAAACTCTCTCCAATAGCAGAAGCTCTGAAGTTCTTCTTGTCACTTTGGTAATCAGGACCAGTGCAGTATACTTCAATTAATTCTTCTCCCTGCGACTTTGCAGATACAACCTTTTCACTAGAACCACATGAACTTAATCCTGCAGTCATTATTATTCCTAATCCTAGGATAAAAACTTGTTTCAAATTTTTCGCTTTCATAGATTTCAATTTATACTTCAGTATTAAAATACAATCTGTGTATCGGTTTAAAACTGAATGATTTTACTATTCTGATTCATTATTATATTTCGATCTCGATTAAAGATCAAGTTGATTCAATTTAGGAACAATAGTATTGTGAATTTCCTCTACAGCTTGTTCGTAGGCTTCTTTAACAGCATAATTATAACTCACAGGCTTCATCCCTTTCACTTCATAAATCGCATCATTGAAAATTTCAAATCCCGATTTCATATCTGTCAGCGAGAAAAAACAATCCAGATAAACAATGTGAACCTTATAATTACGACCTTCTTTTATTTCCCCTTTGGTAACATTGGTTTTCACATCTAAAATTACATTAGCACTGTCTTTATCTTCTGTAAACGAGAAGAAATTCTCAGACAATTCTTTTTTAATCGCATTTTTAAGAATAGATCGTTTAGAATCTATACCAAATATTTTCTCACTAAAAAGCATATAAGCTTTCAAGCGTTCTACATTTAGAATAATTGTGCATTTAGGAGCTAATTCAGGAGTTAGAAAAATTTTATAAAGCTCATAATCTTCATCATTCTGATTCAATATGGTGGACAGATCCAAAGCAGCCTTAACTTTCTGAAGTTTCTCTTTGGATGTCACACGAATCAACTGAGACGAAGCATAACCAAACTCATCGGTATTGGCCTGCTTATTCAACAAGCCACCACCACTTACAAAATCGAAACTAAGAGGTAGGTTCACAAGCTCTTTCTCCCCCTCCGCAGATGTCCAGCTGGCTTTTACTAAGAATGGATCTTTTACTGAAGTAGAGATTTCAATTTTGATATTTTTATTTACCGGTACAAGTTGAGTTCTTGTGTAGATATTCTGAATTCGTTTATAAATTTCGGTCCCTAAATTTATCGAGCCATCAAACGTCATCACCGATAAATCTTGATCCAGATGCTTCTTTAAGGCTTGTATTGACTTTGCGTAATAACTTAATGCCTGAATCATATCCAACTTATCCTCGTATCTCGTAGCTTCTTCAAAATAATTCTGAGCTAGTTTCTTAGCCTTATTCAATTTCAGCCGCTGCAATAAAGCATATTGTTCTTTCGATAAACGATAATATTCCCAATATTCATTCCCTCTTTTGTTGTTCCAAGAAGCAACAAATTCATAGGCTTCTAATTCCTGAACCAAAGATGTTTTAACCTGAGACTCAAATTCTTCTTTGAAACTCGTGTTGTCTTCAAACTGATGTAATACCGAATTTGATGAAATATTGATAGAAATTTGAGATGCTAAATCTTGCAAAGCTTTATTTTTAGCTAACTGCATATAATTATCTACATCTTTACTAACAACGGATACACCAATATAATACTCCGAAGAAATTGGTCGATTCTTAACCCACTTTGGAGGACGACGACCTGCATAACTTGTACTTGAGAAAACGAGTATGATTAGAGATAGACAAAAAAGCTGGCGTAAAAGTTTAATCATATATATTCTTATTTGGATGAAATTTAAAGGTAAAGATTCTTAACAAGAAACATGTAACTGGTTGAACGATTATTAATCTTTATGTACTAATTTTTCGATATATCTTAAAATCAAATTCGACTCAAAGCCTCTTGATTGCGCAAAACGATAAAGTTTGGCCTTAAGTTTATATAGATCTTCTTCGCGAGTACTTCTCATTTTTGAAGTCAGTATATCTTCCAGATTCTCTTCATAATTATCCTCCGATATACTATCCAAAGCTTCCATGATAATGTGTTCAGGAATTTGCTTTTGCTTTAGATGATGCGAGATTTTTATACGTCCCCATTTATTAAACTTATATTTATCACGTACATAAAAACCCGTATAACGCCTCTCATCAAGAAACTTATCATCTATCAAAGATTGAATAATCTTATCTTTATCATCGTAAGACAGATTCCAGTTATCAAGCTTTTTTCTGATATCTGAGCAACATTTTTCCTGTCGACTACAAATGAATTGCATCTTTGAAAGTGCTGAAGAATAACTAATTTCTTTGGCTTTTTTATCTTCTGGATACATTGTCAAGAACTATTTAGTATTTTAGACTTACTTAAATATTACAATTCTGCAGAAGTCATTCGGTCTCTGCCATTTAAATCTTTCATTAATCGAACTGAAGAGAAACCAAGAGACTCCTGTAATTCAATCATTTCCTGACCTAATGCTTCATTAATTTCAAAATAAAGTTTACCTCCTTTTTTTAAATGATTTTTTGCAAATTCGGCTATCCGTCTATAGAAAATAAGGGGATCATTATCATCTACAAAAAGAGCAGTATGCGGTTCGTAAGAAAGGACATTATCTGCCATGAGTTCTTTTTCTGATTCTTTCACATAAGGTGGATTGCTCACTATAATATCAAAATCCTTATCCCAGGAAAACTCTTCCCACTTTAAAAAATCGCGATGATAAAAATCAACTTTAACTTGATTTAACTGTGCATTTGCCTTTGCGGTCGCGATCGCTCCCTCAGAAACATCCACAGAACTAATATTCGCACCTGTAATATTATGAGCTAAAACAATAGGAATGCAACCACTACCCGTTCCTATATCAAGAATCTTAGGACTTATAATTCTGTTCTCATTAATAATGGCATGAACCAACTCCTCTGTTTCTTGTCTTGGAATCAAGGTATGTTCATTCACTTTAAAAGTTAGATCGTAGAATTCTGTCTCACCAATCACATACTGAATAGGTACAGACTTTTTCAAAGCTCCCAAAGCCTTACAAATCTCATCTAAAATATTTTGTTCAATTTTTTCATTCTTATTCAAATGAATCTCAATTTTTGAGTAATTTAGTAGGTGTTCGAGAAGAATATAAGTAACACTTTCAATTTCTCTTTGAGGAAAAACAGCTTTAAGCTCCTCTTTAAAAAGATCTTGAATTGATTTTATGGTATGATCTGAATTCATTTTATTGGAATTTTAAGCAAATATACAAATCTTCTCACTATGCATTTAGTTAATAAAATATAGCCTTAAAAAACTTATGATTTTCAATTGGAATGACATATGGCTTTACCTTTTCGGATTGATAGGTATAATTTATACCCTAACAATCGTTTTTACGCTTATTGTTGTCATTCTAGAAAACCGAAGTCCACAAAAAACAATCTCTTGGATTCTAGTTCTTATTCTTGTACCTATAATTGGTTTAGTGTCTTATTTGGTATTCGGACAAAGCTATCGAAAACAAAAGATGTTTAACCTAAAAGAGCTTGGTGACCTTAAATGGTTACAAACCTTAAGTCAGGATCAGAAGGGAAAACTTGAGATAAATGAATACCTGAAAAATGAACGCATTCATGAGAAAAAGAATGTGATGACACTACTGCTAAACAACTCTAAAGCACTACTTACCGGGCATAATAAAGTTAATATTCTTAATGATGGCGAAGAAACCTTTACTGAAATATACAGGTCTCTTCGTAAAGCCAGGGAACATATCCACCTGGAGTACTACATCATTGAAGATAGCGAACTAGCAAGTGAACTACGAGAAATCCTTTTGGAACGTGCAAGAGCGGGTGTTGAAATTAGAATTATTTATGATGCTGTTGGCAGTTGGAAACTTAGCCAGGAATATATTAATAGCTTGCGTGAAGCTGGAATTAAGATTCATGCTTTTTTACCAGTTCGGTTCCCCATTTTAACTAGTCGAATTAATTATCGTAATCATAGAAAAATTATCGTAATCGATGGGAAGACAGCATTTGTAGGGGGTTTGAACTTTGCTGATCGCTATAAATATGGGATTCCAGGTATCGGTATTTGGCGAGACACCCATTTGAAAATCGTAGGTGAAGCGGCCAGTAGTTTGCAGATTGTCTTTCTTATCGACTGGTATTTTGTCCGTCAGGAAGTCCTTCTAGATGAGAAATACCGTCCCAATTTCAAGGTGAATGAACTCTGTCTGATACAAATCGTTTCTTCAGGAGCAGACTCCGACTGGGCAAGTATTTTACAATCCTATTTCTCGGCGATTGCCTCTGCTAAACAAAATGTGTATATATCTTCGCCATACTTCATGCCCAACGAAAGTATCCTAATGGCACTAAAAACAGCAGCTATGAGTGGTGTCGACGTTAGAGTTTTAATACCGAAAAAATCAGACTCTACAATGACTTTTTACGGCACTCTATCGTACATAGAAGAATTATTGGAAGCAGGTGTGAAAATCTTTTTCTACAAAGCTGGTTTCAATCATAGTAAAATAATGATGGTAGATGGTATTATCTCTACGGTTGGAACTGCAAATATGGATATCAGAAGTTTCGAACAGAACTTTGAAGTGAATGCCCTTGTTTACGATGAAAACATCACCCTTGAGCTTAGGACACGTTTCTTAGAAGACCTTGAACAAAGTGATCAAATAGATTTAATATCTTGGCAAAAGCGCTCAAAAGCCCAAAAACTGAAAGAATCTATGGCTAGAATCTTCGCTCCCTTACTTTAATGTTTATCAACTGGACGTAGGTGATTTTTAAGTGTTTTAGTACTATCCCCCATAGCATAATTATATTCACCCTCTACATATTCCAGAACAAAAGTATCGTAGTGAGCTTTGATCCTTTGTTGAATATAGATATCTCGAGTTTGGTAGGTGAAATGTTCTCTTTCTGTAATATACACCATAAGAGCTTCAAGTCTAGCCCCTTTCTCTTGTGTAATATCTTCAACTAATTGCTTATTAAATTTATTCTTTAAAATCTCAACTTTATACTCTCTGGATTTTAACTTAGCAACGTGCTCTCTGGATTTATTATCTCTACTTTTTCCATTAAAACCAATTCCACCTCCAACACCAAAACCTTTTAACATTCCCGGGATTGGAGCCTCTTTAGTGCCATATATAGCTCTCAAATTTCCATAATCAAAATTAGCTGCAATATTCTCTTCATTTGGCAACTCCATTTTTACGAAATTTTCCTTAAACTGCCCCCAAGTCCCTAATGAGTAGATATCAACTTCCTCTAGCATAAAACTCACTCTTTCCAGAGACACTTCTTGAAAAGCTGATCCATCGGTAACTTCGCTTGTAACTGGAGTGATTTTTTCAGCAAATCCCAAAGAAGATACCTTTAGATTTTGATTGGGCTTTACGGTAACTTTAAAGAAACCAAGACTATCACAAATAACCCCCCAATAAGTATCGTCAAGCTTAATATGTGAAAAAGGAATTCCTTCCAGTGTAGACGCATCTACCACCTTTCCAGAGAGGATGAAACTTTCAACTTCTTCTGATTCTTGTGCTTCAGAAATAAGAGGAAATAGGACAAAACTACAAAGTGATATGAGGAAAATATAAAATGTTTTCAAAGCTAGTTTTATTTAGTGGTACATAAAGATATCATTTGAAAAGTAGAGATTCCCAGCTTATTACATTTTTTAACAGAGATTAACCTCCTTTATTATTCTCAGAATAACTAACAATAAGGCATAAAAAAACCGAATCAATAAAAATCGATTCGGCTTAAAATATTTCTTTACAAGATTACATTACAAAGTTTCTGAAATGTTTCATAAATTGAACTCTTTCAAAGGCAGCAGGATCATTGGATTTGTCCTGGCTCAACTTGCCCTGAAAATCTCTCAGGTTTTCAAAACCTTGTTCTTCCATCCAAGAGTAAATCTCCTTTGTTAAAGTATCGATATAGCCTGCACCTTCTTTATAAATAATTGAAGCTAGTTGAACAGCATCAGCACCAGCCAAAAGTTGCTTAATAATACTTTCTGAAGAATGAATACCCGTCGTCGCAGCGATTGAACACTTAACTCTATCGCGAAGAATACCGACCCATCTAAGCGTATTTTTGAAATCATCAGCTCCTGATAAGACCTGGCCCGTATTTAAACTTAAATTATGAATATCAATATCTGGACTATAAAAACGATTAAACATAACAACTCCTGCTGCTCCTGAATCATCTAATTTCTTAACCATATGAGCCAAGTTAGAGTGATAAGGACTAATCTTTAAGGAAACTGGCAAAGCAACTTGTTCCTTAACGGCTTTTAAAACCTCGTAATAAATATTCTCATTCTCATCAACAGAACGATTCAAATCAGTAGGTAAAACAAAGAAGTTAATTTCTAATGCATCAGCACCAGCCTTTTCAATTTCGCGAGCTAAATAAGTCCATTTCTGTGAACTCACACAGTTGATACTTGCAATAATTGGGATAGAGACTGCAGCCTTAGCTTCTTTTATTAAACGTAAATACTTGCGAACAAGATCCTCTTCAGGCTCATTGCTCATATAATCAAAAGTTTCAGGATAGATGTATGGGCGACTTGTCATATTCAACATTTGCTCGTCCATTTCCATAACAATCTCTTCTTCGAAGATTGACTTAAGAACAACGGCTGCGGCACCGTTCTCTTCAAGTTCTTTAATTTTTTCAACAGAATCAGTAAGACCTGAACTTGCTACAATAATTGGGTTCTTTAATTCAAGTCCTAAATAGCTTGTACTTAAGTTTGGCATAGGGTTTTGTTTTAGTAGATGTTTATTGTTTGGATTTTGTTTTTTTTGATTGAGATTCATCAGTACATAATAAAACGACATGTAGATCTTAAAATCTCGATAAAACAAATTTAAGTCAGACAATCCTATAATTCAAATCGATAATCTTTATATAAATATAGTTAATTCAAATCAGTAATTCATAACTAGAAACATAGCCAAACAAAAAGGCTTGCCGAAAAACGACAAGCCTTTAAAATATGATGAAACTTATTAGCTTAATCAGCCAAAACCGTTACGATATTCTTTTTACACTCAACGACACCTCCATCAACTTCGAACAATACTTCTTGTCCGTCAGAGGTCTTAATCTTGATCACTCCTCGATCAAGTGTTGAGATTATTGGTGCGTGGTTTTTAAGAATCTCAAAAGAACCACTAATCCCTGGTAGTTGAATTAGATCAACTTCACCCGAAAACATTTTTTTCTCAGGAGTTACAATTTCTAAAAGCATTTTTATCAATTTAAAGTTACAAGTACTTAAAGTTAGAAGTACTTAGGACACTTTTATTTTTAAGCTTCAGCTTCTGCTAGTAATTTTTCTCCTTTTTCAATAGCTTCCTCAATATTACCTACAAGGTTAAACGCTGCCTCAGGATACTTATCAACCTCACCATTCATAATCATGTTGAAGCCTTTAATTGTTTCCTCAATTGGAACCAAACATCCTTTCAAGCCTGTAAATTGCTCTGCTACGTGGAAAGGCTGAGATAGGAATCGTTGAACACGACGTGCGCGGTGCACAACCAATTTATCTTCGTCAGAAAGCTCTTCCATTCCAAGAATTGCAATAATATCCTGAAGTTCCTTATAACGTTGAAGCAACTCTTTTACATGGGTTGCACAATCGTAGTGAGCATCACCTACAACGTCACGAGTAAGAATACGTGAAGTTGAATCAAGTGGATCTACCGCTGGGTAAATACCTAACTCAGCAATCTTACGATTCAATACAGTTGTTGCATCCAAGTGAGCAAATGTTGTTGCTGGTGCAGGGTCTGTCAAGTCATCGGCTGGTACGTATACCGCCTGTACAGATGTAATAGATCCTCGCTTAGTCGACGTAATACGTTCCTGCATAATACCCATCTCTGTTGAAAGAGTTGGCTGGTAACCTACCGCAGAAGGCATACGACCAAGAAGTGCTGAGACCTCAGAACCAGCTTGAGTAAAACGGAAGATATTATCAACAAAGAACAGAATATCACGTCCCCCTGATTTCTCATCACCATCACGTAAACTCTCTGCAACTGTTAATCCTGAAAGAGCAACACGAGCACGTGCCCCAGGAGGCTCGTTCATCTGACCAAAAACCAGAGATACCTGTGACTGATCTAAAGCATCTTTATCAACCTTAGATAAATCCCATCCTCCTTTAGCCATGTCTTCCTCAAACTCATCGCCATAACGAATTACCTTCGATTCGATCATTTCTCGCAGCAAATCATTACCCTCACGAGTACGCTCACCTACACCTGCAAATACAGACAAACCATCTTGCCCAATTGCAATATTATTAATTAGCTCTTGAATCAAAACCGTTTTTCCAACACCTGCTCCACCGAACAAACCAATCTTACCACCTTTCGCATAAGGCTCAATAAGGTCAATTACTTTAATTCCAGTGAAGAACACCTCTGATTCTGTCTTTAATTCATCAAACTTAGGAGGGGTTCTGTGAATTGTATAGCCCCCTTTTTTATCTACTTGTCCAATACCATCAATGGTTTCACCCACTACGTTTAAAAGACGACCTTTTATTTTATCACCTGCAGGCATAATAATAGGAGATCCGGTTGCTATAACATCCATTCCTCTTCTCAAGCCATCGGTCGAGTCCATTGCAATAGCACGAACGGTGTTTTCACCAATGTGCTGTTGACACTCAACAACTAAATTTTTACCATTTTCAATTACGACTTCTAACGAGTCGTAAATATCAGGAAGCTCAGTGCCCTCATTTTCGAAACTAACATCGATTACAGGACCGATTACCTGAACTATTTTGCCAATATTTTGTGACATTGCATTTGTTTTATTGGAACATTAATTATCGTGTGATGACAAATTTAGCATTTTTCCGCAAAAAGGATGAATTTATCTTATATTTTTAATAATCTTAAACGGAACGATTTATCAAGCGCTTAACAAGTAAACTTAAGTTCTCTTTTTTAACTTCATCAACCTTTACTGATGCTAAATAATCCAGGCATAGTTCAAAATATTTATCAATTTCAACTTCCGCCAAATCACGAACATTTAAGTCTTCATAAATCTTTTTGACTGCAGCAATTTTTTCTTCTGAATTAAAACCTTCCAGTCGAATCCATTTCTCAAGCTCAATTTTAGTTTCACCTTCGGCTAATTCCTGAGCTTTGATTAACAAAAATGTTTTCTTATTGCAAAGGATATCACCACCAATTTTCTTTCCGAATACTGCTTCGTTCCCAAATGTATCAAGCATATCATCTTGTAGCTGGAAAGCCATTCCTAAATTCAAGCCAAACTGGTATAAAGCATCTGCATCTTTATCATCAGCATCTCCCATAATAGCTCCCATTTTAAGGCTACCTCCAAGAAGAACAGCTGTTTTAAGTCGAATCATATTCAAATACTCTTCAACACGTACATCAGTTCTATCTTCAAATTCCATATCGAATTGCTGTCCTTCACAAACCTCAAGAGCTGTTTGATTGAAAACCTCCAGAACAGAACTCAAATGTTTGTTTTCACAACTAACAATAAACTGATACGCTTTGATAGACATGGCATCACCTGAAAGGATAGCCACGTTTGAATTCCATTTTTCGTGAACCGTAGACATGTTTCTTCTAATTGGCGCATGATCCATCACATCATCATGAAGAAGTGTGAAATTATGGAAAACCTCAATCCCAATTGCGGGTAGGTAGATCTTCTCAAGATCTTCCTTATAAAGGTTTGCAGCCATTAGAACAAGAATAGGACGTAGTCGTTTGCCTCCAATAGAAAGAATGTATTTCATGGGCTCAAAAAGGCCTTCAGGAGGAGTAGAAAACTCCAAAGCATCAATTCTGTTTTCGATTTGAGTTTGAAGTTCGTTGAAAGTATACATGTTTTATATAAATTTTGGATTTGAGATTTGAGATTTGAGATCTGAGATTCCTCCCTTTAAATACGATTTAATAAAGATCAAAAAGGAGTTATATTTTTGAAATAATCTCAAAGCTAACGTCTATATTCAAGTGCACTAAAATAGAAAAAAAATAAAAAGCATTGGCTTTCGTTTCCAAATTCTTAGAAACAAAAAACCACCCCATAAACTGGAGTGGTTCCTAATATTATTGGATATCTGATAACATCTATCAGATAATTAAAATAGCATCACCATAAGTTCCGAAACGGTACTTCTCTTTAATAGCAATTTCGTAACATTCCATTACTTTATCATATCCTCCAAAAGCAGCTACCATCATCATTAGAGTAGAATATGGTAAGTGGAAGTTTGAAATCATAGCGTCTGGAATACTAAAGTCATAAGGAGGGAATAAAAATTTATTTGTCCATCCTTCGAAAGGCTTAAGAGTACCCATTGTTGAAACAGAGCTCTCAAGTGTACGAACAGTAGTGGTTCCTACAGCACAAACTTTATGCTTGCCCTCTTTAGCTTTATTTACAATCGAAACGGCTTCGTCGTTAATAAAGATTTGCTCAGAATCCATTCTATGCTTAGTCAAATCTTCAACATCAACATCTCTAAAGTTACCCAGGCCTACATGAAGTGTTACTTCTGCAAAATCGACACCTTTAATTTCAAGACGTTTCATTAGCTCGCGGCTAAAGTGCATACCAGCAGTTGGTGCTGCAACAGCTCCTTCGTGTTTAGCAAAAATGGTTTGAAAACGTTCGGCGTCTTCCTCTTCAACCTTACGTTTCTCAATTATTGATCGTGGAAGAGGTGTTTCTCCCAAACCATATAAGGCTTCTTTAAATTCTTCGTAAGATCCATCGAATAAGAAACGAAGCGTTCTACCTCGTGATGTGGTATTATCAATTACCTCAGCAACCAAGGAATCATCATCACCAAAATAAAGTTTATTCCCAATACGGATTTTACGTGCCGGATCAACTAAAACATCCCATAGTCTTTGTTCACGATTTAGCTCGCGCAACAAAAAAACTTCGATCTCAGCTCCTGTTTTTTCTTTATTACCAGACAATCGCGCAGGAAAAACCTTGGTATTATTAAACACCATAACATCTTTATCATCGAAATACTCGATAACATCTTTAAAAATACGGTGCTCAATCTCTCCGGTATCTTTGTGAAGTACCATCAATCGAGATTCATCACGATTGTAGGCAGGATGTAAAGCAATAAGTTCTTGAGGTAAATTAAACTTAAACTTAGATAACTTCATAAGGCTGACTTTAGATATTTTTGATGATAGATAAGAGTTCTAAAAAGAACCCCAAATTATACAGACTGATAAGAATCAATTTAATTGCATAAGACAATTACACAAGATTCTTAACTCACATACAGCAAGTTAATATAAGTGCACTTTTTCTCAACAGTGAAAACTTTACGAAAATGGCTGCAAGATAGTTATAAATTCTCTAAATAACTCATAAAATCTTCTATTTCAAGTGCCTGATCTGTATTATATTCACCAATACGAGTTCGTTCCAGAGCAATCAAATGCGCACCACTGTTTAGTTGAATTCCAATATCGCGAGCCAGTGCTCTAATATATGTTCCCTTACTACAAACCACTCTAATCTTTAAAACATCATTTTCAAAGCTTAAAACTTCAATTTCATCAATCACAAGAATCTTTTCTTTGATCTCGACATCTAAACCTTTTCTTGCGTATTCATAAGCTCTTTTGCCATCAATTTTTATGGCTGAATAAGCTGGAGGACGTTGTTTGATCTCCCCTAAGAACCCTTTTAAAGCTTCATCAATTAAAGCTCTATCAATATGTTCTGTTGGGTAGGTTTCATCAACTTCTGTTTCCAAATCGAATGATGGTGTGGTTGAACCCAATTTTAATGTTGCAATATATTCTTTTACCTGAGCTTGATAGGTATCAATTTGCTTGGTATATTTTCCTGTACAAACAATCATCAAGCCAGTAGCTAAAGGATCAAGAGTCCCAGCATGACCAACCTTTATTTTTTTCAGATTGTATTTATGCTTTATCTTAAACTTAACTTTATTTACTAAATCAAAAGATGTCCACTCATATGGCTTATTCAAAAGAATGAATGAGCCACCTTGAAAATCTTGATCTACTTCGAATTTAATCATGCTTTTGTAAATGTATTTTAAGCGATTTTCTAATTTAATAAATATCTCGCATTTATTCTAAAACTAAGCTCCTAGAATTTCAAAATCCTAAGAGCTTAGTTCTATCAGATATCATCTGATTTTTATTCTATAAAATTTAGGATGCAAAAATGGCAATAAGACCGATAATAAGGCAATAAATTGCAAAATAAATTAGCTTACCCTTTTTCACAATCTTAATCATCCAACTACAAGCTAGTAATCCAGAAACAAAGGCGGCAATAAAACCAACAATTAAAACTGAAGTATCGATACTGCCGGCTTGAGAAATATCCGTTTTAAAAATACTCAAAATATTCTCTCCAATAATAGGTACAAGCACCATCAAAAATGAAAACTTAGCAACTTCCGATTTTTTATTACCCAAAAGTAAGCCCGTCGCGATAGTTGAACCCGAACGAGAGATACCAGGAAGAACGGCACAAGTTTGAGCGACTCCAATAATTAATGCATCGCGAAAACTAATTTCTTTCTCTTTTTGCTTGGCATAAAATGTAAAGGCTAATAATGACGCTGTAAGTAAAAGCATAAAGCCTACTAACAACAAGATCTTGTCCGTATTAAAAATCTCTTCGACTTGATCTTTAAAGAAAAGTCCAACAACTGCTATTGGAAGCATCGAAAAGGCAATTTTCGTCACATATTGAGTCGAATCATTCCATTTGAATTCAAATAAACCTTGAATTAAAGCCAAAATATCTTTACGGAAAACAATAAGCGTACTCAAAACTGTAGCTCCATGAACCACAACAGTAAATCTCAAGTTATCTTCTGCATTTACACCCAAAAGAGCTTTCCCAATTTCCAGATGACCACTTGAACTTACAGGTAAAAATTCAGTTAATCCTTGTACTAATCCCAATATAAGTGCTTCTATCCAATCCATTTCTTTTTTTTTAATACAGAACTCGATCAGCTACAGCTGCCGGTTGTTTGTATGTATTCCAGTATCTGTGTTATTCTTGTCTCAATTCTGTTTAGTGCCATACTGACTTAAACAAAATGAAACCGCAACCAAACAAATGGATACGGTCGATTTCAAAATCTTTGGCTTCTCAAAAATCTACTTTTCTTTTGGACGCTTCATAATGGCATATATTTCGAAAGCAAATCCAAAAAGAACAACCAAAGGCGCCAGAGTAATTCTGCGAAAGCTGAAAATGTCTTCATCAAAAACGGTTGGATCCTCTGATCCCCCACCCATCATCAGCATAAAACCAATAATAATTATAGCGAAACCAATAAGCAGAAGCTTGTAGTTTTCTTTTGCCAAAGCAAATTCAAGTTTTTTATCGTCCTTGTTCATATAAAATAAAGAGTTTAATCTTGTTTAAACGTATCTAGCCAAGCTTCTAATACAAATGTCTTGTATCAATTCTTAAAAATTTGTTCACTGCTAAAAAGGTTGAAATCCAAGTTATCACAATACCAATCAGAGTGATTAGAATAAATAATAAACCCAATATTTCTACATTTTCAAATGTAATAACCTCTCGCAATTCTCTTTGAGATAAATAAATCACACCACTTAAAAGTAAGTTTGCAATGATGGCTCCCAAAATGCCGTGCCAAAAACTTTTCCCAATAAATGGTCGACGGATAAAGCCTCGGGTAGCACCAACCAATTGCATGGTTTTAATGAGCATTCGGTGCGAATAAATAGACAAACGAATCGTATTATTAATTAGTGTCACCGATATCAAAAAAAGTAATCCACTGAATGCAAGCAGTATTAAACTAATCTTTTTCACATTCTCATTGACCAAATGCACAAGGGATTTTTGATAATAAATCTCTTGAATTGCATCATATTTCGATAAGTTTTTCTCGATTTTAGCAATACTCTCTGGATTGGCATAATCAGCATACAATTTTACATCAATGGTTGCCAATAATGGATTATAACCTAAAAATGAAATAAAATCCTCTCCCAAATCTTTCTGTAAATCCTTAGCTGCAGTTTCCTTATCAATAAACTTGGTTGATTTTACAAAAGAACTAGCATCAAGAATTTTCTGCAAACGACGAATATCAACCTCTTTAACGTTATCTTTTAATACAACTGAAATACCTATATTCTCTTTCACGTAATTAGATAACTGCTTAGCATTCAGAACCAGCAAACCCATAAGTCCCAACATAAACAGGACCAATGAAATACTAATTATCGAGCTAAAATATGAAGTTCTTAAACGACGTTTAGAAGCTTTATTACTTTGAGCCATGCGACTAATTTTATTATGAATGTAAATTTATGGCAACATGCGAAAATACAATTTTTAATCAGAAATAGGCCTTTAGATTCAGAGTAATTTATTCACTATTTTCACATACTAACAGATCTAAGTGCACTGAAAGCTAAGTAAACATAGATTTCACTAATTCATAATAGATGAGATGCTGACCTGCGCATACTTTCCTTTAGTTTTATTACTTTTGATTAATCAGACTTCACACTAAAAAGAAACAGCTTGGGTATTATCCGAAAACAAACCATTATAGGGTCAATATTTTCATATGTAGGGGCCATAATAGGACTTGCAAATGTCGCCCTTTTATACCCTCGCATTCTTTCTACCGAAGAAGTCGGTTTGTTATCCTGGTTAATTGCCACAACCATGCTGGCTGCCCAATTCTCGGGCCTAGGTTTCGGTGCTGTTATCTCAAGATTATTTCCCTATTTTCGAAATGAGGAGAATCAACACAACGGTTTCATGTTTATTCTTTTTTGTGTTGGATTATTAGGATTTGTAATCTCTCTAGTGGCCTACGCTTCTTTACACCCCTTTGCTGGTAACTATTTCAGTGGAGATGAAGCTTTTAATCTCAACTATCTTATTTACCTAATTCCTCTCGTTTTTTTCTCTATTTTCTATAATCTATTCGATAGTTACAACCGAGTTTTATACGATGCTATTTCAGGTACCTTCTTCAGAGATATTATTTTTAGAATAATCGTTTCAGTCAGCTTAATTTTACTCTGGAAAGATTTTATCAACTTCGATCAGTTGGTTTTTATTTACGTTTCGGCCTATTGTTTACCAACCGTATTACTTTTCGGTGTATTGATTACCCGCAAGCAAGTTTCATTTAAACCTAAGCTGAACTTTATCAAACCAGATCTGAAAAAGATCATGATTGACACCTCATTATATGGGCTTCTAAATAATTTCGGTGATAAAATAGCATCCCAAATTGACAAGCTTATGCTTACAGGGATGTTGAGTTTAGGAGCTACGGGGATATTTACAGTTATGGCAAGTTTTGGAGTTTTAATATCTATGCCCTCACGCACCTTAAACAAAATATCAAGTACTGTAATAGCCGAAGCCTGGAAGAAGAAAGATCTTAAAACCATATCAAAAACTTACGCACAAAGTGGATTGCACCAGTTCATGGTAGCTTGTCTGCTTTTTGTTGGCTTGTGGGTCAATATTGATAATGTCCTTCAGATAGTCACACCAGAATATATTGAAGGAAAATATGTAGTTTTCTTCATTGGTTTGTCTAATGTGGTCTTAATGCTGTCGGGTATCAGTGGGGTGGTGATTCAGAATTCACCTGCTTATCGCAAGCAATCTCTTTTCTTAATATTGTATGCAGGGATAATCATTATTAGTAATGCGATCATGATACCCCTTTGGGGAGTTACTGGGGCTGCTGCGGCATCATTTGCAGCTAGCTTGTGTTTTAATCTGATGAAGTATATTTTTTTACTGAAACGATATAAATTCCAACCTTTTAACTACCGTTACTTATTAGTTATTATAATCGCTGTTGTTTCGTATTACATCTCTTATTTGCTCCCCAAGCAAGATTCTTATGTCATAGATATCATTATTCGGGGAGCAATTGTAAGTCTAATCTATATCGCTTTAACATTAAGCTTTCGTATCTCGAAAGATCTTAATGATTCAGCCTTGAAACTCATCAAACGATAAGTTATCTTTTAATAATCTCGATAATTTCTGTTGTAGATACAGATGGGGTGCGTGGCAAGTAAACCACTTCGCATAATTCTTTAAACATATCGAAACGACCAGCCCAATCGTCCCCCATCACTAAGACATCAGCCTTGTGTTCTTTGATATACTCACCCTTAAGCTCCAATGATTCTTCGTAGAAGACCTCATCAACAACCTTAAGAGCCTTAATAATATCCATTCTGTCTTCCTGGCTATAAATAGGATTCTTCTGCTTCTTAGAGTAATTCAGTGCATCTGTTGAAATACCCACAATTAAGTAATCACCATTCTGCTTAGAGCGCTCTAAAATGCGCAAATGTCCAATATGAAATAGATCGTATGTTCCGAAAGTTATAACTCTTCTCATTCTAATATATATTTTTTTATATTTTTAAAATCTCTATGACCACTTCCTTTTTAAGTCCAAAATATCGTAAAGAATGGCTTCCCAAACGCGTTTACAACTCTTATTATCGAAATAATCAAAATAATAAGCTTTCGACGAAGCACGTCTCTCAACAAAATTGTCTTTTGAATGATTGACATCATTAAAGAAAGTCAATAGTTCATCTGCATGACCAATAATTGGACCTGGAATACAAGCCTCATCCTTAAAATCAATCACAAGCCCTTTTTCTTGATCGTAAAGATCTAAATCAAAAGGCAAAAAACAAATTGGTCGGTCGAGAATTAGGTAATCTACATAAATAGAGCTGTAATCTGTCATCAAAACATCGGTAGCAGCAAGCAATTTCTGACTATCCTCTTCTATTATTGAATCCAAAATTAAGATGCTCTCTTTCGATTCCAGGTATTCCCTGGGAATAATATTTTCAATATAATGAGGACGATAAATCATCACCCAATTATTCTTTTTAAAGAATTCGTTTAATCTGTCAAAATCAGAAGCCGAAAAAGGCAGTTTGATTTCTTCGGAATAGTTACGGAATGTAGGCGCATATAGCAGAATTCGTTTCCCTTCTAAATTATACTTCCCATCATAGTAAGCCCGACTTTCTTTCTTATAATCGGCTGAAAATAATTGATCGTTCCTGGGTAAACCAAGAGGAAGCAATTCAAAATTCCCATTGGGTTTTCCGTCTTTATCAAGCATGTAATTTTCCTGATCACGTTTTGAGAAACCCACCACATAATCCATTTTGCGAAGATCCCCTCCTCTTTCAGTCAGGGCATTGTGATTCTTGGCAGGATGCTGTTTGGTTAAAGCTCCATGAAAAATATACATGCTTTTCTTTCCCGCTTTGAAAATAGCATGTGTGTAGGTGTCACCTACAACCAAATCTGGTTTTCTAATCTTCTTAAGCAAATACCATTTGCGAGCTAGAATCCCAAGAATTGAAGAGCGGTTCTTTTGATAAGGCTTCTTATAGATTTCAATGTCGACTTTATCTTCAAATTCATCACGAAGATTCTTATCGTAATAGACCATCAGGTCACGAACACTTGAGTGGATGTAGTCGATAAACAGTAGTTTCTTTTTTCTCATGATTATTGATAAAATTTCAATCCTGTCTTAATAAATTGGTGCTTCGCCCCAACCGAGCTTTTTGCGAGATCATGAGCTTTTCGAATAAACTAGACTTCATTTTTTTGGCTTGATCCAAAAAACGAAGCAAAAAAGATCAAGGCTGCTTTTTAAACATCTTTCTTATATGCCTCAAGCTTAAGTGCGGCCGGGTGATCTTCGAACAAGTTCTCAGCTTCCCGGTCTTTCTAAAGCTTTCGTAAAACGAAAAATCTTTAAAAAAGAGGCCAGCTTTTGAGGTGGTCAAAAAATAACCCCTTTATTCCGTTATAGTCTTAAATGTATTGATAGCAGCAAAATAAATAACATGAATAAAAACATTTAGGATGCTATTGATAAAAATTAAGAAATTCCTCGGGACTGCTTATCGAAAACGAAGGGTGTAATAAAAGGTCTACACAATCTACCCCTTCCAATTTCCCAGCAAGCAGGTAGTCCTTATTCAAAAGATCCTGAGCCCAATAAATGACCTGATCAATAGTCGGTGTATTTATTGAAAATAGGTGCGCAATATCTTTTATTAAAATCAACCCAAAGCTAATATCTTCAATAAAATATCGAGACTCCAAATCAATAACAAAACCCTTATCCATCTTTTTCATGGGAGATAAAAGGCCCTTGAACGCTTGAATACTACTTAACTTTTGTGTCAACTCCTCAGCGTTAGCAGAATCGTAATGTTCCAATAAAGGTTTGATACCACTCAGGTCGAATGGAATTTTATCCAATAAGGTATGCACCTCTTCATCCATTTTGATCAGGATTTCAGAAGATTCTAAATTCCAAGATTCGTAAAAAGTAGGATTCTCACCCCAAACTTCATCAGCTTTTATATCCTTAAAAAGGGCATACATACGGGCTGGGTGCAATATGGGATTCGATGTAGAGAGAGTAACCTCTAAGAAATTATTCAAAGGCAAAATCTGCATATCAAATAAAGGAGATAGCAAAGTCGATATCTCTTCTATCAAATTTGGATTGAGAGTCGCCACTGCCATGCTATCCTTTTTCGAAGTCATCACAACCTCTTCGCCATATTTTGAAACACGCGCAATGCAAGGGACTCTTTGACTAGCAAAAATCCGAATATTTTTCTCGCTTAAAGGCAGGTGTTTATGGCAAATTAACTCAAAATTTCCCATACCAGGGAATGAGCCTATCCAGGTATTTTTGGCTACAAAAGGAGCAATTTGCTTAATGACGCTTTCTCTGGCTTGAGATGGAAGAGCTAAAATAATCAATTCACATTTGGATATAATTTGAGAGGCATCATCAGAAACAAAATCCAGTTTCCCAATAAGATCCTCACCTTCCCTGTTGATAACACAAATTTGCTTCTGCCACTCATTGGGTTTCCTTGTCAACAATCGAATTTCATTCGAAGAATCCGATCCCAACAAACCAATTAAGCTATGCGCAATATTTCCTCCCCCACAAATGCCAATTACCATACTCTATTTTTTAAGATATCAACAATGAAATCATTGTCCTTTCCATCTCTAACCGCGATGCGAATGTATTCTTTATTCTCGAAACCCTTTTTTCCTTTAAGATCTTTTATAAATAAATCGTGTTCGACTAATAACTTCTCGGTCAGTTCACTCGATGATTGACCATTTACAAGCTCGCATAAAAAATAATTAGCCTGCGAAGGAATCACTCTCAGGTATTCAATATTGTTTAGAAGAGTATAAAATCGATCTCTTTCTGTAGATATGGTATTACAAGCTTTAAAATAGTCTTTTCTATACTTCTCGAAAATCTGCATGAAAAATTCCCCAAAGGAATTCACATTCCAAATAGAGATTTTACTTTTCACTTTTTTCATCAAGTTCAAATCGGAGCAAGTCAACACACCTAATCTAAAACCAGGCACACCGTAACTTTTACTGATACTCTTAATGATAATCAAGTTAGGATAAGCCATCAGCACCTCTTCCTTGATCAATGTATTTTTAGGGCCTTCGCTTGAAAAATCGATAAAAGATTCATCCAATATGAGTTTCTTATTGGCATCAGCTAAGAATTGAGCTAATTCAAGAACTTCATTAACCGGGATAAAGTGCCCGCTTGGGTTATCAGGATTGATTAAGAGAAGCTGCTCTACGGATTGAGAAAAGGACTTTAAGTCTGAAAGTGAATATGAAAAATGCTCATTTCCCGGAACAAAGGTCTCAAGGCCTAAAGCTTCGAATCGCTCAGCATATTCGTTAAAACTAGGGTTGATAATACCTACTTTCCCTTTCAGTACCGAGCTTAAAGCGTTGATTAATTCGGCAGCACCATTCCCAACCACTATCTGATCTTGTGGGCAATCGAACATACGAGCTGCCAAGAGATTTTGAACATTCAAGCCAGATGGGTATTCGCTCATTAAGGCATGAAAATAAGCCTTAATCTCATTTTCCATCTTTATGCCCGGAAAGTAAGGGTTTACCAAATAACAGAAATCTTTTAGGTAAGGAAAACGCCAATAACCACCATAACGTGCTTGAATCATTTTTAGTTTCTCTGATGCTGGTGCAAAAACCGTTTCGGCATTATTGTAATCCTGTATATCATCAATCTCGTACCACTTTTCGGTATCGATTTTATAGGCTTTCAAATCGGAATTTTCCAAAAGAGTGATCACACGCAGTACCTGCTCGTAATACTCGTTATGACCCAATGCCTTGCAATAAGCCTCAAGAAATGGGACGTAATGTGAACTGGAAAAATCCTTAGATAATTTATAGATATTAACTGTCTTGTAATAATTATGCAGCTGCTGATAATCGAAATGTGTTTTGGGAATAAAATTCAGGATGTTGTTATTCTCATCAAGCGTAACAACGGTGCCATCCATCCACGATTCGTACTTGGCTACAACTGCCAAATTTGGGGCATCAGCAGCAATCAATTTGTTTAAAATCTCCGCATCGTAAATCAAATCACTTTCCAATAGAATCGTATCTCTATCCGTCAGATAATCCTTTGCCAGATAGAGCGAATAAATATTATTGGTTTTATTATAAATTGGGTTTTCAACATATACCAATTCCATATTGGCGTAGCTATTCCCCAATAGATCAATCACCTTTTGACCCTCATAACCAATAACCAAAATCACTCTGCTGATTCCAGCTTCGGATAGATTATCCAGGGAGCGCTCAATTAGCGTTTTACCATGGATTTCAACCATACATTTGGTGTTGTTTTGAGTCAGATTTCCCAATCGTTTCCCAAGTCCAGCAGCTAGAATTATTGCTTGCATATTCGATTTTTAATAAAACCCTCGGGCTTCATGTTATTGATTCAATTCTTTGATCAGTTGATAAACACGTCGACTGCTTTCACCATCCTGATGTGTGTGATACATATCACGTATCGTCTTTCGCCAATCGGCATGTTCCTGCGGCTTCTGCAAATAAGTTTCGATTTGATTCTCAAACTCTTTATAGTTAGCCGCCTTATAGCCTGGCGTATTCTTTTCAAAATCTAAAAACAGACCTTTCGTTTTCTTATACTCTTCCAAATCGTAAGGAATATAAACAATCGGCCTATCGAGCAACAAATAATCAATCCAGATGGATGAATAGTCAGTCACTAAAATATCGACGTAAGGCAACAGCTCATAAACATCAGGGAACAGATCCTGATCAGCCTTTATCACACGCTTCATTTTAGAAACATCGAAATGGCTCAATTCATCAGCCCGTTTGATATCTTCTTTATGTCCTCTTAAAAGGATATAAGCCTGTTCTTTTTCAAGAAAAGCATCCAATTGCTCAGAGTCAAAATCCTGAAAAGGGAAAAACTCTGCCGATTGTGTTTCTTCACGCCAGGTAGGCGCATAAAGAATCACTTTTTGATTCAGATAAGTGTGCTTATCGGTCAATTTCTCATCTTTCGAGGCAGACAGTAAATAATCGTTACGTGGCAAACCACTCACCCATACATGGTTCATATCGATATTAAAACCTGCTCCATGTATCACTTGCTCCAGTGGTGAGCAAGCTGCCATATAGCTGTATTTCTGCATCTGGTAACGCTTGCCATACTTTTGCCAGACTTCGGTTTGCAAACCCATCTTTTTCATGGGTGTACCATGCCCTAAATAAATAACATGTTTGCACTTCTCGTGCAGATAATAAGGAAAAAATGGCGCTGCACTAATCCCGTATGAAATGATCACATTTCGTGTTCGAAGAAAAAGGAATAAACCTTTCAATGACCAGGCATAAACCACCTCGCCAGGGAATTTATCTTGCAAGGTAGCGTACAACGTTTTGTTTGCTGTAAAAAGGATGGATTTGAAATCGTCCTTCTGGCGCATGTACTCAAAAAGATATTTCGAATTGTCGTAATAATACTTCTCGGTCAGAAAAAACAAGGCAATTCGCTTATCCTTCCTCACCAATTTCTCTAATAAATAGTAGAAATTACGAAGGACAAAGATGAGCATATGCAGAAAAATAATTTTCTGCATAAAATTAACGAACCATTCTGTTTTGCTGAGTTTATGACTCATCGTTAGTCGCTTTTCTATTTGATTTTAGAGTCCAAACCAAGCCTCCCAATACCAAGGTAAAGAAGAGAATCATAGAGGCTAAAGAAATGTTCTCACCCACATAAAATGCTTTGGGTTCGAATTTGAATTCTATTTTGTGCTTACCTGCTGGCAATCGCATCGCTCTCAACACATAATTGGCTCTAAAGTGTGGCTTTAAATCTCCATCGACATAAGCATTCCAACCGGGTTGGTAATACATTTCAGAGAAAACGGCCAACTGCTCGGATTTTGATTGATAATCGTACTGAATAGCGTTTGGCGCATAATGGGTCATCTTAATGACAGACAAACTATCGGGGCTACAGACAAAACCATTTACCTGATCGGCATAACGTTTATCAACAATTAACTCTCTGGCAGGATTGAAAGCATTCAGGCTCATAATTTCCTCATCAGGATTATCAACCAACTTAAAGTTTGAAACCAACCAGGCCGAACCTAATGCATCAGCATTATAAACAGACTGAGTACCACCTTGCTCGGTACGAACAATCGAATAACGAGCATTCAGCATGTTTAGAACCTTAGGGTTATTCTTCTCAATATGAAAATCGTAAAGTTCCTGTATACGTCTTAGTTTGGCACCATGGTATCCACCAATTGACTTGTGGAAATACGAAGTACTTGAATTTTGAAAAGCCCCACCCGTTGTGTTATAAACACGATAATTCGAATTCATATTCAAGCTCCAAAGTTGAGCGGCAATCGTTTCAAACTGATTGGCTTTTCGGTTCTCTTTTTTATAATCGGCTGCAGCCTTTTGAAGTGTCGCTTTCAGTTCTGGATGATTTTTCAATTCCATTTGTAGAATCTCATAGTCCGCTTGAGTCGGATTAAAAGCCAACTTCAAATCTTTCTTCGCTACAAAACTGTCGTTATTGAGGTAACGCTTGTTCACTGGCCAAAGATCTGCTACAATTAAGATAATTAAAGCCAAAATCATCAACTTGGAATTTATCATCTTACGAAAGAACAGGAACAATAAAGCAGCTCCCAAAGCTACAAATGCCACCGAACGCAAGGCATCTGCTCTGAAAATAGAGATCCGTGCATCGATTAAATCGGTCTGTATTTGAGAAATAAACCCGATTGCATCTGGATTGGCCGACTTAATTTGAGCCAGATAGTTATTCTCAATATCACTCATGAAATCCAAACCTAAATTAGGCAGTAGGTATAAGAGTAAAGCCAAACCACCCGTTAAGACTAGAGGAATAATTCCAATATTCAGTTTAAATGAACCAAAAGCTATTTTACGTTTTAAAACTTCGGGTTCTTCAATAATTTTTTTAACAGCAAGAATGGCCAATAAAGGGACACATAGCTCAACCACAATCAGTATGGAAGAAACCACACGAAATTTGTTGTAAAGCGGCACATAATCCAAAAAGAAGTTGGTTAAGCCAGCAAAGTGGTGTCCCCACGATAGCATAATAGACAAAATGGTTGCCGTAAGCAAGCCCCATTTCAATCGTCCGGGAACGATAAATAGACCTAAAACGAAAAGAAACATGAGCAAAGCACCCACATAAACAGGTCCGGCTGTAAAAGGCTGATTCCCCCAATAGTGATGGTTATCGACCTGCTCCATTTTATAATAATCGTCAACTTTTTTAATCTGACCACCACTCACGTAATTCACAATTTGAACAGCCTCTTGCGGCGAACCTGCTCCCCCTTTTACATTAGGAATAAGCAAACTCAAAGTCTCCTGAATACCATATGACCACTGGGTCGCATAATCTTTATCGAGCCCAGCAGTTTTATTGTTTTTATCACCAATAGTCAATTCGGACTTGCCACGAATGGTCGATTTACTGTACTCGTATGAATTATAAAGGTTAGTGTTATTCACTCCAATAGCGATAAAGGAAGCAGCAAACAAAACACCTATCGCCTTAAAGAAATGTTTCATTTCCTTAGCCTTCAGTCGATGATAGAATTCGAATATCACCAAACAGAAAACCATAATAGCAAAATAGTAAGTCATTTGAATGTGATTGGAATAGAGTTCCAATATCAGAAAGAAAGTTGCCAACAAGCCACCCCAAAGGTAGCGCCCACGGAAAACCATGAGAATTCCACCCAAAGCAGGCGGAATAAAGGCCAGTGCATTCACTTTCCAGAGATGACCCGCACCTATGATGATGATAAAATAGGTTGAAAATGCGTAGGCGACTGCCCCAGCTATAGCAAGCCAAGGGTTGACTCGCAGCGAAAGCATTAGAATATAAAATCCGATAAGGTATAACAAAAGGTAACGAACCGGATCGGGCGTATGCAGCTCCATCAGTTGCTTAAAAAAATACATATCCTTAGCCTGATAGTCCACATTAATTTGATAAGCAGGCATGCCTCCAAACATGGAATTGGTCCAAAGTGGATCTTCCCCAGTGGCATTTCGAAAATCGATAATCTCTTTTTTTCCACCCCAGGCATTCAGAGAATCGCCTTTGCGCAACTGCTTACCCTCGAGAACGGGCTGAAAGTATATGAACCCAACAATTAAGAAAATAAAAATGGCTGATAGATAGGGAATCAGCTTTTGAAAGAGACTTTTAAAATCCATGTGTACCGCTTTTTTTTGTAAGCCACTAAAGTACAAAAAAAGCAGAAAGCTTATACTAAAGATAGGCATGCTTTTTAAAGAACATAAGTTATTGATATTTTACTCTTCAGTATAAAAAGCTTATCAGAATTCAAATCGCACAAACACATTGGGTGTTATTCCAAGAGAATAACTTTTAATCTCGTTCATTTGGTATGTCTCATCATAATAGATCATATACGACCTATCCAGAACATTTTTTTTATCGTATACGTTTTGCAAACTAAACCCCAGTTTAAGCTGCCTTTTACTTGAATTGGATAAGCTAAACTTATAAGCCGATGAGAAATCGAGTCGATGATAATTAGAAATCCTCTGACTATTCATTTCATCATAATTGATTAGACCGCTTTCGGGATCAATACTATTGGCGGGAGTATAGGGTTTTCCTGTTCGCCATTTCCAGTTCAGAGAAAATTCGAAAAACTGCCAATGGTATGTAAAGGCAGCGGCCAAAGCATGTCGAATATCAAAATTACCCCGAAATGTTCTTCCTTCATTCAAATCAGGAAATCTATAATTGGTTTTAATCAGAGAGTACGACAGTAAAGAATTATAATTCTGACCTCTTTTTCTGCAAAGAGCATCAAAACCCCATGTTTTACTTTTGCCTTCAGCATAAAACACATTCTTATTAACAAAAGCTTTCGAAACCGAAGTCAAACCCTCATCTTGCTTAAAGTATGTTTCCAAACCGATATTCACACCATCCTTCTCCCACTCTAATCCTCCCGATATCTGCTTGCTTTTTAGAATGGGAATATTCAAATTATCAGCCAGTCCCCAAACTTGATTTTCTAATCCAAAATCACTCGTTTGAAACTCCAGAATTTGACTTATATTTTGATTCTTGATGCTTGCAGCCAACTTAAAATAAAGTGGTTTAGCCAGCTTTAGCTTTGCATATAGACGAGGTTCAAAAAAAACCTCTTCTGTTGATGTCAAATAATTGAATCTTAATCCCAAATTGATATAAAAATCCTTTCTCCTATTAAACTGTAATTCAGAATAAAAGGCAAATGAATTCTCGTCCCCTTTATTTTTATCGTTATAATTATAATCAGAGGAATCTGCGACGCTCTGAAAGAAATAATCAACTGTTTGTGAAGTCATTTGTAATCCCGTCCGCAATTTACTCCAGGGACCTAATCTAATTTGAACCTCTGCATCAAGTCCCAGCTCTTTAATCGTATTTGTTTTGATATTTTTGGACTTCTCCCCATTTTCGATCTCTCCTTGATATGAATAATCGAGATCGTAGTATGCAAATTCTCCTTTTATACTATGTCGAACATTCCGACTCCATCTTCCTTCTGAAATCAGACTCAAGCCCTGATTACTGATTTTTAATCTATCCTCACTTTTATAATAATCATCGATAGAAAATGAATAATCTAAATCGTTGATCGAATACAAATAATTCACATACAATTTATGATCATCTGAAAAACTTATAGTTGTGTTCAAGGACAAATCCTTAAAATAAAAGTCGGTATTTGTTTTGGTGTATTCTGAATCAAATGCTTTATTCTCTGATATAATAGTATTCTGAAAAACCCGATCAGAATAATGATTAAAGGACGGGGTTTTTATAAAATCATTATACGATCTCCTGAAACTTAAACTTACCCCAACTTTATCCTTTTTAATTGGCAACTTAAGTAAGGCATCCATATAATTAAAATTAGCTCCTAAACTCCCAGTCACTTGCTCTTGAAGCCTCCTATCAGAGCGCATATCGATAACACCGGAAATACGATTACCATATTGAGCACTTGCACCACTTCGAAAAATCTTCACGTCGGAAATCTGGTGTGGATTAAGCGCCGAAATCATACCAAAAAAATGAGAATTGTGGTAAATAGTGATGCCGTTCCATAAAATAAGATTCTGATCGGGCGTCCCCCCTCTAATATGCAAATCAGAATTCGATTCAGAAGGACTAATAACTCCAGGAAGGAGTTGAAGAGTCTCAAAAACATCTGGATCAGGAGAAGCAGTTACCGACTTAATATCGTCAGCAGAAAGTATAATAGATCCATTGTAATTATTTCCGGTCCCATCACTAATCTGATCAATCAAAACTTCGTTCAGTTGTTCATGCGATTCATATAATTCAGCCTTTATCGGTAAATTATTACTGATGATATTAGCGCAAAATTTTATAGATGCGAATCCAATATATTGAATCAATATTGTATCAACTGAAGCGTTTTTTGTCAATTCAAAATAGCCTTCTTCATCAGAGATACAGCCTCTATTTTGACTACGATTAATAATCGTTCCGCCCCAAAGAGGCGTTTGTGTTACCTTATCGACTAGCCGACCTTTTATGGTGATAAACCTTGCAGTATCAGAATCTTTCACAATGATGTACCGAGAACTTATCTTCTCAAAAACCAAATGGGATTCCTGCTGAAGTTTAGCAATTATGACATCAAGTGAGGCCTCTGAAATCTCGAAACTAAATGTATACTGACTCGCTATATCGTCGCGATATGAGAAACGAACATCAAATTGAGATTCAAGCTTATTCAATACCTCTTTTAAGCTTGCATTTTCAAAGCTAAAAGTACTGGCTTTCTCTTGAGATAAGAGCGGAAATGTAATCAGGATGAAGAAAAATAAGATTAGATACTTCATTATTTGTGATACAATAAAATCGGTTGCTTTCCTCTTATTTTATATTTAATCCCCATAGGATAAAAAACAGACTTAAGAGCCAGCTTTAAATCATCATGAGTAAAACTCCCTGTAAATCGTTGATTCAGATCAATCCCCTTAGCCTCAAAACGAACTTTATAGTGACGTTCTAGAGCCTTCACGACCTCTTTAAGAGGCAAGTTTTCAAAAGTACTTTCCCCTTTTACCCATGATGGAGATTGTTGTGAAAAAATCCAAGACTCTTTATTCTTATCCATAAAACGAACAGCATCCCCTGCTTTTAGAATGATAGAATCTCCCATAAAATCAACTTTTACACGCCCCTCAAAACAAAGGACTTCAAAAAAATTGTCTCGGGAATGAACATTAAACTCAGTTCCCAATACACTCACATCACCAAGATTGGTATGCACCTTAAATTTCGATCCGGGAATCACTTTAAAATAAGCTTCCCCTTTTAGTTTTAACTCTCTTTTATTATCCCATTTTTTCTCATGAAACGAAATTTCAGACATTGAATTTAACTTGACTTTTGACCCATCTGGCAAATTAAATGCAAGTCGTTCTCCGCCTAGACTTTTGTATGCTGTTTCTGAAGGTAATAAAAAGAAGATGCCCATCAATATAGCAACAGAAGCTGCTAACCAATAAGACCATAGAGTAATTACAGGCTTTTTCTTTGCAGCCATTCTATTTTGCAAAAGCGCCTGAAAAGCCTTTTTCTTATCGAAAAAAGGTGCCTCTAATAAAGCTGACGTTTCCGCTATTTTTTTATAAGAATGAAAATCTTTGGTTTTCTCGAAAGCCTTCACTTCCTCATCAGACAACTCGCCATTAAGCCATCTTGCCAAAAATGTATCATCAGTGAAGTCTTTATTCATGGGTTTAAATTTAAGTCCCGAATCATATATCAGGATAAAATGATGCAAAAAATCTCTTAAAAGGCTTAAACAGATTCTAAAACTATCTCTTTGTTATTTAATTGATCTACTATTTAAACAGTTAAAAGGGCAATTACCCTACTTTAAATATGATCAATCTTTTCTCTTAGCGAAACCAATGCATTATGCATTCTTTTTTCAATGGCTTTTACCGAGACATCTAACATTTCTGCAATCTCGGCATATGTTTTTTTCTCAATTCTATTCAACAGAAAAACAACACGTTGCTTTTCAGGCAAATCAGCTATAGCATCATTTAAAATCACACGAAACTCTGACTCTTCCATAATGTATTCAGGACTCTCAATATTTAACTCATCCGGGGTTTCCTGATGGTATTTCAGCCTAACCTTCTGATGCGAAACATGATTAAGAAATAGATTTTTTGCAACAGTATAGACAAAGGATTTAGCTTTCAAGAAAAGTACTTTTTTACAATTCTCCCAAAGTTTAACGAAAGCTTCTTGCACAATATCCTCAGACATATCAGCATCACCGCACTTGTAGTAGATAAAACTATGGAGTAAGGGGGCATGTAAATTAAACACCCTCTCGAACACCTTCGTTTTACACAAGGATAAATTTGTATTTTTCTTATCTAATTCTTCCACAGGTTTTCTTTCGATATAAAAATAGGCGTTTCACAAACTCCACGATATTTAAATTGGGCTCAATTTAAATGAAATTTTGCAAGTTAATACGATTTACATTTTTTTTTTAAGTTCTCATAATTAATAAGGGAGCGTATTGTGCAAATTGTTAAAGTCTAAACATTTTTTTTCAAAAAGTAGGGTATTTAATTCGAGGCTTGTTTTAGTAATACAAGTCAAACTAAAAATTGGATACTATGCTACTTCAAAAAAGACTAAGAATACTTATGATTCTTTTGCTGTCCCTATTAGTGATCAGCACATTTAATGCTTGCGATAAAGACGAAGATAATGTTGAACCTGAAAAGGTCGTTACTCCAGACCCTCCTAAGGAGGAGGAGAAAACCAATCAATCTGACGAAGAAGGAAGCATAACTCTTTATTCGGTAGAAGGTCGTGACATAAAGAAACTGAAGGACTATCAGGTTGAAGATCGTTTTCTGGAACTCCAAAAAGACACAAAAAAACATCAAGAAATATGGAGTTTAATAAGTAAGATTGTTCCAGATAATCACACCAAGTTTTTCAATGAATATATTGTTTTTACTGGTGAAGGAAATGGAACTGCCGGGTATGTCGTTCAAACAATAGAAGACCTTACAAAATGGCAAATCGGTATAGCCATGGACTTTGCATACGAAGGAGGATTTAATAAAGATGGGGAATTATCGTATACTATTATTCATGAATTTGGTCATGTTTTAACGCTTAATAATACCCAGGTAAATTCCAGTAAAAATGAAAGTGACAGTAAAAACTATTTCCCTGGTGAAGGCGAAGCTCGAGATGAATCATATATAAATGCTCTTTACCAAAACTACTGGAAAGATATTGAGGCTGAATTTAAAAACCTTGGTGATGACGAAAGCAAACAACAAGCTTTCTACGAGAAATATCAGGATCGATTTGTGACACAATATGCTTCAACTAATCCTGCTGAGGACATTGCTGAATGCTTTACTCACTTTGTCATATTCGACAAACCAACAGGCGATACCTATGCCAATAAAAAAGTTCAACTATTATATAACTATCCTGAATTGGTTGAATTGAGAAATTACATCCGTAGATCATTGAGCATTGGCACTAAATCCAAATCGGCACCTGTGATTAAAGTCTGGAAACGTGGAGCGACCTTCGGTAAGACAGGTCAAAAAAGATCTTGAAGTTAGTATTAACCTACTCTTCAAATGTGATTCTTTTTTTAGGGGATTAAGAATCATAGAAGTTATCATCCCAGTTTTAAACTGGGATGATTCTTCATTTAGCCTAAATTATTTTCATCACAACTTAAAATAAATTCTTATGAAAGCGATAGGAATACTAGTCGCAATTTTACTGATAAGTTGTTCGGCCTATCAAAAGGCGGAATATTCACAACAATCAAACCTGATTACATTAATAAAATCGAGATGTCGGGGTAAATGTCCTGTTTATGAGCTCAACATTAACACAGAAGGTGAAGCTCTTTATCATGGAATTTCAAATGTCACCCATAAAGGCTTATTCAAATTCAAGCTGAGTAAAGTTGAATTAGATAAGCTACAAGAACTATTTATAGAGTTAAAATTTCAAGAAATCAAGCTTCAGCAGAAGACAAAATATCGGGATGTACCCTATACGACTCTAAAGTATAAAGGTAAATCACACTATTATCGTTCCTCTTGGAATTCATCACCTTTTAAAGGTATTGTCGAGAAACTGGATGAATTAATACAGGAAAATGTATCTACATCCAATAAGAAGAAACATCACAAGTTAACATCAATGCTACTTAATGAGTAAAGAATAATTTTCATTTACGAAAATATAAATCGGCACCATATTCAACATAAATTTCAACTCAATTCAGTCGACAATCAGTATATATCATGCATAATCACAATTTACTTACCCAAATTCTAAAGGGTATTCAAAGCCATCCTGATAGAAATGCGTTTTTCATTGATGGGAAGTATCATACTTATAAAAGCCTCGCTAAAAGAATATCCGAGATCTATAATATTATAAAACAACATACTGGTCCAACTGCTCAATGTATAGGAATTATTGAAAAAAATAATATAGAAACCTATGCCAGTTTATTAGCTGTTTTATTCTCTGGAAATACCTATGTTATTCTAAACCCACAGAATCCAAACTGTAGAAATAGAATAATAGTTGAGTCTACTGATATTCAGTTAATACTACACTCGGATGAAGATAATTGTTCGTTAGACATTCCTAAGTATGTAAATCTAATATCAACAATCGATGTAAAATCCGAGAGTATTTTAGATAAGATAATGACTCAAGTAGATTCAGATTCATTGGCTTATATCATTTTCACATCAGGAAGTACAGGTGTTCCCAAAGGGGTACCAATTTCTCATGGAAATCTAAATGCTTTTTATGATGCTTACTCTTCGTTAAACTTTAATTTAAATAAAGAAGATAGGCTACTTCAAATGTTTGATCTTTGCTTTGACGTATCTGTTGTTTCTACACTTTACCCACTTACACTAGGCGCCTGTATCTTCACTGTATCTCAAAATAGTGTAAAATACACACAAGTCTATGAGCTATTAGAGGATGAAGAACTCACCTTTGCTGCTATCGCACCCTCATTGCTCTCTTATCTTCAACCCTACTTTGAAGAAATCAACCTACCAAAACTTAAATATCTGATCCTAACAGCCGAAGCATCAAACTGGGATTTATTATCCCAATTTATCACCTGCGCTCCCAATGCCGAATTAGTCAACCTATACGGACCTACAGAAGCTACAATTTACTGTACTTCTTATCGCGTAAATCCAAATGATATCGATACATATAATGGAATGCTTGCTATTGGTAAAGCGTTTAAAAGTATGCACGCTATAATCGTTGACGAAAACTTACAAGAGGTGCCAAAAGGTGAAAAAGGTGAAATGTGTGTAGCTGGGGCTCAATTAATGGAAGGTTACTGGAAAGATCCGAAAAAATCGAAGGAAGTATTTGTCGAATTAGATTGTTTTGAAGTACCGACTCGCTACTACAGAACGGGTGATATTTGCTTTATTGATGAGAAAGATTGTATACACTATTGCGGACGAAAAGATTACCAGGTACAGATTCAGGGCTTCCGTGTTGAACTAAACGAAATAGAGCATACGGTAAGACAATATCATTCTATTGGCTCAAATGTTGTTCTTGCAAAACCCAACCAATTAGGGAATCAGGAGTTACATCTTTTTATCGAAAAGTACGAAGGTGAGGAAACAAGCATAATTGATTTTCTTAAGGAAAAGCTTCCAATTTATATGTGTCCCCAAAACATATATGGAATTAACGAACTCCCATTAAACTCGAGTGGTAAAGTGGATCGTAAAAAACTCTTAGAATTAGTTTAAAAATAAATATTACAATGGAATTAAGTCAAGTATTAGAAGAAGTAAATAGCATCTTTTGTAAAGTGTTGAATAAGCCAACAATTATCTTAACCGAAAGCTCTACAGCAGATGATGTTGATGAATGGGATTCTTTGAATAACATTAGATTAATTGCAGAGGTAGAGCAACATTTCAAGGTCAAATTTAAGCTTAGAGAAATTATGAAGTTGAAAAACGTTGGCGAGTTGTGTACAAATATTCAAAAAAAAACAGCCTAAGAAATCATGATATTTAATTCGTGGGAATTTGCGTTCCTTTTTATTCTAATTACGGGCATATTCTATTTAATAGTTCCTCAATTGAGAAAATGGTTGTTATTGACTGGTAGCATCATTTTTATCGGATTCAATCATTGGGGCTACCTGGCTCTTGCTGTATCAACAGCAATAATAACCTTTAGTTCTGGCATTTGGATTGATAAACAAAACAGTGATAAAACTCGGCAACGAATCTTCACAATCAGCCTAATAGCCCATTTAACAATTCTAGTTTTCTTTAAATATTTTGGCTTTCTTGAAGCTAATCTGAGTTTATTTATAAAAACGATAGGTGGTAACTGGAATTCCTCAATCACAAAAATATTTTTACCTCTTGGGATATCATTTTATATCTTCCAGTCAATTTCTTATCTCATTGAAGTTTATTGGGAAGAGCAGGAAGCTGAAAAGAATTTGGGTGACTTCCTGCTTTATATGTTGTTCTTTATGAAATTCTTATCTGGACCAATTGAACGTCCAGGAGATTTTCTACCTCAAGTTAAAGAAAAGAAAGCTTTTGATTACGATAAAGTAAGCTATGGTCTAAGATTAATTGCTATTGGTTTATTTAAAAAGCTGATTATTTCCAATCAATTAGCGACTCCTCTGAATGATGTCTTTGCTTCGGTACAAGATTATTCAGGAGCTCAACTTTGTGTTGCAACACTATTTTACCCAATACAACTTTATGCTGATTTTTCTGGATATACAGACATAGCAATTGGTGGAGCTGCCATTCTAGGTTATCGATTATCTCCTAATTTCAATCGCCCATTTATTGCACAAAGTATTACAGATTTTTGGCGACGTTGGCATATGAGTTTATCTTTTTGGGTTAAAGATTATATCTATGAACCATTAGCTTTCAGAAAAAGAAATTGGGGTACATGGGGTATTGTATATGCCTTGCTGATTACTTTTATTCTACTTGGCTTATGGCATGGTGACAGCTGGAATTTCATTATTTATGGTGCCATTCAGGGCGGGGTCATCATTTATGAAATGAGTCGATCAAAATGGTGTACAAAGTGGAACAAATATCTTTCAGGTAAATGGTTCAAAACGTACAATATAATCAGAACCTATCTCATCTTCGCAGTATCTCTTCTCTTTTTTAAGATTGAAAAATTCGCTGATGTCATTTATGTTATCAACCATATTTTTGACGGTATTGGATCAACATACAAAGAGATAAGTTTGGGTGTGCGCGATCACAATATCATAGTTATCTCTCTTGCAACATCTCTCATGTTCCTTTACGAATATACTGATAGCAAATGGGATATATGGGGGAAATTTGAACAAAAATCAATCCTTATACGTTGGAGTGTTTATTACCTAATCATTTTCATCATTTTTTCTTGTGGCGATTTTGGTGCAAGCGACTTCATCTACTTACAATTTTAGGTTATGGCGAACAAAGATCTTGTTACATTCGTAAAAAAAACTGGAATATTTCTTCTTCCGATATTAGCTTTAATTATTGGATATTTCTATTCTGATCCATTTAAGGTAAATCATACTTATAAAGCTTACAATAATCAGCCTATAGAACTCAATCAAGGATACATTAGCTGGCAAAGTTTTTTGAACCACAGAGACAGTTTAAAATACGATTCCTTTATACTGGGAAATTCTTGTACAATGGCGTACCCAACTACTATTTGGAAGTCATTTTTGGAAAATGCGAATCCTATCCGTCTAAATGCCAATTCGGAATCTTTATACGCAATCTATAAAAAGATTAAACGCTTGGATGAATCTGGTGTTTATATCAAAAATGTTCTTCTTATAATTGATAATAACACTTTAGGAAAAGTTGTTAAAAATACCTCGCATACACGTATTTTGCATCCTGACATTAGTGGCATAAGTGAAACAGAATTTAAAAAAGAGTTTATCACAGCCTTTTTCAATCCAAAGTTCTTAATTCCATATATTGATTATTGCATTTTCCATACCTATCGGAAATACATGCGAGGTGTTATTATGGAAAAGGATGATCATCGAAACCAATTAACCAATGATATCAGAAACCCTAGAGAATCTGAAATTGAACAATTTGAAAGACAATATTGGGTGACTCACAAAAAAGAATTCCCTGCTAGAGAGCTTCATATTGATGATTATTCTCAAGTTATCTTTAACACTCAGAAGAAAATGCTTAGTGAGATTTGTGAAATATTCAAAAAACATAAGACCGATTATCAAATTATTATTAATCCAGAATGGTCGCAGAGAAAATTTAATAATCAGGATTTAATCGAACTAAAAAATATATTTGAAACTGATCGAATCCATAATTTTTCAGGTAAGAATATTTACACTGAGAATCAGGAATATTTTTACGAAAAAAGTCATTACAGACCTCTTCTAGGTAGAATTATTTTGCAAGAAATTTACACGGAATAATCTTAAATGTTCATTTTTATCGAATCACACGGATAGAGCTTTAAGTTGTTCATAAGAAAAGGGAAAGTTAAGCTTTCCCTTTATTTTTATGCTGCCAACAATAACGAGAACCTGAGCTAGCCTCTCGCTTACATTGTGAACCACTCTTTGTTTTACCACAACATTGGCCTTTAGATGGTTTTACTCGACTTGTTTCGGCATGTTTTTCAGTTCTTACTATACTCTGATTCCCTTTACAAGGTCCAAAATCCCACTTAAGAGCATTTTGTTGAGCTTCCAACTTATTTTCTAAATCATCGGGTAACTGAGGAAAGAAATCAAGTCCCGTTAACTTTTCAAGCTGATCCACACTTACAATAAAGCTCGACAAAGGCTGTTCTGATTTCTTATTCGCCAATAGGAATGCAATCATATCTGACTGACCAGCCTTCTCTCGAAAAATAATTTTATAATACTTCTCTGGTACTGCAACCCTATTCTTCCCTATGATTGGTAGCCCAGGCTTAAGGACAGCGCCCGTTACCACATAAATTTTATCGTAGGCTTTTGCCCAGTTTCTAACCTGAATTTCCAGATTTTTCCATATCCCCCGATTAAAGGATGGCCTTTGTGGTGACATATTCGACATATAAAAACTCTCCGACATGGCTGCTTCAGAAAATCCCATATCAGCTGCAGGTGCTAAATGCCCCCTGTCGTAACCACTCCCTCTATAATCGTTTAGGTTTGCAGAACCTGTTTTTACGATAGGATCAGGTCTAAAATTATCAGCTCTTTTAACTAAACCAATGGTTTCAGCAGCAATTAGCTCATAAGCGACCCATTGTGCCTGCTCAAACTTCTCGCTATAGGATAGAATATAGTTTTTGTGTTTAACGATTTCACCTGTATATGTAGGCAGATATTTATAATCTTGTGAAAACCCAAGTGAGGAAATCAAAAGAAAAAAAAAGAATAATATTTTTTTTGTCATAGAGATTCAAAATAAAGAGCATAAAAAAATCCCCTTGATTTCTCAAGAGGATCTTCGCGGTACCCAGAGCCGGGATCGAACCGGCACGAGTTGCCTCACTGGTGTTTGAGACCAGCGCGTCTACCAATTCCGCCATCTGGGCATTGCTTTTGAATGCGTTGCAAATGTATGGAAATGTTTCATTCCTGCAAAACAAAAACAAGCTTTTTTTTATAAAAAAAAGTCGGAGAAACCGCCCTATACAGATACCTCTCTGACTTTCATCAATCTATATCTAACATCCTGTAGAAATAAATTTTCTTTTTTCTTAATTTTTAGCTGGGCATGGTGTATTCCCAGCCTGCTCCCGGTCCAATTGGCTAGCCAGACCTTATCCAAAACCAGTGTGATGATCCGTTTCATCAGCGAGAGAATAGCATTTTGTATCGTATTTCACGCATATTTTGCAAATATCTGCAGATAGAGATTTATTAGAGTTCGGTTTGAATTTAATAAGTAACCAATATTTTATGATTTTCTGCAAGAGAAAGATAGCATACCTATTTTTAAATAAGATCCTACTATTACACATTTATAAATCATGTAGAGACAAAAAAGAGGCACCCAATGGATGCCTCTCGATATATTTAAGCTTGTAAAGACTATTTCAGCTTTTTGAATAACTTTTTCATGCTTACTTCTGACTTAATGATATCATATAGTTTCGCAATCTCAACACGCTCCTGAGCCATCGTATCACGATAACGTAAGGTCACAGTATTATCTTCTAACGATTGGTGATCTAAAGTCACACAAAAAGGCGTTCCGATAGCATCCTGACGACGGTAACGCTTACCAATCGAGTCCTTCTCGTCGTACTGACAATTGAAATCGAATTTCAAGTCGTTAATGATCTCACGAGCTTTATCAGGTAAACCATCTTTTTTAACCAATGGCATCACACACAACTTAACTGGAGCCAATGCTGCAGGTAATCTCAATACCACTCGTTCGTCAACTTTACCGTCTTCTTTTTCAATTTTTTCTTCCTGATAAGCTTCCGCCATAATCTGAAGGAACATACGGTCTACACCAATTGAGGTTTCAACCACATAGGGTGTATAACTCGCATTCAACTCAGGATCGAAATATTGGATCTTTTTACCCGAGAATTCCTGGTGCTGTTTCAAGTCAAAATCGGTACGAGAGTGAATTCCTTCAACCTCTTTAAATCCGAATGGGAACTTAAATTCAATATCGGTTGCAGCGTTAGCATAGTGAGCCAACTTATCGTGATCGTGGAAACGGTATTTATCATCTGAAAAACCAAGAGCTTTGTGCCAGCTCATACGCGTTTCTTTCCATGCGTCGAACCATTTCATCTCCTCACCTGGACGAACAAAGAACTGAAGTTCCATTTGTTCGAACTCACGCATACGGAAGATAAACTGACGGGCAACAATCTCGTTACGGAATGCCTTACCAATTTGAGCAATTCCGAAAGGGATTTTCATACGACCCGTTTTCTGTACATTCAGGTAGTTCACGAAAATACCCTGAGCAGTTTCCGGACGAAGATAAATCTTACTACTTCCATCAGCTGTTGAACCCATATCAGTTGAAAACATCAAGTTAAACTGACGAACATCAGTCCAATCTTTAGTTCCAGAAATAGGACAAACAATCTCATTATCGATAATGATTTGCTTCAACTCTACTAAGTCATTTTTATCTAACGCTTCAACGAAACGAGCATGCACAGCATCCATCTTTTCTTTATTAGCCAGCACACGAGGGTTCGTCTCACGGAATTGAGCCTCATCAAAAGATTCGCCAAACTTCTTTTGAGCTTTAGCAACTTCCTTATCCATTTTAGCCTCATACTTAGCCAAAAGATCTTCAATCAAAACGTCAGCTCTATAACGCTTCTTCGAGTCCTTATTATCAATCAAAGGATCATTAAAAGCATCAACGTGGCCCGATGCCTTCCAAATGGTAGGGTGCATAAAAATAGCAGTATCAATACCAACCACATTTTCGTGCAGTTTAACCATCGAATCCCACCAATACTTTTTAATGTTGTTTTTTAATTCAACACCCAATTGTGCATAATCGTAAACCGCAGACAAACCATCATAAATTTCTGATGATTGAAATACGAATCCGTATTCTTTACAATGAGCTACCAGTTTTTTGAAAACATCTTCCTGAGCCATAGTTTTTTATTTAGTTTTATTTTTTCTAAAATTGGATAACAAAAGTAGCCGATCATCTTAGCATGAACAAATTCAAAAGCACAAAATGCCTAAAAGTCATTCTTAATTCTAAAATAAATTAATCGTCAACTTCTTCGAAATCGACATAGTCACCTACACCTTTAGTGTCGAACTTGCCTTTATTTTTCGTGTTCTTTTCAACAGTTACTTCACCTTCTGGTTTTTCTTGATACTGCTGTTGCTGCTGTTTTTGTTGTTGCTGCATCTTGTCAAAAGTCTTCTTCACTATAACTGGGAAAAACGCTCGAAACAAAAATTTAATCAGATAATAGATACCTGCTGCAACTAATATAAATCTTAATAATGCCATCTTATCTTATTTTGAAGGACAAATATAAGCATTTCATTTTTTTTTATACGCATTTCACTTTTTGCTTTTGGGTGTTCTCTTATAGCCTCTTAAGAAGAGCTATAAGCGGCGAGCCTTTCGTTACAATTCCTCGCTCTCTCTCATCTTTAATTATAATTTACTTCTATCGAAACCAGAGCCTTCGATAGAAGTCGCATTGTTATAATCTCCGATACGGAATTTTCTCTTCTTTCGATAGCTATTGGAACCCTAACACAAGCCTTGTTTCTATATTTAATACGTGCACTCTATCTCATCTCTTTAAGAAAACATGTTTTAGCTTAAATCTATTTATTATTAAACTTTTTATCCCACACTATACTTCCTTATATTCATAGCCTGAAAAGCGCAAAGCTGCTGATTTTGATAATTGAATTAGCCTTGAATCTAGGATCTAGGATCTGGCATTCACTACTATGATCCAGAATCGGATTCAGAACCTATTTTTTGAATATCATTTTAATAAAAATGCAAAACATACGAAATATTGCCGTTCTGGCCCATGTAGATGCAGGTAAAACAACCATTACAGAGAATCTCCTTTTTTTAGGAGGAGCGACACGAAAAATGGGGAGTGTGGATACGGGAAGTGCCATCACCGATTCGCTTCAGGTAGAAAAGGAACGTGGTATTTCGGTACGTTCAGCCTGCACTTCATTTATATGGGAGAACACACAGATTAATTTGATTGACACACCAGGGCACGTCGATTTTTCAGCCGAGGTGGAACGTGTTCTTCGGGTTTTAGATGCAGCCATACTTGTTGTTTCAGCAGTAGAAGGCGTACAGGCCCATACGCATACTTTATACGAAGCTCTTTGCGAACGAGGTATACCTGTGCTTATTTTCATCAATAAAATCGACCGTCCAGGTGCCGATGTTCTTCAAGTATTTAAAGATCTACAAAAAGAACTAAAAACACCCGTATTTGCGCTTCAAACCTGTAGCGATGAAGCAAGTAATGAAGCTATCATTCAGCATTTATGGACAAATGAAACCAATGAATTGGGAGACGATCTAAAAGAATTATCTCTCGAGGTCTTAGCCAATACCGACGAAGAAGTACTCGAAAAGTATTTGGAAGGAGACGTGTTGGATCCCTCCTACTGTCTATCTAAAGCTCAAAACTTATGCAAGCAATCCAAACTAAACCCAGTATTATTAGGAGTAGCTAAAAATGGTTTAGGTATGCCAGAGTTATTGGATGCCATCGTCAATTATTTTCCAGAAGTATCAATAGAATCAGAAAGCGAACCCTCAGCCTTAGTATTTAAAATAGAACACGATAAAACACTTGGACGTTTAGCCCATATCCGCATGTTTGCAGGAAGTTTGAAAAATAGAGATAGTATCAGGAATGTAGTCGCTAACAGAGATGAAAAAGTCTCACTCATACGGAAAATATACACTAATAAACATATAGATATTGGAGCATTAGAAGCTGGAGATATAGGTTTGGTTAGTGGTATGCCAGAGGTTCAGGTTGGTGATATATTGGGGAGTAAAAATGGTGTTCCAGAAAATACAACATTGCAAATCCCACTACTGATTGTTGGCATAAAATCAAAAAATGAAGCTGATTATGCCAAGCTGGCTGAAGCCTTGCAAGAACTTTCGAGTGAAGATCCCTTATTACAATTTGAGTGGTTTAAGAAAGATCGAGAAATGAATCTTCATATCATGGGAACCATTCAAATGGAAATTTTGGAGATGCTGCTTTATAGTCGATTTGGAGTAGAAGTTAGTTTTGATGAGCCCACCGTCGTTTATAAAGAAACTCCAGCAAGAGAAACTGAAGCTTATATCCGTTACACTATGCCTAAGCCTTGCTGGGCTGTGGCACGATTTAAAATAGAACCTGGTGTGCGTGGAAGTGGCGTAACTTATAAATCGATAGTTGGGGTAAACGATGTCCTTCAAAAATATCAGAATGAAATAAAACGAACCATTCCCAAAGCTTTAGAACAGGGAATTAAAGGATGGGAAGTTACCGACATAAAAATTACGCTTATCGAAGGGGAAGATCATGAGATGCATTCACGTCCCGGCGATTTCATGATAGCAACACCCATGGGACTTATGAAAGGTCTACTAGAGGCTGACACAAATTTATTAGAGCCCATATTGAAGTTTAAAATATCGGCACCGGAAGAATTTCTTGGAAAAATTGCGGGTGAATTAAATCAAATGCGAGCTGTATTTGCTAATCCTGAATTTGACGATGGAAAGTTTCACCTTGAAGGGGAAGTTCCAGCAGCAACATCCATGGATTTTAATATCCGCTTGAGTTCCCTTACGGGAGGTAAGGGGAAAGTGAAGTTTGGCTTTTCGTGCTATCAAGATTGTCCCGGAGGAGAAGAGAAACAAAGAGAATATAAAGGTGTCAATCCTTTGGACGAAAGTCAGTGGATACTTCATGCCCGAGGTGCTTTTAAAACCAATGAATGGCGCTTGTAATTACATCTTTTTCCAGACCAGACGAAAAAAAAAAGAGCTTATCCCTTCAGATAAGCTCTTTTTTAGAATATTTATAATCAGAAATTACTCTTCCATTTCTTTTTTATTTTGTTCTTTAACCTTTTCCATGTGCTCAAGAATTAGATCTTCTTGAATTTTGCAAACATCCTTCTTAACCGTCTTTTTTCTACAACCAAACATCATATTCATGCCAAATCGGAAATTCGCCGTCTTTGCGGTATTCGGATTCATTGCAAGAATATTATCACTTACAGCATAAATCTGAAAAGGTCCTAATTTAGCAGCAATACCCGCACCTACGTTGTTGTATGAATTATTCACCATAGAATAACTAACTGATGCCGAAAAATTACGAATCACTCTTGTATTAGCAGATAAACTAAGTGATGGACGAAGCTTACCATTATAAATCTCTGTACGACTAACAGCGCCAACATTCACACGTTCGTTCAATTTATAAGATCCTCCAAGATATATTTTAGTTGGTAAAGCTTTTGAGTAAGAACCGGCTTTATCTTTAAATCGGAAGGCATCTGAAATAGAATCCGTCAAATCTTCCATGACGTCTTCAATCTCGCGATAATTCGGATCATTTGAATTTCCAGATTGAGACCAATCGCCACCTTGCCAATCAAAAGTCGCATCTTGAGATAACTCGTAAGTATCGTTCCATTTAATACCTCCAATATCAAGAATACTGGCATAGAAAGTTGTTTTTTCATCAAATTGGTATGTCGCTCCTAAATCAAAAGCAAAACCCTTATTGTTGGTTCCTGAAAAGAAAGTGGCATCCAAATCATCATCAAGCACATCAATATCGTCAATATAACCATCAGCATCTTGAGTGACGTCTAGCGGCATAGACACTTTCATCAATTGTTTAGAATGTAAGCGAACTAAATCGCCCGATTCAGATGTATAAACCGATAAATTTGATTGATCCATATGCATGTTGGCCACACCAAAAAGCATCTTAGCTTTAACACCTACAGTTAGTTTTTCAGTCACCTGCTTCGAAACACCCAAAGCAACTTCATTATAAGCAGTACCATCAAGACCTATAGCTCCCAAATTTGCTGTACGTCCCATATATCCAGCATTTCCATTCTTCAGGAAAGAAATCAGTCCTTTATCAAAACCTAAACGGGTATCAATTTTTGAACTCATATCAAGAGTGAAGAACATCTTTTTAGCACGAATACCCAATGAGAAAAAGGTATAATCAAGTTGATTCACAATCGTATTGGTTGACTGCAGTGCATCATGAAAACTATTGATATCTACTACCAAAGAATCCTTTTGCAAACCTGTACCATCCTTAATAATATCATTATAAGTGAAACCATTATTCGCATAGTTCACATAAATTGAACTTAGACCTGGGAAACCCAGAAAAACTTTACATTCTGGTTGAATGGCAGGATTCAACTGATTGCTCTGAGGAACATTCTGCATCAAGTACAGCGTGTTGTTCATTTTTTGCGCTGAAGCCAAATTACTTAAGATTAATCCGACAAATAACAGTAGGCTATATTTTATTATTGTTTTATGCATTTGTATAAAAGCTATAGGTTAGTTAGATAGGTCAAGTTGAGCATTTACCGCTATTGAGAATTTCAACTTATCGGTTCCCTGAAGTTTCACTGACTGTTTTCCTTCATCATAAGTACTTAGTACAGCTTTAATGATGATATTTTCGGTATCGTTCAGACTTTTAATCTGAGCTTCTGTTAACTCAATTCTACTAACCTCTTTAGTAATTGTGGAAGGATCAACCTCACCCGTAACAGTAACACCTGCCGCTTTTATAATACTTTCATTCGAAATTGTTGAAAGTACTATATAGGCGGCATCGGTGAAGAAAATATTTTCAATTTTCACATCTAACGGCAAACCATTTTCCGATGTGATAATAATAGCAGCCTTTAACATTTTATCTGCATCATTAATATCTATCTCATTAATCGTATCTGAAATACTCAAATTATCAGCCTTAAAATCCATTGGAATATCCATTTCTAACTCGGCCGAAATAGAAGAATTACCTGAAACGATATTGATATTATTACCTACAGCAAGAGGATTATAACGGGTTCCATCTAAATTTTGATTTATCCTTACCGAACCTGAATAAGAGATATTCCCAGATGGCGGTAAAGCCATAAAATCTACAATCCCTGAATTATCTTTATTGTACAAGATTGATGCTTCAATACCAGCCAAAACTTCAGCTTCTGTTTTAGGGTAATTTGGCAACTGATTATCAGGGTCAAGACTTAAAGTAAGTCCATCAGAATTTGAAGCTGTCATATTAGCTGTTACCAAAAATGGCACACCAACTTCATTATCGAATTTGATATTAATTCGTGGATCCGCAAAAGTGAAGTTACCATCAATATCATCCCAAAAATCAACACCCAAATCAATATCACCAGAACCAATATCAATAGTTTGATCTCCAAAGTCTCCTTTGGCCATTATCAATTCAATGTTTCCAACTTGATATTGAATATTCAAATCACCAGTACCTGTAACAGTTCCTGTATTAGGTTTAATAGTGGCTTCGAAACTGATCTCAATAAAATTCGAAACAGTCAGAGGTTCCTCAAATTGTATGATCAAATTTGTCAAATCAAGACTCTCTGTTTGTGCAACTGCATTGGCTGCAACAACGTAAGTTTCAACAACAGTCGAACCATCCTTAGTTCCAGAAAGTAAGCTAACTTTTAAATCAACTTCAGTATTCAAAGGGTTAGATAATGTGAAATTCAAAACAGAATTTACGTTAACTTCCTTTAAAATAACAGCAGCATCATCAGTGCTTACACTAAACGTTTCAGGAAAAGGACCTACAATTTGCGGAAGGTTAGCTGAAGGAATACCTATAGCTGGAACATTTAAATCTAAGTTCAAAAAGTTACTAGACTGATCAGGGAAGCCTAATACTTCACTAGCTTCATAACTAAAGATATCTTTCTCCATATACTTAATATGAATCAAACCATCTTCACCAAGAACAATTGTTTGATCGTCTAATACAGCCTCATGCTGATTCAACAAATACCAAAGATTATATTCTCCATAACCTACTGGAGCCACAAAATTGGGTTGCCAATCAACTTTATCAGATAATTTATCGAAATCATAGTCATCAGAATCAACGCATGATTTAAATGGCATAGTCAAGCAACAAAACAAGACTAGCAAAATGGGGATTGGGAGTTTCTTTTTCATTATAGATATATGGTTTATGTCGTTTTAGATTAAAATACGATTAGCAACTAGATGCAAAAATAGGCATCATTCACAAACATAATCGTTCATTTCGATTTTATTTCACACTAAAATATACGCTTTTTACCACTAAAAATCACAATTTCACGGAATAATTCAACAGAAAATTACGATCATCGCATGCAAATAAGTAGAAGCCTTTTTGTGTTCCTTTTGAAAAGGCAATTGAAAATGCAGTATTTCCCTTTAAAGGAAAGCCTTTGTGGTTATCACCATTAGTATTGATGAGATGTAACTCATTGTCATGTTTTAGACAAATTCCAATCTCACATTTGTTTCTTGAGAACCTATAAACTGCAGGTGGGCCAAAAATAGTCGAAGAAAATTCTTTTTCAAGAACTTCATTCCCATCAGATTCATACACATGCAATTTGTTCTGATTGCTAATAATATATTCAGATGAACCATCAGCATCAATATCTCCGGCTACAAAATGATGATCATTATCTAATCCAGTGATCTTTTGGGTCTCAACATTTCCATTCATATAGAAATAATGAATATTTCCTTCCCTATCAGTTGTCACCAGTCTATCAGTATGTTTTGAATTGCCAACTTCATGATAAAAAGCATTATTCTTCGACTTAGAAATCTGCTTATTTGGTTTTACTCGAACTTGACCTTTTCTATTTAGAATGTAAACCCGGTATTCATCTGCAAAAACGATATAATCCTTATCTTTTATCCTAAAATACTGCACCTCACTGATAATCGGATTTTCTGCTTTCTCAAATTTCCAACCATCAAGAAGATTACCATCTTTAGAATACGCATATACTTTTTTATCTTTCCCAGGAACAAAGAATCTATAATTTCTATTATTGCTATAATCAAAAACAGAAAGCCCACTTGCAGCCTTTGAACGCAGCAAAACAGGGTATTTACTAACATCTTTCCCTTCTCGATCAATCAAATACAGTTTATCCTGGGTAACGAACACATATTGCAACTTGTTATTTCTTAACAAATCAACCTGACTAACCTCACCTACTATTGGAGAAGACAATGGCCTTTTCCATAATATTCGACCTGACACTGGGTTGATCAGATAAAGTTGGTTTTTTAGATCCTGAACCAATATTTCCTTCTCCTTGGTGTAATGGTTTTCAACTAAGAAAGGTTTATGGACAAAAGCTGTATCAAGACGTGATTCCCAAACTGTTTGAGGAGTAAGTTCTAAAACAGGATTGTGTTTCACAAAAACATTATTATAAATCAGATCTTCGTTAGCACTCATCTGAAATCCAATAGATTGAAACTTATTGAGACTTTCTCTTTGTTCTAGAATATCAGTTTGATAAGCTTCATTTAAAAAACTAGAAATAACCTTATTAGATCGAGGCATTGACGTGTAGAAAAAGAAATTCGCTCTATTCGACAAGTATTCCTTACTCTCATCGTAAACAGGATCTTTATCTAAAGTTTTTCTCAAGAAAGAAGCATGTACAAATTCTGAAAGCTGAGCTTTAGTCTTTCCAAAGATCATATAATTTTCAAAAATAATCATATAGTTAGAAGGAGCTCCTTTAAACATACGACCAAATATCTTCTCAAATAAAAAATCATCTGGCATTCTAAACACATCAAACTCTGTTGCACCATCAAGTTTTATACTTGTTGAATAGTATGATAAACTGCGTTTTGTTCTTTCAGCATAAGAAGACAGCATACTCACCAACTTTTCTTTGGCAGCACTTGCCGATTTTGTTCGAATAATAGAAAATTGCTTATCTGTCTGATTATCGAGATAAACTAGAGCAATCTCCTTATGAATTATAGAATAGAACAAGGTCTCAAAATCAACTCCAGTCTTATCCTTCAATATTCTTAATCCTGCTAAATAATTCTCTAAGCCATCATTCCCTTCAAGAAATTTACGATATGCATTCTTGTGTTGGATAGGATCATTTAGCCCCATAATAGCCACCAAACCTGAATTGCCTGGCAAAACAGATTCCATCTCCATCTTAACCCCATCTTGTTTCATAAAAACATTCAGATAATTATTTTCTTCTTGATTCGAGTATGTAAACCCATTCAAAAGAACTAGATGGTCCCGAAAACTTAGATCTAACTCAACCCAATTTCCCAGATGGGAATAATGACGTATATGCGATTTAATTTCCTTTGTAAATAGAGAGGCAAATTGTTTTTGACAGTGCTTAAGATTAAAATAAATGTTCGCGTCTACATTTTTGCCTTTCGTTTTGAAAACCTGATTAAAGCCATTCGATTCACTTATGGAACCAGACACGTCGAGTTGTCTTACAGAATTCTCAAGGTAAATCATAGATGAACTGACCAACATCAACCCCTTTGAGAAACAAAAATGCAAAAACTGCTTACTTGAATCCTTTAGAGAAAGTGTATATAAATTAGTTCCATTGTATTTTCTACTAATCGGTTCTTTTTGAGAATTCAACTTATCTTGAATAAAGGATTGAATTCTTTTTTCTTCAAGATAACTGCGAACAGGTAGCACATAAAGATATTCAACTTGGTTCTTTCCCATAATCTGACTCGCAATAGTCAAGGAGCGGTCCAAGTCGAGTTCTGATTCCGAAGAAGACGCATTGATCAGACTCGAAAAATTCTTCAGATTCTTATCGATACCATTAAGGGTATTAAACTCACACAATTCCTTCCACACACCTTGATTCTTTTCAAGTTTGGAAATCAAATCTTCCAAATTATCAAAATGAATCATGATTTCAGAAGAAGCAGGAATAGCCAGAAAGTGATCGCTAGTCGTATATTCTTTCTGTTTTTGCATATAGAAATAGGCCATTGCGAGTATTCCTACAAAAAATATGGCTAATAAGGGAATCAAACTTTTTTTTAACATACAAGCAGTTTTTCTCTAGCAGATTTTGAACAACAGAAACAAAATTAACATTTTATACTTAAACTACATGATACCTTTTAGCTTGCTTTTAGTTAAAAAACAGATGTTTCTAACCTCCTATTTTTAATTTGATGATCTGTTATATCTTTGCAAAAGAATAAAGAAGCATCAATATCGATTTCAGCAGGTCTAAATTAGCCATTTACACCAGATTTGTATTGAGTAGTTTAAGTCAATTGGGCTTGTTATTAAATTAGGTTATAAAGTGAAGATAGGAAATTTAGATTTAGGGTATCAGCCATTATTACTGGCACCCATGGAAGACGTGAGTACCCCCCCTTTTCGTTTGTTGTGTAAGCAATACGGAGCCGATTTAATGTATACCGAATTCGTTTCTTCTGAAGCACTTATTCGTTTAGTAAATCGAACCATGAAAAAAATGACAATCGTGGAAGAAGAACGTCCTCTAGCCATCCAAATTTATGGAAAAGAGGTTAATGCCATGACTGAAGCAGCTAAAATTGCGGAACAAGCGAATCCTGATTTTATAGATATCAACTTCGGTTGTCCTGTTAAAAAGGTCGCAACCAAGGGCTCGGGAGCGGGAATGCTCCTTAATATCCCTTTAATGATGGAAATTACAGAAGCTGTTGTAAAAGCGGTAAATGTGCCTGTGACAGTAAAAACCCGACTGGGTTGGGATGAAGACTCAAAAATCATTGTTAACCTGGCCGAGCAATTACAAGATACTGGGATCCAAGCATTAACTATTCATGGCCGGACACGCTGCCAAATGTACACGGGGGAAGCCGATTGGGATTTAATAGGCAAGGTGAAAAATAACCCGCGTATGAACATTCCTATAATTGGGAATGGAGATATCACAAATCCGATAAAAGCCAAAGAAGCCTTTGATAAATATGGGGTAGATGCCATAATGATTGGAAGAGGTGCCATTGGGAAACCCTGGATATTCCGCGATATAAAGCACTACCTAAAAACAGGTGAGCTATTACCTCCAGCAACTGTATCTCAGCAGGTCGAAATGCTAAAACAACAGATAAATGGTGCTATAGACTGGATTGATGAAAAAAGAGGAATTTTACACATGCGTCGTCATATGGCAGGGATGTTTAAAGGACTAACCCATTTTAAGCAAACCCGTATACAGATGCTTCGTTCAGGAAACTATGAAGAACTGATGCTAATACTTGATAGCATTTCTGATCAATGGGGAGATAGCATTTCTGAAGATTAGATATATTCCAGATCTGACGGAATGAAAAAAAGCTGGTTTAGTCAAAAGACTTACCAGCTTTTTTTATATCACGTAATCATTAAACTCTACTTCATCAACTTTGGTAATTCATTCACAAAGTAAGCAGGATTAGTAATCTTATATTCTTCACTACGCTTAGTCCAGGTCATTGTTGCCTTTGTTATGATACTCGATTGTAATAAAGCTATCTGCTCCGGGCTTAACTCCAATTGAGATTTATAGGTTGAGAAACCGTACTTTTCATACTCCTTAGGTTCAAATTCTTCTGTATAAATCAGATCTACGACCTTTCCTCCCATCAATTCCAGGCTAATTTTACTCCCTTCTTTAATATATCCAAAATATGCAAAGGCCTCAGCTGTCATAACTTTCCAATCAATTAACAAGCTCACTTTTCCAGATTGAGAAACCAAACTTAAATCAGCATTGATAATATTTTTAAGCTTGAAATATTTCAAAAGTTTCGCGCTTGGTCCATTGATAAAATTAAGTTTTTGAGTTTCAGTATCTTTTAGTTCAATCTTTGTATCAATTACTTTTGCCTCTTCTACGACTTCTTTTATGGCTGATTGATCTTTAGCACCAGGTTTGTCATCCACATATTTCCAAGTGCCATTATCAAATAAAACAACTACTCTACCTGAGTTTGTTTTCGCAATTTGTTGTGCTTCTAAAGACATACTAACACCAACAAAGAATAAAATAAATAGAAAGATTCGAGTCATAGTGTTTAAATTTTAGTTCTGATTATGTTTCTCAGGCATAACCATTTTAATAAACGCTAAGGTACAGTTTTTTTGCGCTGAAAATTTTCATAATTTGAGAAGATTAAGCAATAAAATGCATTAACCTACATTTAAAAACTTACGGGTAAGGTATCGAACAGGTAAACGAGAAGCCAAATAACCAATAATAACGACGGTTACAAAAACGATTAGCACATCAATAAATACGATTTTTACTGGATATTGAGAAAAAATGAAACTATCAGGTCCACCTATCTTAATAAAGCCATATTTAGCTTGCAACAAGCAAACTACAATCCCAATTATGGTACCAATTAAAGCTCCCAATAAGGAAATTAACCAACCTTCGATTAAAAAGATTCGTTGAATCAGTTTTTTATTTGCACCAATACTTCTAAGTGTCTCAATATCATTTTGCTTATCGATAATAAGCATACTCAACGATCCTATAATATTGAACGAAGCGATAACAAGAATAAAGGCCAAAATAAAAAAGATTGCCGTCTTCTCGGTTTCCATCATTTTAAAAAGAACATCGTGTTGTTGAAAACGATTTTTTACCACGTAATCATCACCTAAGAGACTTTGAATGTAGGCTTGTACCTCATCTGATTCTTCAATATTCTTGAGCTTAATTTCAACAGCACTAACAGCTTCTTCTCTATCGAATAAACGACGAGCGAAAGCCATTGGTACCAGCACATAATTCGAGTCAAAATCTTCCTGAATGGTAAAGACACCCTTAGGGTAAAGAATGTCAGCATTAAAGGCATCCATAGGATTATGCCCGATTTTTGCCGTACGACGAGGAACATAAAATTTAATGGGATCAATAAAATTCAGACCTATACCCAAATTGCCAGCTACAACATATCCAAGTACAGCATATTCATTATTCTTCTCTTTTAAAATAAATTTTCCATCTGACATCATGGTATCAATACCCGTCATCAATGCAAAATCTTCGCTCACCCCTTTTACAATGGCTGGACGCTGACGATTACCATATTGCAAAAGAGCATTATCCTCTAAGGCTTCAGCATAAAACAAAACCTTATCCATCTTTTTTATTTGAGCAAACTCCGATGAATTGGGAATAAAAGTCTTTCCAGCTACAGGTATAATTTTAAGATCAGGATCAAAACTCCCAAACAGATCCCCAATCAACATATTGAGGCCATTAAAAGCAGATAATACAATAATTAAAGCCATGGTACCCAAACTCACACCAATCACTGATATCATAGAAATGATATTGATTACATTCTGTTTCTTTTTAGAAACAAGGTAGCGCTTGGCTATGTAGAAAGGTAAATTCAAATACTCAGCTTAAAGTTTGATAATCTCAAAATCTGGGAACAATCGCTTTATTTTTTCAAAAGTGAATCAATATTTGCAATATAATCAAGCGAATCATCAACGAAGAAAGTTAATGCAGGCACAACTCTCAACTGTTTTCCTACACGATTCCCTAGTAAACGACGCATGTTTTTAGTTTGAATCTTCACTTCTTTCAAAACAGCTTCGGCCTGATCTGAGGGGAAAATACTTAAATAAACTCTTGCTAATCCTAAATCAGGACTAATTCTTACGCGGGTAACTGAAATCATCTTTCCCTGAAAAAGATTACGTGATTCCATTTGAAAAATCTCGCTTAAATCTTTTTGCAACAATCTTGATATCTTACTCTGTCTGGTTGATTCCATTATATATGATTTTCTTTGTTTCTAATTTATCTTGGCAAAGATAGGGATTAATCTATAATAGATAGTATTCCTTTAATATTGAACGATTTTATTTAAATAAATTTCAGTAAGACCCCTAAAAACTAAATCTAGTCTAACATGAATATCTTTGTTTTTGGACAAAAAGTCAACTTTTTAACAAAATAAATTTCTTATATTTAAACTTATAATTTACCTGTTATCCTCTAACGATAAGTTTATATATGGCTCTTATTAATTCCATTGTTTCCTGGTTCAACACCAAACGACTTTCTGAAATTGATTTCACGAAAGAGCATCCTATTGATACACAACATGAAGTTTTAACTAAACTTTTAAGTCACGCCAAAAATACAGAGTGGGGACAGAAATACGATTTCCAATCGATTAACACATTAAGTGATTTCAAGAAACGTCTTCCTGTCCAAACTTATGAAGATATTGAGCCCTACGTTGATAGATTGCGCAAAGGAGAACAAAATATATTGTGGCCTAGCGAAATAAAATGGTTTGCTAAATCATCAGGCACAACCAATTCTAAGAGTAAGTTTATCCCTGTGAGTAAAGAAGCCATGGAAGACTGTCATTTTAGAGGTGGGAAAGATATCCTGACACTTTATACATCACTTTTCCCTGATACAGGGTTACTTAAAGGCAAAGGTCTCACTTTAGGAGGATCTCATCAAATTAATAACCTTAGCAATGAATCTTACTATGGTGATTTATCTGCAATTTTAATCCAAAACCTACCCTTCTGGGCTGATTTTATACGCACACCAGATTCATCTATCGTCCTTCTGGAAGAATGGGAAGAGAAACTCGATAAAATGACTCAGGCGACTCTAAATGAAAATGTCACCAGTCTATCAGGCGTTCCATCCTGGTATTTAGTTCTGCTTAAACATGTATTAAAAGTGAGTGGAAAACAAAACATTCACGAAATTTGGCCGAATCTAGAATTATTCGTTCATGGTGGTGTTTGTTTCGATCCATATCGTAATCAGTTTAACTCACTCCTATTGCCAGAAAAGATGAATTATATGGAAACTTATAATGCATCAGAGGGATTCTTCGGTATTCAAAACGATCTTAATGATAAATCCATGTTACTGATGCTCGATTATGGTATTTACTATGAATTTATTCCTCTAGAGAATGTTAATGATGAGAATCCGAGAGTTTTAAGTCTTGAGGAGGTTGAATTATATACAAACTATGCCATTATCATCACAACAAATGCGGGTTTATGGCGCTATCAAATTGGCGATACCGTCCAATTCACATCCCTTAAGCCTTATAAATTTAAAATATCAGGAAGAACGAAGCTTTTTATAAATGCTTTTGGCGAAGAAATTATTATTGACAATGCTGAAAAAGCGATGCAAATGGCTTGTAATAAAACCAATGCCATTCTAAAAGACTATATGGCCGCACCCATTTTTATGGATGATAACAGAAAAGGTGCACACCAGTGGTTAATCGAATTTGAAAAGGCCCCAGCAAGCATCGACGAATTCAATTACCTTCTTGACAATGCATTAATGAGTCAAAACTCCGACTATGAAGCTAAGCGTTATAAGAACATAACTCTAGATAAACCTATCATCACAATAGCTCGACCAGGATTATTCTACGATTGGTTAAAGAAAAAAGGTAAATTAGGTGGCCAAAATAAAGTCCCTCGTTTAGCCAATAATCGAGATTTGATTGATGAAGTTTTAAGCATGAATCAAATTTAAAATTCATCCGATGAAGTTTATAATTATCATATTGAGTTTAGTTAGCTCACTTAATATTTGTGCTCAAAAAAATCATAGACTTTTAGAAGTTGATCATCTTGGCTCTATCTATACAATTGATGGAAATGAGCTAAAGAAATTCTCATCAGAAAAGGTACTTATTTCGAATTATTCAGATGCCCTATTAGGGGATATTACGTCTATAGATGTGTCCAATCCTCTCCGTCTTCTTCTATTTTATAAGGAATTCAACCAGCTTTTATATCTAGATCAGACATTGACTCCAATTTCAGATCCTATTGATTTATACACTTACTCTGATAACGAAACACAACTTTGCTGTGAAGCATCTTCTGGTGGCTTTTGGATATTCAATAAAGATGACAATCAAGCTTTTCGAATTTCAAAGCAGGGTGAAATCTTAAATAAAAGCAGTCTTTTGTCACCATATATAAAGGATATTTCTCCTTCAAAAATGAGTGATTTTCATGATAAACTGTATTTCCTAATCCCTTCGAAAGGACTCTTAATTTTAAATAAATTTGGTCAATTTTTTCAGCAAATCCCATTAATCGGGATAAGCGATTTTTGCTTTACGAATCAGGACCTACTTTATCTCAAAAATAAGACCTGGTTTGCATATAAGCCACAGGCCAAAACTGATTCCATAGTTTTTGAAATGCAGAGTCCGAATAGTAGACAGAGTAAAATACAAGCCAACAGAGTTTATATCTTTTATGGAGATCAAATCTCTATAAAAAAGCTAAAGCATTGATATCAAGACCATCCAGATTCAAGCCAAAAACAACAAGTTGCATTCCTGAAAATTATTCTTAATTTTAGTTGATTTTTTTAAGAATAAAAATAAACATAATAATGCATATTGCTGTTGCAGGAAATATTGGGGCTGGCAAAACAACTTTAGCCGGTTTACTTTCGAAACATTACGGTTGGGAAGCTCACTTTGAGGATGTTGATGAAAACCCATATCTAAACGATTTTTACGAAGATATGCAGCGTTGGTCATTTCCTCTGCAGATTCACTTTCTAAATTCTCGTTTCAATCAGGTTTTAGCTCTCCGTCAATCTGGGAAGAAAATTATTCAGGATAGAACTATCTACGAAGATGCTCATATTTTTGCACCTAGCTTACATGGCATGAACTTAATGCCAGGGAGAGATTTTAAGAATTACATTGCTCTTTTTGAGGTGATGAGTGACCTAATTCAAGCTCCCGATTTATTGATTTATCTACGAGCTTCTATCCCTACCCTGGTAGGTCATATTCAAGCCAGAGGCCGTGATTATGAGGAGACTATTCGTCTAGATTATCTGAAAAACCTAAACGAGCGCTACGAAGCTTGGATTGAAGGTTATGACAAAGGAAAATTATTGATTATTGATGTTGATAATATAGATTTCTTAGGAAATCCCAAGGATTTATCTGAAGTTATCACAAATATCGATGCCAATCTACATGGGCTTTTCACGGAAAATTTAGTTTAAAACATTCTTTTGCATCTAAATCATGCAAAATCCATCCCGATCCAATCGGGTTTACAATCAGAAAATAATATCGCTATGCATATCGCTATTGCAGGAAATATAGGCTCAGGAAAAACAACACTTACCGAACTACTTGCCAAACAATATGGCTGGGAAGCTCACTTCGAAGATGTTGATGAAAACCCATACTTAAATGACTTTTACGATGATATGCAACGTTGGTCATTCAATCTTCAAATTTATTTCCTGAAAAGTCGATTTTCTCAGATCATGGATATTCGAAAATCGGGTAAAAATATCATTCAGGATAGAACCATCTATGAAGATGCTCAAATTTTTGCGCCCAACCTATTCGATATGGGCTTAATGACTGAACGTGATTTTAATAACTACTGCAAGCTCTTCAAGCTAATGAGTTCGATGATTCAAGCTCCAGATTTATTAATCTATTTACGCTCTTCAGTTCCAACGCTTGTCAATAATATTCAAAAAAGAGGTAGAGAATATGAAGAGACTATTCGCTTGGATTATCTAAAAAACTTAAATAATCGTTACGAAAATTGGATTAAGAGCTATAACAGAGGGAAATTATTGATAGTTGATGCAGATAATATAGATTTCCTTAAGAATCCCAATGACCTTAACTCGATAATAGACCAAGTTGAAGCACAAATTCATGGCCTATTTTAAAAAATAGAAACATTCACAAATAATAAAAGCTCCAAGATCTCTCATTAGAAGTTCTTGGAGCTTTTATATTATACTAAGTCAAGCCTGATTAAAAACCATTTAAATCTTCGAATACTGAAAGTGATTTCAACTTAGAAAACCCATGACTATGCAAAGCATAAAAATTCAAGATGGCTCTAAGCAATATTTTCAGATCCTCTGTGGATATATTAATATCATTGATATAACTTAGTTGTGTTTGTAAAAGCAAATGCAACAAGTCACTTATATGGCAATTCAAACAATGGGCATGTCTACTTTCCAAACCTACAAAAACAGCATTGTCCAAATCGAAAAACAGATTCTCTTCAGACCAATTATCGTGTGGATAAAAACCTAAGAATCGTGTTAAGTTTAATAAAAAATTAAGATGATAGGCTTTAGGTATATCATCGACTTGAATCAGATAGGAAATATGATCACTTAAAAAGCTAAATAACTGAACGTCTCCTTCCTCCTCTTTTAAAACTTTAGAAAGGACTTCTGCTAAAAATAAAACAAGATGATTTTTATGTGTTTCGAAATTCAGATGAGGACTTGACTCTGAAAACTGAACCTCCTTGATCATTTGTAGATTCTTCCCGTCTCGATGAGACACATTCATATCTAAAAGAAAAAGGGATTGAAAGAGATTCGACTTGGTTCTCGACTTCTTCGATCTTCCCCCCTTGATCATATAACTTTGCCTACCGAATTTTTCAGTATATGCATGAACAATAAAACTCGTCTCACCATACTTTACCGAACCTAAAATAATCGCTTTAGTTTTATGAATCATATTGTGAAAATTAATCTCAAACAATAAAAAGCAAAAGAAAATGAAATTTCAGTCAGACGATAATATTTGAATCAACACTCCACATAAGATCGAATAAACATCTAAATTACAACAAACTACAATAATTAGCAACAACCACACTGTAATCTCATCTTTCTAATAAAAAACAGTCTTTAAAAGGAATCTACTTAAGTAAAAATTCAACTAATTTACGCACTGCATTTCCCCTATGACTAATCTTATTTTTTTCAGATAAAGACATTTCCGCAAAAGAGATATCATAGGAGTTAGGCTGAAATATTGGATCGTAACCAAAGCCATCTTTGCCTTTTTCTTCGTACAAAATATCTCCGCTTACGATACCCTCAAACTGAGTTTCTTCTCCATCAATAATCAAGGCAATAACAGTTCTAAATCGAGCTGATCTTTCACTCTTCCCATCAAGGTTTTGCAAAACTTTTTTCATATTATCTTCTGACGAACGTGAACTTCCTGCATAACGCGCCGAATAAACACCTGGCTCATTATTCAATGCCGTAACTTCCAATCCTGTATCATCAGCAAAACAATTCAAGCCAAATTTCTCATAAATATAATGAGCCTTTTGACTTGCATTTTCTTCTAATGTCTCATGGTCTTCTGGAATTTCATCTTGACAATTAATGTCGGCTAGGCTTAACACTTGGAATTCATTTCCAAGCATATTTTGAATCTCAGAAAGTTTATGGTGATTGTTGGTTGCAAATACGAGTTTCATCAGTAAGTGTTTTTAATATTTATAAGCTTTAAATCTCATTTCAAAGATAATGGCATTATAAATATAATCATCAAAAGTTCTTGCTTTTAAAAGGACTTAGCAAAACCAACTCCTACTTGCTTACCATTATAATAGGGAAGTATTGTAACAGAATTATTAGTTTTTTTGTTCTTAAATATTTTTTGACTCAGCCATGGGTTGATACAATAAGCAAGTTTAGTGCTTAAGATTCCAACTCCTGCACCAGCCATAATATCGGTAAACCAATGCTTATTATTACGAATTCGAAACAAGCCCGAACTGGTGGCTACAGCATACCCTGCAATTCCATACCATGAACTTACATCTTTATATTCCTGCCTCAAATATTCTGCTGTCATAAATGCTGTTGCTGTGTGACCCGATGGAAAAGAATTCTTAGAACTCCCATCAGGGCGTTCAATTTTAAATGAGTACTTCATCCCATTCACAGCAATTCCCATAATCAGATAAGCCGAAGCTAATATCACAGTTCTATCGCTTAAATTGTGTTTCCCTTTAACTCCAAATGCATTTAGACCATAAACTGCAACTGCTGGTGCATATTGACCATAATTATCAATAGTTAGAGAATGATTAAAATATTTAGTGGTTTTTCTTTTAATATGAAAATTAAAATCTTGCAATATTTCACTTTCATTGCCAACAATGCCGTAACCAATCAAAATTGAAGGAACAACAATGTGTTTAAATTTTAGCTGAAACCTATGATCATCACTTATCGAATCATTAGAATATGATAACGCAAATGTCTTGAAGGATAAAAACAAGAAGAGTAAAATGATGATTTTAGTAAATTTCATTACATGGATATTGAAAAATGACAATAAATAAACTTGGTTTTGATTATTCCACTATTATGAGATAGCAACAAAAATAAATCCCAATTCTAAAGAATAGGGATTCACAAGCATCATATTTTCATTATTTATTTAAAAGGAATATATTTCCACATAGTACGTGTTGGTGTTATACACATTACTGGAATTTTTTCATTATTGGCTATTAAATAATGGCTCTTGGGAGTGGTAAAGAAACTTCTATAGTCTAATTCTTTTTTAGTTAAATTCAGGATCAAATCGACTCCCCGTTTACGTGAAAAACTAACGATAGAATTATTGAAATCGAAAACACTAAAGCATTCACTCTCGAAACTAATCTTTTCCTTATTCAGGAAATTCTTTGCAAAGGCAACATTCCTGAAAATTTTCTTATTCTGTCCAAATTCTTCAAATTCTGGGTAAACCAAGTAAACTTTAAGCTCAATAAATCGAGCCAAGAATGCAATCCATCTTAATAATAATTTACTCTCTTTTCTTTGGTCAATTGGACAAATAAGTGAAAAAGTGCTTCTTGTTCGCTTTGGTCTCTGAACCACAACGGATGGAATGACCGCTCCTGACAGAACATTTAGAATCGGTGTTCCAATATATTTCTGGATACCTTTAAAACCATCTATCCCAACAAAAATCATAGCTGCTTGATTCTCGTCAGCAGCCTCTTTTAGACCTGAATGAAAACTTCCCACTTTTACAATAGTCCGCACCCGCTTGCCCTTTCTGGCTAAAATATCAGCTGCAATTTTATCGAGTTTGACTTTAGTTTCATATACTAGAGATTCTCTCTTGACAATATATATTAAACAAACATCAAGCTTACTTTTAGATGAATAAAACAAAGCATGATCCAAAGCATACTCAGAAACACCATTAAAATCCCATGGCACAAATATTGTCTTCCCGTTTTCTATCATCTCTTGTATTTTGATAATTTCACTTGAATATTGTCTTACTTAACCATTCTTTTGTAAGAAGTACGTGTTCAAAACAGCCTTAATTTTAACAAAACTTGTTAAAATATTGGACCTTTTTCCAGAACTGACACAAAAGTTGATCAGCATAAATCTAACAAAACAAAAGTGAATATCAAAAATATCATTTAATCTTATTGATTAAATAAACCGCAGTAATTCTCTCACAAATAAAGTATATAGATATGTAACTAAAACAAGAGGATTATGATATTCATATCATAATCCTCTGCTATTTAAAAGCAATCTTATTTATAAGCTCCATATATCCATAAGTCTTTACGAGGATTTACACACAATACTGGAATCTTCTCCTTATTTGCAATTAAGTATTGAATTTTTGAAGCAGAAAACAAATATTGAACCTTGGGTTGACGATTGGTTATGGTTAAAATCAAATCGGCATGTTTTTTCTTTGCATATTGGACAATGGCATTATTGAACCGTTTAGAACTCAACTTCACCTCTTCATATTTCACCCTACAATCACCCAAATAATGTTTAGAGAAATTCACATTCGCTTTAGTCCTGAGAATTCTTGTTTGAGTTTTATATTCAGGATAAACCAATGATATTTTAGCTCCCAAAACTTGAGCAAGATATGCAACCCAATACAAAACCTCTTTACTCTCTTTCCTTGAGTCGATAGGACACACTACAGAGAATTGGGTATGCTTTTCACGAGGAGCTTGTACAATCACAAAAGGAATAGCAGAATCCATTATTATCCTTAACACATGACTGCCTATGTAATTTTGGATCCCCTGAACGCCATGCGTCCCTATAAAAATAACTGCAGCTGAAATTTCTTTGGCAGCAGAGCTCAACCCTTCGGACACATTTCCATGACGAACCATCATTTCGATATGCTTCCCTCTGCTTTGATAAACTTGATCAACGACCTTTTGCAATTCAACTGACACTATATCTGTATCAGATTTTCGTTTGATGATATGCACCAAACAAATCTTCATATTGGTTTGATATGAGTAAAACAAAGCATGATCTAAAGCAAGCTTTGAATATTCCGAAAAATCCCAACCAACAACTATCGCTTTCCCTCTCTCTTTCATCTCCGTAGGATTTAATGTCTCATTACTTTTAAAACCTAAATAAAGATGCCAAACAAAAGCCCTCTTCAAACTTCTTTAAAACTTATAAATCAATCTGTTCAAAAACCCTCATTCCCACTCCTTAAGCTCTGATATATAATTTACTAAGACTATCTCAATTCCCAAGTAACATTTTGACGACGGATTTATGATTTAGTTCAAATTCTTCTATCAAACCATGACAAATTATCTATTGATTACACATTTGCTCTACACTGATCAACTGGTCACCTCTCTTCGATCCAAAAGAAGCAGAAAAGAACCATGAACTATAATTTTGATGAATCTTCAATTCTATTATTCAAAACTCATTAGCAGGCCAATAATTAAGCTTTTGAAAAAAATCTTTCTAATTTTGTCTTTCAAGCTAAAAAAAACAGAATCCATGCCTAAAAAATTCCTCATCATTCGCTTTTCTTCCATTGGCGATATCATTCAATGTATGACTGTTGTTGATGGTATCAAAAACCATTATCCAGACGCTGAAATCCATTGGATTGCCAGAAAAGACATGTCATCCTTTCTAGCTATGGACAATCGCATCACTAAAATTTGGGGGTTCGATAGAAAAGCTGGTTTTAAGGGGCTTTGGAAACAAGCCAAAGAATTGAAGAAAGAGAAATTCGACTATACATTCGATGCTCATAGCAATATTCGCTCTATCGTTTTAAAAACTGTCTTGGTTCCAAGATGGAAGCGTTGGTTTGGTATTGGTCCAAACTACACCCTTCGTAGTAAAGACAGAATCAAACGTATTCTTTTGTTCAAATTTAGAATCGATAAATACCCAATGCCATTCAGAGGAATGCTTTCTTTCAGAAAGCCTCTTCAAAAATGGGGGATTACAGATTTTTCCATCAACAAAACAGATTGGTATTTTCCAGAAGATCTCAAAAAGAAAATTGACTCAAACATTCTTAATTTCAAGAATGAAGATGATTTAAAACTAATCACCCTTGTCCCTTCTGCGGCTTGGCCGATGAAACGCTGGCCAGTTGGGCATTGGCAAAAACTTATCTTAAACCTACCTGAGTACAAATTTATGATATTGGCAGGGCCAGATGATTTATTCTGTAAAGAGATTGAAGATACAGCTCCTAATCGAATTTTGAACCTAATGGGTAAAACCAATCTTTTGGAATCCTGTTATTTAGTCCAAAAATCACAGTTGGTTATTTCTGGGGATACTGGTTTTCTTCATGCAGCTGATAAGTTTGGTATAAAAGCCCTATCCTTAATGGGACCTACAGCCTTTGGTTTTACAAGTGGTGAACAGATTAAAACATTAGAAGTTGATCTAAAGTGTCGCCCCTGTACGAAAGATGGATCAGGAAAATGCTCTCAAAATGTGTATCAAAAGTGCATGGTAGATATTTCTCCAGAATGGGTAGCCAAAGAAGCTTTAGAAATGATTTAAATACAAGTTCAGAGAAAGAGACGTTAAGCAATTGACGTCTTTTTTATTTATACCTATGAAATAACAAGACATAAAAAAAGCTCCGAATAAAAATTCGAAGCTTAAATATTGGTTGTCCCGTAAGGACTCGAACCTTAAATGCCTGGACCAAAACCAGGTGTGTTACCATTACACCACGGGACAATTCCACTGCTCAATTTCCTTAGAGCACTGCAAATGTAAACATTTTTTTCATTGTGCAAATAAAAAAAATATTTTTTTCGAAGCTTAAGGATCTAGGTGCCTAAAAATGACTATTTTCAAGCCTTAAATATTTTTACAAACAAATCATACTGTCAGCTAAACTCGGCAAATGGGAAACAATTCCATGGAAAATATGCCATCTTTGTTTGTCTTAATTCAAAAAACAATAAAAAGAACTCATCGTTCCAATAAATTTTTAATAAAATATGTCCAGAAACAATAAACTATCGAATACAGATTATAGTCGATATAACATTATTCTAGGCTGGTTGGCTTTTGCTATTGCAGCCATTACCTACGCTTTAACCATGGAACCTTCTGCCAGTTTATGGGATTGTGGTGAATTTATTACAACAGCATATGGCTTAGAAGTTGGGCACCCTCCTGGAGCTCCTCTTTTTATGATCTTAGCGCGTTTCTTTTCATTATTCGCTCCCGATCCTTCATACGTGGCTCTCATGGTCAACCTGATGTCTGCTCTTGCTTCGGCATTCACCATCATGTTTTTGTTCTGGACCATCACCCATCTTGCCAAAAAGCTTTTTATAAAAGATGGGGAGATTAGTTTAGCTAATGGACTTGCCGTTTTTGGAGCTGGTATGGTTGGTGCACTCGCTTATACTTTTTCTGATACTTTTTGGTTTTCTGCTGTCGAAGGCGAAGTTTATGCGCTATCCTCACTGTTTACTGCAGTCGTTTTCTGGGCTATTCTAAAATGGGAAAATGTTGCTGATCAGAAATATGCCAATCGATGGATTATCCTGATTGCCTATCTGATGGGACTTTCAATTGGGGTACACCTTCTAAACCTTTTAGCTATTCCGGCAATCATATTTGTTTACTATTTCAAAAAATATGAAACAACCAGAAATGGTGTTCTTGCAGCTTTGGGAATCTCTTTAGTCATTTTAGGTGCTATCATGTATGGGATCATTCCTGGAGTCATAAAAATGGCTTCATGGTTCGAGTTAGCCTTCGTCAATGGAATAGGAGCTCCTTTCAATACAGGTGTTCTAATTTATGGCATTGCCATGATCGCTCTTGTTGTATGGACCATTAACTATTCAATTAAGCACAATAAAGTCATATTAAATACCATTGTCACTTCATTTGTTGTGATCATGATTGGGTATTCTTCATTTGCCATGATCGTTATCCGTTCTTCGGCTAACCCTCCAATGGATGAGAATAACCCAGACAATGTTTTTGCCCTATTATCTTATTTGAATCGTGAGCAATATGGCGATAGGCCACTTGTGTTTGGAGAATACTATAATGCCCCAGTCAACGATGTGAAATACACAACTCCTGTCTATATTCAGAAGGGTGATAAATATGTGATTGCTTCTCGCAAGCCTGCTTACGAATTTGATTCTCGATTTAAAACGATTTTCCCTCGTATGTATAGCTCGAATGCCGGCCATATAAGTGATTACGAATATTGGGGAGGTATCTCAAAAAACAATCCGATCACAGTTGATAATGGGAATGGTCCTGAAACCATATACAAACCAAGTTTCGGGAATAACCTTAGCTTCTTTTTCCGCTATCAGTTCAATCACATGTATTGGCGTTATTTCATGTGGAATTTTGCTGGCCGTCAAAACGATATTCAAAATCATGGTGGAATTCGACATGGTAACTGGATATCAGGTATTCAATTTTTAGATGAAATGCGACTGGGGAATCAGGATAAATTATATTCAGAACTGAAAAATAAAAAATCTAGAAATACCTTATTCTTTCTTCCTTTCATTTTAGGTTTAATTGGTATTTTCTTTCAACTAAATGCCGGCAAAGAAGGCAAAAAGGATTTCTGGGTTGTTATGCTACTCTTCCTACTGACCGGATTAGCTATTGTGGTTTATCTAAATCAATCCCCACATCAGCCGCGTGAGCGTGACTACGCTTATGCTGGATCGTTCTATGCCTTTGCCATTTGGATTGGTTTTGGTGTATTGGGTCTTTATAACTTCCTGCAAAAGAAAATGCCAGCACTGGCATCTGCAGGTATGGTTACTCTTATTTGTCTTGTTGCAGTTCCGGGCCTTATGGCTCAACAAAACTGGGACGATCACGACAGAGGTGGACGTTATGCTACCTTAGCATACGCCGAGAACTATTTAAACTCGTGCGCTCCTAATGCAATTCTATTCACTTATGGGGATAACGACACCTTCCCTCTTTGGTATGCACAAGAAGTTGAAGGCATCCGTCGTGACATTCGTATTGTCAACATCAGCTTATTAGCTGGAGATTGGTACATCAATCAAATGCGGAGAAAGGCTTATGATTCTGATCCTGTCCCTATGAGTCTAAGTGCTGAAAAGGTAGAACCAGGTGTTCGAGATCAAATTCCTGTAATGGATCGTTTGGAAAAAGCTGAAGAACTCGCTAAACTAATAGAGTTTGTTGGTAGTGACAATAAGCGTACTCGCCTTGAAACTCAATCGGGTAAAATGATGGATTATTTCCCAGGGAAAAATATCTATTTACCTGTTGATACAGATAAGGTACTTAAAAATGGTACCGTTCAAAAAGAAGATGCTGACCTTATAGTTGATCGATTAGAATGGACATTGAAAACCAACTACCTCTATAAAAATAGCATGATGATTCTTGATATCATCGCATCGAATGAATGGGAACGGCCTATCTACTTCTCAATTGGAATGGGACCTGAAAACTATTTAGGTCTTGAAAAATATTTCCAGTTGGAAGGAGCAACATATCGTTTGGTTCCAATAGAAGCTGAAAATTCTTATGGAGAGTATGGTCGTATCAACACAGATCTTCTTTACGATAACATGATGAATAAGTTTGAATATGGTCGTATCAAAGAACCAGATGTGTATATGGATCAATTCCACATCATCACATGCGGTATCATGTCATTCCGTTCGAATCATGTGCGTTTAGCAGCTCAGTTAAATGATGAAAACAAACCCGAAAAAGCAGCTAAGGTTTTGGATAGATGCATGGAAGAACTCCCAATCGAAAAACTTCCTATCGACTATTCATTGGTTGGTTTTATTCAAGAATATTACCGTGCAGGTGCTACTGAGAAAGCGAATGAATTGCTTCTGCAGATTGCCGAAAACTCATATGAAAAGATGGAATACTTCCTTTCTCTTGAACCGGTATACTTCGCTAGTATTGAAACTGAACAACAAAGAGAAATCAGAATTGTTCAAATGCTACTAGGACTTGCAGAATCAGGTGGTCAGGATGATATCAAAGATAAAATCCAACGAGACTTTGAAAGTTTATTTGAGACTTTCACTCGAAATGGAGGAAAGAACAAATAGGATAAAGGCTGCGAATTTCGCAGCCTTTTCTTTTTTTAATTGAAATATTTCAAACCACAGATTACACTAATTTCACAGATGAAATTGACTATTCTATAAAAACTCAACTCTGCCTTTAAGCACTCATAATTATCTAAACTCTTTGTTCTTTTCATGCAATATCCTAATTCAATCGAAGAGTTCATATAATTTCTTATTTTTATTCAACAAACGAATCATGTAACCTATTGTAATCACATGAAAAAAAATAAACGAATTCTATTAGCCATTGCCATCCTTGGCTTAAGTTATTTTATCTACGATATAAGTGTTAAGCTTCCAGTTGTAACTGGCTATTCTGCAAAAGATGTTTGCTCTGGTATTTTCATTGCAAACAGAAGCTTAGAATCCTTACAAAATAATGATATCAACTACTCATTTATGAGTAAAACCAGTATCAAAGTTGATGAAAATGAGAAATCGGTCACAGCTAGCATATTCGGTTTATTCCCACGCAAAGCGATTTATAGGGATGCATTGGGCTGCTGTATAACGAAAGGTTACAATGCGGATGAATTAAAACAGCAGGCTTTTAAAAGGCCACATATCGACAATATCCCTTTAGATACTCAGATTGACAGCATCAAGGATGAAATCGCTTTTGATCTTTTGAATTTTGCTCTCGATTCCGTTTTCAAACATGAAGAAAGAACCCGGGGTGTTGTGGTACTTTACAAGAATAAGCTGATTGCTGAGCGATATGGTGATGGTTTTAATCAGTCAACACCGCTTTTGGGTTGGTCCATGAACAAAAGCATTATCAATGCGCTTGTGGGGATTCTGAAAAAACAAAATCGACTTGATCTTGAAGACAAGAACCTGTTTAATGAGTGGGAAAAGGATGATAGAAAAAACATTAGTCTAAACAATTTGATGCATATGAGCAGCGGATTGGATTGGAACGAAGGCTATGGAGGCTTGTCTGATGTCACGAAGATGCTATACAAAGCAGGTACTGCTTCAGGTTATGCCATGGCTAAACAATTCTCTGTGAAACCAGATTCCACTTGGATTTATTCATCAGGCACAACAAATATCATCAGTCAATACCTTCGTAACAAAATTAATAATGATGAAGAATATCACCATTTCCCTTACGAGGAATTGTTCAAGAAAATTGGCGCACCTTCATTTTATTTCGAGACTGATGCCGAAGGAACATTTGTAGGCTCATCTTTTGGTTATGCCACTACTCGAGACTGGGCTAAGTTTGGTTTACTCTACTTAAATGATGGAATACAAAACGGAGAACGTATTTTTCCAGAAGGTTGGGTAGAATATTCACACACACCTGCTAAGGCTTCAAATGGCAAGTATGGCGCTCAATTCTGGCTGAATCCCGATTCTGAAATCGATGAATACAATTGTGTCGGTCATCATGGTCAACTGATATCTATTATTCCATCGAAAGATCTGGTTATTGTCCGCCTTGGCTTATCCATCGACAAGCGATTCGACACCAATAAGTTTATTCAGAACGTTGTGAGTTCGATAAAAGAATAAACTGAACTACTAAATAATTAGGTCGTGATATCACGGCCTTTTTTTATACATCCACTTTGACTTATTCTAAAAAATAGATCTGAAGACTTCTCCAACAGTCTGTAAAGTAAATTGTATTAATGGGTAAAAAGCAAAAAAGAATAAGGAGATGGATAAAATAATATCGATTCGAATCCATTTTCTTTTACTTATAAATGCTTGACTATCTACCCTGAGTGATATTAATCGATAAAGAAATTGAAAACAGAAGAATGCAAAGATATTAAGGGCATATGGGTTAAACTGATTAGCCAGGCTAACTTGTCCTCTTACAAGAGCTGAAAAAGCTCTGGACAATCCCAAGGAGGGACTTGCATTGCATGTTATATCCGTATAGATAGAAGGGATTATATGCCTGCCATTCTCAGGTAAAAAAAGACAGGAGTAAATGAACACCAGTCCAATTACTCCTGCAAATATGATATTGATGATTCTATAGGAATCAATTTCTTTCATCTGACTTATTCTTTCTCAATATGAATCTTAATTTTCATTGAATCGGTCTGAATATGGATTGTTTCGTCAATTTTAATACTATCCAATTGCATCTCCAATTTATTCAATTCATCTTGTAAATCAGTGTTACAAGAATTTGTCCCGCGAACAACTTCTTCAATCACATCCTCAACCATACCTTCAATTTGATCTTCGTCAAGAGAGGCAATGCCCACAAAGACGAACAACCAAAGGCAGGCAATTAAGGTTCCAAAAGCAGAAATCACCAAGGCTGCAATATTAATTCCTCTGGCCCCATTACCCTTATTGGCTTGAACAAGGCCAACTATTGATAGGACAATCGCAATAACACCAGGCCCAATTGCAATAACACCCACGCAAGGAATAAAAGCCAACAACAAACTTAAGATACCTAGAACTAAACCAGCTACACCTAAGCCATGACCTGCATTTGTTTTAATCTTTTCCATATCAACTCTTTTTGTTCTAATTTGTTAGAATCCTGATAAAGATAATAAGTTTTTCCTGTGTCTAAAACTCAGAAGTGAAATACAAAATAAAAAAGACCCTCAATTTCTTGAGAGTCCTTTCACCGTTTCGCTAATTTATTTGAAAATTTAATATAAATCAATTTGATATGGGATTCTAGCTTGTACACCACCCATATTCATAATATCTTTTGTCTTTTCGTAATACTGATAATTAACACCCAGCTCACTCTTGAGAATTTGCATCTTCACATTACCTGTAAAGTCATCAATCAAGGCTTGGAATGGGTCTTTTTCTTTAGGTAAAGAAGTTAATCGGTACTCATCGATACCAGCCTTTTCTTTTGCAATTGCAATAGCTGTCTCAAGACCACCTAAAACATCAACCAAGCCAGATTTTTGTGCATCAATAGCATTCCAAACACGGCCTTGTGCAACTTCATGAATCTCTTCTACAGTCTTATGACGTCCAGTAGCAACTCGGCTTAGGAAAGTATCGTAACCATCGTTAAGAAACTCCTGAAGAATCTGACGTTCTTGCTCATTGAACTTACGAGATGAAAATGGCATAAATGGAATCGGGTAACCTCCTCCAAAAGATGAAAACTTATGTGTACCAATAGGATCTGTAGTTAAACCTAGCTTATTCTTAATCAAATCCTCACCTGAGAAGAATAAACCGTAAATACCAATAGAACCCGTTATTGTATTTGGATCAGCCACGATTGTATCAGCAGCACATGCGATATAATAGCCTCCCGAAGCAGCAACATTACCCATAGAGGCAATAACTGGCTTTGTTTGTCTAGCTAGGTCAACCTCTCTCCAGATAATGTCTGAAATTAAAGCACTACCTCCTGGTGAATTGATACGTAAAACAATCGCTTTAACTGTCGTATCTTTTCTAGCCTCACGAATAGTTTGAGCTAATTCTGGACCAATTGCTGTTGATGATTGTTCAAAACCAATAGCTCCGGTTGCATAAACAACCGCGATCTTATCTTTTGAATATTTTTTATTTACGTTTGGAGCCTTAGTATACTTGTCAATACCAATCGTGTTTAATTTTTTGCTCGATTTTATTCCTACAAGATCTTTTAGCTTAGCTTCCATTTCATCTTCGTAAATAATACCATCAATAAGCTTATAATCCAATGCATGCTGAGGCTTGCGCACAGCCAGTTCATTGGTTAATTTATTGAACGCTTCAACAGTAATATCACGCTCCTGAGCAATACCCACTGCCATTTGATTCCACATGGCTGAAGTGTAAGCTAAATTCTGCTCGCGTGAAGCCTCACTCATCTTCTCAAGGAAATAAGGTTCTGTTGCCGATTTGTATTTACCAACACGAACAACCTGAGCTTCAACACCAATTTTCTTTAGGAAATTCTTATAAAAAGTCATTTCACCACCCATACCTGTAAACCAGATATTACCAAGTGGATTAATAAAGATACTATCAGACACAGAAGCTAAATAGTACGCTTTTTGAGAAAATCCCATATTATTATAAGCCACTATAAACTTACCTGAAGTTTTAAACTCTTTCAGTTTAGTGCGGATCTCCTGAGCTACGGCATAACCTCCAAAACTTGAAGAAATATCACTAACATTCAGATAAATACCTTTGATTTTATCATCCGCTTTAGCTTTCTCAATACACTCGAGAATATTATCTAACCCCAATTTTGGTTGAGGCTTCATTTTCATGAAATCAAAACCATCCATAGGGTTATCTGAGCCTCTATCCATAATCTCTTTATTCAAAGTGATTTCAAGAACAGAATTATTCTTTACAGTAACAGGCTTATCACCACTAGCAACTATCGCTCCTATTATTCCCATACCAATAAATAGCAGTAGAATACTGCCGATGATAAAGGCTAAGAGAGAGGCAAAAGTGATTTTAAAAAAATTCTTCATAAACGTTTAATTTGAAAATTAGTTTTCTTTTGGTCGGTTAGTTTAAATTTAAGATTCGAAATCAATAGAAAGTATTAATCTGATTCTCATAACAAATATATCTATTTTGTAAATGAAGACGATTAATAAGACTTATTTTTCGATGTATATTTTGCTGAGTAAGATTTCTTTAGTTTTTTTGCCGTTCAAACAGATAATTTATGACTAGAATCTATTTTTTATTAGGTGGTAATATTGGAAATCGTGAAGAATTATTGTCTGAAGCAGTCAGAAAGATGACAAATCAGATCGGTGAATTCGTTCATGCTTCGTCTCTTTACGAAACTGAACCTTGGGGTTTCACCCACGAACAGAATTTTCTAAACCAGGTTATTGCTTTCGATTCAAATTTATCTGCCCTAGAGATACTAAATAGAACCCAAGCTATAGAGAAGGAATTAGGTCGCGTTCGCAAAACCACACAGTACTGCGAACGAACCATTGATATTGACATCTTGTTCTATGGTGATGAATTAATAGAAAATGACAGACTATCTGTTCCTCATCCTAGAATTCATGAACGATCATTTGCGCTTTTCCCTCTAGAAGAACTCATACCTGATTTTATACACCCTGTATTAAAAAAGAGCATCAAAACGCTTAAAAAAGAATGCACAGATGAACTAAAAGTCAAAAAATTCAATTAATTATAAGTGGCTCTGGCGTAATCTAAAGCATGGTTGAATGAATCGAATATATGATCTTCACCAATCTTAGAGATCAAATTGTACTTTTCCATATCCATTAATACAGATTCGTTTACGCCTGAGAGAATAATCTTAACATTGGAATTCTGAAGTGAATTGATCACAGCCTTAAAGTTGTGAAAGCCCGTTGCATCTATAAAAGGAACATGTCGCATTCGAATCACTATGGTTTTACTCTTTAAGCCAATTTGCTGAATCAACTGAGCATACTGCTTAGCGGATGCAAAAAAGAAAGGACCACTAATCTCGTAAACCGATATATCCTTAGGCAAATCGCTATAATCTTCAATTAAATCTACATTCACATCTTTTTGAATCTGTTCGCCTTTGTCGGCCATTCTCTTCATAAAAAGAACTGCTGACAGCACCACACCAACTTCAATAGCAATCGTTAAATCAACCAAAACAGTCAAGAAGAATGTTGTTAGAAGAACAAGAATATCAAAACCCGAACTTTTTAGAATAGATCGGAAAACACGCCACTCACTCATGTTGTAAGAAACAACAATCAATACACCAGCCAGACAGGACATCGGGATCAGTTTTGCCCACTTCCCAAAGAAAAGCATAATCAGTAGTAAGGTCAACGCGTGGACAATACCCGCGATAGGACTTCTGCCACCATTTTTAATATTCGTGGCTGTACGTGCAATAGCTCCAGTCGCTGGAATTCCACCAAAGAAAGGTGTTACTATATTCGCAATTCCCTGTGCTATCAATTCGGTATTCGAACGATGATTACCTCCTATCATACCATCAGCAACAACCGCAGATAATAAAGACTCTATAGCTCCAAGCAAAGCAATTGTAATGGCAGGAGCAATATATTGACTTAAGTTTGCCCACTCGATAGCTGGAAAACTGATACTAATCGTAGTTGGAATCTCCCCAAAGAATGACTCAATGGTTGTAACAGGAAGGTCGAATAATTGTACGGCTACTGTTATTGCGATAATCGCAATAAATGAACCAGGTATCTTACTCGTTATTTTCTTTGAATAAACACTAATTAAAATGGTAGCTACAGTTAAAATTAAAGCTGTTGTATTTAAAGTATGAATCTGTGTAAAATATAATTCCCATTTTGCCAGAAAATCAGAGGGGACTTTATCGATATCCAATCCAAAAGCATCTTTAATCTGAGTTGAAAAGATTACCAAAGCGATACCACTTGTGAAACCAACAATCAAGGGATGTGGAAAATATTTAAGCAGCGTTCCCAATTTTAGGCAACCAAATATCACCAAAAGGACACCTGCCATAATGGTTGAAATAATCAAGCCTCCAACGCCATGAGTTTCAACAATACCATAAACAATAACAATAAATGCACCTGTAGGTCCACCAATCTGTACACGACTTCCTCCCAAAAATGAAATGAGTAAACCTGCTACAATTGCCGTTATCAAACCCTTATCTGGCGACACACCCGAAGCAACAGCAAAAGCAATGGCAAGTGGAAGTGCCACAATACCAACAACAATACCAGCCATGACATCATTCGAAATTTGCTTTTTATCAATTCCAGCTTTTAAAAGGCTAAACAGTTTGGGGTTAAATAATTTTGACATGGTGTGTTTATTTGATTTTAAGGCAGCAAAATTAGTCATATTCAAAGCACATTATTCTCGAAATGATATGTTCTTTAGACTATATTCGGTCAGAATCTGGGTACAAAAAAAGCTCCGAATAAAAATTCGAAGCTTAAATATTGGTTGTCCCGTAAGGACTCGAACCTTAAATGCCTGGACCAAAACCAGGTGTGTTACCATTACACCACGGGACAATCACTTTGTCGGTCATTTCTGACTAAGACGCTGCAAATATATGAGATTTTTCTTTTTCAACAAAGCCTCACGCAGGAAAAAAAACGTTTTTTTTCAGCATTGTTTTGTATCTTACTGAGTGTAAAATATTTTGAGTCAAACAAAAAAAAATAATTGCTTGATATGGATAGCCTAAGTGGAAAATGGCTCTATGAAGAAGATTACAGCTATGGGAAAGCCAAAGGTGAACTCTTTCTCAAGCAGATAGGGAAACGGCTTATTGGCAAGATCATCTTTCTAGAAAATATTGATTCATCTAATTCTGTGATGGTTCAAGAGTTTGTCGAAGGTGAAATTAATGGTAGTCAAGTTATTTTACAAGCGACGGAATACGATATTATCCATTCAGATCAAAGCATTTTTTATGAACTCGACTGCTGGAAAGGTGTGTTATTAAACGAATTTACTATCGAGGGAGAAAGTCTAGACAATCAAGGCATTTACGGGAGTTTTATTTTTCAGAAAGTCCAATAAATCTGTCTTTTAAAATCTAGCTACTTCCCTGCGGGACGCTAATTCAAACTAAATTAATAAGAATAGAGCAGGTAACTCATTTCTAAAAAGCTAATCCACAAAAAAATACTATTTTTGTTGAATAATTAAGACCGATATCTTTCAGGATTATAACTGACAAGTCAAATCGTCTATCAATAAGCAAGATCAGTGAGAAGTGCGATTCAGCCTTTTCAAAAAACATAACAAACTGTGAAAGAAGGATTAGTCATAAAATCAACAGGTAGTTGGTATACCGTTAAAACCGATGATGGAGAAGTTCACGACTGTAGAATCAAAGGTCGTTTTCGTATGGATGGAATCCGCACAACCAATCCAATCTCGGTAGGTGATATGGTTGAATTTAATCAGGATAAAGATTCAAATGTCATTGTAAAAATCCACGACAGAAAAAATTATATTATCCGTAAATCAACTAATCTTTCAAAAAGTAGTCAGATTATTGCAGCTAATATCGATCACGCTTTCTTAATTGTGACTGTTAACTACCCACTTACTACAAGTACTTTTATCGATCGTTTTTTGGCAGCTGCTGAAGCCTACAATATTCCTGTAAACCTAGTTTTTAACAAGGTTGATCGTTATAGAGAAAAAGACCTTGTGCAATTACAAGAACTTAAAAACATCTACCAGAACATTGGTTATAAGTGTTTCGAAGTTTCAGCCAAAACTGGCTTAAACATGGATGTGCTTAAAGAAGAGATGAAAGGTAAAATCAACCTTCTTTCAGGGCACTCGGGTGTTGGAAAATCAACATTAATCAATCTTATCCAGCCAGGTTTAGACCTTAAAACGGGTGAAATCTCAGAATCACATTCTTCAGGTAGACACACGACAACTTTTTCAGAGATGTTCGAGCTTGATTTCAGTGGCTACATTATTGATACACCAGGAATTCGAGGATTCGGCACATTTGATATGAAAAAAGAAGAGATGTTTCACTTCTTTCCTGAAATTTTCAGAACTTCTAAACATTGTCAATTTCACAATTGCACGCATATGCACGAACCTAAATGTGCTGTTAAGAAAGCTGTTGAGAATGGGGAAATTGCAGAATCTCGCTACGATAGCTATTGGGGCATGATGTCTGAAGACGAAGAATTAAAATACCGATAGGCTTAAGCATAGGAATATTTAACAAAAGTTAAATTCTAAAACTGGGCTTCACGCCTCTTTGAGTTTAGGCTAAATCCTTATATCTTGAACCTTTATTTCTTTAACCCAACACTTAAAAAATATGCGTTCACACGAAATCGATTATAAAATTTATGGTAACGACATTCAATTGGTTGAGATTGAATTAGACCCAAACGAAACTGTAATTGCTGAAGCTGGAGCCATGACTTATATGGAAGAAGGTATTCAGTTTGAAGCTAAAATGGGAGATGGATCGGAACCTGAAGCTGGCTTGTTTGGCAAGTTATTATCGGCAGGTTCACGTATGATTACAGGTGAATCACTTTTCCTGACTCACTTTACTCATAGAGGTTATGGAAAAGCAAAAGTTGCCTTTTCAGCACCATACCCAGGTACTATTATGCCAATTGATTTAAAGCAATCTGGAGGAACATTAATTGTTCAGAAAGACGGTTTCCTTTGTGCAGCTCTTGGAACCAAGGTTAGTATTGCTTTCAATAAAAAATTAGGAGCGACTTTCTTTGGTGGTGAAGGATTTATCCTACAAAAACTTCAAGGCGATGGGAAAGCCTTTGTGCATGCAGGAGGTACAGTAATTGAGAAACAATTAAATAACCAAACCTTAAGAGTTGATACAGGTTGTGTCGTCGCTTTTGAAGAAGGCATTGAATTTTCAATTGAAAAAGCTGGAGGTTTAAAATCGATGGTTTTCGGTGGTGAAGGTCTATTTTTAGCAACTCTACGTGGGACAGGTAAGGTTTATCTGCAATCTATGCCAATTAGAAAACTGATTCAAGCTATCTCTCCTATGGGCAGTAACACCAGAAAAGGTAGCAGTTCAATATTAGGCGAATTCCTTGAAGGCTAAGACTTCGATTCACAAATAGATTAAGCACACCCACATATACTTATTTATAATCCCGCTCCTCAACAACTGAGGACGGGACAATTTTTATCTAAAAACATGGTCATTAAATTATCAGCACAAGACTTTCTTGAAAAAGGAAAAACAATTCCAATGATAGACGTAAGAACGCCTGCTGAATTTGAACAAGGGCACATTCCTGGTGCTGTTAACATTCCAATTTTCACTAACGAAGAACGTGCTCAGGTCGGAACGAAATACAAGCGTTCAAGTAAAGATGCTGCGGTTCTTTTAGGTTTAGAATTGGTTGGACCAAAATTATCTGTGTTTGTTAAAAGAGCAAAAAAAATAGCCGTTAATGGTGAAGTCTTAATACATTGTTGGCGAGGTGGAATGCGATCTGGTAGTATGGCTTGGCTATTCGAAACAGCAGGTCTTAAACCCAGCCTACTTGTTGGTGGCTATAAAGCTTATCGCCATTACATACGTGAATCTTTTTCCTGGCCTACAAATTTGGTGGTCATTGGTGGTTATACAGGTAGCGGTAAAACAGAAGTTTTACACAAACTAAGCGATCTGGGCGAACAAGTTCTCGATCTTGAGGGAATTGCAAATCACAAGGGTTCTGCATTTGGAGCCCTAGGACAGGACGATCAACCAACAACGGAGCATTTTGAGAATTTATTAGGTCAAGCCTGGTTGGAATTCGATCATTCTAAGCCAATCTGGACCGAAGACGAGAGTCATGCAGTTGGATCTGTATGGATTAACGACCCGCTTTTTGCTCAAATGAGAAAGGCTCCGCTTTTAGCCATCATTGTTCCAAAATCGGAGCGTATCAAACGTCTGGTAAAGGAATACGCTTGTTTCGACATTGATTTACTTAAACAGATGTGCAAGAAGATAGAAAAACGCTTGGGAGGCTTAAAGGTTAAAAAAGCCTTCGATAGTTTAGAACTGGGTGATTATGCTACAGTTGCCGATATCACACTAGATTACTACGATAAAGCATATGGACACGGTCTTGATACAAGAACCACACAAGAGGTTTACAGAATAGAGATTGAAAAGGATGAGCCGGAACAAAACGCCAGATACCTTATCGAATATCTACAAAAGCTTAAATAGATAAGTCAAGGACATAAAGAGAGACTGATACAATAATAAAACACAAATGCTGTTTTCATTGTATCAGTCTTTTTTTTTGATGCTAATAAAGAACAGTACAATAAATAATTAGCATCTTTAAATGAAATTTATTTCGAAATCGAAAAAGACCCTCAGCAAGAAAACAACTAATAGATGAATATCTTTTTAAAAAAACGCCAATGGAAGATTGGCTTTCTACTCTTTGCAGGATTCATCGTGCTGGGCTCCATATTTTACACCAGTAGCTTGGTTAAAGAATTGGCTAAGGAAGAAGAGAAAAAGGTGAAATTGTGGGCAGAAGCATTGGCTAGCATCGATTCCGATTTAAATCATGATAGCCGATTATTATTAAAGATCCTCGAACAAAATGAAACCATTCCAATTATTCTTACCAACGAGGAAAATGAGATCATTGATCATCGTAATCTTAAGTTTTCCAGAAAAGATAGTATTGCAGAGCTGCGTAGTGAATTAGAGAAAATGAAGAGTAGTGGTTTGAGCTTCGAAATAGAGCTTTATGGTGTAAAAACTATCCTTTATTACGACGATTCCAGCCTTTTAAAACAACTAGCACTCTACCCATTTATTCAACTGGGTTTAATTGCTTTTTTGGTTCTTCTTGCCTATCTCGTATTCACTATAAGTAAAAAGGCCGAACAAGATCAGGTATGGGTCGGTATGTCGAAGGAAACAGCTCATCAACTAGGCACTCCAATAAGCTCACTTCTTGCCTGGATGGAATTGCTTAAAGATTCAGATATTGACAAAAGCTTAACTCAGGAAATGGGCAAAGATGTAGAACGACTGGAAGTAATTGCTGAGAGATTCTCTAAAATCGGTTCTAGACCTGTGCTGGTTTCCAACGATATCAAACAGATATTAGAAGAAAGTATCAACTACCTTAAAAAAAGATCATCCAATAAAATTGAGTTTTCCGTTAATATTGGAGAATCTATAGATTGCAAAACGAGATTAAATAAGGAACTCTTTTCATGGGTTATTGAAAACACAACTAAGAATGCCATCGATGCCATGAGCGGTGCAGGCCGATTGAGTTTTGACCTAAGAAAATTACAAAATAATTTATGCTTAGATATCTGCGATACAGGCAAAGGCATACACAAGAAGCAATATCGTGCCATATTCGAACCAGGCTATACCACCAAGAAGCGCGGATGGGGTTTAGGTCTTTCACTTGCTAAGCGAATCATCGAAGAATATCATGGTGGAAAAATATTTGTTCATCGCTCTGAACTGGGCAAAGGCAGCTGCATTCGAATACTATTGCCTACAAATTAGCGCTTTTGCTTATTAAAACTGCTTAAAAAATTTTTGAATCGGTAATTTCTACCTATTTTTGCACCCCATTTGAGAGAGAAGAAACCTCTATCTAGGAGTTCAAATTTCAATCAAATGACTATAATAAATCCATTAAACTGAACATTAAGCCATTTCGGCTAAATCTCTTTAGTCAAAAATCCATACTTTTTGAGAAAAAAGATGTTCGAGTTTGAGGATAGCTATTAGAAATTATATACTTTTGCAAAGTTTTATTTGAGCATTTTGGATTATTTAGCAAAATACACGATTCCTTTCAAAGGATTAAAAGACGACAGTCATGAATTCGAATTCACGGTTGACGAAAAATTCTTTGAGCATTTTCAATTCGATAATGACTTCCAAGGTAGTATTTCTGTAAAAGCAACGCTTTTAAAGAAAACCCTTGTGATGACACTCGATATAGAGATTGCAGGAGAAATTGACGTGGCTTGCGATCGTTGTTTAGATCGTTTCCCATTTCAAGTAAAAGGAGAGTCTTCTCTTTTTATTAAATTTGGTGAAAAACACGAAGAGTTGGCTGATGACGTAGTTGTTGTGCCAGAATCTGAAAATGAAATTGAAATTGCTCAATACATTTACGAGTTAATCTTGTTGAGTTTCCCTATCAACTTTATCCATCCGGATGACGAAGATGGTTTCAGCACTTGCAACGAAGAAATGATGCAAAAACTAGAAGACCACTCGGAAAAAGAAGAAATTGATCCGAGATGGAATGAATTAAAAAAATTGATTGATAATAAATAGTTTAATAGGTTGAAAAATGGCACATCCAAAACACAGAACATCGAAGCAGAGAAGAAATAAGAGAAGAACTCATATTAAAGCTACTCCTGCTACTTTAGCATCTTGCTCAAACTGTGGAGCAACTACTAAATATCACACTGTTTGCCCTGAGTGCGGATACTATAGAGGTAAATTAGCGATTGAAAAAGAAGTTACAGCATAACCTAATTCTTTCGGATAAGGTTTAACGCAATAGTAAATTTGCTCCTTAGAATACTCTTTGGAGCAATTTTTCTTATTAGTATTTTTGTGGTTAATTCTTTTATCCCCTATGATTGTGGGCTTTGCAATTGATAGTCATTTTGATTATAATTGTAGGCTATTTTGATCAAAAGAATAATAAGTAAGCATAGTAATGACAAAGATAAACGCAGTAATTACGGGAGTTGGGGCTTATCTTCCTGACTATATTCTTACCAATGAAGAACTGAGCACCATGGTTGATACAACCGATGAGTGGATCATGACCCGAATTGGTATTAAAGAAAGAAGAATTCTTAAAGGCGAAGGAAAAGGGACCTCCGATTTGGGAGCTAAAGCAATTGAAGAATTGCTTAAGAAAACCAATACCTCTCCAGAAGAAGTTGATTTGGTGATTTGCGCTACAGTAACACCGGATATGCAATTCCCTGCTACAGCAAACATTATTAGCGATAAATTAGGCATAAACAATGCTTTTAGTTTCGATTTGAATGCGGGTTGTTCAGGTTTCCTTTTTGCTTTAGCTACTGGTTCTAAATACATCCAATCGGGAATGTATAAGAAAGTAGTCATTGTTGGAGCGGAAAAGATGTCTTCAATTGTAGATTATACCGATCGTCAGACCTGCGCTATTTTTGGCGACGGTGCAGCAGCGGTTCTTCTTGAACCTACTACTGAGAACATCGGTTTAATTGATGAGATGTTGCATACTCAAGGTTTTGGACGCAAGCACTTGCACCAAAAAGCCGGAGGGTCATGCAAACCTGCAAGTCACGAAACGGTTGATAACCGTGAGCACTTCATCTACCAGGAAGGTAACCACGTTTTCAAACACGCGGTGTCTAACATGGCGGATGTATCTGTTGAAATGATGGAAAAACACAACATGTCTGCAGAAGATTTGGCATGGTTGGTTCCTCATCAGGCAAACAATCGCATTATCGAAGCCACTGCCAAGCGCATGGGCTTAGCTAAAGAGAAAGTGATGATCAATATTGAAAAATATGGCAACACGACTTCAGCGACAATTCCATTGTGTTTATGGGAATGGGAAAACCAACTAAAAAAAGGCGATAACATTATCCTATCAGGATTTGGTGCCGGTTTTACTTGGGGTTCAATCTTCCTTAAATGGGGATACGATCCTAAATAAACCCAATCTATACCATATACAAAAAGGACTTCCAATTAGGAAGTCCTTTTTTTATTACCATAAATATAGGGTGATCTAAGCGACAAGAACACTCTATTAACAGTTACTAAATATGGCAAATATCTAGTATCTTGAAATTAAGAAACCGCTTCTTCAGCAACAACTTCTTCTTTAACTTCTTCAACTACGGGTACAACTTTGGTTTTAACAGCAACTGCAGCCTTTGGTTTGCGAACAAGTTTTATAATATGTGTAAACATGTAATCCTCACTCTTCTGTTTATTATCCTTCATCACAAGCTTTCCCGTTTTCGAGATATCAGATAAAAACTTCCAAAGCTTATCAAACTCAATATGATTATTCGAAACCAATTCTTTCTTCTCTCTTATTTTCTCTTCCTGACGCAAATTTAAATCATAAGCTTTCTTAGTCATTTGGGCAAGCTCGTTTCCAAGCGCCTCTTTATATCCTCTGGCTTTTAAAGCTTCAAGATTATTAGCGATATTTTGCTCAACTACTTTTACCTTGGCACAGTAACCTTCAACATTTCTTTTTTTAATTTCTTTTTTGGCTTGTTTCACGCCAATGTCAGCAGCTTTTATATTTAAAGCCTTATTTGCCCGTTGCGCATAAGCAGTAATCAAATCGAGTTTGGGTATAACACCGTCAATACATTCGTACAGATCTGCTGTGGTTTTCTTGATTTCGGCCGTTAGCATAGGTGCCTGAGTCAGATCATTCACCTTTTTAATCTGATTACTTACCTCATTTAGGAATTCATCGTTGTACTCAGCTGAAAAATCTTCGAAGGCACTACGATCTCTTGTAAACATTTGCAATAGAATCTCTCCCACTATAGGAAGCTCTTCCTGTCTAAACTTAAAAAAAGTACTCATCTTTTAATGATTAGTTTGATTTATACTATGATGATTAAAATAATTCCAATCTAAATCCTAGTCTCAATCTCCCCCTACCAACAGGTCACTTTATATTCCTTCTCCTTAAGAAGCTACTATATCTCAATAATTTTGAGTTTTTGTGCATTCCCTTAAAGGTTTTCCACATTCCCCTGATCGTTTCTTGCATTCCCCTAAAGGTTTTCCTTATTCCCCTGATCGTTTCTTGCATTCCCCTAAAGGTTTTCCTCATTCCCCCGATCGTTTCTTACACTCCCTTGTTCTATTATTGCTTGCCCTTTCACAATTTCAACTTTCCCCTGAACAACTTTTTCCTGTCTAAGCTTAAGTTTTCCTTTTTTCTTTTAAAAATAAAGAAACGAAGAGTTAAGAACTCCTCGATTCTTCACAAGCAACCAACTTATTTAACTAAAATCACATCCTAATTTAATTAAATATTATTAAATACGTCAATTTTTATGCTGGAATTTCTCACTATTCGATTTCGAAGACCCTCATTTCTATACGATTGAACAACAACGACAGGCTATCCATTAAAAACTACACCTGAAAAAAAGATTTTTCAAATTGTAAAATAAATGATAGATAACGATATTGTAATTATAAGGAAAGTTGGAATGAATGGGTCAGAATTGATCATCCTATATTGAATCTAAAACAAAACTTCCGCAGATAGGATAATGATCGGAATAACGCTTGCGTATACGTTCGTATTTGGTACAGCGTATACCATTTGAATAAAGAAGGTAGTCGATACGAAATGAAGGGAAATCACCAGAGTAGGTTGTACTTATACCTTGGCCTTTCTCAACAAAAGCATCATTCATATCCTTTGATAATTGATGATAAGTATACGAATTAGGCGTATCGTTAAAATCACCACAAACAAATGTAGGATTTGGCGATTGCTTAATGTGCTCCTTAATCTGAAGAGCTTGTTCAGCTCTTCGGGCAAAGGCAAGGCTCAAACGTAATGAAATATCCTTAATCTCATTCAAGTCTTCTTCGTTGCCCTGGTATTCATCTTTCGTGATAAACTTATAGTTCTTACCTACAAAACGATTTGATTCCAGATGAAGGTTATAAACTCGAAACAGTTTATCATTGAACGAAATATCAACAAAAATTGCTTTACACAAATGCTCGTTTCCAAAGGATAAACTTGCTTTTTTAGCAATTGGGTGTTTCGAAAAAATAGCAACACCACCCTTAATATTGCTATAATGCACATACTTCATCCCCAATTCCTTCTTAAGATTGGTCAGAGATAAAAAACCATTAGAGGTACTTCGGTATTCTTGCAAGCAGATCACATCTGGCTCTTGAGAGTTAATCAACTTGACAATATTATGAGGCGTATTAGGGTCTTTAGTCCACTTATATCGATCGAATGAACGTACGTTATACGATAAGATATTTAATTGCTCAGAATCAGCCAAAATAGTCTTATCACCTCCACTTAGCTGAAAGAAGTCACTTAAATTACCATAACCAATAAGAATGATGATAAGAGGCAGAAGAAAACTCCACTTACGACGAAACATCCAATACAGAACAAAAAGAAGGTTAATAACCAGAAGATAAGGAAACGCCAAACCGAAAAAGGCAGGAAAACCAATTGTTCCTGGATTTATATAAGCTGCAGAATAAGATATCAGAAGCGCTCCTGAGAAAATCAGGCTAAAAACGACCAGTCCTTTGTGCAGTATTTTCTTCAATTAAATCTGTTATTAGTTCACTGTTTTTTAGTTGAAAGTACTTAGAGTGCCTTGTAAGTACCCATAAATACTTTGTAACTTTAAGTACTTATTCATCTTTACTCGACTTAAAGAGGATTTCCTTCTCTTCTTTAGATAAACTATCGTAACCCGATTTAGATATTTTTTCAAGAATCTCATTCAGATCTTCCTGTCTTTGCTTCTTTTGTTTATTGTAGGTTTTATCGTCCGTTGTGCGAGCTTTTTTATGAGTCACCTTCATCTTCTTGTTAGACTTAAACCAAGAAAAAACGGTATCCATCATCTGATTAAAACCCGAAGATATATCCTTCCCTTTACGTAATTGACTAATAAACAACCAACCGTAAAAAGCACCACCTAAGTGAGCCAAATGTCCACCTGCATTACCTTGTGGTAATTGAATAATATCAATTAAAATAAAGACAAGAGCAATATATTTGAGCTTAACTGGCCCAATGAATACTAAATTTACAATATAATTTGGGGAATAACTAACAGTAGCAAACACAACAGCCATAACCGATGCAGATGCTCCCAGAGCAACAGCAAAAGGTAAACTTTCTTGAAATACAGGGAAAATATTAAAAGCCAGAACAAAAATCGAAGCCCCTGTTAAACCTCCTAATAAATAGATACTCAGCAATTTCTTCTGATCGAGAAAATTCAGGAAAATTTGCCCAAACCAATACAAATAAAGCATATTGAATAGGATATGAAAAAATCCTTCATGCAGAAACATATAAGTAAATACAGTCCAAGGACGATATATCAGTTCTGAAGTGTCAGCAGGTAGAATTAACCAATTCAACACAAAATTCCCTTCGGTAGGAGCTAAACCAAAAAGAAAAACAACAACAGCAGCTATTTTCACCAGTAAAAACACAGCCAAGTTGATATAAATTAACTTGCTAAGATTACTCCCCTCTTTGAAAGAATTCTTAATGCCTGCCCAAATACTTTGATGAGAATAGGATTGATATGGATTGTTGAAATTCATTATTTTTTCGGATATCAAATGAGTCACTAAAAAGCCAATAGAAAATGTCACTAACTTTTTAAATGAACGTGTATTGTTGATTTATCGTATCGCTATCTACTAATAAAAACGATTGGAATGTTTGTTCCAGTATTTTATCAGGATAAAACCAAAGAGCATACCGCCGAGGTGAGCAAAGTGAGCTACACCATCGGATGAATACATAAACCCTGAATAAAGTTCAATGGCTCCATACCCCATTACAAAATATTTTGCTTTGATTGGGATGGGTAGAAATAGTAACATCAATTCGGTATTGGGGAAAAGCATACCAAAAGCCAGAAGAATACCAAATACGGCTCCCGAAGCTCCAACTGTTGTTACATTAATACTTTCAGTAATTGCTCGACGAGCAATCTCAATACCCTGATTGGCATAAGCTATACTATCCGGATTATCAGCCCACTTATCAGCAAATTCATAAACCCAAGACGGTGGTCGTCCCAAACTATCTTTAATAATAGCTGAAAATAATTCTGGAGTTGGTGTGTTCGAGAACGCTGTAAAAGCCTTCATTACTGAAGCATAATCTAACCATAAAACAAAGGTATGCAAGGCTGCTGCACCAAGTCCGGTTAGCATATAGTACAACAAAAATCGCTTAGGTCCCCAAACAGATTCCAATACACGACCGAACATGAATAGAGCAAACATATTAAAAAACAAGTGAGTAATGTTGGCATGCATAAACATATGCGTGACAAACTGAAACGGCATAAAATACTCCGATGCAAAAAAGTGTAAACCTAATATTTTGCTTAAATCAACGCCAGTTTGTTGCAAAACCCAAGTCCCTAAAAGCATCAGCGCATTTATTATCAGGAGGTTTTTAACGACTGGAGGCAGATTTAATAATGACGATTTAAAATTACTCATATCAATATTTTTAGATAGTGCTTAAATTTCCAGTTTTCAATATCGATTTCATCTCAATATAAAAACTTATTTCTACTGCAGGTCTTTAGTCTTACAAGAGCCATACCAAGAAACAAAATAATGGAATTAAAGTCAAGTTGTCAGTGTTTACCTGAAACGTTTGTCAAGTTCTTGTGTTTCCAGAACCGAAACGATGGTTTTTCCATCAGGTGTATAGTTAGGTGTTTCGCAAGCAAAAAGCTGATCTATAATAGCACTCATCTCAGCAGAACTAAGCGATTTCCCATAATTCACCGCTGATGCCTTTGCTAAAGCTTTTGCTAAATTCTCACGCACTTTCACCTTAACATCCAATTGATTTACCTTATAGTTCTCCAAAAGATTCTCAAGTAATTCCTTAGGGTCACCATTTTGAATATCAGCTGGCGTTCCGTTGATCACAAATGTTTTCTTTCCAAACTCTCTGATATCAAAACCCAGGGCTTTAACATCCTCAATAATCACCTGTAAAAGCGTATAATCAGAAGCATTAAACTCAATGGTTTGAGGAAAAAGGGTTTGTTGTGCGATCCCTTGATTATTCTCAACTGAATTTCTAAACTTCTCAAATAAAATACGTTCGTGTGCTTTTCGCTGATCAATTATCATTAAACCAGAACGAACAGGTGTTAGAATATATTTATTCTTTAACTGGAAAAAACTCTGTGAATTAGCACTGCTCTCCCTTTGGAAAATCTGCTGCTGTATTTGATTCTGAGGGGCTTCCTTAGGCTGAAAATAATCTGGAATAGGAGGTCGTTTCACCTCTTTTTGTCCGCCAATTGGATAGTCAGGAATCAAATCGGGTTCTCTATCCTGATAGAGTTTATCCCAATCTTTTGGAACTTCTTTCTTCGGACTCGAACTTTGTGAAGGACTCGACTTTGGCTTAAATTCCTGATAAAATTGATTATGCTCTATTGAATTTACCTCTTGTTCGAAAGGGTTGTACGTTTTTTCTCCGGCAAAGGGGTTATAAGTGGTTTCAGCCTCGAATGGATTGAATTCATGATTGACCTTAATCATAGGCATCCCAATCTCACTTGAATCCTGATTGGCAACCGGAATTTCTAAACTGTTATCTTCATCAAAATCGATAGAAGGTACAATATTAAATTTCCCTAGTGCCTCGCGAATCGAAGCTTGAATAATCTGAAAGATTGCCTGTTCATCCTCAAACTTAATTTCTGTTTTGGTTGGATGAATATTAATATCAATAATCTTAGGATCAACTTCAAAAAAGATAAAATATGGGGGTACCGTATCGGGGGGTAATATTTTATCGTATGCCAGTAATACAGCCTTATGAAAATAAGGATGACGCATATAGCGATTGTTCACAAAGAAGAACTGCTCATCAGATTTTCTCTTAGCATTCTTAGGCTTTCCAATAAAACCAGTCAGCTTAACGATACTTGTATTGGTATCGATGCTTATTAATCTGGTATTGATACTACGACCAAAAACATTACTAATTCTTTGGCGTCTATTACTAGGTGTTAAGTTGTAAATCTCAACATCGTTATGAATCAATTGAAACTCGATATCAGGGTTCGATAAGGTGATTCGTTGGAATTCAGTAATAATATTTCGAAGCTCTGTAGAATTTGCTTTAAGAAATTTGCGGCGTGCAGGCACATTAAAGAAAAGATTCTTAACGATAAAATTACTTCCCGACGGGCAAGCGACAGAATCTTGAGAAATTAGTTCAGAACCATCAATCACAAGATGTGTCCCTAACTCGTCTTCTGTTCGTTTCGTTTTAAGCTCAACATTTGCAATAGCTGCAATTGAAGCCAAAGCCTCGCCACGGAAACCCATGGTCCGAATAGCAAATAGATCTTTAGCTGCTTTAATCTTGGATGTGGCATGGCGCTCGAAAGATAATCGAGCATCAGTAGCTGACATACCGCAACCATTATCAATAATTTGGATTAAGGTTTTACCTGCATCCTTTAAGTTTATTTTTATGGAAGTACTTCCCGCATCAATTGCATTTTCGACCAATTCCTTTACGACTGAAGCTGGACGTTGAACCACCTCTCCCGCAGCAATTTGGTTCGCAACTGAATCTGGAAGTATTTGTATAATATCGGACATATAGAATTAAATGTGAGATAAATATTCCTTGTTTCCCCTTATCAAAAGGGAAATAAAACAAAACGAAGCTTCAAAAATAAAGTTTCGTTTCAATTAGCTCGCTACATTTTAAGTATTGAGAGATCCCAACCAAAGATATAGCCAAAAGCTATTATGAGCAAAATCACTAAAATTATGAAGAGACGAATATTCGACTTTTTATTTGAATGTCTTACATCAGCATTCTTATGACGCAGAGAACGTCTCATTTGTCCCTTAATGTTCGGAATATACTGACCGTTATCATCTGTCATTCCCAACTCGGCCTTGATACGATTCTCTCTCTCCTCGCGCTCTTCTTTAGCTGGATCCCAATAGCGAGGTTCAATATTAAACCTTTTATGCTCTGGCTTTTTAAAAAAACCTGGTAATGCCATAATTCCTTGTGTTAATGCTTTTTATATTTTCTTCGATTGTAAGGCAAATATAGCTATAAATACTGAATTTCAGTCTAGAAATACAATTCAGACATGAAGGTATTTATGATATATTAACAAAGTTCTTGTTGCTCAATTCTTTATTTATTTGCGTCTAAAAATCAAGCCGCTTTTTTCAATCTAGCAGACTTTATAAGAGTTTTGCCCCACAGAATCTACAATACTGGTCATCTAAATTATGCCCCTCGGATAAACAGTTTCCACAAACCTTTCCGGATGGTAATGCCTTATTGGGTTTAGATAATTCTGCTGTAACAATTCCTGTAGGCACAGCAATAATTGCATACCCAGCTATCATGACAAAAGAAGCAATGAGCTGACCCAAAGCCGTGCTAGGAGAAATGTCACCATAACCAACTGTTGTGAGGGTAACAATAGCCCAATAAATACCACGTGGGATACTTGTAAAACCATTTTCAGCTCCCTCAATCAAGTACATCAAGGTTCCGATAATCACAACCATAGTAAGCACAGCAAAAAGGAAAACGGAAATTTTTATTCGGCTTTGTTTCAATGCTTTTATAATGATTGCTCCTTCGTTCATATAACGATTAAGCTTAAGAATTCTAAATACTCTTAATAATCGTAGTGCTCTGATAACCATGAAACCATGGGTTCCCACAAAGAAGAGACCCAAATAGCTAGGTAGGATGGATAAGAAATCGATAATTCCATAAAAGCTAAAAATATAGACCTTGGGTTTAGATACAATCCATATTCTCAAACAATACTCCAAACTAAAAATAAGGGTAATGCCCCATTCCAGAAATTTCAATAGAGAGTGATACTTATTCTCGATAGATGGTACACTCTCGAGCATCACCAAAAGAATACTCAAAACAATAACCACAAGTAGTATCAAATCGAAGAGTTTACCCGCTTTGGTGTCAGACTCAAATATAATTTCGTAAAGTTTTGATTTGATTGTCATACTATTGAATGAGTTTATCTGGAAGAAATTTGAAATTGACCCGAAGTTAATTAATTCCAATGATCTTAGCTAAGTCATTAGCTAAAATGCAGTTTACAAAATATGATTTTTCCTTTCATTATTGTTAGTTGCCAATTGTTATTGTAGTTTTGAGAAAAATTGAACCTTATGATTCTTGAAGATATAAAAACTAGCTTTAATGATGCTCACCAAGTACTGGAAGCATTTATTAACAAAGAAGAGAATTTTATTGCCATTGAAAAAGCCGGGGCAGCCATGTCTGATGCTATTAAAAATGGTGGGAAAGTTATTTCTTGTGGAAACGGAGGATCCATGTGTGATGCCATGCATTTCGCAGAAGAACTAACAGGACGATTTAGAAACGATCGTAGAGCGATGCCTGCTGTTGCAATTTCGGATCCAAGTCATATAACCTGCGTGGGTAACGATTATGGATTCGATTACATTTTCTCTCGCTACGTTGAAGGCATGGGACAAAAGGGCGATGTCTTTTTAGGTATCAGTACTTCTGGAAACTCTAAGAACATTATTAATGCGATTAATTCTGCTAAGGAAAAAGGGATGACCATTGTAGGTCTGACTGGAAAAACTGGAGGCGAAATGGCTGAACTTTGTGATGTGGAGATTAGAGTGCCCTGGACGGGTTATTCTGACCGAGTTCAGGAAATTCACATTAAAGTGATTCATTGCCTGATTCAATATATCGAATCGCAATTTTAAAAAGCAAGTCTATAAAATACAAAAGATCCAAACTGTTAAAGCTTGGATCTTTTTTTGAATCAATATTCTTTTCTAGTTATTTCGAATCTCTTTTACACGATCTGCAAAACAAGCATCTTCCTCGATCAACATCAGTCGGGTTACGCCACTGCCGCATTTGGCACATTTTCCTTTCATTAATACCTCATCAGCATCCGTTAAAACCGTAATATGATCGACAACGCCCTGTGGGCAGATATTACGGCAATTTGGGCAAAATACGGTGTGCTTTAATAAATAGTTAAAAGCCTCTTTTTGTTCTCTATTCAATAAATTATCGAATTGCGCACTCGCTAATTCAATTTCCTCGTCTTGTGGCATTTTTTTTGTTTTTATCTTAAATTACTGACTCTGGTTAATAGTTATAAGGGTTCATTTCTCACCATATAATAACTTATATTCTCGTTCTTTAGCCTGCTGCCACCAAGCCTCTGGTCTCACTGTCCAATTCCTATTACAAGTGACTTTCACCACCTTTTTTTCTTCAATCCACTTCATCAGGTAGAAGCGTAAATCCTTTGTTGTTGAGTTGATCAATCGCTTGGTGAGCTCTTCTTTCGAAAGCCCTGCTCCTTCTGTCAAATGACCTCCACCTCCGTTTCCACGGTATGAGTTTAATGCCACTTTATAAGTTTTACCCAAATTAAAAGGCTGACCATTACTCATTTTGATAATGCGAATTCTATTCCCTTTTTCTTTTTTCAAGTCCAGTTCGTAATCTATACCTTCAGCCGAATCGTAATTAAAAAACATGGTGCTTAATCGATTCCCTTTTTCCGAAGATTCGATAAACAACATCGGATCCGTCTTCTTTTGCATTTGTCGAAACCACTTGTCATAACTATATTCTAAAAAATCTTTAATCTCCTGACCACTTAAATTCATAGTGTAGAGTAAGTTCTCGAATCGATAAAGTTTAAACAAATCTCGAACTTCAAGCATTCCCGAATCGATACTCGCATTGAAAGATAAAGGGGCAGTAAATGAAATCTCAGCATCAGCCAAATCAAGTTGGATATTATGAATCAAGTCCACAAATGGAGAATCACCAAACATAGACTCAGACGTTTCAATACTCTTTGTAAATTGGCCAACTGGTCTAGAAACGTAGTTTTTTACCTCAGTAAATGATGAATGGAATCGCTCTTCAAAATCTTTAGAGACTGGCAGAGCTTTAACATCTACCAATTGAGGCTCAAACTTCTTAGTGTAAGTCTTCTTATCTGCATTCAAACGAAAACGAACAGCAACATCTGCTATAAATTGCGCCTTTGATTTTGGGTTTACAATCAATACTTTCTGATTATCGATATTCTCAACCCATTTAATCGTCTCTTGATGATCGTGCCCACAAACAAGCATATCAAAGCCAGATACATTTTTGGCCACTTGCAAGGCTGCATTTTCCTTTACTTCTGATTTATTATCTCCAAGCTCACCCATTCCCGAATGCAACAAACCAATAACCATATCTGGCTGCTCCTTTTCTTTGATTATTGCCATCCACTTTTTCGCAGAATCTTCCAATTCCTCAAAATGCATCCCCGACCAAATTTTCTCTGGTAACCACTTAGGAATAGCTGGAGTTACAAAACCAATAATTACTATTTTAATCCCATCCTTCTCAATTGTTGTATAAGGCTGGAAGTAAGGTGTTCCATCACTCTTTTTAATCGCATTAGCAGCCATCCAAGGAAAAGAAAATTCTTTTGCCAAACGATCGTAAACCTCATGACCTGGTTCTATATCGTGATTCCCAACAGCTCCCGCATTGTAACCCATAAAATTCATAACCTCAGCGCAAATATGCTCTTGCTCGGTCTTTTCAAAATTGGAGTAATACACCATAGGATCTCCCTGCAGAATATCACCATTATCCAACAACAGTACATGTTGATTGGTTTTACCACGCTCTTGGAATATATGAGAATAGGCTTGGGCAAGCGAGCTGCCAGCCTGTCTATCATTTACCAAATCGTATGGAAAAATAGCGCCATGCACATCGGTCGTAGCTAGTATCTTAAAAGTTACTTCATCTTTCCGTTCTGCTTCACAAGCAAATAGAAAAGGTATGATTATCAGGAGGTAAAATGCTAATTTCTTCATATCAAATTGTATTGAATCTCCAAAAATAGAAAAAGGTTTCGGAATACCGAAACCTTTACTCAAACACTAACCATTATCACTTAGTTAAAAAGCTCTATGCATTCTTGCTTTCCCGTTTTCATTGATTTTATGAGGTCTCGATAAGAATAGAACTAACTCATCCTTATCTAATATATTACGAATCTCTTTCTGACTTTTAACTCTTTCTTTAGCCAACTGATTTTGTATAGATGAAATACGATCTAAATTCGAAAAGATTTCGTTTTTATTAGGCTTTTCATCGGTAAACAAATGTTTTTGCTTTAAGCGAAGTTCTTGCATTTCTTCTCTTAAATTCTGGGTCGCTTTTTTATGCTCTAGCTTTAATTTTTTCATCTGCTCTTTTTGCGTTTCAGACAAACCTAAAGCACAGAAAGAATTCACACCCCTCTGATTTCTTCCTTCATCAAAGCATCTTTTATCTCCTTTTTGCATTTGACCTCTTCTACCTTTCATCTGCGGAGTTCGCATATTAGAACAATCAGATCGCATATTTCTATGTATTTGCTGATCCTCATCCAATAATCCAGAAGTCGCTAATCGCATATTAACTCTTTCTTGCATCAATTGCTTTTCTAAAGCCGTCATTTTATCGATATTCTCAAAAACCTTCTTTTCATTTAAATTCTCAGCAGACATTAAAGTTCTTTGATGAGCTTTAAGCTCATTCAATTCATTCTTTACATCAAGGCTTGCTTTAGCAAATTCAACTTTAGCGGCTTTCAATTCTTCCTTCTGATCATCTGTCAATTGAATCATTGTTTTCTGCATTCTTTCGGCTCTTTTTCTTTGTTGTGCCTGAGCTATTCCACTGAAAAACATTAAAGTCATTACGATACATACTGTTATTTTAGTTTTCATATCTTCATTTTTATTAACAGAGGTTCTTCCTTTATAATAGAAGATCAACTGATGTTAAATATTGAATTAATTTATTCTGATTTAAATGAGATTTCATTAATTTGGATCCACTCTCATTTTAAAATCGCTTTCGGGATTTAGACGTACTCCTTTTCGAAAGGTTTAATTTCAAATCAAAAAAAAAGATCCACCCAATGGGTAGATCTTTAAGATATATGAAATTTAAATTTGAATTACTCTTTCATATCAATCACATAATCAATTGTTTTATCCAATTTACTAATAATAGGATAAAAACCTTCATCATCAATTAAATCACGAGCAATATAAGCTTTTACTTGTGTCTCAATTATCTCTAAAGAGCTATTTAGACCTTTCTTATCCGGTTTTACACCGGCATCCTGACAATATTTCGTCAGCTCCTTAATCAGTGGTTTATTCTTTAAGTAAGCCAATATTTCATCAACCTTGGTGAAAGCTTTCATCTCAGCTCGATGCCTATCAACATATTCGAAGGCAAATCGATAAATTAAGCCTTTACGACTTAACTCTCTAAAATAGCTTGAATAGCCTGTTGTATCTACTGGAATAAAAATATCCGGCATAATACCTCCACCACCATACACAATGTTTCCTCCCGGGGTTGTGTATTTTAAAGAATCTGCAAAGTGAATGGAATCTTTCTTTTGGAATTCACCATGTATATATCTCAAATTAATATCGTCATTATAAGCTTCTTTTCCATTAGAATATGATTTTTGAATACAACGACCTGTTGGTGTATAATAACGAGCAACAGTCAGTCGCATAGCAGAACCATCAGGCAACATTCGCTGCTCCTGAACCAAACCTTTACCAAATGATCGGCGACCAATAATCTTACCTCTATCATTATCCTGAATGGCTCCAGCAAAAATCTCACTTGCCGAAGCTGAAAATTCATCAATTAAAATGACAATCGGAAGATCTTGACAATCTCCTCGCCCAGTAGATACATAGTCTGTTTTAGCTTGCGATTTGCCTTCAGTATAAACAATCATCTTACCTTCAGGCAAAAACTCATTAATCATATTTGTAGCCGCAGACATATAGCCCCCAGTATTTCCTCTAAGGTCAACCACTAATTTTTTAACGTCTTCCCCCTTCAATTTTTCTAATCCTTTAGAAAACTCATGAAAAGTTGTAGCTCCAAAACGACTGACTTTGATATAGCCTAACTCATCATTAATCATATAAGCCACATCGACACTAGCAACTGGAATAGAACCACGAATGATATCAAATTCGATCAAATCTTTAACGCCACGACGAGCAATACTGACCTTTACACCTGTTCCCTTTGGACCTTTTAACTTACTCATGATAAAATCGTCCTTCATGTCAGCTCCTACTATTGAAAGACTATCCACTTTCACGATTCTGTCTCCGGCAAGAATTCCACCATGTTCAGAAGGACCTCCCTCTACAACTCTAACAACTGCAACTGTATCCCGATAACGGATGAACTGAACACCAATTCCGCCAAAATTTCCCTTTAAATCTTCGTTGAACCCCTGCAAATCTTTAGCAGAGATATAAACTGTATGAGGATCAAGGTTTTTAAGAATAGCTGGAATAGCTTGTTCAACCAGTCGTTCGGCTGAAACAGTATCCACATAATCCTCAACAATCATATCTAAAACAGCATCTAATTTATGACTTGCAGTTAAAGCGGGTGCATTAAAGATCCTCGTTGTTGAATTGGGTTGAAAAAAAGAATTAATAAACATACCCAGGATAATAGCCATAGCTAATAAAATGGGGAGAAACATCTTCGTTTTATTATTCATCCTATATGGTTTTATAAGTTCTTACTATCTATAAATTTCACCTCTATTCCTGCTCTAATCAAAAGATCCTTTCCATCATTACAGTGATAGGCTTCAGAATAAACAACTCGATTGATTCCTGCTTGAATAATAAGTTTTGCACATTCAATGCAAGGAGTTGCCGTTACATACAAGGTTGCACCCTCGCTACTATTACTCGATTTTGCCACTTTTGTAATTGCATTAGCCTCGGCATGCAATACATAGGGCTTCGTTTTATTATCATCATCTTCGCAGATATTTTCAAAACCCGATGGTGTTCCATTATAGCCATCAGAAATAATCATCTTATCTTTCACTATCAAAGCGCCTACCTGACGACGTTTGCAATAAGAATTTTCAGCCCAAACAATAGCCATTCTCAGATATCTACAATCAAGCTTCTCTTGTTTTTCCAAAAGTTCTGTACTTAAAATCTCCTGCATTTTATTGGTTTATTTAGTAGGTATTAAACAAAAATAGAAAAAAATAAAGCTTACTGAATTTATTAGGCCTCAAGTTTCATATTTATTTCAAAATAGAGATAGAGAAAAGCTATTCGGCAGCACTTATTAGAATCTGATCTTTCATTCTATTAATCATTTTAAAATCATAAGTAAAGTGAAAAATTCACTATTAAAAAAAGGCTGGTTTACTGAATTAATTTCAGCTGATTTTAATTATATTAGCCCATTCGATATTCAAAAAAACATACTTTTTTTAGAACGTAAATCGTCCCCTATATTCTTTTAAATGTGACTCGAATAAGACAAACTAGAGCTAAAACAAAGATTGGGGTTAACATAAAAAATCATTAATATATGCCCAAACATATACTCTTATCATACTCGTTTAAACTCTATACATTTCTTTTCTCGCTCACTCTACTAGCAAACACAGTACAAGCAAGTCAGATTACACCTAACAGTTCAATAATTGTTTCGGCAAATGACTCAAAACTGTGCCTTGGCGAATCTACAATAGTAACACTGAGTACCACTGAAATTGGTGTTCAATATCAACTAAAAGATAATTATTCGGATGTTTTTGTATCCAACACCATTCTTGGAAATAATTTAGAAGCGAGTTTCGAACCCATATCTCCGTCAACTAATTCTAGTTACACCGTTGTAGCCACTCATATTGCCACTTCAGAGTCGATCAACTTGAGTCCAAACATCTTAATCGAGGTTCTTTCATTACCAAAATTAGATTTAAATATTAGCCCTAGCCACAGCTCCCTCTGTGTTGGTGAAAATACAAGCCTTACTATCCACAATAGTGAAGTTGATGTTTTATACCAAATTGCAGGTGGTGCCAATACCAGCGAAGCTTCATTCTCTGGTAATGGATCAAGTCTATTGATCGATAATTTTGAGCCTTTCAGAAGTGCTACTTATCATGTAAATGCCCTAAGAAACGAATGTCAAACGACAGTTCCTTTGACACAAGATTTCCATCTTGATGTTCGACTTCCTCCTGAAACACAATTGCATATTTATTCTGACAAAAGGGTTATATGTGAAGGCGAAAATGTCCTTCTTTCTCTTTCACCATCTGATCCCTCAGCTGATTACCAATTACTTGATGGAGAAAGCAAAATTGGAGAACAAGTCACTGGTAACGGAGGATTTATCGACTTTGGGCTTGTTAGTCCAACACTTACCACAACTTACAGTATTGATGCCAAAGGTCATTTTTGTATTGATCCAATAAGAGTCGATTTTACCTTTAAAGTTGATGTTCATCATCCGGCAAATACAAGTAGACAGTTAATTAGTAATAAAACTGAAGTCTGCGAAGGCGAAGCTCTTATAATCAGTGTTGTTGACAGCCAAGAAGAAGTTATTTATCAACTTCATGATGGAACCAATTTTCTAGATACACAAATCATTGGAAATGGAGGAAAAGCTAGTTTCCCAGAAGTCTACCCTGAGAATAACACCAGCTATTTTGCTTACGCCAGAGAAATGGTTTGTCCTGATAAACTTAAATTGAACAATCAGGTTGACTTGAAATTGGTTAAAACAAATGGTTTCCCGATTGAGAACTTTGCTACTCCAGGAGAAATTTGTCTGGGAGAAGCCCTAGATATTGAATTGCCACTTACAGAAAATAACGTCACCTACCATTTATACGATAAGAATATAAGTGTGGAGAGCATCACAAGTGATGGAGGTCCTGTCGTTTTTGAGAACCTAATTGCAGATATTGATTCTAGATATAAAATATTAATTGATAATTGTGTTGATGAAGTTATTGCAGCAGAACCTAAGTTGGAGATACACTCAACACCCTATATAGACATTATCACAACAGATGAAATCAATGGATCTGACGGGAAAGTAAATGTTCTTGTAAATGGAGGAAAAGCACCATATACCTATATTTTCGAAAACTATAAAACATTAATTAGCGATGACCACTATATTGAACTTAGCGATATGAAAGCGGGTGATTATAAATTGGCAGTGGTTGATGCTAATTCATGCAAATCGACATCTCTTGGACATGAATTCAGAATTGATTTTAGTAACTCGAAAGACTATGCCATAAATGGAATTTTAACACCCAATGGTGATGGGAGGAATGATAACTGGACAATTAGCTACAAAACCGAATGGGATGCTCCCGAGGTTAGCATATTTAATATATATGGTCAGGAGGTTTATCATTCTCACAGTTACCAAAACGATTGGCAAGGTACTTTTAATAGTTCTCGACTTCCGAATGGATCCTATTTTTATCTCATAGAATTCCATAGAAATGATATCGCACCCATAAAAGGGATTCTATCAATCCTCGGTAAATAAGACTAAGACAAAAGTTTAAATAAATTGATCTAACCACACGCCCTCATCTATGAGAAAACGCTATACCACACTCACACTCTTCCGATTTTTATCGATTAGCATTGTGTTATTATCTTGTTTCTTATTTAAAGTTCAAGCTCAACAAGTATCTCTTGTAGATCAGTACTATATCAATCCATCTGTTTATAATCCTGCCGCGGTTGGCTATAATAACTTATTTCAGGCTTATCTAATTAGAAACGAAAAATTTAGAGATTTCGATGGTGGGCAGATCTTTCACGCTTTCACTCTTGATGCTGGATTAAAAGAAGGGAAATATGGTGTCGGAATTAACCTTTCCAATAACAATGTCGGCATTTTCAATAATACACAGGCTGATTTTGCTTATTCCTACCGAATTAAAATTGATGATAAGCAATTTCTACGTTTAGGTCTATCAGCAGGCATTTCAGATTTCCGTTTAAATTTAAACAAGACAAATGCAGATATGAACGATGATTTACTCCAAGGAAATCATTATAACAATACAGAGTTTGTAGCAAATATTGGAGCTTATTATACCAATGAGAAACTGACCATTGGCTTAGCTATCCCACAGCTGATTAATCAATCGAACCTAACTAAATACGATGGTGAGGACTTGTACAGACAATCTCGTCATTTCCTTTTATCAGGAAGTTATGAAATTCCTATTACTCACATAAAAGATCTGTCTTTTATACCAAATTTCATGATGCGATTTGTTAGAAATACGCCATTACAATACGACGTAAATGCACTACTTAAACTAAAAGATAAAGGTTGGTTTGCAGTTAATTATAAAAATAAATATGCCATCGGTCTTAATATTGGGGTAAATGCGCTAAAGAACTTTAAAGTGGGTTATTCCTATAATGTAAACACGCAAAATACAGCACATATAGCTGCAAGTAATCATGAGTTCCTAATTGGTTATTCATTCCGTAAATCAACACCCAAAGTAAAGAATAATCAATTAGACGAATTAAACTATTTGAAAGATATTCTTGAAGATAAATACAATAAAATCAATCAACTGGAGAAGGAACTAGAGAAGTATGCCGAGGATAGTCGAATGAATGATCAGGATAGAGATGGCATTGTAGATAGTGAAGATATGTGTCCCAACACACCACCTTTCTATAGAGTTGATGAAAGAGGTTGTTCTCTAGACACCGATGGGGATGGCATTGTAGACAGTGAAGACATGTGCCCGGAAAAGCCAGGTAGTTTCACCAATAATGGTTGTCCTGAACTCAATGAGAAACGTATTGCTCTGGATAAAAAACTAGAAAATTTATTTTTTGAATTTGGGAAAGCGAGTTTAACTGATTTGTCGAAAGAAAAAGCGGATGCTATTATAGTAATCATGAAAGAACATCAGGATTACGTTCTAAAACTGCATGGACATACCGATGATATAGGTTCGGCCAAACTCAACAGAGAACTTGCCTATAAACGTCTCAACACCATACATGATTATCTCATTCAGAATATTATTCCTGAGAGTCGAATTATTATTCTTCCTCATGGTGAAAATTCTCCTTTAGTTGAAAACACAAATGAAAAGAGCCGTGCCTTCAACCGAAGAGTTTACTTGGAAATCTATTCTTATGAGTAAACCTATCAGACGCAGATAAAATATGATTTTGTACGATTAAACAAAATCGTGAAAAATCTGCCTTAATCAGCGGTTGATTTTATTTTAAAATTTCAAGCAAATCAGCTTCGAGACTCACCTTAGGTGTTTCAATAATTCGGCCTAACTCCTTCTCTCCCTTATAAACAATAAGGGTTGGAACCAATGTCACATCAATGGCCTTGATATCTATTCCGGGTGCTTGTTTGTTGGTGTCCATTGCATACAAGTCCAGATCTGACATTGGAAAATTCATTGCCTCCAACAACTTTATCAGACGTGGCACTTGTTGGTGGCTATCGTGGCACCATGTTCCCAAAACAAGGGTCATTTTAAGTCCTGAGAGGCCAGTTCCCATTAGATCCGACAGTATCTCTTCATCAATTTCATAAGCTTTGAATTCAGGCTTAAACCAATTAGCACAAAGTGTGTCATTCAAACCATCAAGCGTCACTCTTCCAAATAAAATAGAACGTTCAATACGATCATCAAGTTTAGTTTGATTGATTTTTTGTGTCATAGCAGTTAAAGAAATTAAGCTTAAAGCCAGAACTATTATTTGTGTCTTCATAATTAATAAATCTTAGTCATTAATCAGGCAGCAAGGTAAGTAATTTCCACAAAAAAAACCTGCCAGAGAACTGACAGGTTTGAACACTCAGATTAATACAGATTATTTAATTTCATCAGCATTAATATATTCTAAATTCGTTATAGATGTTCCTTCATATTTATGTCCTTCATCAATCTCTATATAGCTTTCTGTTATTTTTGTTGGATAATTAAATGAATTGTACTCATATGAATAAGTAATTTTAAAATCACCACCTTCTTCATCTACTCTTACTGGATTATTTTTAGAATACAAACATGGAAGCATCATTCTGATATAATCTATCGATTCTTTAGTATCGTAAGTTAGATGGTTCACCACCTCATCAGGTATAGAATCATCCGTTTTGTCGACATAAGTGTTTGTTGCTGTGACTACATTGTTATTTCCCCTAGTAATTAGAATAACTGCTGATTCCTCCTCACTATTTCTTTCCATTTTATAAGCAAAACCATCACTGTCTAAAGTCAGAACCATAGTATTATCGTCATCAATACTCGTAATCGTAATTTTATCTGAGACGTAGCTTATACGGACATTATTATCAACAACATTATCAAATATTTCATCAACAAACTCATAAGCTTCTGTGTCAACAATAATGTTTTTATATTCAATTAAACGATTTTGATCATCATAATTCAATACTGACTCAAATTTCTTCTTTCCGTCTTCAAAGAAATCAACCTGTTTTAAACGAATCTTATCTTCTACTCTCTCATAAGAATAAACATTTTTATAATCATCACGTGTTACTTCAGAAACATAAACGGGATGATTAGTCTCAATAAGTTTTGTATCTGAATCGTCATTTTTATCACAAGAAACAGAGGTGAATGTTATTGTTAGGGCAGCCAGCCAGAACACTAATGTAGATTTTCTTATCATTTTTTTCTTTTTATAGTTAATTATAAAACAAAACTAAGGAAAAATAACAATTAACAATAAGTATTCGTTATAATTTGTATTAAACTTGATCATATCGGACTAAAAGAAAGGTTATGCTTCAACATAACTCCATAAAAAAACCTGTCAGAAAACTGACAGGTTTTAATATAGTAAATCGAGAGTTTATTACTCCTGATTGTTTTCGATAAGAAGTTCCAACATTTGGATAGCACATCTTGATACTTTGGTACCAGGACCAAATACACCAACAACACCTGCCTCGTATAGGAAATCGTAATCCTGAGCTGGAATAACACCACCCGCAGTAACCATGATATCCTCACGACCCAATTTCTTCAATTCTGCAATTACAGAAGGAACCAAAGTTTTGTGACCTGCAGCCAATGAAGAAACACCAACAATGTGTACATCATTTTCAACAGCTTGCTTCGCAGTTTCCTCAGGAGTTTGGAACAAAGGTCCCATATCCACGTCGAATCCTATATCAGCAAAACCAGTAGCAACAACTTTACCTCCACGGTCGTGACCGTCTTGACCCATTTTCGCAACCATGATACGAGGACGACGTCCTGCTAATTCTGCAAATTTGTCGGCTAACTTTGTTGCTTCAGCAAAGTCAGCATCTTGTTTTGATTCTGATGAATACACGCCTGATACGGTTCTAATTACAGCTTTATATCTTCCACATACTTCTTCGCAAGCGTCAGAAATCTCACCTAATGAAGCTCTTAGTTGAGCCGCTTTAACAGCAAGATCTAACAGGTTACCTTCACCACCGTTTGCACAAGCAGTAATGGCTTTAAGAGCAGCATCAACAGCTTTTTGGTCACGGTTAGCACGTAGTTTTTTCAATCTCTCAATTTGAGCAATACGTACAGCCGTGTTGTCTACTTCAAGAATATCCAATGGATCTTCTTTCTCTAGGCGGTATTTGTTGGTACCTACAATAGTTTGAGTATTAGCATCAATCTTAGCCTGAGTACGAGCTGCAGCCTCTTCGATACGAAGTTTAGGAATACCAGACTCAATAGCTTTAGCCATACCACCTAATTTCTCAACTTCTTCGATATGAGCCCAAGCCTTTTCTACTAGTTCTTGAGTTAATGACTCAACGTAGTATGAACCCGCCCAAGGATCTACCGCTTTACAGATAGTCGTTTCATCCTGAATATAGATCTGAGTATTACGAGCAATACGCGCAGAAAAGTCAGTTGGCAAAGCAATCGCCTCGTCCAATGCATTTGTATGCAATGATTGAGTGTGACCCAATGCAGCAGCCATAGCTTCAATACAAGTACGTCCAACATTGTTGAAAGGATCCTGCTCCGTTAATGACCAACCTGAAGTTTGCGAGTGAGTACGCAATGCCATCGACTTAGGATTCTTAGGATTAAATTGTCCTACAATCTTAGACCAAAGTAAACGACCAGCACGCATCTTAGCAATCTCCATGAAATGATTCATACCGATAGCCCAGAAGAAAGACAAACGAGGTGCGAATGTATCAACATCCATACCAGCAGCTACACCTTTTTTAAGGTACTCTAAACCATCAGCAAGCGTATAAGCCAACTCGATATCAGCGGTAGCACCTGCTTCTTGCATGTGGTAACCTGAGATAGAAATAGAGTTGAACTTAGGCATCTTTTGTGAAGTAAATTCAAAGATGTCTGCAATAATTTTCATTGAGAAATCTGGTGGGTAGATGTAAGTATTACGCACCATGAATTCCTTAAGGATATCATTCTGGATAGTACCAGAAAGTTGATCCAATCGAGCACCTTGCTCTAAACCAGCAACAATGTAGAAAGCCAATACAGGAAGTACTGCACCATTCATTGTCATTGATACTGACATCTCATCTAATGGAATTTGATCGAAAAGGATCTCCATATCTAAGATAGAGTCGATAGCTACACCAGCTTTACCCACATCACCTACCACACGAGCATGATCTGAATCGTATCCACGGTGAGTAGCCAAGTCGAATGCTACCGAAAGACCTTTCTGTCCAGCAGCTAGGTTACGACGATAAAATGCATTTGATTCTTCAGCAGTAGAGAAACCTGCATACTGACGAACTGTCCATGGACGCAAAGGGTACATCGCTGAATAAGGTCCACGTAGGAATGGAGGTAAACCAGAAACATAGTTAAGGTGCTCCATACCTTCTAAATCTTCCTTGTTAAAAGCTGTTTTAACTGGAATTTGCTCAGGTGTCATCCAAGATTTTTCGATGCCGTTTTCCTTTTCCCATTCCTGAGAAGTAGCAGCAGCTCTTGAAGATGACTTGATATTTATATCTTTAAAATTTGGCTTCATTTCTTTTTCTTTTTAACCTGTACTTACGTAACATGTTACGTATTTACTAAATTCCTAACTCGGCTTGGTATGCTTTTAAAGTTTCAAGAACGTTAGATTTCACGTTAACGAAGTTCTCAACACCCTTAGCTTTCAATTCATCAGCACATGCTGGAGCACCTGCTACAACAAGAATTGCTTTTCCTTTAAGTGCTTCGAAAAGCTCAGGAGCGATAGTTGCGTACTCATCATCAGAGCTACAAATCACAACAATCTTAGCATTCTTTTCTGTTACGAATTTCACGCCTTCTTCCACTGATGTAAAACCATTGTGGTCTTCAACATCGAATCCAGCACAAGCGAAGAAGTTACATGCAAACTGTGCACGAGCCTTACGCATATTCAAGTTACCAATAGGGAACATCATCACTTTAGGACGACCATTTTCCTTAGCGTAAATATCAGTCTTATTACGAAGAGCTTCGAAAGCTTGAGCACCACGATATGGCTTCAATGTTTCGCACACTGCATCTGCAGCAGTTTTATCTTCTGGTGTAAGAACTGAATCCGGAATTGTTTCAAGAACTTCACCGAAGTTAGGGAACTGATTGGTTCCTAAGAAATTCTCTCTACGAGTCGCAATAGCTAAATCTCTTTGCTGAGCAGTAGCTTTAATTGTATCCTGAACGAATCCAGCTTTGAAAGCAGCAAGGTAACCACCTTTGTCTTCAACAGCTAAGAACAATTTCCAAGCCTCATCAGCAATCGATTCAGTTAATGACTCAATATAGTATGAACCTGCAGCAGGGTCAGCAATCTTACCCAAGTGCGATTCTTCTTTCAATAATAATTGTTGGTTACGAGCGATTCTCTCTGAAAATTCAGTTGCTTGTTCGTAAGTTGAGTTGAAAGGATTTACTGTGTATGAATCCAATCCCCCCAATACAGCAGACATTGTTTCAGTTTGTGTACGCAACATGTTTACATATGGATCGTAAACTGATTTGTTCCAGTTAGAAGTCTCTCCGTGTACATACATTTTACAAACCGCTTCGTTTGACGCACCAAATGCCTTAACGATGTTAGCCCAAAGCATACGCCCAGCTCTTAGCTTAGCAATTTCCATGAAATACTTAGAGCTCGTTGCAAAGTTGAATCCAATTTTAGGAGCAACCTCGTCAACTGAAAGACCAGCATCAATCATTCTGCCTAGGTACTCAGCACCTGATGCTAAAGAGAAACCTAATTCTTCAACAATTGAAGATCCAGAATTATTGAACAAACTACCTGTTACTGCAATAACTTTGTAGTTAGGAAGAGCTTTTGATGCTTCGATAGCTTCTTTCACATAAGCGAAAGCGCTTTCTTCAGACTGACAATAGTTACCTACTGTGCTAAATCCTGAAATAACATCGATAGCAACACCACCTTTAACTTTATCTAAAGCAATACCCTTTTCAGTAGCAAGTGCTTGTAAGTTTTGAAGTAGTTCCACAGAAGAATGTGATTTTGCGAAGTTAATTTCAACACAATCCATATAGATACCTTCTAACAAAGTAGCTAATTCTTCTTTGTTGATTGATTTCCAGTTAAGAACGAATCCAACTGAATCGATACCTTTGTTTAAGATATCAAGTGCCTTTGCATTGGCAACTTTTACATCTTCAACAATAATATCCTGGCGAACCAACCAATCATTGTTATCCTTTTTATTACCACGAACATATGGGAAGTCTCCAGGATAAGTATTCATGAAGGCTTTATCATCCATATTCTCCAGTCTGTAGAAAGGCTGCACATTGAATCCTTCATTAGTTCTCCAAACTAACTTTTTATCAAAGTCAGCCCCTTTAAGGTCTTTAGTGATTTTGTCAATCCACTCTTGAGTTGATTGAGGAGCAAAGTCACTAAAAAGTTTATTATCTGCCATAACTGTAACTGTTAATGTAACTGTTTTAAAATTAGAGCCTAAAAATAAGGCCTTTTTATCATTTAGGGAATGAAAATTTTGATGTTTTGCATCATACTTTACAATTAAGAATTATAAATGATGAATTATAAAAGAACTTCAAGGGAATAACCTTTTTCTCTTGAAATCAGAGCCGTGAATTACTAACAGTTAGGCAACGATATCTTCTTGTCAAATTCATAATTTTGAATTCACAACTCATAATTAGCAATAATAGGTGCATGATCTGAAGCCTCCATCCAATCTTGAATCGTTACTCCTGAACCAGAAACAAAGTTTTTATTCGTGAATAAATAATCTGTTTTGCGGTTCCAAAAGCCATTTTTATCCGTTGTGTGAGTAAAATATTTCAAATTATCATTGGAATATTCACCCAAACAGATAGCTGATTCATAATTTTCATAATAAGGACTCATCCAATCCATTTCTGCACTGTAATTATCCGCATCGTAATCGGCATTTTCACAAACAGAATCATCAAAATTCTGTGTTTGCTTGGTATTAGGAGGCAAAGCATTAAAATCTCCTGCCAAAATAAATGGCAATCCTTGAGAGTTTAAAGAATCAGCATAATGCTTAATAATTTCAAGCTGCTGTTTCTTCGTATTGTCCTTGGCATAAGCAGATGCATGTGTATTGAGTAAATTCAGTTCCCCGTCTGAATGTTTCAAGTTTGCATGTAAAAGATTACGCTTTAAATAAAAATATCTTACAATAAAATTCTGTTCACTTATTAATGGTAAAGCAATTCTTTTAGCACCAGTAAGCTGCCACTTGCATAGAATCGCATTCCCTGAATCCATTTTACCTATACCATCGCTTGGAATATGCTTTGCTTTCCATTGCGAAGCATAGACACCATGATTCAGGGCCGTATGATCCAATAAAAACTGAACCTGATTCATAAAAGTTGATCGCTTAGAGTTAATATCCACCTCTTGTAAAAAAAGAATATCCGGATTTACCTCCCGAATCTTCTCAGCCAATAGGTTCATATTCTGTTCGACCTCCTCTTTTTCCATAATCACCCTATCCCCATGGCAATCGAAAAAGAAATCAATTCGTCCACCACCAAACTTCACATTCCAGGTCATCACTTTTAACGTATCAGGATAAGATACTTCTTCAGGTTCTGCAGCTTCAAAACAACTCACCTCATCCCCTATCTTGGTTCCAAATGGATCGCATGAAAACAGAATTAAACTGTTGAATAGTATTGAAATAAAACGAAGTACCCTCATAATAATTGGAGCTAAATAATGTTCAATCAGTGATGAATAATTATCAATTACTAATTGTTAATCGATAATTTTTTCAAGCTCTTCGGCGGGAACTGCAAAAATAGCTTTGTGCTTATTCACAATAATAGGGCGCTGAATCAACTCTGGCGACTCTAATAAAATCTTAATCCACTCATCGTGATTAAAAATTTTGTCCTTATAATCAGTCTTATATAATTTTTCGTGAGTTCGAACAATCTCCTGAGGTTCCTTGTTCATTCGCTTCAAGACATCTTCCATTTCATCAACCGTGTAAGGTTCTTTCAAATACAAACGAATTTCTGGTTTAAGTCCTTTTTCTTCAAGATAAGCAAGTGCTGCACGTGATTTCGAACAGCGTGGGTTGTGGTAAATTTTAAGCATTCTATAAAATAATTTTAGATCTCAAATATGGGATTATCGATTTATGATTTAACGCAAAAGCTAATTGGCCCAGCGAATAACAAAGTTAGGTATAAAGTTTTGCTTGAGAAATAAATACTTTGGGGTCATTAGTAATTAAGAAACTTCATTCATATAATCAAACGAAATCCAAATTATTCATTTCACGTAATAAAATTCACACTCCAATCAAGTAAACATACCATTCAATAAACAAGCATCAAAACTGGCTGAAAAATATTTATTATAATGTAATTTCGAGCCATATTATTTATCGTAACAATAATTTTATTCGCATAAACATTGACAAAATTATAAATAAAACCAACATTCAAATGATCAAAGCAATGAGATTAAAACACCTTATCCCCTTACTCTTTTTATTAATAGGATTATACTCTTGTGAAGATGATTCTAAGATTAAAGCTCCAGATTCTAATGAAGTAACTGGTGAATCTACAACAATTTTCCTTGGCAGTTATCCAGATTATTTAGAAGGTAAAACATTATGGGTTTTACTAAAGAATGACGGCGAGCTTATTCGTCAATATAAACATATCCTCGAAAAAGACACTAAAATAAATGTACCTCTTGAAGATGAAGAATGTCTAATATATGTTTTTGTTCCTAAAGATGAAAAATGGTTACCCTGGGAAAAAATTAATTCCACTTTAGGTTATGGAAGTAAAGGAACTTTTTCAACAACAGCCCAAGAACGTACAATAACAGATTGGACCAACCCTAATGCAAATTATTACAATGAGGTTTTAAGTCTTACGACTCCTGAAATCGAAACAATCAATTCTTTTGTAAAAACTGATTTATTAAGATTTAAACTTGACTTCACCTCAAATATTAGCGAGACTGTCATAAGTACCAAAGTTATTATAGACGGTAATACTATTGAGCATTCTACATTCTACAATAAAGGCTTTGCAACATTATTAATTCCTACAGAAAATATGGATGCAGGAGTAGATCACAAAATGATGATCGAAATTTCTAATGATAAAGGGTATAGTAAAAGCATAGAAGAAGATTTAACCTTTTCCCTTATAGAGCTTGAGAACACTCTTTCAATTAATTTAAAGAATTTTCCTTCAGAAAAGTCTTCATATGTTCTAGTGGAAACCGTAGATGGAAAAAACTATCATAAATTTATATTCAAAGCTGACGCTAACTCCACAATTAAAGTTCCTTGTGATTCCAAAATCATTACTTGTAGTATAAATGTTATTGAAAATTTAGAATACACTTGCAATCTATCTACAGAACCCATATTTACCGCCAATGGTAACAATATGTCAATTGACGAAAATTATACCATTGCAAACTGGGAAGACAAAAACACCTCTCTTGTTCCTAGATTATATGGATCTATCAATGAATTTGAAAATTTCAATTCTCTTATAAAGGGAGATTTATTGAAATTAATTCCTGATTATGAAGCTAATTTAGATAATAGTTCTATTAAAAATAAAGTATTCTTTATCGATGATGAAACAGTAGAATTCTACCAACCTAATGCAGAATCTAATGCAACATTTATTGAAACAAATAAGCTAAAAAAAGGTCCTCACAAACTAAAATTAGAAATAACTGATAATCTAGGAAATAAAGCTATAGATGAAGTAACTTTTAATTTAAAAGAATTAGAAAAAACTTGCACTGTGAGTCTCAATAACTTCCCTGTAGAGAAATCTAAATTTGTTATTGTTAGAACAAATGAAAATCAGATTTATACATTCAAAGCAGAAGAAAGATCGAAGATTGAGATTCCTTGTAATTCCAATCTATCTGAGGTATCACTTTATATCAACGAAAATTTCGATACTAACCCCGAAGAAAACTCATTGAATGAAGTCGTTTATATAGCCAAAGGTTATAACCTTAATACAACAGAAGAATATACCATCAATAACTGGGAAGACCTTACAACTACCGTTATGAAAGCAAATGACATTAGCGTTAGTGGTATCTTGACAGATTATTACGTCGGTGACTTTATTTCTGGTCAAGTTACCATGAATATACCTTTTGGTACAGAACCTAAAATAACATTCTCAATCAACGACAAGGTTATTCCAACTATGGCTGACACCATAAACGAAATCTTAATAAATACAATTGATTTAAATGAAGGAGTTTCTGAGTTTAAAGTATTAGTTGAAAGTATTGGAACAGAACCATTCGAATTTAAAAAGAAGATTAGAATAAGTACTAATGGTACGCCACAAAGATATAGTGTTGAAAACTCGCATATCAAACTAACTGCTCCATATAATGGAACGATAGTCAATGGAGCTCTTGAATCAAATTTTTCAATAAATACCGATATAAGTTTATATAACCTTAAACTTTATATTGGCGATACTGAAATTCACACTTTTAACATTCCCGAACCTTCCAATTCCTTCGATCTTACCCCTTATAACGCAAATTTAAACTATGGGTGGAATACAATTCGAATCGTAGGAGAAACTGTTGATCTAAAAACATATACTTATTATTCGAATATTTTTGTTAAATACATCTTCTTTAATGGTCTTACCGGCTTAACTGATCATTATGCCATCGGTGATATTATTTCTGGGAAAATTAATGTTGAGTATCCAGAAGAAATGATTCCAACTATTTCTTATAAAATTGATGGAACAACAGAACAATCGAAATCTGAAGTAGATGACGAAATACTCTTCAACACACTTAGCCTTAAAGAAGGTGACTACAAGCTTATTGTAGAAATTAAAGGTGATAATTCTGAAGTGATCCGAGACACAGCAGAGTTTTCCATCAATAAAAATACACCAAACCCTAACACAACACAAAACACAAAAATCAACCTGACGAATCCTAAAAATGGAACTACGATCAATGGTGATTTAGATCAGGATCTTATTATCACAGCATCAACTTCATTAAAATCTTTAGTTGTATATAATAACGGTGTGGAACTTCACGAATTCTCAAATCTTCAATCAAACAACACCTTCACTCTAAACCCTTATAAAGAAGATTTAAAAGCAGGAAATAATGAACTTAAAATTATTGGTATTGATTGGGATGATAATACTTACACTTATTTATCAAATATAAATATCAAATATATTTATTTAAACTCTGTTTCCGGAATATCAGACAGTTATAATATTGGAGAAATCATTTCGGGAAAACTTAATCTTTCGCATCCGGAAGATATGAATATTAGTATTGATTTTAAAGTTGATGGGTTAGCTTACACCAATAGAGCTACTTCCAATAATGAATTCTTGTTTAATACTATTGAATGGGAAGAAGGAGAACACGAAATTAGTTTTAAAGTTGTAGCTAAAAATAACGAGATAATTGCCGATACAATTTCAATTAATATAGGCGATGAAGCACCTTCTTCAACAACGAACCAGTCATCAGAAATCGAAATTAAAAATCCTACAAATGGAACGTCTTTTAGCAAATCGTCTAATATTGAGGTGATCATTGATTCAAACGTAACATTAAGCACTCTCGTTGTAAAATGCCAAGGTGTTTTAATTGAAAACATAGCATCGCCAGTCTCAAGTAATACCATCAATTTTAAACCTTCTGAAAATGATTTAAAAACTGGTTGGTCTGAGCTAGAAGCCATGGCTACCGATGAGGAAGGCCATAAACATATTTTCATATCAAACATTAAAATAACCGAAGAATAATTCAAGTTGTAAAAACATAAGTATGTATAAAAATATATTAGTAATTGTAGCCCTAACACTAATGGGCTACTCTACCTCTTTTGCACAGTTGTCTACCAGAGAAAATTCTGAAAACAAATATTCCCTAGGGACTCGTCCTCAAAAAGGGAACTTAGGTATTTATCTAGGAACAGGTTTTAAGCAAACTAAAAAATGGATAGACGAAGATATCTCTGTTGAACAATTACCTTTAATAAACTTTAAATACTATCTAAAGGATCAATTTGTTCTTCGCCTTGGTGTTAAGTACTTTAAGAATCAAGAAGATATCAATGGAGATGTTGAAATTGGAGATATCGCTCAAATGATTGGCAATAAGAATGAATCTGAATTCTTCCTAACACCTGGTTTTGAAAAACACTTTTCAAACAGTAATCTTGTCGATGTGTACATAGGTGCAGAGCTTCCCTTTGGTAGAAATACAAACAGTATTGAGTTTGCCGAACGGTATAGCACAAATGGTGATTTTAGAAAACAAGAACAAACAAAATCAAGCTTTGTATACGGATTTAACTTCTTTACCGGTGTTCAGTTTTTTATAGCTGATCTACCTTTAGCTTTAGGTTTAGAATGGGGTATACGAGGACTAAACGAAAGCCATCTCGAATATAAAACAGATGAAACTTACTCAGTAGATGGTGAGATATTTTCTCAGACTTACTATTCAACTGAGAATGACATTAAAAAATATAAAGAACTGGAACATAAAAAATTCAATATTGAATCTGATTTTGCGGTTTCAATTTCTTACTTCTTCAAATGGTAAATGTTATGAACATAGATATAATAAAACATGTTATCTTTTTAGGGATTTTACTTTCACTAAGCTCATGTATTGGAACACGATCTTCACAAAGGTTAATGAGTTCTCCTTTTGCACCTACAAGCGTTGAACTACAAACCAGTTTAAATGACTATATCCTCGTCACTAATAAAGAAATATCAATCGAATATGTCAGTTACTTAGGAGTTTTTAGAAATATTCGTAAAGTAAATGATAGCGTATTTATCCCATATAAAAATAAAGGAGTCGAAATAAATCATGCAAATTGGAAAGGTATTAAATCTATCTTTCGATTTGCGTTAACTGATTTAGTCGAGGAATACCCAGATATTGATGTATTTATACCAACTTACTTAAAAACTGAAAGTCAAGATATGTTTTTCGGTAAACTTAAGAAACAAACTCTTAAGCTAAAGTGTTATAAATATGCCCACTAATAATTCTTAGTTAGTATCAAGATTGCGGGTGATTTCTTTTTATCATCCGCTTTCTTATATTCCTAAAAATGAATCCAATATTACCTAAAAATGAAAAATTCAGTTCTATTAATGATCGTGTTTGGTTTCCTTTTCACGGCATGCGTTGAAAACTCTGAGCAAGATAGTTTATTAGTATTTGTAAACCCTGATGATGGAATTATGAATGTCAATTCTGAAGAAATCGTTTCATTCCGATTAATTTCAGAATCAGAAAATTACATTAACCAGGTCAAAATTAGCATGAACATTGATAATAAAGAAATTGTCAATTTATTAGACTCTACACCAAACAGGTCTGCATTTTTTCACAATTTTGATTTTAAAACACCTTTTTGCACTGAAAGTAGTCAGTTAAAGTTCCGGTTTGAAATTACAGATAGTCATGCTAATATTAAAACAACCGTGCGTATCTTAAATGTGAACCCTAAAGAACAAGCTCTTGAAGAAAGTACCGGGCATGTATTCTACTCTTATTATTCGGGCAGAACAGATGCTTTTCACATAAAAAACAAGGAAGCTTTGATTGGAGCTTTACACGATAAAAAAAAGCTATATATACAGGATGATACAACTTTCAGAGAAGACGAAAACACTTTATCGCGTAAATGGGTTTCTCCTGCTGGAGGTCGATTTCTTAAGTTTAATCAACTCGATTATGCCAATGCTACTTATAATGATGCAAAGAAAGTCTTCGATAGCGGTAATCCTCTGGAATATGTTGATAACTTAAGCGATGGAGATATTATAATAGAGAAATTAGATGGTATTTATTATATCATTCGTCTTGTTCAAATAATTGATAATAATGGTACTAATAAGGATTGTTATTATTTCAATATAAAACAACCTTAAGAAACATTTTTATTTTGTTTTACATGATAAAACATATAGCTATTACTCTATTTCCTCCTACCATAGATTTTCCCTTTGGGAGGAGAACTTCTACCATTAAGCTATCCTGTTAAACTGTCAACCTAAAAAGAACACTTAAATAATAAGATCAGTAATTATTCACAATATATCAAATTATTAACATTAGATATTAATTTTGATTAATATAATTTTCAATTATCTTCACATAACAATATTACAGAAGAATGTTATGAACCGATTTTTAGTTGTTGATGATGAAGATAAAGCCCGAGCGGTATTGCATAAACTGCTTCAACTTGTAGAACCTTATTGTCAGGTTACTGAAGCAAATTCAGCTGAACAAGGCATTACACGTTATTTGGAATTTCAACCTGATCTTATTTTTCTGGATATTGAGATGCCACATAAAAATGGGTTTGAGCTGGTTCAAGAATTAATTTTAAGTGGGGAATCACCCAGAGTTGTTTTTATTACGGCTTTCAATCAATATGCCATTCAAGCGATTAAGGCCTCAGCTCTTGACTACCTTCTAAAACCCATAAACGAGAATGATCTCAAACAGTGCATCAATCGTGCGAAGTTAATTGACAATAATAAAAAAGACAAAAACAAATTAGACGACTTAATTAATCGTCTCAACATGAATAATCGACTCAAGGTTAATACACGCACAGGATTCGAAATTATCAAACAAGATAATATTCTTTACTGCGAAGCAGACGGGAACTACACCAATATTTGCCTAACTAATCGGACTAAGCTCACAACGGCTACAACTCTAGGTATTATTGAAGATCAATTAATCTCAGATTTATTTTTTCGGGTAAGTCGCTCCATCCTAATTAATCTAGACTATCTAAAATCGGTTAACAGAAAAGATAAAGTATGTCATCTGCAGATCGGAGGAGAATGTATTACACTTCCCCTTTCGTGCAGTCGAGTTCAAAAACTTGCTGAAATATTTTAAAGTATGCTAAAAAGGCTAGCTCAGAAAAGTATACAATTCTTAAGTTCTCCCTGGGGAATATCTTTGTTTCTGGCTATTCCACTTTGGTGGTTGACCATTGATCATACCAGTCAGTACGAAATAAAAAAAATGGACGAAGGCATGCTTTCTAAAAACCGCATGAACTTCTGGATAGATCTTGACAGTGATGGTATAACCGAAAGATTACATGTCTATCCCTTCAAAAAAGATTTTTACTCCATACCTATACACAGAGTTAACAATGATATTTGTGTACAATACAACATCAGAGGAAGCTTAGCTTACACACCTAAAAATTCCATCTCATTTGGCGATTTCGATATTAATGGCTTTAAAGAGATTTATACTATATCAAATTGTGGTGACAGTCTTTTCTTAAATGTTATTGAACCCTTAGGTAAAGGAGAAATTATTAAAGAACGATTTATGGGTTTAACCCGTAATGGAAAAGCTGGCTATGACTATGAGATTAAAGACTCTCAATTATACGATGTTGATGGTGATGGTAAGAAAGAATTTGTCACTCTAATTTCGGGTGGTTTTAACCTTTACCCAAGGCACATGTATATTTATGATATAGAAAAAGATAAACTCAAAAAATCAGACTATCTGGCTTCTAAAATTTATGGCTTTAATATCAGTGATATCAACGATGATGGACATCCTGAATTCCTAATAACCAATTCGGCAGCTGGCAATATGCGTCCACCACTACCCACACCTAATGATTACAATGCCTATTTGTATATTCTAGACCAAAACTTAAAGCCATTAATTAAACCCAAAATTTTTGAAGGAGAAACGCAACAGTTAGAAATGTCTCCGATCTCAATTGAAAATAGAAATTACTGGCTAGCTTTTAGTTCTTGCAGCTCGAAACTCAACGCAGTTGGATATAATTTCTATCTCTACAATTACAAAGGTGAGGTTCTAAAAAATAAACATTTTCCTTTTAATAATCCCAAGTCATATTTGAGGTTAAGACAATTTAAATTAAACAATAAACCAGAATGTCTCGTTTTAAAATCAGATGGAACAATCAATAAGTTTGATCGTGAATTAAACCTTAAGCAAATTAGCAAAATAGATGAAAAGATATCAACCTATTTTCAGTCTATTGACTTAGATCAAAATGGGAAAGATGAAACACTGACCATAAGTAATAATGGTCAAGAACTGTATGTCTACCGAAATGGCTTTAAGCGGCATGAAACATATGATATCGACTGTATTCCAGGCAAATATTACGCCTCCATTATTCTTGGAAAATATAACCATCCTGCATTTTATCTGCAGGTAGGTAATCAATGGTTCGAATTTATTTATCGAAAGATATCTTACTACTATCTTAGAGTATTTGGTATCATATCAGGAATATATACAGGACTCTTCGTCTTAGTATGGGGCATTCAATTCCTAACAACAAGTCGCGATCGAAGAAAAAAAAGATTAGCCGAATTACAACTCACCAACTGGAAAAACCAGTTGGATCCTCATTTTACTTTCAATACTCTTAATTCAGTTGGAGCAGTCATTCTAAGTGAAGATCGAGATAAAGCTTACGATTTCTTCACACGATTCTCAAAGCTTGTTAGATACGCTCTTGAAGCTTCTAATAAGGTGTCAGTAAGTATAGAAGATGAAATCCATTTCATAGAACTTTATCTTCAATTAGAGCAATTTCGATTCAACGATAAATTTAACTATACAATTGACGTTTCAAAAGAAGTCAATCGATTTACACAAGTTCCTAAAATGCTACTCCAAACCTATGTTGAAAATGCGGTTCGTCATGGCTTAATGGATAGAAACACGATGGGCTTATTGAAAATCAACATCTTTAAAGAAAAAGGATATCTCATATTTCAAGTAAAGGATAATGGAATTGGCCGTGTAGCTTCGAATCGTAAAAGAAGATTAAGTAATGGTATTGGAATGAAGGCCATGAAAGAGTATTTTGAGCTTCTAAACAGCATCAATTATAAGAATATTAGTCTCGAAATCAAAGATTCCGACGAAACTAACATTAAATTCCCTGGTACGATAGTAACAATCAGGATTCCTAAAGATTTCTCCTACGAATTATAGTCTTTCTGGAATAACATTTAATGAATATTCTTAACTATTTTTGATTTTCAATTCAGATTGATATGAAACAATTGACAAAAACCAGAAAGTTCGAAATAATTGGTGGGATTCTAGGAACAATTGGAGGGTTCTTATATTGGAAATTTATTGGATGCAGCAGCGGTACCTGCCCTATTCAGGCTAACTGTTACTCTATGATACCATATGGACTTGTTTTAGGAATTCTGGTGGGAGGCTTATTCAAACCTAAAAAGAAGGAATAAACACGTTCAAGGTAGAATTCAGCTTCTCATTCAGGAATAATACTTAGTTTTGTTTTTCAAAACAGAATTCATGAATTACAATCACAAAAAGAAAATACAAATTCGCTTTGGCGATATCGATATCATGGGCCATGTGAACAATGGCGTTCAACTGAGTTACCTCGACTTAGGACGACTGGATTATTTCGAACAAATATATGGACAAACCATTAATTGGAATGATGCGGCTCTTATTGTTGCCCATCTTGAAATAGACTACTTGGCTCCTATCCTCTTAAAAGACAAAATTGAAGTGCACACTTGCATCCATAAAATTGGGAATAAAAGTGTTAGTCTGAGTCAGAACATTGTGGACACAGTTACAGGCGATATCAAAACCACTACAAGTCAGGTCATGGTTGCTTTCAGTCAAAAATTAGGTAAAAGTATTGCCGTACCTGAAACATTGAAAATTAGAATCAGAGAATTTGAGGATACCGTTATTGGGTAACAGCATCAATTCCAAATATAAAAAATGCGCTAATCTCTAAAAGTAGATTAGCGCATTTTTTCAAGAACTAAACTGTTACGAGTTCGTCTTGAAAACTACTTTCTTGTTCAAGCAATAAGGTTTCTGATGGTGCATCACAAACCTCGCTTGGCCCAAAGTATTGGATGGGACCAGGATAAATATAATCGCTATTAGTGGCCCACTCTTTTCTTTTTGATCGGAACATTAAAAACGGATTCCCTTTTAAATCTACCAGAGCTTTTTGAATAACTGGTTTTTCATGTCCATTACGTCTCTCCATATTCATCATCATGGTAATGGGCACACCACCAGCTAACCACTTATCAGAATTACCAGATGTATTTTTAATAAAAGCCATATAGCCTGTTTTGCCCGAATTAATGAGCAAAGCAGCCGTACAACCTAAGGAGTAGCAGTAATCAGCATCGAAGTTAGATGGTGCAGCACAACGCCCCTCATAGCCAAAGAAATGATTCTGTGCATTGAACTTGCCGTGGAATGATTGATCCTTATCCAAACGATCAGTTACCATATCAATCAGTAATTTCTCTGTTTCAATTTTAGAAACCTGAACATTGCCATGAGGATCTCTATCTAAAGTCAATTGTTTTGCAAAGGAATCTGGTAAGCTTGAGTAGACTTTAGCAGACTCTTCACTTAAAAGGCCTGTTATAAAATCTCTTTTCTCCTGACTTGTTGGAAGTTTATTATATTCTGGTTTCGAGGCCAAAATATCGTTTAATTCACTTATTAATTTCTTTATTGATGGCATAAATTCAACCAAGCCTTCTGGAATAAGAACGGTTCCAAAATTTTCTCCTTTATTCGCTCTCTTCTTAACAACCTCGGCAATTTGACCGACAATTTTATTTAAAGTGAGCTTGTATTTTTCAATCTCTTCGGATATAATGGCAATATTGGGTTGTGTTTTAAGAGCACACTCAAGACTGATATGTGAAGCCGAACGGCCCATTAACTTAATAAAGTGCCAATATTTCTTAGCAGAATTCGCATCCCTCTGAATGTTACCAATCAGCTCGCTATAAACCTTACAAGCGGTATCAAAACCAAAAGACGTTTCTATAAAACTATTCTTTAAATCTCCATCAATGGTTTTGGGACAACCAATGACCTGAATTCCAGCTTTTTTTTCTTGAAAATACTCAGCAAGTACACAAGCATTGGTATTGGAGTCATCGCCTCCCACAATAACAAGTGCGTTAATGTTATTTTTCAAACAATTAGCTATCACCTTATCATAGGAAGCCTCATCTTCAATCTTTGTTCTCCCAGAACCTATGATATCGAATCCACCTGTATTTCTATATTCGCTAACGATTTCGGAATGTAAATCAATAAAAGAGTTATTTAGCAAACCATCGGGGCCTCCAATAAATCCGAATAATTGATTTCGATTATTCAATTTTTTAAGACGATCGAAAAGTCCTGAGATGACATTATGCCCTCCTGGAGCTTGCCCTCCGGAAAGAACGACGCCGACATTTAAAATTTGATTTTCAGAAATATCACCAGCTTCAAAAGTAACTAATGGCAGACCATAAGTATTGGGGAACATTTGCTTGATGGCTGCTTTATCAGCTATGGCTTCACTGGCTTCACCAGTTATCAAGGCAACATTTTCTTCTAATGATTTGGGTAATTTGGGAATATACTTGGACCTAGCCTTTTGCAACGGACTTTTAATCATTTTTCGGAAATTAATCTTAAATCAAAAATGGTTGAAAATGTTGAAATACATAGGAAACAACTCCTAAATACCTATTTCAAACGTTTGCGGCAAATGTCGGTAAAATAAATCTATCTGACAAGATAAAACTAAACTGTTTAGTTACAGATCATAATAAATCTGATTAATTATGACAGATTAGACTTAATTTATGATTTTATAGGGTCGCAGAAATGAATCCAAAACTAATTTAGATTCTGGGATATAAGTCGAAAAGGCTTAATGTAAAATGAAGTTTTACTAATCTTCCAGGTAAAGATCAATTAAACCTTCAGGCGTTATCATAGTGATGGATTTTTCATCCTCATCGATTTCGATAAAATTTTCTTCAGCAAATGGAATCATGACTTCTTGCCCATCCAAATCCAATACCAAAACGATATTACCTGAATAATCCTGAACATCTTCAATAATTCCGATTTCACCTCTTTCTTCATCGATATAAGTAAAACCGATTAAAGCACTCGCTTCAAGCTCGTCCTTGTCTTCAAAAAAATCGGGAGCATCCTTAAAAGGGACGTAAATGTTACAACCAATAAATCGGGTTGCTTTTGCCTCATCCTCCATATCCTCTAAAAGAATACGAACGGTGGCATGGTTTCTTGGGGTTAAACCGTTGGGAGTAATGAAAAAAGGAACCAGTCCTCCATCGATATCGATAAGGACTGATTCCAATTTATATTTTTCGAGAAGATCGCTAGATTTCTTTGCTACAAGTTCACCTTTTACTCCATGAGTTTTGACAAAACTCCCAACAAAAAAACAATCTTCCTTCTTAAACATGCAAAATAAATTAAGCTTCAGTAGATTCTGTTCCTTCTTCATTTGCAGCTTCTGCAGGAGCATTTTTAGCAGCTTCAGCAGCAGCAATTTCAGCAGCAGCATCTGCAGCTTTCTTTGCAATAGCTTCAGCTCTATCAGCAGAAACTTTAGTCTCAGCCTCTAAACGAGCTTTAGCAGAATCAGTTGCAGCTGTAGAAAGACCTTCTTTCTTAGCATTGATTTTTGCTTCTTTCTCTTTCTTCCAAGCTTCGAATTTTAATTCAGCAGTTGCTTGGTCAAAAGAACCTTTTTTAACACCACCTTGTAAATGCTTCATCATCATTACACCTTCGTAAGATAAAATAGCTTTTGCAGTGTCAGTTGGTTGTGCTCCATTGTTTAACCAAGTCAATGCTTTGTCAAAGTCCAGGTTAATGGTAGCTGGGTTTGTATTAGGATTGTAAGATCCAATACGCTCAATGAATTTACCATCACGTGGCGCTCTGCTATCTGCTACCACAATGTGGTAAAATGGTCTACCTTTGCGACCATGTCGGGCTAATCTAATCTTTGTTGCCATAGCTTCTTTTAAATAAATAGTTATAAACTTGCTTTTATTAAGCGCGACAAAGATACATGTTTATTTCTGATATAAAATAGCTTTCTCAAATATTTTCAATCACTTAAAAGAGAGATAGATTGCTTAATTACAGGTCTCAAATCAATCCTGTCCTAAACGTTTTTCCACTATCATTATCAAGCCCGATGCTGTAGATTGATTCCTTTATCCTTATTTTTCCTTTACCTTCTTTGTACGCCGTAGCAGTTTTTCTGCGAAGGAGGCCTTTATCCCTGAATACCCTGCTACTCCTGATATCTTTCTCAAAATTTACTGCAAATCAACTCCGTATCATCTTCGAATTTTATTGGACTTAATACGGAGATTATCCATACGTCTTATGGAAAAAACCCAGAGATATTATGGCCAAATTTCCCAACTTTCAAATCAGCGGGCACATGTAAAATGAGCCAAGAATAGAGACCGTAGAATTCTCACGAAATAGTGAAGCACTGAACTTTAAATTGCTCTAAACGAGTAATATGCGACGAGCTCAACGAAGTTAAATGTAGTAAAGAGACTTCCGCTTGAGGCGGATATCGCTTTATTTTAAGCGCAACAGAGAAAAGAAAAAGTAAACCAGCGATTTTTACAGCTTATTTACATCCTGAAAATTGACCAACACATTTATATTTTAAGTCCTCTTAAATACTTTCGCCTGTAAGTACTAAAAAACTTAAAAAAAACTATTTTTGTTTGATATCAAAAAAAGACAGCGATATGCTAAAAGGAAGATTCTCTCAATTATCAAATTTCAATCAAATTCTGTTAAGCCTAAGTTTGGTTGTAGGTTCAAGCTTCATCCTTCTTTTTATAGGATCACTACTTTGTTATCTATTCTTTGGTATCAATATCATGACTGATACGAATGCCCTTGATATAAATGGAGCGAATCCAAATATCCCAGCTCTTAAATTCTACCAAGCTGTCTATTCTACTGGCATGTTTATCATACCTCCCTTTATTATCGCTTATCTTATTTCTTTTAATGTGGGAGCTTATCTTAAAATTAATCAGAATGCTAAGCTTTCAAGCTTTTTTCAAGCCTTTTTACTTATTCTTGTTTCACTTCCTCTAATAAATATGATGGGAGAACTCAATTCTCAAATTCATTTTCCAGATTTCCTAAATGGAATTGAGCAATGGATGAGAGAGACTGAAGAACACGCTGCTCTTGTCACCCAGAAATTTCTAAAAATGGATCATTTAGGTGACCTATTAAGCAACCTCCTTCTAATAGCTGTCATTCCAGCTTTAGGAGAAGAACTTCTTTTCAGAGGGGTGCTTCAGAAGCAATTTTCAAAAATGACGGGAAGCATACATTGGGGAATCTTTATATCAGCAGCACTTTTCTCAGCTCTGCATATGCAGTTTTTTGGTTTCTTCCCTCGCCTTTTTCTAGGTATGCTATTTGGTTATCTTTTAGTTTGGACAGGTTCGTTATGGGTCCCGATTCTAGCCCATCTTGTCAATAACGGTTTAGCAGTAACAGCCAGCTATTTTATAGGTAAAGGACAATTACCTCAAGAAGCTGATAGCATTGGTTCATCTAATCTTATGTGGGAAACAAGTCTTATTTCATTAATCTTGTTCTCCGCTTTAGTTTACCAATTATTCAGAACTAGAAAAAGGCAGATTGAGAGTTGAATATTCAGCAGACTCAAGCTGTTTTTGTCTCTCTAATTCTGATTTTCTCCATACATAAACCAAACCATAACGGCTACATATCTCGCGACGTTCTTGTTCTGGCATATCTTTATAATAAGATTCAACCTCGTTCCAAATATCAAGAATGATTTGATCAGCCTCATAACGTCTCTGAGCCACTTGTTCAGAAAATCGTTGTGTATTACTTTGTAAGGTCTTTTGATGATTATACGCATCTCTAAACTTATCACAGTTTACACGCACCAGAGCTATAGAAGGACTATAAATTGGATTGCCTCCTGATGCAATACGTAAACGTTCCCCCTCGATCAATTTTTGTCCCCATTCAATCAGCTTAATATCTTTAACTAAATTGGGAATACTTTGAGAATTGATAATTAAACCATAAAATTCTCTTACCTCAGGCTTTAACTCCTCGCGGGCAATCGTAAAATTTAAAACTTGAATGAAGTGCGAAACATAGAGTCTAGCCTTTTTTTGCCTCTCGTTATATTCCTTACTTTTTATAGATTGTTCGGCAATTGCTTGATGGTGATTCTTTATTGCCAATTCAAAATGAGGTAAGAAATCATGAAGCTTTCTAAGTAGAATAAAAGAAAAACCTAATTCGGAAGACGATAAAATCTCTCCCATATCTTGCGCAGAACGCAAAGCTCTAATTCGAGCTAAATCGGTATTTGGCAATCGTCGGTAGGGCATCTTCGAGTATCTTTAAGATTGATTAATACGAAGGTATGAAAAACTTATCAATTCAAAAATTCATCATAAACTTAACATAGATTTGTTTTATGAACAGCAACAGAACCCTCATCAAAGCGGGCTCTTGATAAATTAAAGGCAAAAAAAAGCTGCCCGCAAGGGGGCAGCTTTTAATAATATTAAAAGTCTATTAAAGACTAAATATCTTCAACAGCTTCAAGAATAACAGTTACATCATTTACACTACCATTATAATATTTATAAGTAACAGCATAAACATCGCCTACAGCAACTTCATAATTGTTTTTAATAATCTTGGCAAGCTTCTCAAGAACCACCGCTTCGTCTTCATCAAAATTGCCATATTGGCTATTGCCTACAAAAGCATAATCATCAGAACTTAAAGTGAACGTTACAGTCGCAGCTTTTTCTGAAACAACAAATTTGATTGGAGGAACAAACAACCATGTTTTATCTTTATAAGCAACTAAAGAGCTACCTACAACAGTAGTTGGAGTTAGATACCACCCTTTTTCTTTAGAGAAAGTATATTCTGAAGCTAATAACTCTTTATCACCAGCATTATGATAGAGAATATATGCAACAATCTTAGTTGCTCCATCTTCTTCATACTTATAAGTATTATTTAACCAAACAGGCAAATAATGAGCTGGCTCATCAGAAGTTGAAAAATTATTGTATTTACCTGGATATCCAGAGTCAGTCCCCATTGCATCATAATCATCAGATGTTAATCTATAGACTGTATCTTCTACGCCCCAACTCGTACCATCATAAGCGTAAAATTCATAAACTGAATTTATATACATAGATCCAAGTCTGGCAAAATCTAATGCATCACCTTCGGCAGTACATTTAAAACGCAAATACTTAGTTGATGCTGATCCGTCATAAACATCATACTTCACAACATATGTAATTTCATTTCCTGAAGCATCTTGAATTGTAGCATCTGGATACTTATTTTTCAACACAAGAATCATAGATTCGACCATACGATCATAGATAAGATCTTTTAAATCGTTCTCTGCCATATTCTTATATGCATCATAAGCTGCCCATTTACTAGTTCTAGCATCATAGTTTTTATTGTAGGAATTAGCTCCATAATAATACTCAGAAGTACCATATTTAGCCTCAACTAAGTGCTTTTTTGCATCATCAGCCTTTACTGCATCAATAATCACTGTATACTCATCAGCACCCATCACCAGGTATTTAATTGCATCAATAGACTTACTTGCTTGTAAAGCTTCTATTCTTAGTACATCCCCCTTAACTGGATTAGATACTGCTGCTTCTAAAAGTGTGGGTATCTGGCTTGAAGCAGAAAAATTAGAAGTATAAGCCCCAAGGGTTTTCACTACATCATTAACCACATCATATTCAGCTTGACTTACTTCATGCTTCATTTTATAGCCTGCAAAAGCATCAGAATATCCTCTGTAAAAATTATAATTTACAGTATATTCAACACCAGCTTCGCCATAAAGCTTCTTATTTGTTAAGATTTCAGGTAAGTAATCAGCAACAGTTGCAGAACCTGAGAAGTTCTTATAACTGCTCACAGTCTCGTTTGAAGATAGTGCATAATCTTCTTCAGTTAAAGTATACCCCGTTTCAATCACTGTTTTATCAGAGAAAAACTTAGCATCAATTACCTTTTGTGCATTTGCTGCATCTACCTCATCGTAAGCATCCTCCATTGGATCACAAGAAGTGAAAACCAAAGCAAGGAAAGATGCCATATATAATAATTTCTTCATCTTTCTATTTTTTTATTAAACAAAAGTCTGATTAAAATTTAATTTTAAGACCTGTTGACCAAGTTCTCCCAAATCCGTAATAAACTAAAGCTTCGTTGGTTGTATGAGTTAATCCATCAGTAGCTTTAGAAACATACTCTGTATCAAACAAATTATAAACATTTGTATTTAAAGTAGCATTAAGACCAGCGATCTGGAATTTGTAACGGAAACCAGCATCAACTAGGCCAGCTTCAGGCATTTCCCATGAATCACCACTGGTTGAAAGATTAGTTCTCTTAGTAGCATCAAAATCAGCATAATGATTACCATAGTAGGTATAATCAACACTTAAATTTAAGTTTGGAAGAACTTCATAATCAATAGAAGCAGCGCCTGACAATTGAGCAGAGTTACCAACATGTACATCTTTTAAATATGCAGTAAATTCCCCAATTTTCACTTGATTATCGTCAAAAACAGCAGCATTTACATCATCTTGGTAAACCCAATCACCTACAGATAACATTGCACGAACAGTCAATTTCTTAGACGGTTTGTATTCTGCATCAATCTCAATTCCTTGGTGAAGTTGATTTAAACCTGAAATATTAACGAGTGTTCCACTTAAATTTTTAACTAGACCTCTATCTTTCCAATTGGTACGATATAAAGTCACATTGGCACTGAAATTTGGAGCAGTATAACCGTAACCAATTTCAGCAGTAATGATTTTTTCATACTTCACATCCTTATTCACTTCATTTGTATTATTCAAGAATACATTTGACATATAAGGTGTTCTTTTTACGTATCCTCCATTTACAAATACATTATGAATAGAGTTAATTTTGTAATTGAATCCAGCTTTCACATTCCAAGGCAAGAAATCTTCCCAATCAGATTGTTGGTTTCCTGGTTCATATAAGAAATAATCAGTACGTCTATATGCCTTTCTAGAAACTGCAGCAGATAAAAATCCTGAAAAATTGTCAGCTGCATATTCTGCTTGACCAAAAAGACCCGTATACAATGCTTCACCATCGTTATAGTAATTAATCTTATCGTCAGCCTTCAACCATGTATTTGCATCACGATTTTTGTTTCTATCATTTAGAAAGAAAGCTCCTCCTAATAAATCATGAATTTCATTATAATGCTCTCCTTTGTAGTAACGAGCATCTATACCTGCAGTGAAGGTATATTGATTATATTCATGAGTTAAGGTTGATAACAAACCATACCATGAGTGATTATTAACAGAATTAGCAATAACCGCTTGAGAACCTAAGGCAGTAGATGCAGCATTAATAGCAGCAACACCATCGAAATCCAATAAACCATCAGGAGTTCTCATTGTAACATCATAATCTTCACCTGTACTATAATTTACGCCTAGTAATTTAGATTGAGTTCCATAAACACGGCGTCCACCGCCAGAACCTACAGATGCGTATAGAGAAGTGGTTAAAGATGTTTTATCATCCATATTCCAATAATGGTTCAATTGTGCTTGAGGTTTGTGGTAATAGTTGTAACCATATGCACCACCATAAATCTTGCCTTCGCGCATACCATAATCAGAATTGTATTTGAATTCATCTTTATGATCGCGATATTGTTGGATTGTATGCTTATTTCCACGTTGATTATGCCATTGTGGAGCACCAGTAATCATAAAAGACAATGTGTGCTTATCATTAATGACTTTCGTAATATTGGCAAAATATGACCAAGCATCAAAATCAGTTCCTTTTACGTAACCATTACCATAAGTATGAGAACCCAAAAGTGTCACAGCCCAACCATTATCCAATAATCCAGTCGATAAAGAAATCAGCTGTTTTCTAAGACCATCGTTTCCGATACTACTTTTAACAACACCACCTTTTTTAGCATCTGTTGATTTAGTTAAAACGTTAATTGTACCTCCTACTGAAGAAAGTCCTAATTTAGAAGCACCTAAACCACGCTGAACCTGCATAGTACGTGTAACATCCGAGAGACCTGCCCAATTTGACCAGTATACCTTACCCGTTTCCATATCATTAACAGGAATACCATTAATTAAAACACCTACGTTATTTGAATCAAAGCCACGAATATAAACCGAAGCATCTCCAAATCCACCACCTTCTTTCGAAGTATATACTGATGGTGTTGATTTTAGAATTTCAGGAAATTCCTGAGTTCCTAACTTATTCTCAATTAATTCTGCAGAAACTGTTGACACCGAAATTGGAGTTTGACGGTCAGTTACGATAGAAGCCATTACACTGACTTCATTTAAACCAACAGCATCAGATTCTAATTTAATAGTACCGAAATCTTGTGTTCCATTTAAAGTAAGTTCCTTGTCAAGGAAACCCACAAAACTCACTAAAAGTGTTTTAGTTCCATCAGGGACCTCAAATACAAAGGCTCCATCAAAATCAGTAACAGTTCCTGTTGCTGTACCAGGAATAATAATAGAAGCACCAGGCAAAGTTTCATTGGTACTACCATCTACAACCACCCCTTTCACAGTGGTTTGAGCAATAGCTGCAACAGACAACATCATAAGTGCTGCCATTGACAAAATACTTCTCATCGCTTTTTTCATAAAATGAATTGTTAGATTAGTAATTTTGTGGCGGTTAATCCACAGAAAAACGTTTCACTCTCATTAAGAGTTTTGGATCACAAAAATGGTTGTGAATTCAATTGCTCTCACAATTAAATTCGTTAACAAAAGTCGTTAGTTAAAAAGAAATTAACAAAATTTAAGAATTCTATTTTTGCTCATTCATCGTTTTTTTTCGAAGGTTTATCGAAAAAAATAGCATACCGTCATTTATTACAGACTTTTACCTCCGAATTACAGATTGAGATTGGGGAATTTATATCTCCAAAAAAGGATTTTTAAAATGGGTGAATGAATATAGTCTTTTTTAGCGAACATAAGCGTATCATTTTGATTTAAAGAATATAGGCTGTTAAATACTTAAAACTGATATAAGCTGGAAGCCTTTTATAAATGGCATTGAAAGCTTTTTTTTAAAGTGTCTAAATATGCCCTTACACAAAAAAACTTCATCACTCAATAAATGATGTTCATCAATTCACAATTTGATTATTTTAATTTCCACTCATATTTATAGAACTTCTACGCTACAAATCAATACAATTAATCGAGTAATTGTATTAATTCAATCTTAAGATATTAAATAGAAAACGTTTCCTTAAAATTTAATTTGGCAGATTTGCTGAATTCAAAAAAATAAACTGTACTTTTGCAGCCGCATTGAAAGAAGCGCAACCAATTATAAAACAATGATTTTAACAAGGTTGTTGATTACTTTAAATGTCCAATATTGATTGCAAAATAATTCTGAAAACATTCAGACGACTATCATTTCGCAATTGGTATTAAACATCATCATGGAGATAAGTTGTGATTAAGATCTGAAATTTGTGATTATCTCCTTAGTTAAGCTAATAAGAACATGAGAAAACTAAGAAACATTGCCATTATCGCCCACGTAGACCATGGGAAAACAACATTGGTTGATAAATTGATAATGCATAGCAACATTTTCAGAAAGAATGAAACTCCAGGTGAGTTGATTCTTGACAACAATGATTTGGAGCGTGAACGAGGCATTACTATTCTATCGAAGAATGTTTCTTTAGAATATAAAGGTGTTAAAATCAATATTATTGATACGCCTGGTCACTCCGACTTTGGTGGTGAAGTAGAACGTGTATTGAATATGGCCGACGGTGTACTACTACTGGTAGATGCTTTTGAAGGAACCATGCCTCAAACTCGTTTTGTATTACAAAAAGCATTAAACTTAGGTCTAAAGCCTGTAGTGGTTGTAAATAAAGTTGATAAGCCTAACTGTCGTCCTGAAGAGGTACAAGAGCAGGTATTCGACTTGATGTTTAACCTTGAAGCAAGTGAAGAACAACTTGATTTCCCAACCATTTATGGTTCGGCGAAACAAGGCTGGATGTCTACTGACTGGCAAAAGCCAACAACTGATATTTCTGCTATTCTTGATGCGGTTATCGAATTTATTCCTGAGCCTAAAACTATCGAAGGAACACCTCAGATGTTGATTACATCTCTTGACTTCTCAGCTTATGTTGGTCGTATTGCTGTAGGACGTCTTCACCGTGGTGAGTTGCGCGAAGGTATGAATGTGACTCTGGTTAAACCTGACGGTAGCATTAAAAAACAAAAAATTAAGGAACTACACGTCTTTACTGGTCTTGGTAAAGAGAGAGTACAATCAGTAGCTTCAGGTGAAATTTGTGCACTAGTGGGTATCGATGGTTTTGATATTGGAGATTCAATCTGTGATGTTGAGAATCCTGAGCCTTTAAAGCCAATTGCTATTGATGAGCCAACAATGAGTATGCTATTTACCATTAACAATTCTCCTTTTTACGGACAAGATGGTAAATATGTAACTTCTCGTCACCTAATTGATAGACTAAATAAAGAATTGGAAAAGAACCTTGCTCTTAGAGTTGAGGCAACCGATTCAGCAGACTCATATATTGTATTCGGACGTGGTGTCCTTCACTTGTCTGTATTGATTGAAACGATGCGTCGTGAAGGTTACGAGATTCAGGTTGGTCAACCACAAGTAATCATCAAAAATATTGATGGTGAAAAATGTGAACCAATCGAGATTTTATATATCGACCTTCCAGAAGACGTTTCAGGTAAAGCAATTGAGATTGTTAACCAACGTAAGGGTGAAATGTTGACTATGGAACGTAAAAATGACCGTATTCACCTTGAGTTTCAAATTCCTTCACGTGGTATTATTGGTTTAAGAAATCAACTGTTGACTGCTACTGCGGGTGAAGCTGTGATTTCACATCGTTTCCTAGAATATATGCCACACAAAGGTGCTATTCCTGGACGTATTAATGGTTCATTAATCGCTATGGAAACAGGATTGACTTTTGCTTATGCCTTGAACAAACTTCAGGATAGAGGAACTTTCTTTGTAGCTCCAACAACTGAAATTTATGAAGGACAGGTAATTGGAGAAAACAACCGTGCTGGCGACTTAGTTATAAATGTTACTAAAACTAAGAAACTAACCAACATGAGAACTTCAGGTACTGATGATAAGGTAAGACTATCTCCTCCAATCATTCACTCTCTTGAAGAAGCGTTAGAATATATCCAAAATGACGAATATGTTGAGGTTACGCCAAACAATATCCGTTTAAGAAAAATTCAGCTTAAAGAAACTGATCGTAAAAGATCTGGAAAAGCTTAATCAGATTTTAAGTTTAGATATATAAAGAGCCTTTGAGAAATCAAAGGCTCTTTTCTGTTTGTATGGGGTTGACTATTATTTAAATAATGATCAATCTATTTCTTCACTAACTTACGAGCAACTCGCTTGCCATCATTCATATCAAAATTAATCAGATACATACCTTTAGGTAAATGACTTAAGTTTATATTTTCCTTAGGTCTTTTAATATCGATCAGAGTTTTTCCTGTTAAGCTAATCACTCGCACACGAATCACATCTTCTTGATTTGTAAGATTTACAATATCTTTTACAGGATTGGGATAAAAGCTCGGTTCTTTCTTCGTTATATCATCCAACTGATCTGCAGGCGTATTTATAGAATAAAGCAAGTTGGTAGTATTACTATCGTAAAATGGAGGGTACGCAGGAGTATCTGCTTTTACAACGGGAATCGAAGCCAAAAGCAGAACAATTAGTAAGAATAGATATTTTTTTACGAGTAAAAGTCTCAGCATATGTTTCTTTTTTGAATACCATTCAAACTGTCCAACAAAATAGCTAGTATATAGATATCTTTCGCAAGATAATAATTTAAAGCCTAGCATCTCTAAAAAAATATTATTTCCCATTTTTTATTATTCGACCCACATTCATAACCAACTGGTAAATAGCATTTTTAAATTTAAAAACATTAAATTTAGTAGACTATATCTTCAGATAACCCATTAACTACATCCTATAATGAGTGAATATAAAAGTCTTAGTATAAAAAATTGGGCATTAGAAGATCGTCCTCGCGAGAAGATGATGTATAAAGGCTCAAAGAGTCTATCTACAGTCGAATTATTAGCTATTATAATTGGTAGTGGTAATCGCAATCAATCGGCTGTAGAAGTAGCTAAAATACTGCTTGCTGATAATAAGAACGACTTGAACGATCTTGCTAAAAAATCAATTCATGACTTAACAAAGACTCCTGGGATTGGTTCTGCTAAGGCTATAAGTATAATAGCTGCTCTAGAATTGGGTAGTCGACAAAAATCATTCCCTTCCAAACAAAAACTGAAGATTACCAGTAGCATGGATGCCTACGAAAGGCTTCAGCCCTATGTCGAAAACCTAAGCCATGAAGAATTCTGGGTCATCTATCTCAATCGAGGCAATAAGATTCTAGAGGTGAAAAATGTGTCCTCAGGTGGTATTACAGGAACAGTTTTCGATATGCGATTGGTATTTAAGGATGCGATTCTACTTGAATCAACCAATATAATCCTATGTCACAACCATCCATCAGGTAATCTAACACCGTCTGAAGCAGACAAGGATTTGACCTCTAAAACAAAGAAAGCAGGAAAATTAATGAGTATTGAAGTGCTTGACCATCTTATTATTGCTGATCAAGGTTATTACAGCTTTGCCGATGAAGGACTACTTTGATTATCAATTAGTGATTAATAATTTTCAATTGATAAATACTAATCGTTCATTACTAATTAAATATTAAAAGCGATAGTATAAGCCTACTGTGAGTGAGGCAGAAGTGATTTTATCAAAACCCAGGTATCTGTATTTCTGCAGATCTGTCAATTCAATATTCTCATCTACACTCGGCTTTACCTTCTTCTTTTCGAGTTTCTCTTCAAAGTTTGGAATATAAGTCAACTTTAAATTGACATCAACAGCCAATTTCTTACTAACGTTATACATGAAACCCACATTGGGCATTAAGCCAATTTTATTGGTCGAAACAGTGTGTTCTTCTTTTTCAGGCGAGTAGGTGTTGGTAGGAATAGATTCAACGTGATTACGATAGAGGAAGTAACCAAACCCAAGTGATACATAAGGTCTGAAATCCAAATCGTAAGCCTGTATAAAATAAGTCCCGGTAAAAGTGATTGGAATAATTTGATAATTTACATCATTCTTTCTTCTCACATCCCCATTCCAATATGCATCATCTTGACCAAAATTCATATAACCTAGAGAAAATCCCACCGCTAATTTCTGATTCAAGAGCATCTTAGCATTTAAACACAAATCAGTTCCCAGACTACTCTCATCGGCAAAATTGCTCAAAGGTTTCACCACTCCCCCATTTAAACCAACAATAAACCTATCGTTTTTATTGTAATACTGAGCAGTAAGTGAACAGGAAAAAAAAAGACCTATGAATGCAAGTAGTAAAGTTTTCATGGCTAAAAAAAGAAACCTGACAGTTGTAACTTTTATTAGTTAAAAACTGTCAGGTTATATTATAAGGATTATTCAATCACTTTTAGTTCTTTACCAACTTTAATGAAAGCAGCTAAAGCTTTATCAAGATGCTCTTGAGTATGAGCAGCTGACAATTGAATTCTAATACGAGCTTGCTCCTTAGGAACAACAGGGAAATAGAATCCTATTACATAAATACCTTCTTCAAGTAATTTTGCAGCAAACTGCTGAGACAAAACCGCATCGTAAAGCATAAGTGCATTAATTGCAGACTCTGAAGGCTTCACATCGAAACCAGCTTCGCGAAGTTTTGTTGAAAAATACTGAGCATTACTCATTACCTTGTCTCTTAAGTCGGTTGAAGCCGATAGCATATCGAATACAGCGATTGACGCACCTACGATAGCAGGAGATAGGGAATTTGAGAACAAATATGGACGAGAACGTTGACGCAACATATCAATCACCTCTTTTTTACCTGTAGTGAAACCACCTAATCCACCACCAAGCGCTTTTCCTAAAGTTGATGTGATGATATCAACACGATCCATACAATTGTGATGCTCGTGAGTTCCACGTCCGGTTTTACCAATAAATCCTGAAGCATGGCTATCATCAACCATTACCAAAGCATTGTACTTATCGGCTAGGTCACAAATTTCGTTTAGTTTAGCGATATCGCCATCCATAGAGAACACACCATCTGTAACAATAATTCTAAAACGCTGAGCTTGAGAAACCTTCAATTGAGCTTCCAAATCAGCCATGTCAGCATGCTTGTAACGGTAACGAGCCGATTTGCTCAAACGTACCCCATCGATAATGGAAGCATGGTTCAATTCATCAGAAATAATGGCATCATCCTTACCAAAAAGTGGTTCAAAAACCCCACCATTAGCATCGAAAGCTGCTGCGTAAAGAATAGTATCTTCCGTGCCAAAGAATGTCGCAATCTTTTGCTCCAATTCTTTATGAATATCAGTAGTTCCGCAAATAAAACGCACCGATGACATACCGTAACCATGAGAATCAAGACCTTTTTTAGCGCCTTCGATTACTGCAGGATGAGATGATAATCCCAAATAGTTATTGGCACAAAAGTTTAAAACTCCGTCACCAGCATTCACCTTAATCTCAGCTCCCTGAGCCGAAGTGATGATTCTTTCATTTTTGTACAAGCCCGATTCTTTAATCGATTCGATCTCTTCAGCCAAAAATTCTTTGAATTTACCGTACATAAGTATTAGTTGTTTAGATATAATTGTTCAAATAAAAGATTACAAATTTATAATTTTATGCTTTAATATAATATTTAAATCCGAACCAAAATTACAATAAAAAATCAGCTCCGAATTAAATCCCGAGCTGATTTTAAACATTTTAATTAAGAATAAAAAAAAAGCCCTGACGTCAGAAAAGACAACAGGGCTATATTTTACCAGATATATTCAACAAATTCAGGATGATCGATAAAAGGATTCCGATTACCTTGAATTTCGAATATGGTTTGATTTCTTTTGATTTCGAAAGCATCAACAGGATCTTGTTTGTGCCATTCTAATAATGCCGATAGTTTTCCAATATTAGGACCAGATCTAGACACTCTATCGTTTAACTCCAAATCGGGGTTGCCATTATATCCTTCGTAACGCACAGCCATATAAAACATCATGCGTGCCACATCGCCTTTCACCGCATCGCGAGGCTCCCAAGTCGTCGATGTATAATAACAGCCAGTAGCTTCGCTATGTGGGCTCCCACCCTCACCAAAATACTTATTTGAGCGTGCTGTATTCACGCTACGGTCGGCTGGTCGCAGATGATGAATATCGGTTGAAGCTGGCTTAGATATGTCCGGATCACCACCAAAACCAAGCGACTTGGCCCATACGTGCTCACGATTCCAAACATCATCTCCATTATGTCCGTTATCCTGAGTATTTTTATTTTGAGATCGACCTGTGTAAAGTAATATGATATTGTTCGGATTTTTAGGATCTTCATCGGTTTGTTTTAAAGCATCCCAAACATCAAAGCTCGACGATGTATAAGGCAATACCTTATGATTGTCAATCAAATCGTGTAGCTCACTCTTTAAATTAGCCGACTTAACACCGTCAATATCTTTATAATAATAATTGTAGCTTGAAATATTTTTAATATCAATAGTTCCTAATTTACTACCTTTTGGCTCCTCTGGGCCATCATCGGGAGCAGTGCAGGAAAAGGCCAAGCTAGCAATTATCAGTAGGGAAAACAAAAATCTTTTCATAGCGGTTTTGTAAGTTGAATTATCGGTTTTCTGTTGTCATATTACTACTATAAACAAACTGTAGATATCTATTAACTGATAACAGACAACCCAATATTATTTATTCTCTACAAAAATATAGTTTGCAAAATCAGGGAAATCGATAAACGGATTTCGATTACCTTGAATCGAATATATGGTTTCGTTTCGCTTTGTTTCGAATGCATCAACAGGATCCAACTTATGCCATTCTAATAGGGTCGATAAAATACCATGATTGGGATCCTCATTGTCCAAAGGATTATTAGTCAACTCTAAATCAGGATTACCATTTTCACCTTCATAACAAACAGCCATATAAAACAACATACGAGCAATATCTCCTTTTACAGCATCTCGAGGTTCCCATGAGTCTGAATCAGTTCTACACTCCTTGGCTTCGCTATGAACGTTTCCACCATTGTCGAACCACTTGTTTCCTCGAGCTGAATTTACAGTTGCGTCAGCTGGACGAAGGTGGTGTAAATCTACAGAAGCCGGCTTTGAAGTACTCGGGCTCCCCCCAAAACCTCTTGATTTAGCCCAAACATGCTCACGATTCCAATAATCGCCCTGATTATTCTTCGCCTTATTTGCTTTAGGTATTGATGTTCCCAAATAAAGCAATATCACATGATCCGAATTATTCGGATCTTCGTCAGTTTGCTCCAAGGCACGCCACACATCCATATCCGAACTGTTGTCGGTATATTCAAGCTCTATATGTCCTTTAATGATATTGTGCAAAGCAGTTTTCAGATCTGATTGCTCATATCCAGTTAAGGATTTATAATAACCAGAATAAGCAGTTGCAAATTCATTCGGTTTTATTTCGTTATCGCTGTTGCTATCTCCACATGAAAAAGTGAAGCTTGCGATCAAAAGAATCAATAATATCTTGCGCATATTCTTAATAATGTGTAATTAATGATTAACAATTAGTAATAATATCAATCACTAATTGTTAATTACTAATTGAAAATTGAGTTTTTAGTTTTTCCAAACGGCGGTTTTTTTGTCACCGAAAATATATTTTACCAATTCAGGATGATCAATAAAAGGGTTGCGATTGTTCTGAATGCCATAAATCACATTATTTCTTCTGATCTCATATGGGTCAACAGGATCCAATTCGTTCCACTTTAACAGATCGGCCAATTTACCATGACGTTCGGCTTTTCCTTGTCCGCCTAATTCGTCAACTGTGAAACCATAACGAACGGCCATATAAAAGATAGAACGAGCCACATCGCCTTTAGCACTCAAAGGGGGCTCGTAGAAAGTCGCATTCTTAGTTCGTGGACCATTTACATTGGCAAAGTCCAGAGCAGCTCTATTGCCATTCTCTTTAGCATCCGAAGCTCTTAGGTGATGACCATCGGTTCCAGGTCCAGCAGAAGTACCAAAATCACCATGCGACTTGGCCCAAACATGCTCTCGGTTCCACCCCGTACTTCCACTCACATGAGCTGACTTACTAATACCTTGCTCTTTATAAATTTGCCATACTTGAGAAGCATTGTCTGGATTTTGATCTCCTGCTTCGCACATATCCCAAACATCAGTTGATGAACTTGTATATGGTAATTTCTTGACACCTGAAGAAATAATGCTTTGTATTTGGCTTCTTAATTGAGCACCCGACAGTGTCGAAGCTGAAGTATAATAATTATCCGGAATACGAACCGACATCATATGTTGTCCTTCTGATATCTGACTCACATAATCCTTAGGCGTATATTTCACGATGATTTTACCATTGACATCTACCTCGGGAGTTAAGAAGTTTTCATGATCGTTACCTGATTGGGATCCTCCATTATCATCTCCATCAACACGTTGACCATCTAAAACCACATCCGACAAACCACGAATAACTAATTCGTAAGTACCATTTACTTTTGTAAGAATCCCCATAACAGATCCATTGCCTGCAGGGATTTTGGTATCTCCAAAATCAGCCGTTTTTCTGATATTCAAACTAAGAGTGTTCTTATCCTTATCGGTAAGCGTACGAATAACATCAGCATTGGCATCGCCAAAATTCTTTTCTAAATCAGCATCGATAAACTGAACTGCATTAACTTTGATTAATGATAAAATCATATCATCATTAATATTAGAAATAGCTGTCAACTTAGATTCCACAGAAAGAATATCATCAGCCTTAACAATAAAGTCGAAAATTGAATTTCGTTCTATAGCAGTTACTGTTTTTTTACCATTTTCAACAAGAGTGTTAGCGCCTAAAACATTATCTCCTAAGATAAGTCCTTTACATTTTACTAATATTTTTTGTCCAAGCTTAAACGATCGACCTAATTCTTCGGAAGCCAATAAAATTTCGATACCCGAAAAATCGGCATTTGCCTTTGTATCATTAATCACAATACTTTCGTAGATATTTTTTTCGTAGTCGTCCGAAATCACCTTGCCTTCAATCACCAAGTCTTGAGTAATCGATAAAAAGCCCTCACTCCCTATCAAATCTTTAAGATCAGAAATGGTTGTATTCGACACCAGCTCAACAGGAACAACTGGTATTGGATCAATTGTCTCTTTGATACTATCGCTACCCGAATCACAAGCAGAGAAAGATGCAGTTAAAAGAAAAAGTAAATAAAGTGCTTTACGCATGGTTTATAGTTGTTAGTCACTAGTCATTAAAAAACTAGCTATTAGTAATAAGTCGCTGGAATCGTATTGTCCTGATTAGTATCAGAAACAATCGAGCTATCTCTCGTATATTCAAAAACAAATAGGAGGTTTTCTTCAATAAATTGAAGAAGGTAGGATTTATAAAACACTAGCAGCAAGACTGCTATTGTATCTAATGGTGTCGCAAATATAGAAAAATTTGAGGGATAGATAGATGTTGATGTAGAGAATTTTAACTCTAGTTTGATGAAAAGTTGCTTATCTATTAGTAAGCTATACGAGTACAACGAAGTCGTTCATGATTGAGTTAGCTTCGAAAATAATTAAACTCGAACAGATATTTCGGCTCCTCAGATCAAGTTTAACGCAAAAAAAAAGCACCCCGAAGGAGTGCCTTTTAAAATATTTAATATCAAGGATATTATTTCTTAACAACTGAGAAGTCATCATAGTAAACGAAACCACCTTCAGCAGCTTCTTTATAAGTTCTAGTTGCAAATTCTAGCATAGTTGCTCCTTCAGGAATAACAACTTCTATTTTGTATTGTTGCCAATTAGCTGAATCTTCAGTATAACCCGCTTGAATTTTAGCAGCGTCACCATCTAATGGAGCAACAGTTGCCCCAGCAGCATTTTTAAAATATGACCACATGCGTCCTTTAGCATTTACATCATTATCTAAATACCAAAATGATATTTCATAAGTTGCACCTGCTTCGATTGGAGTTTTAAAAGACAGAATCTGCTTTCCAGACTTAGATTCAACTTTTGCAGCGAATGATCCACCGTGAATAATAGTAGCTTCTTTTGTTACGCTTTCCACTTTTTCAAAACCTACAGGGTGAGTCTCGTCAGTCCAGTTTTCAAATCCCCAATTAGAAAATTCAGCTGGCTCGCCTGGATCTACATCAGCAGGAGTAAAGTTGAATTTAACGTTACCAACTTGCCAAGTACCAGTAGCATCAGTTTGGTTACCTTCGTATTTGAAAGCAACATGAACTTTACCCGTTTTAGCAGAAAGATCGATAACACCAGAGTTTAACCACTCAGTATAACCTGTTCCATTTTCAGCAGGTAAAGTTACAGTTAACTCTTCCCAAGTTGCTGCAGCAACACCTACAGTATAATCAAAATCTGAAGAAACAAATACCTTCAATACTTCAGCTTTAGTATAACCTCTTTTAGAATCGAAAGAGAAATTCTTTTTGCTATCAGCAGCATCAAGATTTAAACCAGGAGAAACAACCCAAGTCTCGATTGCATCTTGACCAGAATTATAACCTGCAGCTTGAATATACTTAGCAGATGAATATTCTTTAGTCACCCAGTTCATTGTACCAGTCACAGCCTCAGTAAACCAACCATCTTGGTCTACTCTTGCATCAACAGTAGCATCAGCAAAAATTTCAGCTAAAGCATCAACAGTTTTGTCAACAAAAGGAGCAACAGGATCAGCAACGCGCTCATCAGTCATTACTACATCATCAGTAGAACGGATAAACAACTGATAATCTTCATTAAATTTTCCTAAGATTGCAGTTACAGAACCATTTCCTTCAGGTAAAACATCAGCGTGGAAAGTAGCAGTATTTGCAGTTCTTAAAAGAATTCCGTTTCCTTCAGCATCAATTAAATAACGATTCTCGAATTTTTTGTAATCATCACCAGCTAATTCTGCTTTAGCGTAAGTTTTACCATTCTCAGAAGTTTTGAACTGAATAGCATCAATCTTAACTAAAGTATTAACCATAGCTTCGGTTAAAGCTGTAATAGCAGTAGCCTCAACAGTTGGCTCAACACCGCCTTCAACAGCAGTAATATGAAGAGCAACGGCTGCATCATCCATTCCACCAACTTTGCCTTCAAACTCAACTCCGATTTGATATGAAAAACCATACTTGCTTGCAAGCATATCTTTAGCAGAAACAATAATTTTTTGTCCTGGTTCAAAAGCAGCTAAAGTCGCTGATTTATATGATCTGATTTCTAAACCAGCAGTTTCGTCTTGAACAATTAGCTTGTTGTAAAAATTCTCTGATGTACCTTGGTTAGAAATAACGATAGCATCGAAAGTTAAATCTTGAGCAATAGTTACAACAGCATCACCTGATATTAAAGCAACAATATCAGCAACAGTTGCATTTGTTTTTTCAGAAGGGCCAGCAGGAGCATCATCATCTGAAGAACATGATGTGAATGAAACAGCTAGTCCCATAATCATCGCAAACAATAAATAATGTAATTTTCTCATTTTACAGTTCTTTTGTTAGTTAGTAATTGGATTATAAAAAATAGAAAAGCAAGCCATAAAATATAGCTTGCTTATGTTATTATTCTGATACTTTAATTTTATCTAATCGGTAGGTCGTCGTTTCAGTCTTGCTACCAATATATTTAAACGCAATAGAAATATGCTTGCCATCAATAACTGGCAAATTCACATTACCTGAAGAAATCCAAGCATTATCACCATCTGATTTCTGAGCAACAGTAACATCTAATGTCTGCCAAGTAGCAGTTTTGTAATTACTGCCATCAAAATCGTCAGCATAAACAATTTCTAATGGATGCTTAGTATCGGCATGTGCCCAATAAGCCTTTGATGTAGATACACTAAATACCTTCTGAGTAGAAACACTTACTGCAGGAGAAATTAACCATGATACAATTTCATCATCGGTTGCCTTATAACCTGTAGATTGAGCATATGTATCGTTGTTGAAAACCTTAGCAATCCAGTCGCGAGATCCTTTTTCTTTGATATTGTGCCATCCTTCTGATGTTATTGACTTTTCAACAACTTGTCCCGTAAAATCAGCATTAAAGTTATCTACTTTAATTAGTGTGCCTGAGTAGTCTCCTCCATTATCTCCACCTGAAGTACCAAAGCGATTGCCTGTCATATCAACATCAGCAATACTAATGCTATTTACAACAAGCTGAGGCTCGCCATTATGAGCACTCAAAACCCCAATAATAGTACCACTACCAGTTGGTGTTAGTTTAGAGCCAAAATCAGAAAAATCAGAAGTAAATACAGTTAGTTCATTACCATTTGCATCTTCTATAATTGTAGATTTAAAAGGAAAAACAGGTGAATGATCGTTCAATACATTTGCCCAAGTAGTACCTGCATCACCACCTTTAAACTGAATATCATTTAAAGTGATAAGAGTAAAACGATCATCAGCAGTCAACTGATCAATAGTCTTTATCTTAGTTGGAATTGTTTGAATTGAACCATCTCTAAAAATATGCGACGAAATAGCAGGAGACAAAATAGGAGACAAACGGAATTCTTTAAATTTGTACCAGTAGTTACCACCACCTATCTGTACATTGTTTCCATATAGTCCTAGGGTTAAACCTTGACACTTCACCCAAACTTTCTGCCCTACAGCAAACTTTGAATTAAGGTCTGACTCTCCTATCGAGATATTAATCCCTTCAGAAGAACCGTCTAACTCGCCTTGTATAACAATATTTTTATAAAAATTTCCAAACTCATCGTTTGAAACAACATAACCTGATACATAGAAATCCTCTTCAATCACCTTAAACAAATCCGCATTCATTATTGGATTCTTCGCTCTGGGATTTGCGTCTGTATAAATCTTTTTAAGCTCAGGAATTGTTTTAACAATAGCACCTTCAGGCAATGTGAAGATAGATTCTACTATTATTGGCTCTGCAAAATCATCGTCGATACAGCTATTTAAAAATAGCAGCCCGAATAATGCAGCAATTATATATAATGATATCTTTTTCATCTTTTATTCTTTTTATATCAATGTATTAAAATCTGAAACTCATGTTTAAGAAAAAATTTCTTCCGTAAGCATAATATTGTCGAGGTTTAAAATTATCCACACTTTCCAATTGTTCAGCAGCAGAACCACCATAGTCTACTCTTGATTGCTCATAACCTCCTGTTACAAAATCAGTATTGTTTAAGACATTAGATACAGACAAATTAATGTTGATATAATACTTATAATCTATTCTCCACGATTTTCCGATATTAAGATCCAAAGTAAACTGATCGTCAAGTCCATGCTGAGTTATTACTTTATCGTATCCAACTGGGTTATTAGCGAAAATTTTATATGTACTCTCAAGTCTTCTTAAAGGGTTATATCCCAGATACATTTCTCTGTAGTAATTGGCATTTACACCAACCCACCAGTATTTATCACTAGAATATTTCAATCCTGCTGTATAAGCTTGCTGAGGATAACCTGTCTCTTTAAAACCTTTCACATAAACGGGTTCATTCTCAGGCAAAGCATTTATAGTCTCAAGTCCATTATCAGAGTACATACTCAACATTGGACGTGATTCAATAGTATGATCACCAATTGCAATAGCACCAACCAATGATAGTTCATCCAATAGTTTATAATCGAATCCTATCTCAACACCCATGTGTTTTCTATCAATACCGGATTGAATCTGATTTACAAATGTTTTACCATTATCATCATAAAGCCCCATTGTTTTCACCTGATCGGTAAATTTAGTATAGTATACATTGGCTTTCAGTTTAAAATTTGGAGAACGATACTGATATCCCAAGTCGGCAGTAATTATAGTCTCATCCTTATTTTGTCCTTTATCGTCTAAAGTTAAATTACGAGAACGTGGTGATAGAAACACATTGCGGAAAACTGGTGCTTTGGTCATATACCCTGCATTGGCAGAGAAATAGTTTTTACCATCCATTTTATAGGTGGCACCTGCCTTAATACCATAATTGAAATAATTTAACTTTTCGCTTTCACCATATGAATCATTTCCAACTGGAAAAATTCCCTTTCTCACTTTAGAATCTCTCCACATTGTCGTTTGAGTCAATCCCAAAGAAGCGTAATAATCAAATTTGGCATAAGAGAAGTTCGCTTGTGCAAAAGCAGAAATTTTATCAACATGAGCATCATAATTATGTCCATACTTATCACCCTCTTTTAATATTTGTGCTTTACGACCGTTTGCAAGAAAATAATCCAAATCATTTTGAATTCTTTCTGCAAACTCCTCGTCGGTGTAAACATACTTTGGATCTGATCTATCGGCAAATTTATCAGTATTCTCAACGTAATCAGCACCTAACAAATCATCTACTAAGGTGTAAGTATGAGCCTTGTATGAGTTATAGTTCGCACCTCCAACTAATTGAATATTCTCGTTCAACTCATGTTTGATATTGATATCTGCAATAATTTGCTCAACATCTTGTCTTCTGTCTTCAAGAAAATATCGAGCTTCTCCAGTAGGGTTATTATATGTATTTGCATCATACATCTTATCCCAATCAATTTGAGAGTTGTTTTTAAAATCAGCTGCAGCGTTAAGGTTATTTAAGTTTCCCGAGTAGCTAGGAAGATTACGATAATAATCAGGACGAGGATCTGGAGCGTTAACCCAATTCAAAGCAGTACGACCACTTTCGCCTTTAATTACAGCAATACTAGTTTCAACTTTAGTTTTTGAATTAAGATCCCAGTAGTGCTTTAAGATAGCAACAGGTGTATGAGATTTCTGCATTTTAGCATTTCTCTTTTTGCCATCTTGCCATCCCCAGTTAGGATTGTAATAATTTGAACCAACAATATCGTTAGCTTCCTGAGAAGATGCACCAGAACCTCCTCTGGTGCTAGGTGCGCCAAAAACAGTTAAACCAATGCTATGCTTTTCGTTAATTTTTTTCAATGCTGACAGGAAGTATCCGTAAGCATCGTATGATGTTCCATCGATATAACCTTCCTCAGACCATCTCTTAGAACCTGAAACAGTTAATGCCCAACCATTCTCCATCATACCTGTAGAATGAGTAATCATGGCACGGTTACGGTACGAGCGGTTCGACATAGAGTAAACTAATTTGGTTCCCTTTCGGTAAGAATCAGCTTTGGTATTGATATTGGTATTACCTCCGAAAAGACCAAATCCATTATCAATAGGAGATAAACCATCAGTCACTTCCTGGTCGCGGGTTACGTCGTTTAGACCACCCCATAAGAACCAGTAAGCTCTTCCGTTCTCCATATTATTCATTGGTATGCCGTTGAAAAATATGCCTGATTCTTCAGAACCATATCCGCGACGACGAAAACGAGCCGAACTAAAAGTATAAGCTGCCGCTGCATTAAAAGGATCTTTTGAAGAATTCAACATCCCGGATACAGCCATATCACCTAAATCTGCATCAATCTCATCATCAGAAATTGAAGACACATCTAACTCATCAAGTGATGGTAAAAATTTGTTTATTTCTAAAACCAAAGTTCCAACAGAAGTATTTTTGCCTTCAACAATATCAATCGTTTCGGTTAAGCTGATAAACCCCTCTTGATTTAATTCAATTAGATGTTTACCTGCAGTAATATCAACAATTGAAAATTGACCATTAGCATCTGTATACACCATATTACTTGTACCTAGAACCTGAACTTGAACACGTTCAAGAAATTGTCCATCCTTAGCACTTTTTACTTTTCCACTTACGGAACCTGTTTGGGCCTGCAAGGTAAAAGACATCAGAGCTCCTAGCATTAGGAACAGAAAAACCTTCTTCATAAGAATTATTAAAGTTTGATATAAATAGTCAGTGATAGTAGTCGTTAAATCGTGTTCATGTTTCCCCCGAAACACAATCGATTGCAAATACAATGACAGTTGAAATTTTACCTTAAATTAAGATTGTGGAGTTTAGTACCCTTTAGAAAAGCAAATTCACATCTATAGTGAAGGTGCATGGATACTGTATACTATACCTTTAATTGTATAGCCCGCTCAGGAATTGAACGGTATAAAATGGTGCTTAGGTCTGGCAAAATTAATATTTTTTTTCATAAAGCATGATAGTCTTCAAAAAAATATACCAATCCATAACAAGAAGAATCTCAATGAAATAATATCGATATTCTAAAAAAACGATAGCAAACCCAAAAGAATTAGGCTGTTCTCAAAATTTGTTTTAATTTCGCCCCGGAAAACAATCATTTTTTAGAGAAACAGTTAAATAATAATTTGATCCCCCCGAATTATTTAATTGTTTTCTATCCACTCCGATCGAAAAAAATCAAACTCAAATTATAATATTGAAAATAAGCTTCTATACTTTATCTGTCAATGAGATACTAGTATAACAAAGCGACTTTCAATAAGGATTACAATAGAAAAAATAGACATATGAAGAATTTTAAATTCAAACAGCTTGGCTTATTAGTTCTTTTAGCAAGTTTCCTTTTAAATGTAAATGGAGTATCTGCACAGAAAAAAGAAAAAGAGATTTCTTGTATTGGTTTCTACAATCTTGAAAATTTATTCGATACTATTGATGATCCAGAAAAAATTGACGAGGAATATACGCCCAATGGAAAGAATCAGTGGACAGAAAGTAAATATAAAGCTAAGCTCTTTAATATGGCACATGTCATTTCTTTAATTGGAAAAGAGGGCTCCAAAGATGGATTTTCTTTACTTGGTGTTTCTGAAATTGAAAATCGTAAAGTTCTAGAAGACTTGGTTGCTGAACCTGCTCTTGTTAGTAGAAATCTTCAAATTGTACACTATAACTCTCCTGATAAGCGTGGTATTGATGTTGGCTTACTATACAATCCAAAGCGTTTTGTACTAATTGAATCTAAAAGCTTCAGATTAAATACACTCAGAAACGATGGTGATACTCTATTTACTAGAGATCAATTATTAGTTACAGGACTACTTGACAATGAGAAAGTTCACGTTATTGTAAATCACTGGCCATCGAGAAGTAGTGGTGAAAAATTAAGTCGCCCATCACGTAATGCAGCAGGTAAACTAAGTCGTTCAATTTGTGATTCTCTGAGCAAAGCAGATCCTTCAGCCAAAATACTTGTAATGGGTGATTTAAATGATGATCCTTTTAACGATTCTGTAAAAAAACAGATGAAAACCAAGGCTAAGATCTCGCAAATGGGAAGTGAAAATTTTTACAACCCATGGGAAAACATTTTAGCTAAAGGATATGGTACACTAGCGTACCGAGATACATGGAACCTATTCGATCAAATTTTACTCTCTAATCCATTAGTTGACAAAAAAACAGACGGATACAAATTCCTGACATGTAATATATTCAAAAAGAAATTCATGGTGCAGCAAGAGGGACGCTACAAAGGATATCCTAAAAGACGCGAAGGTGGCTATTCGGATCACTTTCCAGTATATGTTTACCTGGTACGTAATAAATAAGCCGCAACACATGTAAACCTGTTAAAACCGTCCCCAATGGCGGTTTTTATTTGCCTAAACAATAATAAAACCAAAAGGCTACTTCAAATCGAATTGAAGTAGCCTTTCTTATATAATAAAAAACTATCTATTAGATAGTCATGATATCTTTCTCCTTAATAACCATTAAGTCATCAATTTTCTTAACAAAAGCATCAGTTAGTTTCTGAACATCCCCTTCAGCATCTTTTTCAAGATCTTCAGACAAACCATCTTTAACTAATTTCTTAAGCTCAACGATCGTGTCACGACGTGCATTACGAATACTCACTTTAGCATTTTCGCATTCAGCTTTAGCCTGTTTGGCCAAATCGTTACGTCGCTCTTCGGTTAAAGCGGGGATATTAATGCGGATTACCTCACCATTATTATCTGGATTAAAGCCTAAATTAGAATTCATAATTGCCTTTTCGATAGGTACAATCATAGCTCTTTCCCATGGCTGTACTGCAAGGGTTCTTGGATCTGGCACACTTACGTTAGCAACCTGACTCAATGGAACCATGCTTCCATAATAATCTACAACTACGCCAGACAGCATAGCAACATTAGCTTTTCCAGCACGAATTTTCACTAATCCAGATTCAAGATGTGCTATTGCAGCATCCATCTTTTCCTTTGCATCTTCAAGATACATTTGAACTTCTTCATTCATAGGACAAAGAGTTTATTCCAAATCCCAACAAATATCAGGATGGATTGTTTTTATATAATTTCATTTCTTATGTCAGCCTAAGTGGCCAGACACAAAAATAGTAAAAATTTCTTTATACACTTATTCCGCACTTCTTAAGAGCTATATTTTAATATTAAGCTCATTATGCGAAAAAGCAAATAGCTATTAAACGTGTACCAGAGTACCAATATTTTCACCTTTAATCACCTTTAATAGGTTACCTTTAGTGTCCATATCAAAAACAACAATTGGAAGATTATTTTCTTTACACATCGTTGTTGCAGTTAAATCCATTACACGAAGATCTTTATGGTAGATTTCATCAAAACTAATCTTATCATACTTCGTTGCAGTTGGATCTTTTTCAGGATCTGCAGTATAAACCCCATCAACACGTGTTCCTTTTAGCATCACATCAGCTTCAATCTCAATACCACGTAAAGATGAACCAGTATCTGTTGTAAAATATGGATTTCCTGTCCCTGCAGAGAATATTGTGACATATCCCTCAGAAAGATAGTCAACAGCCTTTTGCTTTGAATAGAACTCACCTATTGGCTCCATTCTAATAGCAGTAAGTACCCTCGATTTACAATCTATCGCTTCAAGAGCAGAGTTTAAAGCCAAACTATTGATTACAGTAGCCAACATCCCCATTGAATCACCCTTTACGCGATCAAAACCTTTAGAAGCTCCACTTAAGCCACGAAAAATATTACCACCACCAATCACAATACCAACTTGTACCCCTTGGACTACAATTTCTTTTATCTGTTCAGCATAGTCATTTAATCTTTGAGAATCGATACCGTATTGTTGATCTCCCATTAGCGACTCACCGCTAAGTTTTAGTAGGACACGTTTGTATTGTAACATTTGAAATAAAATATTTTAGTAGATATGATATATATGAACCGATCAGAATCGGAAAACTTTCAGATAATTAAAGCAAAGCTCAAGATAAGAATTTATAGCTTAATGTCTATACTTTAGTTAGATCTGAAAAAATATAAGTCCAAAAAAAAGAGTCCCTAAAAGGAACTCTTTTTATATGTAATAACATTTGTATTAAGCATTCAAAGTGTAACGCATCATTGCAGAAACAGTCAAATCCTTATCAGCAGTTGCTAAATATTGCTTAACGCTCATTTTACCGTCTTTAACGAAATCCTGGTTCAACAAAGTAGATTCTTTGAAGAATTTAGACAAACGACCTTCAGCAATTTTGTCTAGCATTTGCTCAGGCTTACCTTCAAGACGAGCCTTTTCTTTAGCAATTTCTAGTTCTTTAGCAACCATATCTTCAGAAACACCATCCTTATCGATAGCAACTGGAGCCATAGCTGCTGCTTGCATAGCAACATCACGACCCATTTGTGCATCAATTGCTTGGTTGAAACCAATTAGCGTAGCTAATTTGTTACCAGCATGGATATATGCAATTGAAGATTCTGCTTCAATTTTACCAAAGTAGCTTAAATCGATTTTTTCACCGATTACACCAGTTTGTTCAGCAACGTGATCTTCAATTTTTCTTCCTTCTAAATCTAAAGCTTTTAAAGCTTCAAGATCAGCTGGATTGTTTGCGATAGCGATGTCAAGGATTTTCCCTGCGAATGCCACAAAACTATCGTTCTTAGCAACGAAGTCTGTTTCACAATTCAAGGTAATCATTGCACCTAATTTTCCATTTTCAGAAACTTTAGCTAAAACAACACCTTCAGAAGCTTCTCTGTCAGCACGTTTATTAGCAATAGCCATTCCTTTTTTACGGATTATCTCAACAGCTTTGTCAAAGTCACCTTCGGCTTCAACAAGAGCATTTTTACAATCCATCATTCCTGCGCCCATTGCTTTACGCAATTTGGCTACATCTGCTGCTTTAATAGACATCTTAATAGAAATTTATCAGTTAATAATTACTCCTTTTCTCCTTCAATCTCTTCTGTAGCTGGTGCTACTGGAGCCTCTGGAGTAACTTCTGCTACAGGAGCTTCTACCTTAGGAGCCTCTGCTTTAGGAGCTTTTTTTACTTTAGCTGTTTTCTTATCAGCGTCTTCTTTTTCTTTCTCATTCTTTCTTTCAGATAAACCTTCCTGAATTGCTCCAGTTACTTTATCAAGAATAATAGATACAGAGTTAGAAGCATCATCATTAGCTGGAATAACAAAATCGATGCCTTCTGGGCTTGAATTTGTATCTACCATAGCAAATACAGGAATTCCCAAACGGTTAGCTTCTTTAACAGCGATGTATTCTTTCATTACGTCAACTACAAACAAAGCTGCTGGCAATCTGGTCAGATCAACAATGCTACCTAAGTTTTTTTCTAACTTAGCTCTCTGACGAGATACTTGTAGTCTTTCTCTTTTAGAAAGGTGGTTTAATGTACCATCAGCTTCCATTTTGTCAATAGTTGACATCTTTTTAACTGCCTTTCTGATAGTAGGGAAGTTAGTCAACATACCACCTGGCCAACGCTCAGTTACATATGGCATGTTTACGTTGCTTACTTTTTCAGATACAATACCTTTAGCTTGTTTCTTAGTCGCAACGAATAAGATTTTTCTACCCGATTTTGCAATTTGTTTCAATGCTGCAGCAGCATCGTCTACTTTAACGGCAGTTTTATGTAAGTCGATAATGTGAATACCGTTACGCTCCATAAAAATATAAGGAGCCATTTTTGGATTCCATTTTCTAGTCAAGTGACCAAAGTGGCAACCTGCTTCTAATAATTCTTCAAATGTAGTACTAGACATTTTGTTTTCTTTTTATTTGTTTACATTCGTTTTATGGCAATTGCTAGGTAGTTCTATAGTTTACAACGAATAGAAGTCTTAACAATTTAGATACTAAACCTGCCACAAAAATATTAACGCTTGCTAAATTGAAATTTCTTACGAGCTTTTGGTTGACCCGGTTTCTTACGCTCAACCTCACGAGGGTCACGTGTCATGAATCCTGCTGTTCTCAAAGCTGCTTTATCTTCAGCGTCGATTTTAACTAGAGCTCTAGCGATAGCCAAACGAAGTGCGCCTGCTTGACCTGTTACTCCTCCTCCATCAAGGTTAACCTTAATATCATATTTATCAGCAACATCTAAAAGATTAAGTGGCTGTAATACAACATACTGAAGAGTCCCGGTAGTAAAGTACTCTTTAAGCTCTTTTTTGTTGATGGTAATCTGACCTTTACCTTCGCTAACATAGATACGAGCAACTGCCGATTTTCTACGTCCAATAGCATTAATAACTTCCATACCTATTATTTAATAGTGTTTAAATCCAATTTCTTAGGCTGCTGAGCTTCATGCTTGTGCTCTGAACCTGCATATACGTTAAGGTTTCTGTAAAGTTGACTACCTAAACGATTTTTAGGAAGCATACCTTTTACAGCCATCTCAATCACTCTCTCAGGGTGCTTTGCAAGCACAATCTCTGGATTTGCAAAACGCTGTCCCCCTGGGTATCCAGTGTAACGTACATACTGCTTATCAGACATTTTCTTACCTGTCAAACGGATTTTCTCAGCATTGATAATAATCACGTTATCTCCACAATCAACATGAGGAGTGTAATTTGCCTTTAATTTACCTCTTAGTAACATTGCTACTTTAGAAGCAAGACGTCCCAACACTTCGTTCTCTGCATCGATAACAACCCACTCTTTAGTAACGGTCGCTTTATTGGCAGAAACTGTTTTGTAACTTAATGTATCCACTTTATAAAATTTTAATAATTTATACTTAATACAAGTATTCAATTTGGTCTGCAAAGATATCTGTTCCCAGTAAATACACCAATTCTTCAACGATTTATTTATGAATAACTTAAACCCTGTGTGGATAATCGGGGCAATATTGGATTATTAAGTTACTCCCACAAATCAAATTCGTGTACCTTAATGAAACTGATTGAAATACTTGCTAAGGGTAGTAAAATCAGTATCTTAAGATGAAAAAACAGGACTTTTAGTAGCCATATCGCATAAATGCTCTGCAAAAGTATAAAATTTATTTGGGATAGAAACTTTATTTTTCTAATTATTTTATCCTGACAGAGTTGAGGAATTAAAACTCTGCATGAATAAGGCCGTTTAGAAGAGTATTCGAAATAAATAGAATTTACAAAAACGCAGTATATTATTTCCAGTCAAGCTTTTTCAGGAAAAACTCACCATTAATCTTTACGAATAAAGATGTCGCATAGGAGAAATCATGATTCGAATTCATATCAAGATATGTATCAACCTGTCCCCCTAATATGATCCCTTTAGCAATAGATTTTTGAATTCGATATTTAGCCGTTACAATCTCGCGTCTCTTCTTAATATAGTCATTATTGATAACTGACATAGACTGAAAAAAGGCAGAGCCTCTTGAGGAGTTAAACTTATCGCCAATCCAGTACCCTAGCTTGAGATTAGAGTGTTTTGTTTCTGCTCCAATACGAAAATTAAAACCCTTCCCCCTGCCATAAGCAAATTCTTTGATTGAGGAATTATCATTAAAAAGGAAAACAAATGCTTCAACATTAATTTTTTTTAAAAACGAATGGTCATAAGCTTTACTGTATGCTAAACCTGTTCCAAAGTGACCAATTGTTTGCTTAAAAGAATCTGAGGAATCAATTTCTCCACCTCGATGTGTGAACAAAACTTGCAAAGGTATAGTTAAAGAATGACTTGACTCGGAACTGATTAATCGAAGACCTGCAGTCAATCCAAAAGTGAAGACTTCTTGAAAGGGATCATTCTCAAAAATAAACTGCTCCCAATTTATCCAGGTATCAAAATCCAAACGCTCAGACTTAAATAAAGCCTGAAGACCATTTTCAGCTCTGTCTGTAAAAAATCTTTCTGGTTCGAAAAGAGCCTCATGTAAGTGATGATTATTATCTTGATTTAGGGTACCCAGAATTAATGAAAATTTATCACTAGCCTGATAATGAATTGAAAAAACAGGCTCAGAATTAGGATATTCAGCAAGGCCAGAATACTTTTGCAAACGAATTCCAGCCTCAATTCTTAAATCATCTGTTGGATAATAAACTATCTTGGGGGTGGCAATATATCCAATGTAAGTTGCTCCCTTTACAAACTCACCTTTGTATTCATCATTCTTTGCAAAATTCAAGTTTTCTAACCTAAAAAATAATTTTTCCTTTGCGTCAGTTTTAAAATTTCCATAATGACAATAAAAGGGGTTACTCTGTTGAGCATGTAAAGAGAGATTTAAAAATCCTAATAAAAAAAGTATGGTATAGAAAAATCTCTTTTGAAGCATAATTATCATCGGTTTAGTTCGAGCAATATAAAAAAAGATCTCCATATTTTTAAGGAATATTAACATTCCGTTAATAAAGGGAAACTCTTTATTCCTCAATATATACCAATAGACTTAGAACTAAAGCTTAACAGGATATAAAAAAAATAAGCTTAGATCATATAATTGTTCATTATGAATACCAGAAGCTTGAATTTAGATACAGAAAGATGATATAATTTAATAAAATTAACGATTACATACAAAAAATCCCCGCTCATTGAGCGGGGATGCAACAGCTTTTGTTATTAATATTTTATTGAGAAAGTGCATTTGCACCAGAAACAATCTCAAGAATTTCATTAGTAATAGCGGCTTGTCGAGCCTGATTATAATGCAACTTCATCTCTTGAATTAAATCACTCGCATTATCAGTTGCCTTGTGCATCGATGTCATTCTGGCTCCGTGCTCTGAAGCAACAGAATCCAGCATAGCACCAAAAAATTGTGTTTTCAATGATTTTGGAATCAACTCGCCTATAATGGCTTCTTTTCCAGGCTCAAAAATATAGTCAGATTGAGCTGTGTCAGCATCGCTATCATTGGTAACAATTGGTAAAAACTGCTCATTAGTTAAGATTTGAACACCTGCATTTTTAAACCGATTGTAAACCAGCTCAACTCTATCATATTTACCTGCAACATACTCTTCCATTATAGAACTGGCAATAGAAGACGTGTTTTCAAAGTTCATATCATCAAAAAGCTCATTGTGGTGGACAATTACTTGATGAACTTTAGATATATCTTTAAAGCCTTGTTTACCAATTGCTAAAACCTTGAAGTTCCCCTCAGCTTTTTGCTTAGAGTAGACATCTCTAGAGAGTTCATTTACACGCTTAAGAACATTTGAATTAAAAGCACCGCACAAACCCTTATTCGAAGTTATAGCAACCAACAAAACTTTGTCAGCCTTACGTTCAGCACCATAAATATTATCCTCTGAATCACTTAAGCTTCCTGATAAATTCCCAAGAATCTCTTGTAATTTATCAGCATAGGGGCGAATTTGCACAATAGCATCCTGAGCTTTCTTCAGCTTAGCTGCCGAAACCATTTTCATAGCAGCAGTAACCTGTTTGGTTTTCTCTACGGATGATATTCGTGTACGTATTTCCTTTAAATTGGCCATTCTATAATCAAATTAAATGGCTTTTGTAAATACCATTAACTCCTAATCTCTAAGAGTTAATGGCTATATACTAAAGCTAGTTTTTATATTTCTCAGATACTTCAGCGGCAACCTGACGCATTGTATCTTGTGCTTGGTCTGTATATTTTCCAGTTGCCAACTCGCTTAACACATCTTTGTGTTTCAACTCCATCAAATCCAAGAAATCTTTCTCGAATTCCTTGGTTTTTGCAACAGGAACATGACGTAATAAACCTTGACTACCACAGAACAAAATTGCGACCTGTCTCTCAACAGAATATGGCGAATACTGTCCTTGCTTTAAGATTTCAACATTTTTAGCACCTTTATTAAGTACAGATAGAGTAGCTGCATCCATATCAGAACCAAACTTAGAGAATGCTTCCAATTCACGATACTGAGCTTGGTCAAGTTTCAATGTACCAGCCACTTTCTTCATCGACTTAATTTGTGCATTACCTCCCACACGAGATACCGAAATACCAACGTTAATAGCTGGACGAATACCCGCATTAAATAGATCAGACTCTAGGAAGATCTGTCCGTCAGTAATCGAAATTACGTTAGTTGGAATATAAGCAGATACATCACCTGCCTGAGTCTCAATAATTGGAAGTGCCGTTAAAGAACCACCCCCTTTAATAATCGATTCTCCATTTTCATCTCTAGCATCTATCAAACTTTGTGGCAAATCATTCATCTGACGAGCAATATCATCAGAGTTAATAATTTTTGCAGCACGTTCTAATAAGCGCGAGTGAAGGTAAAATACATCACCTGGATATGCTTCACGCCCTGGTGGACGACGAAGTAATAATGAAACCTCACGGTAAGAAACCGCTTGTTTCGATAAATCATCATATATAATCAAGGCTGGACGACCTGTATCACGGAAAAATTCTCCAATAGATGCTCCAGCAAATGGTGCATAAAATTGAAGTGCTGCAGGATCAGAAGCCGTAGCCATCACAATAACCGTATAAGCCATTGCACCATGATCCTCAAGTATTTTAGCAATATTTGCTACTGTAGAACCTTTTTGTCCAATTGCAACATAGATACAAAAAACAGGCTCTCCTTTGTCGTAGAATTCTTTCTGATTGATGATGGTATCAATCGCGATGGCAGTTTTACCTGTCTGACGGTCACCAATAATCAATTCACGTTGTCCTCGACCAATAGGAATCATGGCATCAACCGATTTCAAACCCGTTTGAAGAGGCTCATTTACGGGCTGACGGTACAAAACACCTGGCGCTTTACGTTCCAGTGGCATCTCGTATGTTTTACCTTGTATTGGACCTTTACCATCTATAGGTTCGCCCAGGGTATTGATCACACGGCCTAACATACCTTCACCAACATTGATGGAAGCAATTCGCTTAGTACGTTTCACAGTATCGCCTTCTTTAATCCCTTGAGTGTCGCCAAGCAGTACCGCTCCAACATTATCCTCTTCAAGATTTAGAACGATACCTAAAATACCATTCTGAAATTCGATAAGTTCGTTTGATCCAACGTGTGACAAACCGTAAATACGGGCAATTCCATCACCCACTTGTAGTACGGTTCCAACTTCTTCAAGTTGTGCTTCTGTTTTTAGACCTTCTAATTGTTGCTTTAGAATTTCCGAAACTTCAGCAGGTTTAATACTAGCCATATTTTTTTTGCTTTTGTTACGATTCAAGACTTATATATGAGATTCAAGATCCTCTTTTAAAGTAGGGTCGAAGGCTAATAAAACCTATCTTAAACATCAAAATCCTTTAATTATTCATAGTCGTAAAAAATCACTCTAAGTTAGAGTCAGGTTTTACTACATTAATGCTCTCTTTATTTGATACAATTGATTAGATACACTTGCATCCAATTCCTGGTCATCAACACGAAGAATAAAACCTCCTATAATATCCTTATCAAGAACTTCTTCTAATTCAATTTTCGAATTAAAAGCTTTCTTAAGCATTTCACTTAGGTTCGTTTTATCATCCCCATCGATTTGTCCTGCAGTTGTCAATTTTGCTGATACAACACCCTTATCTTTTCGGCATAAATCCAAAAAATTGCGGACCATATCCTTTATGAAAATTTCACGGCGATTTTCAAAGACCATATCAATAAAACCCAGACTAATAGCATCAAGCTTATCAGCTAAGACTAGTTTAACAGCCTTTCGTTTCTGCGATGTTTTAATCACTGGGCTTTCAACCATCAACCAAAAATCCATAACTGTATTGCAAAGCTCACCAACAAGTTTCATGTCAGCCACCACTGTGTCTAGCACATTCTTTTCTTTTCCTAATAGGAAAAGAGCTTTTGCATATCGAACCGAGATTTTACTTTCGTTCATATCTTCTAATTAATTGCAATCCTCAAAAGGGATAGATGTTCAACTTCCAGAGAATTAATTGATATTTACTTCCTTCATCAACTTCTGGAAATAATCCTTTTGTTGCTGATCATCTTCGAATTGGCGACGCAAAACCTTCTCTGCTATCTCTACTGAAAGAGTAGCTACCTGAGCTTTAATTTCACTTAAAGCTGCTACTTTATCACTTTCGATAGCCTGACGAGCTGATTCAACCACCTTTTCGGCTTCTTCAGTTGCTTTAGTCTTGGCTTCCCTTACAATTTGATCACCCAATTCCTTAGCTTCCTTAAGCATGCCCTCTCTCTCACGTCTGGCTTCCTTCAAAATCTTTTGATTATCAGCCTGCAATTTAGCCATCTCTTCTTTTGCACTTTCAGCAGAAAGAAGCGCCTCCTTAATAGAGTTATTACGTTCCTCAATTGCATCAACAATTGCAGGCCAGGCATATTTCTTCAATAGAAAAAACACACTTGCAAAAGCAATAAACATCCATATGAAAGTTCCCAATTCGGGAGTTACTAAGCCCATAGTATTCTATATTAATAATTACAACTTGTAATTAATGATTTAAAATTAAAATGTTGGTACCCACAATTTGTCGCCGACAACCTCATTGAGCAAATTGTGGGATAATACTATTAAAGTACGATAGCCAACAAACAAATGATGATTGCAAAGAAAGCAGCACCTTCAATAAGGGCAGCAGCAACAATCATGTTTGAACGAATATCTCCAGCAGCTTCTGGTTGACGAGCGATACTCTCTAGAGCAGATCCACCAATCTTACCAATACCGATACCAGCAGCAATAGCAGCTAAACCAGCGCCAATAGCAGCACCAAACTTTGCAAGACCTGCAGTTGCAGCGGCCTGAAGAATAATTGATAATGTAATCATGATAATTTAGTTTAAAATTTATAAAACTATAATGTCCCCCGAAGGAGTTTGATTCAATTTTTAATGATGCTCTTCTACTGCCATTCCAAAATAAAGAGCAGATAAAAGGGTAAACACATAAGCTTGGATTAAAGCAACAAGCAATTCAAGAACGTCCATGAAAATGACAAAGAAAACTGAAATGACAGATGTTCCCATTCCTAAAGCAGGGCTCATTTCTCCAAATATAAAGATCAAAGAAACAAAGGCCAATACAATCATGTGACCTGCAGTAATGTTTGCAAAAAGTCGAACCATTAGGACGAACGGTTTTGTAAAAACCCCCATCAGTTCAACCAATGGCATCAAAGGCACCGGAAATTTCAACCACCAAGGTACACCTGGAGTGTTAAAAATATGCTTCCAATAATTCTTGTTCCCATTTACTGTTGTGATTATAAATGTAAACAGAGCTAAAACCATCGTAATGGTAATATTCCCCGTTACATTGGCTCCACCAGGAATAAAGGGCACAAGTCCCATTAAGTTATTCAACCAAATAAAGAAAAAGATGGTCAACAAGAATGGGACGAATTTTTTATATTTCTTTTCGCCAATTGCTGGTTTTGCAATTTCATCAATTACAAAAACAATAATGGGTTCAAGATATGCCTGAAGACCTTTAGGCTCCTGCCCTTTTCTTTTGGTATACGTTTTAGCAACTGATATGAAAACCCATAGAAGAAAAATCATAGAGATTAACATCGACACAACATTCTTTGTCATCGAGATATCAAAGGGGCGTACATGATGGCCATTAACCATCTCAACAACTTTGCCTCTATATTCACCTTCCTTAGCCAATTCAAATCCTTTATAAGATGAATGACCGTGATGAAAATTGCTCGACATGAAAACATGAAATCCAGAGTGCTCAGAATAAACAATGACTGGTAAAGGTGCTGTAAAGTGGAAATCGCCATAGGAAAAGACATGCCAATCATAAGCATCGGCGATGTGATCCATGATAAAGTTTCCGGGTTCAAATTTCTTTTTGTTGTGGCTTTCTTGATGAATCTCGTGTTCATGCTCATCGCTAACTGAGGCAAAAGCTGGAGTTAGACAAGTAAAAAAGAATGCGATAAGTAAAAGTCGATGAATGTGCTTCATTCCATTCGAAAATATCAGATTAATAAAAGGGTTCTTTACTTGCTAATGACACAAGACAAAACCGGAAATAACTTAAAATCAACCAAGAACAGTTCATGGTGAAAACATCATGTATTTCTCTTCTTAAAAGGCCTTTTTTTTAAGCCCTCCAAATTTAATAAAAAAAAGACATAAGATACCAACTTGTCTTTATTTATCTCACTTTGAATTCAGATTCTTCACTAAAGACGTGACCTCGAATACGGTATAAAAAATGTAACAGGTGGCAAAATAAATTACAAAACTAAGAGCTTCCGACCTATTCGCAAGAACAAAAACGATTATAATCGTCAGATTTAGAAATAGCTTAATGGCAAACCATGCCATAAAACTTGTATTAAAAGCCATCGGACTTTTTTCTTTTTTCTTGACTAATGCAGAATGCTGAATTAGATTGAAGATAAAGAAATATAGTAAAATGAATGGGAAAATAGGATTGAACCAAGGATTCAGTGTCTCATAAAATAAAACAACAGTAAGAACTAAAAGGAATAAGGTTAGAAGTCCCAGGCGGGAAATATGTTTTTTCATGTATTTTAAGTTTTAAAATTGTCGTTTGAGTGTTTTTCCACAAAAACTCCATGAAAATACAGAAAGTCTTTAGATTTCAACTATCCTTTTTGAGAAAATCCTTTAGGGCTATATACAACGAAAGTATTACCCCCAGAAATGCACCTATAACAGTAAACAATGGAAAATCGTTTCCCAAATATTTATCAGCTTGCATACCTGCGAACAATACTAACAATATAATGGCAATCATTTGAAATGCAAGTCCCGAATACTTAGCAGCTTCTCGTAATTGCCTTTTTTTCTTTTCGGCGTCTAACTTATTTGACTGGTTTTTTTTCATCCTTTACAGTTGCTTCATTTCCCATCTTACAAGTTCCTGTAAATTTGGCTCCTGGCTCTACCGAAATTTTAACGGTGTTGATATTACCCAAGATTAGAGCTGATGCTTTAAGGCTAATAATTTCACTGACGTGAACATTTCCTTCAATACGACCAGAAACATCAATTGTTTGACAAGTGATATCGCCTTCAACCTTACCTGTAGGACCAACAACAACCTTACCTTTAACAATGATTTTTCCTTTTACAAAGCCATCAATTCTAATATCTCTTGACGCTTCTATATCTCCATTAATAGATGTTCCATCACAAACTAAATTAACTGCTGTTGTTTGTACTTCGTTATTTCTGCTCATTTTATTATTGCTTTTAAACATTTTCATCTTCAATTTTTGAGACTAACTTACTAAACCTTCAATTACATCAAGTCTTATTAAGTAGGAATCTTATCCTATAAAAACAGAATGCTTGTCCAATATGAGTGATTGTTAATCAAAATATCGCATTTTATTTTCTAGTTCCACAAATATAAAAAAAGCAAGCAGACCTACATCTTTTTTTAGCTTTTTTTAATTTTCCACACTGCTTTCTATTAAACCAATTATCCTATTAATTTAATTCACCCCCCTGATTTCAACCCATATCATTAACGAACTAATTGACACTTTATTGAGAATATCTCAAAAAAAATGCCCTTAAAAACAAGGGCAACACTTATTTTAATAATAAAAAATATTCAAGTGTGATAAGCCTATAAATCACTTAACATATCAGCTATTTCTTTTTCAAAATCTTTGGGAGCAATATTGGGTTCAATGCGCTTAACAAGTTTTCCACTTCTATCAATAATAAACTTCGTAAAATTCCATTTAACACCATCACCTTCATAAATTTCAGGAAACTTCTCACTCAAGAATAATTTGAATTTTTGTCCTGAAGCTGAACTATCAAAACCCCTAAATGGTTTCTGAGAAGTCATCATTTTATACAAAGGGTGTGCATTTACACCTCTAACTTCAATTTTTTCGAACATAGGGAAGCTAACACCATAGTTCTTCTTACAAAATTCAGCAATGTCCGATGAACTACCTGGTTCCTGCTCTAAAAACTGATTGCAAGGCAGACCTAAAATAACTAAGCCTTGATCTTTATACTTCTTATACATGGCTTCCAGACCTTCGTACTGAGGTGTTAAACCACATTTACTAGCCGTGTTTACAACAATCACAACTTTCCCTTTATAAGAACTCATGGGGACATCTTCACCAGATAAAGTTTTAAGCTTAAAATCGAAAAATTTATCTTGAGCTTGTAATGGCAGGGTAAATAAAACGGCCAAAATTATTGTGCAAATACTTAGTGCTTTCATTTAAGTGTTTTTTAAAATTCAAAATGCAAGTTATTCAATAATCACGAAATAAAAGACACTTACGTCTTAAAATTAATAATAGCTGATTACGAATGGAAGTTCTATCAGGGAAAAGATCAAGAAAGTAGAATCGTAGCGGAAGTTTCAACATTCGCAAAAAAAGATATCTTTGTATCAATCAGTAATGAATTTGCTAACAGTCAAGTCACAATATTATGGATAGAGAAGCATTAATAGATAAATACAACGTTCCAGTTCCCAGATACACTAGTTACCCAACTGTTCCGTTTTGGGGAGATGATACGCCCGATGTTGATAAATGGTTCCAGTTAGTGAAACGTTGTTTTAACGAATCGAATCAAACTAAAGGAATTAGTATCTATATTCACCTCCCTTATTGTGAACGTTTATGCACGTATTGTGCCTGTACTAAAGTAATTACTCGCGATCATTGTGTTGAAGATTCCTATATTGATGCTCTCCTTCAAGAGTGGAACATCTATCTGGAGCAGTTCGACGAAAAACCGATCTTAAGAGAACTCCATCTAGGTGGAGGAACACCAACTTTTTTTAGTCCAGAAAACCTGAAAAGATTAATCAACGGAATTAAGTCTAGTGCTGATTTACATCCCGAGCATGAATTTAGTTTCGAAGGTCATCCAAACAATACAACACGTGAACACATGGAAGCTCTTTTCGAGGTTGGTTTCCGTAGAGTGAGTTTTGGAGTACAAGATTTCGACCCTGAAGTCCAAAGAGTTATTAACCGACTTCAAACTTACGAAACAGTAAAAGAGGTAACTGAAATTGCTCGTGAAATTGGCTATCACTCTGTGAATTACGATTTAATTTATGGTTTACCAAAGCAAGAAATCAGCTCAATAAGAGACACTTTTGATAAAGTTTCTGAACTGAAGCCAGACAGAATTGCCTACTATTCATACGCTCATGTACCATGGAAAAGTAAGGGACAGCGCTTATTTACCGAAGAAGATATTCCAGATAGTTCTGGCAAAAGAGCTCTTTACGAATTAGGTAAAACAAAACTTGCTGAACTTGGTTATGATGACGTGGGAATGGATCATTTCTCATTGCCTCACGATAATTTATATCAAGCCAAAATTGAAAAGCGATTACACAGAAACTTTATGGGATACAACACATCTCATACAGAACTATTAATTGGTTTAGGCGCTTCATCTATTTCTGATGCGAAATATGCTTACGCTCAAAATCCTAAAGAAATACACTTATATAAAACTGCTTCTGAAAAAGGAGAGCTGGATTTGGTTAAGGCTTGCTATCTAACGGATGAAGACTTACAAGTTAAAAAAGCCATTTTGGATATCTCCTGTAGAAGAGAACTTGTTTTTTCTGATGAACTAAAGCCATATATGCCTGAAACAATTAAGAAAGAACTCCAAATTATGGCAGAAGAAGGTATCTTAAGTTTCGATTCTAATAAGTTGGAAGTATCTGACTTAGGGATGACTTTCTTAAGAAACATTTGCAAACTCTTTGATAATAGATTGAGAAATGCCAAATCTGGCAATACTAATATGTTTTCTAAAGCAATCTAATTTTGTAGCTTTACATAGCAATAAGCAATTGTTATCTATAACATCAGTAAAATGATCACCAAAATTATAACTCACTTCAATAACATCATGAACTTCCTTAGTCAGGGTGTTTGGAGTATGCGATTAAAAGATTTATCAGGCCCTCGTTATTTCCTAATGAGACAACTTCGTATCTATCTTTTAGCCATAAAAGGGTTTTATGAAGATAAATGTCAGTTGAGAGCTTCTGCTCTCACCTTTTATTCTCTTTTATCGGTTGTTCCTGTTTTAGCTATGTTTTTTGGGATTGCCAAAGGCTTTGGAATGGATAAGCTTCTGGAAAAAGAATTGACCAAAAGCTTATCTGGGCAAGAAGAAGTTCTTACTTGGTTGATTCAATTTGCAAATAAAATGCTCGAAAATACCAAAGGCACACTTATAGCAGGGCTAGGTTTTATTATTCTTTTTTGGGCTGTAATAAAAGTACTCAGTAATATTGAAGAGGCTTTTAACGATGTCTGGCAAATAAAAAAAGGGCGTAGTTGGGGCCGTAAATTCTCAGACTATACATCTATTATGATTTTTGGACCTATTCTACTTATAGGGTCCAGTGCTGTAACTGTTTTTATCAAATCTAAGGTCAGTGGCATTATTGATGGAAATACCATTTTTGAAATGGTCGGACCTTTATTATTTTTCCTAATTAACTTGATTCCTTACATTCTTGTTTGGGTACTTTTCACAATTATATATGTGTTTATGCCCAATACCCGGGTTAGTTTCAAGTCTGGCATGTTAGCGGGTGTTATAGCAGGTACAATTTACCAAATTCTTCAAATTGTTTATATTGAATTTCAAGGAAGCGTCACCTCATACAATGCTGTTTATGGTAGTTTTGCCGCTCTCCCCTTATTCCTTATGTGGTTACAACTCAGTTGGCTTGTCGTGCTCTTTGGGGCTGAAATTTCCTTCGCTGAGCAGAATGTTGAAAGCTATGAATTTGAAGCAGAATCAACTCAAATATCCTATAGCTTCCGAAGGTTGCTTAACTTAATTGTTGTTCATAAGATCGTACATAACTTCAATCAAGACAATAGACCATATCGATCTAAAGATATTTCTCAAGAATTAGAATTACCTATCCGTTTAACACGGGAAATATTATTTAATTTAGTAAATTGTGGTCTGATTTCAGAATTAATCACAGATAGAGATAAAGAAACGGCCTATGCACCGGCCTTTGACATTTCGGTCATGAGCTTAAATAGGGTGATTAATTCATTGGAAGAATACGGCTCAGATGACATTCCTGTAAAAAAAGGTAGGGTTTTTAATACCTTAACTCATCTAATAAATGAGTACAAGATAAATTTTGAACAACAAAGTGGAAATGTGCTGTTGAAGGATGTTGAGATGGTTTGATAATTTGTTCTACTATTAAAGTATGATGTAAATGGGAAAAACTCAATATCTAAATTGAAACAACTGGACCCATCACATTTCCCTTATTGATTGATTTGAGAAAATTAAGGACTATAAGTATATCATATTTATCCTAAAATAATCCCTCATGATTCGATTAATATCAGTACTCTTGACCTGCTTTATATTGAACATTTCTTGTTCTTCAAAATCCGAAGAACAAACAAAGCATAACTGCCCCGAAAAAGAGAAAGACTGCCCGAAACTTGTGGAATTCAATTCACTTGATTCTCTTAAAATTTCAGCGCATCTCTATCAAATTGATGACAGCTCTCCCGTTATTTTACTTTGCCATCAAGCTCGATTTAATAAATTTGAATATGCCGGCATTGCTGAGCGCCTAAATAAGATGGGTTATAATTGTATGGCCATTGATCAACGTTCTGGTGGACCAATTGGTGATAAACAAAACCTAACCTACCTCAGGGCAAAAAAGTACAATAAAGGCGTTAATTACCTCGATGCAGAACCTGATATTAGAGCTTCCATTCTATACTTATCAAATAAATTCAACTCAAAAATTATTCTTTGGGGAAGTTCTTACTCTTCAACATTAGCTTTGTATTTGGCTGCTGATATGATTGAAGTCAGTACTGTGCTTTCATTTAGCCCTGGAGATTATATGGCTGATAAAAAAGGTAGCCTTGTTGATGTTCTAAGTGAATTCAAGAAGCCCATGTTTCTTACAAGTTCAAAAAGTGAAGCAGAAGGTGTCATTCAATTACTTAGCAAACATGAATTATTGCATAATCAGGTTCTATTTATACCCGAAGGTGCTGGACACCATGGTTCCCGAGCCCTTTGGATCAATCAAAATGGAGGTGAAGAATATTGGATAGCCGTCGCGCTATTCCTTAAACAGCTAAAATAAAAAAGAGGGAGTTCAAAATGAACTCCCTCTCCTAATTTATCTCATATCGAATTGATTAAAATTCGATGATTGTATTCCAGTTATGCTTGTCTTCAATAGTTCCGTACTGAATTCCACGCAATGTTTCGTATAATTTGAAACTAGTCTCACCAGCCTCATCACCAAAGAAATAGTCAACCTTATTATCAGCATCAACAATCTTACGGATTGGAGAAATAACAGCAGCAGTACCACAAGCACCCGCTTCAGTAAAACCAGCTAATTCTTCAACTGTAATGGGTCTACGCTCAACAGTCATTCCCAAATCTTCTGCAATCTGACACAAACTTTTGTTTGTAATAGAAGGCAAAATTGAGTTTGACTTAGGCGTTACATAAGTATTGTTCTTAATTCCGAAGAAGTTAGCAGGTCCACACTCATCGATATATTTCTTTTCCTTAGCATCTAAGAAAAGTACTGCAGAATATCCCTCATCATGTGCACGTGTTCCACCTCTTAATGATGAAGCATAGTTACCACCTACTTTAATTGTACCTGTTCCCTGAGGAGCAGCGCGATCGTATTCGCGGTAAATAACATAGTCAGTTGGTTTGAAACCTTCTTTGAAATAAGGACCTACTGGCATTACAAATACTGCAAAAGTATACTCCTTAGCTGGACTAACACCAACTTGTGCTCCATTTCCGAAAAGAACAGGACGAATATAAAGAGAAGCTCCTGACTCATATGGAGGAACCCATCTTTCGTTCAATTTGATTGCTTTAATAACAGCCTCTTCGAACAATTCCAATGGCATTTCAGCCATCATGATACCGTTAGATGAACTTTGTAGACGCTTTCCATTCTCATCGATACGGAATACTCTTACTTTTCCATCAGGACCTTTAAATGCTTTTAAACCTTCGAATGCTTGCTGTCCGTAATGTAAACCTGTAGCAGCAATGTGTACATTTACTTGATCAGATGAAGATACTTCTAATTCTCCCCATTTTCCATCACGGTAGTGACAACGCACATTGTAATCAGTTTTAGTATAACCAAAACCAAATTCTTTCCAGTTTATATTTTCCATTTCACTTCAGAATTTTACGATTAGTAAAGGATATTTATTGTGTTTTGTTTTGTTGAAATATAAAACATTCAATACAAATGTATTAAGAAATTTGGTCTTTTTGCCTACAATTTCTTCCATATTTTCCTATTATACTTTCAATTCAACAAAATATCCATTGTGTTTTCGAATATTTATAACTTTCCCCTCATCAAATATAAGATATTGCCCTTTTATCCCTTTTAAAGTTCCCTCATAAGTCTCTACTTTATCAAAGCTGAAACTTGTAATTTTTTGGGGATATTGCTCTACGGGATAGTTTAGTTCATAAGCCTCATCTTCAGCACAAACATATTGTTGTAATTCAGGATGTAGTAATTCTATCGCTCTTCCCTTTTCAAGCTTTAGATCAACGCTTAGTTCTCCTTCGTTTTTTAGCATGGCTTTCCAATTGGTTTTATCAGCAAAATGTTCTTTCAATGCCACCTCGATAATACCTGCTATATGTCTGTTAGGAGTTTTAGCAAGCTTTATAGCAGCTACAGCTCCCTGATCAATCCATCGGGTTGGAATTTGTGATTCCCGAGTCACTCCCACCTTTAAATTGCTCGAAAAGGCCAAATAAACATAGTGAGGTTTTAAAGAATGCGACTTAGACCATTCCATGTCTCGAGAAATACCCAAGTGCGATTCATCCAGCTCTGGATTCATTATACTTGCATCGGTTTGAGGCAAACTTGTAAAACAAGTATAACAATACCCTTGCGAGAATGAAGTCTTGGTTTTCTTACCACAATGCACGCAATTAATTTGATGCAGATAAGTCCAAGTCAACTTTTTGCCAATAAGTGTATTCATATCAACAAAATCGTCACCTATAGGAAGTTCATAAGTAATCACATCCTTAAGTTGAGTACGCATTTTAAGTATATTCCCTTTGTATAGCATCATTCAATTGAATTAGTCAATATCTTATCCCTTAATAATCTATTCTTTCATAGCCTTCTCAATGATTTCCATCATCTCATCCAACTCCTTTTGTGAAAAACCCTTTCCCTGAAAAATAATATACCCTTCTTTGTCGATGATATAATTTCTTGGAATATATTTCTCAGCGTACTTTGCATAAATATGACGTTGTGGATCAGCGGCAATCGGAAAAGTAAATTCCTTTGCGCATTGAAACTTTTTCAACTCAGTTACGGTATGCTCACGTCCAATAGAAATCATCTTAAAATTCTCATTCTTAAATCGAGGCCATAACTGTTTTTCCAGTTCAGGCAGCTCTTTCATACAAGGACCGCACCAAGTTGCAAAAAAATTAACTAGAATGACTTTTCCTTTCAAATCAGAAAGCTTAAAAAGATCACCATCCAAACTTGTAATGGTAAAATCAGGTGCTAGTTGACCTTTTTTAGTTAGGTTTCCTTCATTTTCATCAGCCCATAAACTGCTTGTAAAAACCAAGGCAAGTACTAGTAATAAATATCTTTTCATTAGTCGGCTATTTAGTTGTTTAGTGGTCGGGTTATCTCACCGTTTATTGACGTAAATCATCATGAACATCAACAATCTTATAAAGTTTATCTGATCGGCGAATCACCGTATCCAAAACAATTGAAAAACTATCGCCTTTCACAGCCTTTTCTACTGGTTTTAAATCCACACGAATCTCTTCTATCGTCGTTTCTACAACCCCAGTTGTTGGACCTGTAATCAGAATTTTATCACCTACACATAATTCCTGAGACTCTAATAAAAACTCAGCGACTTTAATTTTGTTGAAATAGTTGGTTCCTTTTCCAATCAACATTTTACGTTTGGTCGCACGATTACCGTACTCTGAGCTCCATTCGCCAATTTTCTGTCCCATGTAGTAGCCATCCCAGAAACCACGATTGAAAACCGTGGATAATTCTTCTTTCCAAACGGCTATCTTCTCTTCTCCATAGCTCCCATCAAGGTAAGCATCTACAGCTTCGTTATAACAACTCAATACCGTTTTCACATATTCCGGAGAGCGGGCTCTTCCTTCAAATTTAAGCACACGAACACCTGCATCTATCAATTTATTTACAAAACCAATGGTACACAAATCCTTAGGAGACATGATGTATTGATTATCAATCTCAAGCTCGTTACCCGATTCTTTTTCTGTTACCGTATAGGCCTTTCTGCAAGTTTGCATACAAGCCCCTCTATTAGCAGAAGATGATTTTTCATGTAAACTCAAGTAACATTTACCTGAAACAGCCATGCATAAGGCACCATGCGCAAACATCTCTATTTGCACCAATTCTCCCTTAGGACCTCGTATATCTTGCTGAACAATTTGGTGGTAGATGTTGGCTACCTGATCCAGGTTCAGTTCCCTAGCTAAAACAACAACATCAGCAAATTGAGAGTAGAATTTTACCGACTCGATATTGGTAATATTACACTGTGTTGAAATGTGAACTTCAACCCCAATAGAACGAGCATATAAAATTGCAGCCACATCAGCAGCAATAACCGCAGTAACCCCGTTCTCTTTAGCCGAATCGATCACTTCATGCATCAAATTCATCTCATTATCATACAGGACCGTATTCACTGTCAGGTATGTTTTCACTTGATTTTCCTTACAGATCTTAACGATTTCTCGAAGATCATCTTTGGTGAAATTATTCGACGATCGGGCACGCATGTTTAATTGCTCAATGCCAAAGTAAATGGAATTGGCTCCTCCTTGTATGGCCGCCATTAAAGATTCATACGATCCTACTGGTGCCATTAATTCTATATCTGTACGCTTCATGAATTTCTAATATGAACTATCAGATTTTACTCTTGATATGTAATGGAAAAAGGTATGCTTGATTTTTTTGCAATGCATCAATACCTTGTTATAGTTTATTTATATAAATCAGATACTCCAAGTCTCAATAAGACAAGTTAAAATGGTGCTGAATTCCTGATTTTCAGCAAAAGTAATCTTTATCAGGCACTCATGCAATATATTAAAAGAAAGACAGGTCTTTTGTTCGCTCTACCATCAGATTTAATCACGATAAGTTTATCTTCATCCTCAAGTCTGTTTTTTTCTTTGCACAAATTTATAAAGACAAAAGCCATCGTTCTACAATGAACAATGGCTTTTTATATTTCTCAAGAGCTAAACGAATTACTCTGGTTGATTCTCTTCTTCACTATCCTCAGCTTCAATTTCAACAATCTCAGGAGCAATCATGTAATACTCCACATAATCCTGAATTCTAACATTCATTTCTGTGGTGAAAACAATACGTTGCGACTCAGGTGTACTCGTTGTTAATCGATCTATTTGAGATGTTATTTCATGCTTAAATACAGATTGTCCATCGTCGATAATATACATTCTTAAACTATTCAAATTCATTCCCGAATTGGAATAAAGCTCGTTAAGAAATTTAGCTGGCCCAATTAGCACATCGCAACCGGCATAAACCCTATCGCGTTGCTTAAGAATATGCTCGCCCTGAAAAACGGCAAATACACGTAAGTCAGTATGCTCAGCCAGTAGGTCGAACTGTTCTTTCATGGCTTCCGCTTTCGCTCTATCTTCCACAACGATTAATGCTCTTGGAACATCATCTAAAGCCTCTTTCAATTGCTGAATAACGGTAATAACAATGGCAGTGGTTTTGCCTGATTGCTCAGGAGCAATAAACAGACAATCCCGCCCACTCTTCATCTTACCAATTGTCTTTTTTTGTATAGGAGTTGGCTTCTCAAAGCCCTCTTGTTCAAGAGCAATCGTAAGCTGTTCGTCTAGTTTCTTTAAAAACATATCTTTTAGTTAATCTGTGCCATCAATCAAAGTCCTAAAATCGAGACTGATGTATAATTCAGCTACAAAGATGGCAATTATCCCTAGCAAACAGAAATTTAGGGCAAAAATAGCTAGACTTAATTAAAATAAGGCTCAAGTTTTTTATCATTCTCAATCTTTTGCTAATCATATTATTTCTTTCTAAATTCATCTTGGTTTAACTAAATATTATCGACTCCATCAGTTTTCAAACTAAACGGTATAAAAACTTGAAGAATGACTGATAAAACTAAAGCAGATAAATCTTTGTGTTACTTGGACGGCAGAAAAGATCTTTGGAATAAAATGTTTTCGGTTTACCCTGCTGAAGCATCTAAGAAACTCAAGAATGATGAACTTGAAATGAAAGCCTTTATTTTCTGGGCCATGCATGCTATGGACTTTTGCTTTAGTCCGGATAGTGAAGATGGTTTTGATGATATTGACATCTACAAGCTTAGTCTGGAAGATTTAGAATCCTTTTATGAAGACTTAATAGAAGCCTTTTTAATCATGTTTTTTATTGATTACGGCTATCATCCCAGATTAGCCAATACCTTTTATAGAATTAAAAGCGACAAAGTTGGTGAAAGTTTTAAAGATCTTAGTCTATATGAGAACTATGTAAATAAAGCCAAAACACATTTTATTGCTCGAGACCTTTGTATTGTTTTTTCTTTTATATTAGATCGAGGTATCACATTCGATGAACTCATAAACCTTTTAGCAATTCTAGAGATATGTTATAAGCAACTTTTAACTTTATTAAAAGATGATAAGGCAATGAGGAAAATTGACTTTGAAAGCCTTCAGTTGGGGTTTAAATTAGATAGTAAGATAACTTCATGAAAAAAACTATCAAATTTCATATCTGTTCAGCGAAAAGATCATTTATTTAATCTCTCTTTAAATTTATTTTATCATACAAACTCTCCAAACAAGAAGAAATTTAGACGGAAAATTGCACTTTAAAACGCCTCTCTCTTCGTTTTCGAATATCAAACTTTACAAAATATTGTTTTATCAAACTGCAAAATCAATTTTATAGAAAGACACGCAACGCCTTACAATAATGCAAACCCCTTATAATTAAACACTAGTATCTGAATTAATTCCATTACGAACTATGGCTCTCAACTTTATATTATTAACTTTAATATAAGTTATCACACTATTCTTTCTTATTCTAAACTTAAAAAATGACGTTATGAGTATAGAAAATAAAGTTAAGATCGTACTAACCGAGGAACAAAAAACGGCAATTGCTACTGGACTTAAAACTCTGAAAGATACCTTAGGTCCTATCCTTATTAGTCTAACACCATATGAAAAGCAATCGATGCTTATTCTTGGAGACAAGTCGATCAGTTTTGTCAATAAAAACCTAATGTATGCCGATCAGAAGCCAGAATTTGTGCCAAGCTACTTAGATGTTAATGACTGGAAAATTGATATGCAAGCCCGAAATGACCTAGCGCCTTACAACGCCGAAATTCAAGAACTAAACAGTCTTTTGCTCGATACAATTGCGCTTTGTGGCAACGAGGCCTATCTGCAAGCTTTAACCTACTACAACTCGGTAAAACAAGCGGCAAAAAGTAATATCCCTGGAGCAAAGCCTATCTATGAGGAATTGAAACACCAATACCCCAACCATAAGAAACCAAAAGAAGAGGTTAAATAAGTTATTACAAATCCAATTTAAAGAATAAGAAAGAGAAGCCCTGAAACAAGCAAACCTGCACGTTTCAGGGCTCATTCATTTTATAATCAGAGACGGTTTTGCGAATAAATTTGAAGGGTATTTCGCGAACTGCCTGTTTGAACATATTTAGTGCCTATCTGAGCTTTTTAACTACCTCTTTGCACCTTTTTACATCAAAGAGCATCCTTTTTAGTTCAAACAGGATGTTTTTTACTGCCTGTTTGAACCTTTTTACTTCGAAGAGGATCCTTTTAAGTGCAAACAGGATGTTTTTTAGGTACTGAAGGGACTTTGAAACATTCCCCAGGAAGTTCTCGCCATAAATAGCCTTATGTTTTTCAACTCATTAGAAGTATCTGTCATAATATTTTTCATACATTTACCCTTTTGTTAAATAAAACACAACATAACTCTAGCTTCTAAAATCACAACTATGATTAAAACGTTTACCGCAGTAATACTCTTATTCTTAACATTTACAGTAGGAGCACAAAACATAAACATTCCCGATGCCAATTTTAAAAGGGCATTGGTCGATAATACTAAGATTAATACCGATGGTGATGGGGAAATTTCTGAAAGTGAGGCAGCGGCTTTTACAGGAATGCTTTCTGTTCATAGCAGGTATATCTATGACCTTACCGGACTGGAATATTTCGTTAAGCTTACAGAACTGGATTGCTTCAACAATCAAATAAGATCTTTAGATATTAGCAAAAATATTTTACTTACTGATATAGATTGCGCCAAAAATAAATTAAGCAATTTAGATCTAAGCAACAATACGGCAATTACAAAACTTCATTGTTACAACAATCAATTAAGTAGTTTAGATGTAAGTAATAGTACAGTAATTACAGAACTTTATTGCTACAACAATCAATTAAGCAATTTAAATGTAAAAAATAATACCGCAATTAAATTACTTTCTTGCGGGAACAATCGATTAACCAGTTTAGATGTAAGTAATAATACGGCAATTACAGGACTTTATTGTGCCTCAAATCAGTTAACCAGTTTAGATCTGACTAACAATACGGCTATTACTAATCTTTGGTGCTACAATAATCAGTTAAGCAGTTTAGATCTGACTAACAATGCGGCTATTACTAAACTTTGGTTGAGTAATAATAAATTGACTAGTTTAGATCTGACTAAGAATACGGCTATTACAACCCTAAAGTGCTCTAAAAATGAAATAACCAATTTAAATCTAACTAGCAATAAAGCTATTACATTCCTTGAATACCAAAATAATAAATTGACTAGTTTAGATCTGACTAAAAATACAGCAATTACATACCTTAATTGTTCCAGAAATCAGTTAACCAGTTTAGATTTAAGTAATAACCTCAAACTTAAAAAACTTGATTGCTACATCAATCAATTAAGCAGTTTAAATGTAAGTAATAACCTTCAACTTGAAGAATTTAATTGCTTTGACAATCAAATAAGATCATTAGATATTAGTAAAAATATTTTACTTACTGATATAGATTGCGCCGAAAATAAATTAAGCAATTTAGATGTAAGTAAGAATACGGCAATTACAAGACTTCAGTGCTACAACAATCAATTAAGTCGTTTAGATGTAAGTAATATTACCCAACTGACATATTTAAAATGTGACACCAATAAATTAACAAGTTTAGATCTGACCAATAATACAGTTATTACAGTACTTGTATGTTCTAATAATCAATTGACAAGTTTAGATTTGAGCAATAGCGCTCAAATTAAAAAAATATATTGCGCCGATAATAAACTAAGCAGTTTAGATATTAGTAAAAATACAGATCTTACCGATTTAAAATGTACAGATAACATGATCCCATTTTCAGAATTGCAAAAGGTGAAAAAAGATTATTCAGCTCTTAATTACAAAACGAGCAAGAGGATATTTTCGCCAGTTGCAGGACTTGAAAACCATACGATAGATTATTCATCAGAAGTTGTAATCGATGGCAATGAAACGACCTTTAAATGGTTTTCAGAAAACGGTGAAGAGGTCAATGAAGAAAATATTAAAGAAGAAAACAAAGGAATCTATAGATTTTTAAAAGTTGGGTCGTATTACTGCAAAATGACTAATGAAACATTTCCTGAACTGACACTGACAACTAATACTATTACTATTTATGGCAACAATACCATAGATATTCCAGATGCAAATTTCAAAAAGGCTTTGTTGGAAAATAAACAGTTAAACATTGATGGCAACAATGAAATATATGAATCAGAGGCTATCATGTACGAAAAAGAGATAGATATTAGCAACAGAAACATCTCTGATCTTACAGGAATAGGCTATTTTAAAAAGATCACTAAACTAACATGTCACAGCAATCAGATTAGTCAACTAGACCTCAGTGAAAACTCAGAACTAAGGGAATTAGATTGTTCTACCAACTTAATAGAAGTCTTAAATCTAAGTGGAAACGAGAAATTAGAAACAATTGATTGTTCTATAAATAGACTAGGAGCGCTGAATTTGAAAGGATTCTCTAAACTACAAAATGTAGATTGCTCTTACAATCAGTTAATTTACCTGAAACTGGATAATCCAAACAAGATGCTCACAAGCCTGAGATTCGATCAGAACCATTTGCCGTTTTCTGAGTTAAATGAGATTAAAGCAATAAATCCAAAACTGATCGAAATAGAGAAATTATCACCTAATTATTTATCAAGACAAGCTGATGTTTTTGGTGAAGTTAATGAAGAAGTAAATCTTGAAATTGATTACTCTTTAGAAGCATCATTCGACGGCAATGAAACAGCATTTACATGGACTAAAGATTATGGGATGAACCAAGCCGATGAAACGTCTATAAGGACAATAAAACCAGGTGTATTTAAATTTCTTAAAGAGGGGGTTTATCATTGTGAAATGACAAATGCATCATTCCCTGATATCGTCGTTACTACAAGCGCTATAAACATTAATAAAAAAGGACAAGAGATCACATTCGTTAACGCACCAACAATTTCAAGAGTAAATATGACATTGGAGTTGAAAGCTATAGCGAGTTCTGGTTTGAAAGTGAATTATGAGATTCTTTCAGGTGGTGCTAAGCTTATAGGAAACACTATATCATTCTACGAAGTAGGAACGGTAACAATTAAAGCCATTCAACCCGGTAATGATGAGTATGAAGCTTGTGAAAAGACAATTGAAATTCAAGTCGATTTTGCGACTGGCATTGAAGATATTCTAGACTCATCTGCTCAAATTTATCCAAATCCTGTTGAGACTGAAATGGTAATCAAGTTTGCCAGTATTGAAGAAAGAACCATTCGTATATTCGACCTTCAAGGTAGATTAAAACTGGAAAAGGAAACAACATCTACTGCTGAACGATTAAACCTTTCTAAGTTTAAAAGTGGAATGTACTTAATGAAAGTACAATCAGTGAGTGGATCATTCACTTATAAGATTATTAAGAAATAGACATTAGAGTCTAGTTTTACTATACAGGAATGGCCAACAAGTATTTGTTGGCCATTTTCTATATCTGCAAACGAAAAGATAAGTCATTCTCTGTGTTTTGTTAATTAAATTATTTATAAATTCATATCAGCTTAACTATTTATGGTATTTAAAAGATTTAAAATCTGATGGGTATGTTGACTCCATTAGGTTTCAAACTAGATCAAATGAAAACCTATCAGAGTCCGAAGGACCTGATAGAGTTAAAATCAAATCCTAAGCAATATGTCATCCACAAGCATTCCTTTAGAATCTGAATTCTACTATCATGTTTATAATAGAGGTATCAACCGATGTGATTTATTTCGAGTGGCAAAGGACTACAAGCATTTTTTAAGGCTGTACGAGAAGTATATTGAGCCTATTGCCGATACCTACGCGTGGGTGTTAATGCCTAATCATTTCCACCTGTTGATTAGAATAAAGTCCGAAGAAGAAATAGGGATATACAAAAATTTAAACTCTGACGGGTCTAAAGACTCCGTCAGGTTTCAAACTAAACCAAATGGAAACCTAACAGAGTCCGAAGGACCTGATAGAGTTGGTAATAAAAAGCCGAATCCTACAAAACACTTTTCACATCTTTTTAATGCTTACGCCAAATATATTAACAAAAAATATCAGCGAACAGGCTCCCTATTTGAACATCCATTCAGAAGAAAACAAGTAGAAGATGAAGCATACCTTAGGACATTGGTTCTATACATTCACAACAATCCTATCCATCACGATTTTACCGATATTGCGGTAGATTACCCTTGGAGTAGTTATCTAACCTGCATATCAGTGAAACCAACAAAGCTATTAAAGGATGAAGTTGTTGGTTGGTTTGATGATGAAGCTAATTTCAAATTCATGCACAAGCAGCATGTCGATTTTATGAAGCTTGAGAAATGGTTGGAGATCTAAATATTCTTTTTCAACTCTGATGGGTCTAACGACTCCATCAGGTTTTCAAATTCTACATTACAAAAATGGCCAACAAATAAGTGTTGGCCATTTTTTTATATCTAAAAACGATAAGATTACTTCTTCAATCTCTCGTTTAATTTCCTGATGATTTGTTTTGCATCGCCAACAATACCAAGGTCAGACACCTGGAAAATAGGTGCATTCTTGTCTTTGTTTACAGCAATGATCAAATCTGAATCTTCCATACCTGCAACGTGCTGAATAGCGCCTGAGATACCAAAGGCAAAATAAAGGTCTGGACGTACAGTTTTACCAGTCTGCCCCACCTGACGGTCGTGACCGATATAACCCGCATCAACCATAGCACGAGAAGCTGAAACCTCAGCTCCAAGAGTTGTCGCCAAAGCATCCATCGCTTCGAAACCTTCTTGGTTACCAATACCACGACCACCTGAAACCAGGATGCGTGCTTCAGTAATATCAATTAGATTGCTTTCTTCCTTTACAGTCTTAATTAACTTCACTCTTATCTTCGAGGCATCGAAATCAACCTTATAATCAGTAATAATTCCTTCGCGACTTGTATCTGTATCCAATGCAAACAAAACGCCTGGACGAACTGTTCCCATTTGAGGACGGTGATTCTTACAAACGATAGTTGCCATTAGGTTACCACCAAAAGCTGGACGAGTCATCAATAACTCACGGTTCGCTCCTACTTCAATCTTGGTACAGTCAGCAGTTAAACCCGTTTTAACACGAGCTGAAACACGAGGTCCCAAGTCACGACCAATAGTCGTCGCTCCAATTAATACTGAATCTGGCTTTCTATCATTGATAATTTTGCAGATGGCCTGAGTGTATGGCTCAGTTGTGTAGTCAGCCAATTCTGGCGCATCAACAACTAAAACCTCATCAGCACCAGCAGCAATCAATCCTTGTGCCTTAGCAGCGATGTTATGCCCCAAAAGCATCGCATAAACCTTATCGTTTAACTCATCTGCCAATCGTCGTGCTTGTCCCAAAAGTTCCAATGCCACATTCTGAACAAGACCTTCGCGTTGCTCAATAAAAACATATATGCCTTTGTAATCTTCTAAATTCATAGTCTCAACGATTTATAGAATGAATTTCTCTTTCATCTTGTTAATAATGATTCCTACAGCCTCATCGGTATCCACTTCGTAAAGTTCGCCAGCTGGTTTCAAACCACGGGCAAAAGCTTTATGTACACTTGTTGGTGATCCCTTAAGACCCAAAAGTGTCTCATCAACGTCAATTTGATCTTTACCCCAAACCTCAACTTCTTTTTGGTAAGCATCAACGATACCACCAACGCTCATGTAACGAGGTGTATTTGCTGATGAAAGAACCGTTACTACACAAGGTGCTTCCACCTCAAGAATCTGGTAACCCTCTTCGATGTGACGCTTCATAGTGAATGTTTTCTCACCGTCGAATTTCAAATCTTCCAGGTAAGATACCTGAGGTAAGTCCAGATGCTCTGCAATTTGAGGTCCTACCTGTGCTGTGTCACCATCAATCGCCTGACGACCGGTAATCAAAAGGTCGAAATCAAGCTTTTTAAGCGCTCCTGCAAGAGCGTATGATGTTGCAAGAGTATCTGCACCTGCAAACTTTCTATCTGTTAAATGGATGGCTCTATCGGCTCCCATTGCAAATGCTTCTCTAAGAATCAAATCTGCTTGTGGAGGTCCCATAGTAATCACAGTAATGTGAGCACCCTTTTCTTCTTTTAACTGTAGCGCCATTTCTAAACCACCCTTATCATCAGGGTTGATAATACTTGGTACGCCTTCTCTGATTAGAGTTCCTGTTTTTGGATCAATTTTAATCTCAGTCGTATCAGGAACCTGCTTTATACAGACAACTATTTTCATGTTCTTATTCTTTTAGATTCTCGTAACTAATAGCTTTTACACCCTATGCTTATTTAAGCATATTCGCTGAAATCACCATTCTCTGAACTTCAGAAGTTCCTTCGTATATCTCAGTAATTTTAGCATCACGCATCATACGCTCAACCGGGTATTCGCGAGTGTAACCATAACCACCGTGTAATTGAACGGCCTTGTTTGTTACCTCCATAGCTGTTTCGGCTGCATAAAGCTTAGCCATAGCTGCATCGACAGAATAAGCTATTTTATTATCTTTTTTGTAAGCCGCTTTACGAACCAACATACGAGAAGCTTCTGTTTTTGTGTTCATATCAGCCAACTGGAACTGTGTATTCTGGAAAGCAGAAATGGCACGGCCAAACTGTTTTCTTTCTTTCACATATTTCACCGTTTCATTAATTGCACCCTGAGCCAAACCTAAAGCTTGAGCAGCGATACCAATACGACCACCGTCAAGAGTTTTCATTGCGATACCAAAACCTTTGCTAAGTTTCCCTAACATATTGGTTTTAGGCAGTACACAGTTCTCAAAAATCAATTCGTTAGTTGCTGAACCTTTAATACCCATCTTTTTCTCTTTCTTACCAAAAGAGAAACCAGGAGTGCCTTTTTCAATGATAAAAGCTGTAATACCACGAGTTCCCTGAGACTTATCAGTCATTGCGAAAATCACATAAACATGTGCATATTCAGCATTGGTAATAAAGATCTTAGATCCATTAATGATATAATTATCACCATCTTCAACAGCCGTTGTTTGCTGACCAGCTGCATCAGTACCTGCATTAGGCTCTGTTAAACCAAAAGCTCCAATCCATTCTCCAGAAGCAAGCTTTGGTAGGTATTTTTGCTTTTGCTCTTCAGTTCCATGCTCTAAAATAGGTGCTGCACACAAAGACGTGTGAGCCGAAACAATAACACCAGTTGTACCACATACCGCTGAAAGTTCTTCAACAGCCATAGAATACATCAGGTTATTTCCACCTGCTCCACCATATTGCTTTGGAATTGGAATACCCATGATTCCAATCTTTGCCATTTTCTCAACCGTTTCGATCGGGAAACGCTCCTGCTCGTCAACTTCTGCAGCAAGTGGCTTCACTTCGTTTTCAGCAAAATCCCTAATCATTTGCTGGAACAACTCCTGTTCTTTTGTAAGGCTAAAGTTCATTAATGTATTATTACAAAATTTAAGTTTCAGATCAAGTTTGGCTCAATCCGGAAAAAATTCTTTAATTGCTAATTTTCAATGCAAAGAAAGCTCAGTAAAAACGAATTTCGATACAACATGATATGTTATATATCAGAAAATTACATTTTCTCAACACAAACAACACAAGGTGTTAATTATTTAACAGAACATTGCGTAAATAACTGAATTACTAAAAATATAAGACTCTTGCTTATTTCCATTTTTACGCTAGCTAGCCGAACAAAAAAAATCGGCTATTGGTTTTTAAAAACCAACAGCCGATTATATTTTAAATTAAGACTAAAGCTAACAAAGATCTAACCTCAATATATACTTAAAATTCTATTAAACGTTCTTAAGAATTAAAGCAGTTCCCATACCACCACCAATACAAAGTGATGCTAAACCGAATTGCTTATTTGTACGTTTCATTTCGTGAATCAAACTTACAGTGATACGTGTACCTGATGCTCCAATTGGATGACCTAATGCAATAGCTCCACCATTGACATTACATCTTTCTAAGAAGAACTCAGGAGCAACACCATGATCTTCGCACAATTGCTTAACCACACCTAATGATTGAGCTGCAAAAGCTTCATTCAATTCCAACACTTCCATGTCAGTTAATTTCATACCCGCCTTTTTCAAAGCATTAGCGATAGCAGGAACTGGTCCCATACCCATGATAGCTGGATCTACACCACCTTGACCCGTTGCTACAATCTCAGCAATAGGTGTTAAGTTATGCTCTTTTACAGCCTCTTCAGAAGCGACTAATACGAAAGCGGCACCATCGTTAATACCTGAAGCATTACCAGCGGTAACAGTACCATCCTTCTTGAAAGCAGGACGTAAACCAGTTAAAGCATCCAGACTTGTTCTGCGGTTGATAAATTCATCAGCATCAAAAATAATGGTTTCCTTGCGAGTTTTGATCTCTACAGGAACAATCTCATTCTTGAAATGACCCGCATCTTGTGCTGCCATTGCTTTTTGCTGAGAAGCAAATGCAAAAGCATCTTGTTCAAGTTTAGATATATTGAATTTCTCTGCAATGTTTTCAGCAGTAATCCCCATATGGTAACCTTCGAAAGCATCAGTCAAACCGTCAAATACCATGTGATCAACAGCTTTAAGATCCATCATTTTGTGTCCACCACGAACCGTACCTGGCATAACGAAACCTGCTTGCGACATATTCTCAGTACCACCAGCAATAATCATATTCGCTTCACCTGATTTGATGTTAGCATATGCTAGGTTGATTGTCTTCATTCCTGAACCACAAATCATGTTGATTCCATAAGCTGGAACCTCCTGAGGTATACCCGCTTTAATTGAAGCCTGACGAGCAACCCCCTGCCCTTGACCTGCCATTAGGATATTTCCCACAACAACTTCATCAAGTTGAGAAGCATCGATCTTAGTTTCCTCAATAATATTTTTGATAACTCCTGCAGCTAAATCAGCAGCGGTAACTGGAGTTAGACTTCCTAAAAATTTACCTACAGCCGTTCTTTTGGCTGCAACAATATATACTTTGCTCATGACGTTTGTAATTGACAATTAATGATTAGCAATTATTAATTTAAAAGTAAATGGGTTGAATGAAATGAATAATGATTTATAATTATTATTAATTACTCATCACTAATCGTTAACCATCCTATATTAGGCTTGTTTCATTTCAGCTAGATCCTCAGCAATAATCAATTTTGCATTAGTCGCTTCTTGTACTTGCTCAACACTAAACATCGGATTGATCTCTGTTAGAAGAATGCCCTCTGGTGTAATTTTCATGACTCCCATTTCAGTGATAATCATTTCAACTTGTCCTGCTGCAGTAAGTGGTAAATCACAAAGAGTCATAATCTTGTGATTCCCTCTAGCGGTATGTTCCATTGAAAGAATAACACGCTTAGCACCTACAATAAGATCCATTGCGCCACCCATCCCCGGTGTTTTTTTACCTGGAATCATCCAGTTAGCAAGGTTTCCTTTTTCATCAACCTGAAGAGCTCCTAAGAAGGTTACATCAACATGTCCACCTCGGATAATAGCAAAAGAAGCTGCAGAATCGAAACTACTCGCACCTTGCTTGTAAGTTATGTGCCCGCCACCAGCGTTAACAAAATCCTTATCTTCTTCACCTTCGGCTGGAACAGCACCCATGCCTAATAAACCATTCTCCGACTGAAGAATAACATTGACATTTTCAGGGACATAATTAGGAATGAATGTAGGTAAACCAATTCCTAAGTTTACTACATCACCATCTTGCAATTCGAGAGCTGAACGCTTAGCGATAATCTCTCTGATTTCTTTTTTATCCATTGTGGTATGTTGTTTTGTTTATATTTTGATAGAGACACAGCATGCTGTGTATGTACCAAAATTATAAGTCTATTGGTTGATTCTTCTGTCAAGTTCCTGAGCCATATATGAAGCCACGTCATCAGCATATTTATTCATACCGAAACCAGCATCGTATCCAAGCTCTTTAGCTAATTCGTGTGATAAACGAGGTCCACCACAAATCAAAATGACCTTATCACGCAAGCCTTCTGCTTCAAGCATTTCAACCAGTTCAACAAGGTTTTGAATGTGAACATCTTTTTGAGTTACGGTTTGCGACACCAAAAGAACATCCGCTTTCATTTCGATAGCTTTAGCGATGAATTCTTCATTAGGTACCTGTGATCCCATATTTAGAGCCTCTACCATATCGTAACGCTCCAAACCATAGTGACCTGCAAAACCTTTCATATTCATAATGGCATCGATACCTACAGTGTGAGCATCTGTACCCGTACTGGCACCTACAACCACAACCTTACGTCCGATGTTTTCCTTAATGAAATCATCCGTTTCGTGCATATCCATAGTCGTTGATTCTACTTTTGGTACCACGATAGTTGTATAATCAACGGTATGAATAGAACTACCATAACAGTTGAAAAAGGTGAAACCTTCCATTAGCTCTTGAACGAATACCACTTGGATATCTTCAAAACCCATTTTTCTCATCATCTGCTTAGCGGCCTCAATCGCCTCTTCACCTTTAGCTACAGGAAGTGTGAAACTCACCTGTGTTTTACCATCATTCATGGTATCGCCGTAAGGCTTAATTTTTGTTAGATCTAAGGTCTTATCGAATTCATTCGAATTGGTAGAATAAAGTCCTCCACTCATTTTATTTATTTTTAGATCAGAGATTTCAGATTATAGATTTGAGAACTCATTCAACTCAAAACCAATTCGTCATCAAACTCTTTTTACAATATAAACTTATCTTTAAAACACAATTAGAAATCCAAGATTGAAACACAAATTTTTCTCATATCTCAATTCTAGAATCTAACATCTACTTTTTCATTAAAGCTACAAAAGGGTTGAAGTAGTTGCTTCCTTTTTCCACAACACCATCAAGACCTTTACCACCATTCTTTGGACGCTTAATCGCGGCAAAAATACCTTTCTCCAAAGCAGTAAATAAGCCTTCTTGCTCAATCTTCTCAAGCAATTCAATAGAATCTCCAAGAATCTTTTGAGCTCTATTTCGAATAATACCACCTTCTTTAAACTCAACCTCATCACCAATGTTCTTCATATTGTTGAAAATGTACTTAGCATTCTCAAGTGAAAGGTAACGATCAGACATGAAAGGTGTGTGAATCGCTTCAGTCAACATACCCAAAAGTTGAATTCCCTGTCCAGTCCAGATTGAAATCTGATTAAACAAAGCATCCTGTACGTTTCCTTTGAAGATATTACCTGTCATGAATTTTGTTGGAGGCATATACTTAAGAGGCGCCTTAGGGAAGATCTCACGAGTCATTTGTGCTTGTGCCAATTCATAAAGGAAACCATTCTCTAGTCCAGGTTCCATTTCAAAAGCGTGACCTAATCCCATTTGCTCTTCTGGAAGATCTGCAATAAGAGCCAATTGCTCGTTAATAAAGTCAGAAGCCAATACGGTGTGAGCCTCGTCGAAAGCATCGGCAGTAGTTAGGTAGTTATCTTCACCTGTATTAATAATTACACCTGCGAAACCATTCAATACTCTTGAGAAATACTGATCGACAAGTGTACGTTGCATGTTGATATCACGGAAAAGGATACCGTAAAGCGCATCGTTCAACATCACATCTAAACCTTCAAGAGCACCCATAGCTGCAATTTCAGGCATACATAAACCAGAACAGTAGTTACACAAACGGATATATCTGCCTTCTTCTTCACCAATCTTGTCAAGGTGAGTACGCATAATACGGAAGTTCTCCTGAGTTGCAACAGTACCACCGAAACCTTCAGTAGTTGCACCGTAAGGCACATAGTCAAGTAATGACTGACCTGTTGTACGAATTACGGCAATAATATCAGCACCCTGACGAGCAGCAGCTTCAGCTTGAACCACATCTTCGTAGATATTACCTGTCGCTACAATTACATATAGATATGGCTTAGGACCTTCACCTATGGTTGCAATGTAGTTGTCGCGCTTTGCTTTACGAGCCTTAATTTTATCAATACAATCAGTGATATATGGCTTAAGAGCCTCATGAGCCTCTTCAACAGAGTGAGATGGCAATTGAGTGATATCCAATTCACCAGACGAAATTTTCTCAGCAGCTTGTTGTGGATTTAATCCTGCTTCAATCACCGCATTCCCAAGAAAATACATAACACCCTGGTTAAGAACGCCCTTATCCTTAATCTCATCAACAACAACATTAGGTAGAGGAACTTCGTTGTTGTCAACACCATCAATCCCCAAAAGACGACACAAGGTACGCTCTACAGCTACAGTTGTGTAACCCTCTACAAACTCCTGAACGTTGTCAGCAATCTTTCTCGAAACGCCCTTTGCGTAGTTAACTTTATCAAAGTCAAGACCTAGTTTACTCCTTTGCATTTTTGTTCTATGTTTAGATATATGATTTTGTTTCTCTTTTTTTTTCCAAACCTGACAGGTTAATTCCCATCAAGTAGATAAAACCTGTCAGGTTTTATCATTTGTTTAGCAAATTATTATTTGCTTTCTCTATGATTTGTTGATTAATTCCCAATATTCCAGCGATGCGAAGTGCTTCATGTGGCACTTTTAAGTCATCATCTTCTATCAAAGAATAATCCATATAATCATTTATATTATTTCTATTTATCTCTCCCGCCTTAAAGTCTTTATCCAAACCTTTTACTCTCAATTTTCGGCAATCTGAGTTCAAATTACTATAGTGAGTTGTGACAACTGATAAGGTTTGATTCTCATTAAAAATCTCGGCGACTGCATTCACAATAGCTCTTCCTTCAGTTGGGTTGGTTGTTCTAGCTAATTCGTCAACTAGAACCAAGACATTCTCTTTCTTAATTGATGCCTCAACCATTTCATTAATCTTCACCATTTCAGAAGCAAAAGACGATAAACCATTTTGCTCTGATTGATCATCTCCAACCGAAACTAAAATTCGATGGACTAAAGAGATATGGGCCAATTGCGCTGGAACAAAAAAACCAAACTGCAAAAGGTATTGGCATAGTGCTAAGGTTTTTAAAATAACTGTCTTACCAGCCATATTAGCACCTGTTATAAAACAAACCGAATGATTCAACTTGATATCAATGGCTTGAAATTTTTTATTTGATAAAGCCAGAGTTTCTCTTATTTGAGGATGAAACATTGCTTTATATTCTGTAGTAGAATCTGAGATATGGGCACGAGTGAATGCAAAATTATTAGCTAGTATCGCTTTTGCAATAATCACATCGAGATGGGCCACTTGGTTTAGAGCTCTTTCCAGCTCACTTGCAAATGGATAAAGCTTTTCACATATTCTACCTCTAACCTCTGCTTCTATTTCTTCTGATTGACTTAATAAGGCCTCTAAATTCTGTCCAGTATATCTTTCCGGATCAGCTTTTATAGCAGTCTTTAATTTTTTAATTTCCTTTCGAATACCAGCTAATTCACTAGAATAAGAATCGTAAATATAGAATGAAGGAATCCTATTATTCTCAGGATCTAAAATTGAAATTATAGAATTCAAATCTGGGATCTCAATCAATGTGGTTTCAAACTCATTTTGCAGTTTAAGTATCTCATCAGAGACGAGTGCGAAAGATTTGATCTCGAAAAGCTCAATATCATCTAAAACTAAGTTTGACATGATATTTTTAACGCTTCCCTTGATGTCACGCACTTGCATGAGTTTGGTCTGAATTTTATGAATGAGCCCTACATTCTTACCTCTTAATATTGAGTAAATATGATTGACCAAATCAAGTTCCTGATTAATCTTATTAGACTGATACATCATGAACGTATCAAGCAAGTAGCGCTTTCCCAAACTGGATTGTAGCTGCATACTCTCCACCAAATGTTGAAGACCTTTTACTTGAGATATGGCAGTTCTTAATTTCATTTATCGATCTATTCTTGAATCACACTTCGATTCCACTAAATGTCCGTTTAATTCTCTTACATTGTAGATTGGCAATTTCAGCTTTTCTTCCATTGCTTGCTTTAATTCATCAGAATTTAAACAATAACCATCTGGCGATACTGGATTAATACAAACCGCTATCAACTTTGTTTTCTGAAGGACTTTAATCCTTCCGCCTCGTTTTATAAAGGCATAGTATGTCTCGGGGGAGGCAAATATCCTCGTAAAATCCCGAACAATAATCTCAATTTCTTTTATTTGTTTCTGAATCCTTAGAAAATTCAAAAACTTATCAGTAATCGCACCATTTACGAAGATCCGATTCCCTTGTGTAAAGAGTTTATCTTTAGCTTTTTCTATCAATAAAACAGATTCAATTTCTAAATCGAAAAGCTCTCCTTCTTCTGAAATTGTCCAAATGCCTTTCTGTATAGGCAACAAACGCTCTTTCAACTCATCACCTACAGCCTTTAAACTTATCAGATCATAGGTGTAATTGGTTTTATAAACCAGTTGTGGGATGTTTGCCGATAGCGCTGCCCCAGTAGCCAAAATCATGGCATCGGTTACTGCAGGCGATCCCAAACTTTTACGTGATAAAGCCCCGTCAACCAGAGTTATGTCAACATTAAAGTTTCTCATTTGTGAGATTAAGTCCTTAATAGCAGCATTGCTAGCTGGACCAGAGATCATCACCTTGTCACTTGATTTTGCTTTTGCCGTCACCAATCGCCCCAAAGAGGTTGTTTGGCTGCTGACATCCAAAATCTCAGCAAGCACTTTTTTCTTTTGATAATGCAATTCAGAAGTCACAAAAATCATCCCCTCATGAACCTCTATTTCAGGCTTGTGAGTTTGAGTTACCAAGTCGGAATTTTCACCATCAATACCAATGGAAGTCAGAGCAATTTGTTTAGTGCTGCCGCTCAATCGCGACAGCACATAATTCAAACACTCGGTTTTCCCGGTATTTTTTTCAAGTCCAACAATGGATAGACTTCTGTATTTCTCTATTTCCTTTATGAAAGGCATTCAACTTTTTTGTTTCTCTCTTTACGTTGCAATAAAGATGGCTCAATAGCCAATCGACTACCATCAAGCAAAGAAGCTACACCTTCTGGTTGTTTATGATCAGAACATTCTGGACAGTGACAATTTTCAGTATAACCTTTAGGTTCGGTATAAGTTGTAATGACACCCTCGAAGTTACGCAAAATCACTTTAGAAGGACTCTGAGAAACAACATACTGAGGCATAACTGGAATTTTACCTCCACCACCTGGAGCATCAACTACAAAAGTAGGTACTGCAAATCCAGAAGTATGACCACGGAGACTCTCAATAATCTCGATACCCTTAGAAACCGGAGTTCTAAAGTGCTCAAGACCCATTGAAAGGTCACACTGGTAAATGTAGTAAGGACGAATACGGTTCATTACCAAGTTGTGAACCAATTTCTTCATTACGTGTACACAGTCGTTAATACCTTTCAACAATACAGACTGATTACCCAAAGGTACACCAGCATTGGCTAAACGAGCAACAGCTTCCTTAGCCTCTGAAGTCATCTCGTCAGAGTGATTGAAGTGAGTATTCACCCATACTGGATGGTATTTCTTAAGCATGTTAACCAATCCTTCGGTAATACGTTGTGGCAATACAACAGGCGTACGTGTACCGATACGAATGATCTCAACATGAGGAATAGCGCGTAATGAGCTTATAATGTATTCCAATTTATCATCACCAATCAATAAAGCATCACCACCAGAAAGAACAACGTCTCTAACCTGCGGTGTGTTTCTGATGTACTCGATTGCCTTCTCGATATTATCCTGTGGCGTAGAAGCATCAGACTGACCTGCAAAACGACGACGGGTACAGTGACGACAATACATTGAACACATATCAGTGATCAGGAATAATACACGATCTGGATAACGGTGAGTTAAACCAGGAACTGGAGAATCCTCATCCTCGTGCAATGGATCTAGTAGGTCAGCATCTGCATGATGAACTTCCAATCCTGTAGGAATAGCCTGCTTACGAACAGGACATTCTGGATTATTTACATCTACAAGAGATAAATAATAGGGTGTAATAGCCATACGCAATGTTGCCAATGACGTCTTAACACCTTCTTCTTCATCAGCAGTTAGGTTGATGTACTTCTTAAGATCTTTTAGAGTTTCGATACGGTTTCTTACCTGCCATCTCCAATCGTTCCACTGCTCGTCTGTAACCTCTGGAAACATTTCCTTACGTCCCTTATTTTCAATCATCATATTTTGTTTTAGTCTCAAGATTTAGAATCAAGTATCAAGGAGAAATTCTCTGTTGTATCAAAAATTATATCTTGATACTCGATACTCTTATCTCAATTCTATAATCTACACGTATAATTTTTCAAATAACTCTCTAATTCCTGCTGATTCTCTAATGATTTCAAGTGTTAGATCGGCATGACCAATTGCATAACCGTTTCCAACAATCATATCAACATCTTTACCTACACCTTCAGCACCTAGAGCCGCTTTAGAGAAAGAAGTTGCCATAGAGAAGAAATACACACAACCACGATCTTTAGTAATCAGAATTGATGACATTTCAGTAGAAGCAACGTTCACATTGTTGATCACCACATCGCAACCTTCTTCGCCACAGATTTTAGTCACCTCAGTGTAAACATTCATCACGTCAGTTGCATCACCAACAATCACATCTGTAGCCAATCCAAGATCAGTAATACGTTTTGCATTCTCAGCAGAATACTCAACTACAATTACTTTTCCTTTAGGACCCACCTTTTTCATTGCCTGGTAGCAGCAAAGTACACCTGATTTTCCACCACCACCGATGATGCAAACTGTGTCGCCTTCCTTAACCAAACGATCAACCTGAGCAGGCGCACCAGCTACATCAAGAGCAGCTAAAGCCAATTTCTCTGGTAAGTCAGATGGAAGAACAGCATATAAACCTGAAGCGAACAGAATCGCTTGTCCATCGATATCAACCTGATCGTTAGACAAGTTAATATTCTTAATTTTATCAATCTTTAATGGCGTAAGAGATAGGGAAACCAAAGTCGCTACTTTATCACCTACCTTAAGATCTTGATTTGGGAAATTTGGTCCAACTTCTTTAATTGTACCAATCAACATACCACCAGAACCCGTAACTGGGTTTTGCATTTTTCCACGTTCTGAAACAATAGAAAGAATCATTTCTTCCATCTTAGCTGTATCAGCATCACAAGCACCTTTTACCTGAGTAAAACTTGCTGAGTCGATATTCAATGTTTGAACATCGATTAAAACCTCATTGTCGTAAATTGACATGGTGTTATCCAACTTAATAGCTGGCTGTGGAAGTGTACCTTGTGGTTCAAGGACTCTGTGAGTTCCGTATTTATTTCCTGCTTTCATTCTATATTAATTAATGATTAGCAATGAGTGATTAACAATTCAATATTGATAATCACTCATTACTAATCGATAATTGTAAATTATCTTGCTTTTAAACCTAAAATCTCTCTTGCTTCTGCTGGAGTAGCAATTTCGCGACCAAACTCATTAGCCAAACGAACTACTTTCGCAACCAACTGACCATTCGACTCAGCAACAACACCTCTCGAAATCATGGTATTATCCTCGAAACCAACACGAACATGACCACCATCGATAATGGCCGCTGCTGCTAATGGGAATTCGAAACGACCAATACCAGCAACAGTATAAGTTGCATCAGCAGGAATACTACCACGCATAAAGTTGAAATCGCGAAGTGTTCCAGAGATTCCTCCATTTACACCCATCACAAAATCAAAATGCATTGGAGATTTGATATATCCTTTTTTACCTAGACGCAAAGCCATATCAATCATCGACTTGTCGAAAACCTCAAGTTCAGGTTTAATACCTCTCTCAATCATTTTCTGACCAAAATATTTAATGGTATTCTCTGTGTTTTCGAAGATTTCGTCACCTCCAAAATTTAATGTTCCGCAATCAAGAGTTGCCATTTCTGGATTCAACTCAGTAGGCTGAAGTCTCTCGTCGTTGGTCATACCAACGGCACCACCTGTAGAAGGTTGGATAATAACATCAGGGTATTGGGCATGGATGGCATCCATTACTGTCTTAAAACGATCCTTATCTTGAGTAGGTGTACCATCGTCCTTACGAACATGAAGATGAATGATACTAGCACCAGCTTCAATAGCTGAGCCAGCTTCGCGAACACATTCTTCAACTGTATATGGAACAGCAGGATTATGCTCTTTGGTTACTTCGGCACCACTAATAGCGGCAGTGATAATTAACTTTTCCATGGCTTAAGTATTTAAAATATGAGTCGGGAATAAAAAAATTAGTTAGTCGGTAATTTCCTGGTCGTCATTCCCGACTCATATCATTAAATTAAAATCAAATATTATTTACGTTGGCTAGCTTTTGGCGTTACACAAGTACCAACTGCACGACATGTTACGATTGGCTCTTCAAGTAAATCACAAGCTGAATCAGAGATATCAGTTCTAGGAACGATAACTTTACGCGCTTCGAATTTCATTTTACGGCTTGAATTACCTTCTTTAATAATCTCACCTACTGCTTCGATATAATCGCCAGCATAAACAGGAGCTAAAAACTCAACGCTTTCGTATCCTGCAAACAAACCTTCATCGCCATCACGACGAATCAATAACTCAGTAGCTACATCACCAAAAAGTTGAAGCATCTTAGCACCATCAACAAGGTTTCCACCATAATGAGCATCGTGTGAACTCATGCGTACTCTAATAATTGCCTGTTCCATAATAATATAGTGTTTGTATGTTTTGTATAAATAATCAAATAAATATGAGGCCTTTCAAACCTCAACCACGGTTTAATCTAGTTTGCTCTTACGATATAATCAACGTAGATAGATGGGGTTTTCACCTCCTCAGGCTTGAATGTTCCAGCTTCAACAATTTCTTCAGCTTCAACAATAACTATATCACCTGCAGTCGCCATCAATGGGTTGAAATTCTGTGAAGTTCCGCGGTAAGTAAGATTCCCTTGTGTATCACTCATACTAGCTCCAATTAGTGAAACATCAGCATGTAAAGGCTTTTCAAGAATAAATTCTTTTCCGTCAACTGTAACGATATCCTTTCCTTCAGCAACCATAGTTCCCAAACCAGTTGGAGTTAAAACACCACCCAGACCAGCACCGCCAGCACGTACTCGCTCTGCTAAAGTTCCTTGAGGACTGAACTCAACAATGAGTTCACCGTTATTCATTTGCTCAATTGAAGCAGAGTTCGCTCCAACATATGAAGTGATAACCTTAGCAACTTGCTTGTTTGCAATCAATTTTCCTAAGCCCTTATCGGCAAATGCAGTATCGTTACAAACAATTGTTAAATTCTTAACATTAGAGGCAACGATGCCATCAACCATTTGGTTGGCAGTTCCAACCGATAAAAAGCCACCAATCATGATAGTCATACCATCTTTAATCTTGGCAACAGCCTCTTCAAATGAAATTATCTTGTTCATCACAGGATTTGTTTTTTAATTAATTGCAAAGCATTTCTTAACAGTCATTTACACCTGTCCTGATGTAAAATCATAGAGCAAAGATAATTTTATTTTCGATGCATAAAAGCCTTACTAATCTGCACACTAGCCTTGCTTATTAGGAATAATTCTAAACTCACCACTACTGCTTAAACTCATTCTAAATAGTTCCGAAAACCTTTTCGGAATCCGTACTGAAAACAAACTCGGCGTTAATATTTAAACAATTCTTTTTCTATTTCACACTGCTGTGTTTTAAAACGATCAACCCAAACCTGCTGAAGAACATTTGTGGCTATGAAAAAAACATCGATTAAAGCAAAATTTAGACTCATTCTTAAATACGAATCTTGTCTATAAACCTATTTTCCAGCAAATGAGATATTCAATCATTTTTTACTTTTCACATGATCCTTGTAAGAGCTTCATAATTATTTCCCTAAATTCGTTGACATAATTTTAATTCATCATCACATGTCAAAATTCCAAAAATTCAATATTATTGGAGGCTGGTTAGTTTTCTCCATTTCAGCTCTGGTATACCTTCTAACTCTTGAACCTTCAGTCAGTTTCTGGGATTGTGGCGAATTTATAACCGCAGCCTACAAATTGGAAATTGGACACCCTCCTGGAGCACCGGTTTTCATGTTGCTAGGACGTTTATTCTCTCTTTTTGCATCAGACGAGTCTCAAGTTGCCTTAATGCTAAACGGCCTGTCTGCAATTGCTTCAGCCTTTACCATCATGTTTTTGTTTTGGAGTATCACACATATGGCTCGAAAACTCGTTAAATCTGAAAACGACCAATACAATTTAACCCAAACTGGTAAAATATTGAGTGCTGGTTTCATTGGTGCTCTAGCTTATGCATTCTCAGACACCTTTTGGTTTTCAGCAGTAGAAGCTGAAGTTTATGCGCTTTCATCTCTCTTTACTGCAGTCGTATTCTGGGCTATTCTTAAGTGGGAAAATGAAGTAGATTCCCCATATGCCAACCGATGGCTAATCTTAATTGCCTACCTAATGGGTTTATCCATTGGTGTTCACCTACTGAATCTATTGGCAATTCCAGCTATCGTTATTCTCTTCTATTTCAAAAAATATCCGGTTACAAATAAAGGCATCCTAATAGCCTTATCAACTGCTATATTACTATTAGCCAGCATCATGTATCTGATTATTCCTGGAGTTTTAAAAATTGGAATCTGGTTCGAGTTTGCCTTTGTTAATGGGCTTTCACTCCCCTTCAATTCAGGCTTATTATTCTACTTAGTCCTTCTCTTTATCGGATTAATATTTGCTATTCGATATAGTATTAAACATCAAAAGGTTCTATTAAATACGCTTCTTACAGTTATAAGTGTGATACTTATTGGCTATTCATCGTACAGTTTAATTATGATTAGAGCCGCAGCAAACCCAGCTTTGAATCAGAATAATCCTGAAGATGTTTTCTCTCTTCTATCCTATCTCAACAGAGAACAATATGGATCGAATCCGTTGATTTATGGGCAATATTTCAATGCTCCAACTGATGAAACAAATCCGAGCAGTGTATCAAAAAAAGTGTACATCAAAAAAAATGGTAAATATGAACTCTCTTATGAATTAGAAAAAAACAATTATAGCTCTAGTCATAAAACACTTTTCCCCAGAATGTACACCAAAGGCATGTCGGGACGGGCTCCGGTGGAATATGCCAAATGGACAGGGCTCAATCCTAAGCAGAAGGAAAAACCAAGCTTTGCACAGAACTTAAACTTTTTCTTTTCCTATCAGATTAATCACATGTATATCCGTTATTTCATGTGGAATTTTGCGGGACGACAGAATGATGTTCAATCCTATGGTGATAAAACAAAGGGCGCCTGGATATCGGGTATCCCTCTCATCGATAATCTTAGATTGGGAGATCAATCTTTGCGATCAGATGATATGAAATCGAATAAAGCCAACAACACCTATTATTTTCTACCATTAATTCTGGGTCTTATAGGCCTGTTATATCAATACAAACACAGTAAAAAGGGAAAAAATGATTTCTTTGTCGTTCTTCTTCTCTTTCTCTTTACAGGATTGGCCATTGTTCTATACTTAAATCAACCTCCTTTGCAACCTCGCGAGCGTGATTACGCTTACGCTGGATCATTTTATGCCTTTGCTATTTGGATAGGACTTGGTGCACTTGCAGTGATTAATGGGATGGAAAAATATCTGAATCCTAAATTGAGCTTGATTCTTGCCACATCTCTTTGTTTCTTGGCTGTTCCAGCTTTATTAGCACGACAGAATTGGGATGATCATGATCGATCTGATCGATATTTTGCTCATGATTTAGCCTATAATTACCTCAATTCATGCGCCCCAAATGCGCTCTTATTTACCATGGGCGACAACGATACCTTCCCACTATGGTATCTGCAGGAGGTAGAAGGTATCAGAACCGATGTTCGGGTTTGTAATCTAAGCTACCTTTCAACAGATTGGTATATAGACCAAATGAAACGAGATAATTACGATTCAAAAAGTCTCCCAATATCAATGGATAGAGAGAAATATTTGATGGGAAATCGCGATATTGTTTATATTGTGGATGATCCTAGATTTGAGGCTTGGGTCAAGAAAAATAAGGGACTGAATTTAAAAGATGCTCTTGAATATGTCCTATCAGACAAGGAAAGTACAAAAACAATTTACGGCTACGACCAAAAAATTGATCATATTCCAGCTCGGGAATTTAGACTGCCAGTCGATAAACAACAGATTTTAGCAACACAAACTGTATCCTTAAAAGATTCTAGCAAGATTGTATCTCAGCTGGAGTGGAAACTTAATCAGAATTTTATGGAAAAATCGGGTCTAGCACTTTATGACATGCTTTTAACCAACAATTGGAAGCGTCCTATCTACTTCTCTCAAACCGTACCAAAATCGGGTTATTACGGCCTTCAGGATTACTTTCAGCTGGAAGGTTTAGCTTATCGATTAGTCCCGATTAAAACGGCTGACACAGCCAGTAACACAGGACGAGTTGATTCAGATATCCTATTCGAAAACATGATGAACAAATTCAAGTGGGGTAATATCAATAAAGAAGGCATCTATAAAGATGAAAACATCAAACGAATGTGTCTTAATTTGAGAAATAACTTCCTTAGCCTTTCAAATACCTTAATTTCTGAAAATCAAAACGCAAAAGCAATTGAGGTTTTAGACAGAAGTAGAGAATTACTTCCTAACGAAGTCAGTTCATACGACTATATCGCTCTACTAATGGCTGAGAATTATTTGAAGCTTGGTCAACGTGATACGGCAATGAAGATGATGAATAAGATCCATACACGATTGACCCAAGAACTTGACTATTATAACAGCTTAAAACCAACAAGCCTATCTGATTTTGTGCGATCAGGAAGGCGAAATGAAGCTTTGCTTGGGGAGATGAAACGTATTGTTGAACTCTACAAGAAAAAAGAGCTCGCAATTAATAACTAAAAAAAATGAGGGGATGTTTAGATATCCCCTCATTTAAATTCATACTCTACTCAAATTAATTACAAATCAGTCTTAGATTTGATCTAGCTCACCTATGGCTTTCAGATAAACGGAATATTTCTGCTGACAACTAATTTTAGCATCAATAAAATTACTGTATGACGATTGCCAGGACACCTGTGCATCTAAAACCTGAGTGACTGAAGCTACTCCTACAGAGTAATTATTTCTAGTGATCGTCAAGTTTTCTTCTGCCTGTTCCAATGAGGTTTCAGTAAAACTCATTTTCGAAATGGCTACCTTAAGTGCATACAAAGATTGTTGCACATCAAGAGCAATTAGATCTTTGTTCTTTTCCAATTCATTAACAGCCTGCTGATGCATAATTTGACTACGCTTGACAGCTTGTCTTTTTTCTCCCCAATGAAAGACTGGAACGGTTAACTTTGCGGAAGCATTCCATGATGTTTCAGCCTCATCAACTCCAAAGTGATTTGGATTACCGTAGTAAGAGTTCACGCCAACATTTAAACTTGGCAATTGATCCGCTCTCGTCATTTTAACACCAAGTTCTCCCATATCTACAGCTAGTTGACTCATTTTTAATTCTGGTCGTTGAGCCAAAGCTTTTTTATGTGCAATTTCAAAATCAGGAAGTGTCGCTTTATTCACCATAGAATCCTTCAACTGAACTTTTTGCCAAAGAGGTAAACCAATTAAACGACAAAGGGACATATTGGCTAAATCAAGTCCATTTTCGGCTTCTATATTCGCCAATTTCACATGATTCAGATTCACTTGAGCCTGTAAAACATTATTCTTTGTGGCCAAACCAACCTCGTATCGATTATTAATATCCTTCTTAAATTCTTCAAGAAACTTGATACTCTCCAGAGTCAAAATAACCTTCTCTTTTAATGAAACGATAGTCCAATAGGTATCGTCAGTCTCTAATAAGAGATTCGATTTTTCAAGTCGAAGATTCTCTTTGGAGAGATCGACATTTTTTTGACTCAGCTTATTTAAATTTCTCAGCTTTCCGCCCATATAAATAGGCTGAACCAAAGATAAATTAAGCCTATATAAGTTCTCTGGAGCTTCATAAAGCGTTCCTCCAGGAAAAAGAACACCACTAGGACTAAAATCCACATTAGGTAGCTGAAAAGCCGGCATTTTTGTCACCTGAGGATCTCCTAAGCGAGTTAGGCTTGCAGAAAAATCAAGCTTAGGTAACTGATTGGTCTTATTTGATTTCAGATGACTTTCATAAATCGCAACATTTAAGGCTGCATTTTGAACATCCTGATTGTGTTCTTTTGCCAACTCTCTGCACTTCTTTAAACTCAACACCTCTTGTGAAATGGAAGAGTTTGCAAAGCAGATTGAAGCAATAAACACTAATAATATTTTATATCGCATTGTATTATTTTTTTAAAATTTTTGAGGTTCTTTCAGTTTCCCCTCCTTCCTTTTATGGAGGGGCGGCTTGCTTCAATTTTAGAAACAAGTCGGGGTGGTTAAAAAAACTACCTCTCAAACCACCTCCCCCTCGTACCTCGGGTACTCCTCCTTAAAAAGGAGGAGAAACAGGAGATAATATCATACTAATCAACAATCTTAATCTTGTAGAATAAGCAAAAGAATAGCGGTACTACAAATAGCGTTAGAATGGTCGCGAAAAGCAATCCAAACATAATGGTTGCCGCCATTGATCCGTACATGGCGTCGTTAATCAATGGAATCATACCTAAAATAGTCGTAAGTGCTGCCATCATTACCGGACGCATTCTCGATACAGCTGATTCAACAACGGCTTCAAGTGGCGACTTATCTTTTATCAGCACATTAATCTGATCAATCAGAACCACAGCATTCTTAATAACCATTCCCAGTAAGCCCAAGAAGCCTACAATAGCCATAAAACCAAAGGCTTTATCAAAGACAAATAGACCGTTAGCTACACCAATAAATGAGAGTGGCAGCATCAAGAATATAATCATGGTTTGACGGAAAGAATTGAAGAGTATCACGATAACAATCATCATCAGGATAAATGCCAATGGCAAAAATGCACCCACATTTTTATTTCCTTCAACTTGCTTTCTATGCTCACCATCCCACATCATATAGTAGCCTTCAGGTAATGGAATTGCTTCAATTTTATCTTTTAATTTCGCCAACAACTGATCACCTGTTACATCTGAACTTATAGGATCGCATTGCGCTGTAATCGAACGACGACGGTTATATCGACGAATTACAGGGTCTTCCCACGCCATTTTAGAGCCATCAAGAACCTGATCGAGAATCGTAGCAGAAGCTCCACCACCCCACACGGGTAAGTATTGCAACTGATTATTTTGATCATGGGTATCATCTAGAACCTTTAGCAAAATACTTTGGGCTTGTTCACCATCATAAAAACGTCCAACTACAGCACCATCATTAGCCGTCTGTAATGCTAATGCCATTTGCTGACGGCTTACATTGGCACGTCGTCCTTTCTCCTGATTATATACAGGCTCCCAGGTCATCACTTTCTGTCGCCAGTCGTCTCTCACATTGATTGCCAATTCTTCATGACGCATAATATCTTTAGCCTTCTCAGCCAGGTTATGCAATACTGCAGGATCGGGTCCCATAAAACGGGCTTCAATCTTAAATTCCAATGGAGGACCGCCTAGCAAATATTTAGAATGTGAGAGAGCAGCTGGGAAATTTTCATTAATGTAATGATCAATTTTTATCTTAACACCTTCAAGATTATCAAATTCGTCAGTTCTAACCAAAAGTTGACCGTAAGATGAATTATTCTTAACAACTTCAGCCATCAAAATATATCGAGGCAATGACTCTCCAATTGCAGCCGTTACACTTTTAACATGATCGATACCCATCACATATTTTTCAATCTCTTTCAGATCAGCCTCAACTTTATAAATATCCGTTCCTTCAGGCAACCAATAATTCACCGTTACTAAAGGTTTGGTTAACTCCGTAAAGAAAGGTTTCTTCACTTTACCAAAAACCATTAAACTTCCAACCAATACTAGAACAACAGCTGTAAGTGAGATTAAGCGGTGACGCAAAACCTTCATTAAAAGCTTCTCGAATATCTTGTAACCTTTTCCTGAGAAAGGCTCTTTATTCAAAGAGTTCTTATTCACTTTTAGGAAAACATCACTGAAAAGGACATTTTGAGTCACAGCAAAAAGCCAACTCAGACCCAATGAAATTGCCAAAACCTGAAACATCGATTTACAGATTTCCCCAACACTTCCTGGTGCCATATAAATAGGCAAGAAAGCTAAGATGGCAATCAATGTGGCTCCAAACAATGGCCAAATAGTTGATTCAGCACCCATCAGAGCCGATTTTCGTCTTGAGTGCCCCCTTTGCAGAGCAACAAGGGCCCCATCGGTCACCACAATGGCATTATCAACCAACATACCCATAGCCACAATTATGGCTGCCAAAGATGTCCTCTGTAGAGCAATATCACCAGCCAACATCACAATAAATGTGGCTAAGATGGTAAGGATTAAACCACTTCCAATTAGTAAACCTGAACGTAAACCCATAAACAGAAGCAGAATAATCACAACAATAGCAACCGATTCAGCAAGATTAGTCATGAATAGACCATTGGATTCAGCCACTTCATCCGACTGAAAATAGACCTTTTCAATATTCAATCCGATAGGTAGTTGCGTATTTAGTTCCTCAATACGTTTGTCAAGATCGTCACCAACGTTCATCACATTAACACCCCACGACATCGACAATCCAATCCCAATGGCCTCTTTACCATTAAAACGCATTAAATTCTTTACTGGCTGCTGGTAAGCCTCTTTTATCTCAGCAATATCTTTAAGTTTAATCTGTTGATTGCTGTAATCCTGAATCACCAAATCACCAACTTCTTCAACAGTTTTAAAACTACTTCTGTCGCGGATTTTTATTCTCTGTCCATCAACTTCAATTTGTCCATTATCCCATCTGGAATTCAGGTCATTCAAAATACCCAGAACTTGTCCTGGATTGATTCCAAAACTTGCCATTCGAGAACTCAATAAGTTGATCTCGATACTTTCTGTTTTAGTTCCAAACAACTTAACCTTTGAAACCCCTTTTACCATCAAAAGCTCTCGCTTAAGCATAGCTGAATAATCATGAAGCTCGGCATAAGTGTAGTCTTCTCCAGAAAGAGAAAGGAAAACCCCAAACACATCACCAAAATCATCTAAGACCATCGGATAGGCAGTTCGCGGTAAATAAGGCCTGCAATCGTTCACTTTTCGTCTCAGATCATCCCAAATTTGGGGCATTTGAGCCGTCTTCTTACTTCCATTGATCTCTACCGTTACAATTGAAAGGCCTTCTTTGGATTCCGATTCGATAAAATCAAGTCCTTGAGTTGCTTGCACAGCCTTCTCAATAACATCGGTCACCTCAAGCTCTACCTCATGAGGCGAAGCGCCCTTGTATGATGTTATAACTAAGGCTGTTTTCAGAGTAAACTCAGCATCTTCGAGCTTTGCCAACTTCGTATAAGAAAAGACCCCGCCAACAAGACTGCAAAAAATAGCGACCCAAATAACAACTCGGTTGTTTACTGAATATTTAGCGATATTCATAATAAACCTCCTATGTTTGATTTAGTCTTCTCTACCAAGAGTTTCACCTGCTGTTTTTCAATCAGAAAAGCAGCACCAGCAACCACAATTTGATCGCCTTGCGTTAAACCCTTACGAACCAAAATCTTATCGTTAGCCAACAAGCGAACCACTTCAACTTCACGCTGATTCACAACTTGCTGCTTTTCGTTATAAACCCAAACAATACTCTTCCCTTCATAATTAACAACAGAGGCAACTGGCAACTCAAAGCCATCTTCGTTACATGTTTCACTAATCTCAATATTCAAACTGGCATTCATTCCTGGACGAAGGTTTTTCGCCTCCTCCTTGTTTAAGTAGACTCTTATAGGATACACCTGATTATTACCAGCCGTTTTCTTACTAATTTCTTTTAGTTTAGCTGCTATAACTCTTGTCTCGCCATTTTTCACTGTACAGGTGAAAGATTTAAAATCGTCAGAATGACTAGCAATACTTTCAGGCAAACCTGCAATAACCTCAAGAACAGAAACATCCAGCAAGGTTAAAATTGGATAACCAGCTCCGACTTTTTCAAAGTTCTCAACCACTTTAGTTTGTACATAACCATCGAAAGGAGCAAAAAGTTTGGTATCGTTTAAAGCATTTTTTGCTTTATTGAAATTAGACTCAGCAACAGCTGCTGCAACTTCAACTTTTTCTTTAGTGCTTTCAGGAATCGATTTTTTCTCATAAAGTTCCTGATAGCGTTTTGCATCCTGCTTAGCATGCTCCCAGTTTGTTTTGGCAGCTTCCAAATTAACCTGAAAATCACGGGGATCAATCTCAGCTAAAAGGTCACCCTTTTTTACGAACATGCCTTCTTTTACATTAAGCTGTACCAAAGGACCTGGCACTCGAAATGCCAATTTAACCTCTCTCGATTCTTTTACTTTTCCAGGAAAAGTATGAATAGACGTGTTGTTCCTACTCTCTACACGCTCAACTTTTACAGGTCGTACGGTCTTTTCAACTTCTGTTTTGGCTTTACAGCCAAAAAGGAATACGGATAAAATTAATCCAGATCCCAGTAATCTTATTGATGTCATCAAATTATTATTTAGATATTTCATTTTAAAATTCCAATCCATCAATTAAACGTTTGTTTAATTGATGGGTATAAAAAAAACACGCAAATGACTTCGCGGTTTAATCCCCCTATATAATTCACTCTTTACCCAATTGAAGACTTAGATAATCCTGCACAAACAAGTGTAAATATCTTCTTATTTCACTTTTATTATTGCTTGAAAAACTCTGATTATCTAAGGCTGTATCCAATGCTCTTGGTGTTGATAAAGCCTTATTAACCATTCCCAATATCATAACAGGAATCATCTTGCAGAGAGTTTCATCGATATTAGGCTTACAGGCCTTGATGCATTCATAAGTATATTTCTGATTTTTTGATACAATAGATAAAATCAAATCAACAATGTTTCTATTCCGATTTAAAGACAATTCTGTTCCAAAAACATAACTCACCATATCATGCTCAACAAAATGATCTATAATGGTTATAAATAATTTAGAGACTCTTTCGCGCGGCTCAAGATCCAACGATTTAATATGATCCGTTTTTTCTTTTAATTGTCTGGCAGTTTCTGAGATTAAATCAATCAGAACACCTTCCTTAGATTTAAAATAATAGGAGATCATAGCAATATTAACCCCTGCTTCCTTAGCAATCTGTCTCACACTGGTTCCATCAAATCCATTCTTTACGAATAAACGAGCTGAGGCATTTAAAATTTTAGATCTACTATCTTCCATATCAATTAATTTGATACAAAATTAAACACTTGTTTAATTTTTGCAAAGGAATTTCCAAACTTTTAACATCTAACCGGGTAAAAAACACCTCAAATGCAGCAAATATGAAAACTAATTTCTTCACTTTTTAATGCATTTTCCTTGAAGACTTATACTTTTGATGGATCAAATTCATTTATTTTATGCGATTCGTAAGAATACCTCAATTTTTAAAGAAACTCTTTCCTAGTCTAACTTGGGATTACAATACAGGAGAAAAAGTGGTTTACATCACCTTCGACGATGGCCCGATTCCTGAATCAACAGCCTGGACTTTAGAACTTCTTAGGTCGAAAAATGTTAAAGCAACTTTCTTTTGTGTGGGCGATAATGTGAGAAAATATCCTGAAATCTACCAAGGAATATTAAATGAAGGTCATGCGGTTGGTAATCACACACACAATCATTTGAGAGGTTTTACAAATCAAACACAAAGCTATGTTGACAATGTAAAACTGGCAAGCCAATACATAGCTTCCAAGCTGTTCCGCCCACCTTATGGAATGATTAAGCGTTCTCAAGCTAAAGAACTCTTAAAGGATTATAAAATAATCATGTGGGACGTTTTAAGCGAAGACTACCGTCAGGATATTACGCCTGAAGAATGCTACCATGCTGTTCTTAAAAGCATCCGACCTGGGTCAATCATTCTTTTCCACAACCATGTGAAATCGGAAAAGAATATGAGATATGCCCTACCTCGATTGATTGATGAGCTTCGCAATAGAGGCTTTGAATTTTGTGTCTGCACATAAAAAAAAGCAGAAACACTAAAGTCTCTGCTCTTCATATATCTATTTTAACCACTGAATTAGTCCTCTTTAGTCTCTCCTCCAAATTCCATCAAATAGGCTTTGATAAAACCATCCAAGTCACCATCTAAAACAGCTTGTACATTTGAGGTTTCGTGTCCTGTACGAACATCTTTAACCATTTTGTAGGGTTGCATCACATAGGAACGAATTTGTGATCCCCACTCTATCTTTTTCTTAGAACCTTCAATCTTATCAAGCTCTTCCTGTCGCTTGCGCAATTCAAGCTCGTAAAGCTGCGATTTAAGCAAGCGTAAAGCATTTTCTCGGTTACCAAGTTGCGAACGGGTTTCGGTGTTCTCTATGATGATACCAGTGGGTGCATGTCGCACGCGAACGCCTGTCTCAACCTTATTCACATTCTGTCCACCTGCCCCACCTGATCGGAAGGTATCCCAAGTAATATCTGCAGGGTTAATTTGAATATCGATGGTATCATCAATGGCTGGATATACATAGACTGATGCAAAGGTTGTCATGCGTTTATTGGCCGCATTAAAGGGCGACAAACGCACCAAACGATGCACGCCACTCTCCGATTTTAAGAAACCAAACGCAAAATCGCCCTCAAACTCCAGGGTTGCCGACTTAATGCCTGCCTCTTCACCTTCCTGATATTCCAGTTGACGTACTTTGTAACCATTGGCTTCGCCGTAGCGCAAATACATGCGATAAAGCATGCCTGCCCAATCCAAACTCTCTGTACCACCGGCACCAGAATTAATCTTCATGATGGCTCCAAAATGATCTTCTTCCTTGCGAAGCATATTCCTAAGCTCCAATGCATCAAGCAATTTCAAAGTGCTTGCGTATTGTTCATCCACCTCTTCAGGCGAAGCTTCACCTTCTTTAGCAAATTCGTATAGGACCTGTAAATCTTCCTCAGCTGCTTTCACTTCATCGTAAGAATCTATCCAGGCTTTTAAGCCTTTCACTTTCTTCATCTGCACTTCGGCCTCTTTGGGATTATCCCAAAAACCAGGCACTTGTGTGCGTAAATCTTCTTCTTGTAACTGAATTAATTTGGCATCGACGTCAAAGATACCTCCTCAACGCTATCGTGCGCTCCGCTAAATCTTTTAGCTGGTCATTTGTTATCATAGGTTCATCGTTTTATAAATCGAAGGTCAAAGTTAGCAAAAATCAATTGCTAACGGCCAACAGGAATAAAGCAATTGCACCCTTTATTAAATGTTGGTGCTATCTCATTATAAGTTATGAATTAGGAGTTATGAGTTTCAAAAAACTTACATAACAGTGGTATTTTTGCAAAAGGGATAGGAGCTTTTGTTTGAGCTCCTTTGTCTTTTTTGTGACAAAGAGCGAGTGCGGATAGCCCGACCCGCAGGGATTTGCCCAAAGCGCTATTATTGATGAAGAGTGTGAGCTTGACCTACCAGCAGGAATATCAAAGTCCTTATAGCTTTATCGAAAGGAGAAATTGAAAAAACCCTCTATTTTAAGGCACAGGATCGTGTCCATGTCCGCCCCAAGGGTTACAGGATAGAATTCGTTTAATAGCCAGGTAGCTGCCTTTAAAAGGGCCGTGAGCCTTTAGGGCCTGCATGGCATAAGTAGAGCAAGTGGGTGTATATCGGCAAGCCGAGGGTGTCATTGGGGAAATAAACAGCTGATAAAATCTAATCGGCAGTATCATGACGAAGAGAATCGCCTTCTTTAGTATTTTTAGCAAACTTGTCATATTCGGATCCTATGCGCCCAAGAGCTTTTACGAGTTTCGTATCCATCTCGGCTGATTTTAGAATGGTTTTAGGCAAATATACGATCATAAACGATATTTGCGCCTCTCTCTCATTCAAATCATTATAAAGCAAGTGTTTATTCAAGCGATAGATTTCACGAATTCTTCGTTTCAAAAGATTTCTCTTCACGGCTTGTTTAAAACTTCTCTTGGTAACTGTGATAGCTACCTGAGCTGGAAAATCAACATCAAGAACTGTACTTCTCCAAACGATTCGAAAAGGATAGCAAGTAAAACCTCTACCTTCGGCAAACAAAGCACTAATCCGCTTTTTATGGCAAAGACGTTCGTCTTTTGTAAAGCTATATCGTAAAGAATCGGTCATGACGTATTTGAGCTTGAAGCCTTAAATTACTAAAACATCTAAATATTAAAGATGGTTTTAGGATAATAAAAAAGGGGAAAGTAACTTTCCCCAATTTCTGTTGAAGAGATCTTGTTCAATAACAAAGATCAATTCATAATATTTTATTTGTCCTTATTCTCTTTGTTGTACGCTTTAATATACTGATCCAAGGCCATTGTCATAGATGGAGCTTGTGGCATTGGAGCTTGAATATCAAGACGAAGATTTGCATCTTTTACAGCCTTTGAAGTTGTAGGTCCAAATGCAGCAATTACGGTTCCGTCCTGAACAAAATCAGGGAAGTTTTGTAATAGAGATACAATTCCCGACGGGCTATAAAAAGCAAGAATATCGTAATTTACATCAGCTAAGTCAGACAAGTCACTACTTACAGTCTTGTAAAGAATAGCTTTTGAGTATTTAATCTTATTCTTATTCAACAAAGCAGGAATTGATGCCTTGTGAATATCTGATAAAGGTAACAAGAACTTTTCTTTCTTATGCTTCACAATAGTGTCGATAAGATCTTCGAAATCCCTAACGCCAAAGAAAATTTTTCTTTTACGATACACGATATATTTCTGAAGATAAAAAGCAGTTGATTCTGAAATACAGAAATACTTCATATCATCCGGAATCGTAACTCGCATCTCTTCGGCAATTCTAAAGAAGTGATCAATCGCTGTCCTACTGGTAAAAATTACCGCAGTATGGTCAAGAATATTGATTCTTTCTTGTCTGAATTCTTTTGCACTTACACCTTCAACCTGAATGAAAGGGCGAAAATCAATTTTTAAGTTGTATTTTTCTGCCAGATCGAAATAAGGCGATTTTTCCGTTTGGGGCTTCGGTTGCGAAACTAATATTGTTTTGATTTTCAAGGCGATATTCTTTAATTAAAACATTATTTTCCACTCTACTATTCCTACCCTACTAATAATTTGTAAATCATCAGCAAAGGGAATATTTCCAGTGCGCAAAGATACAAAATCATATAAAATATAGAAACATGTTTACGCAATAATATTTTCAAACCTCTTGTAATTCTTAATGTAAAAAAGAAGAATATCATGAAAACCCCAATATACATCAGCCATTTCACAGCATAAGGCTGTACAAATGGTAAGGCTATAATCACTGGAAAAAGGAATAATCCTAGATTTTTATTGTAAAGAAAAGTTGTAAAAATATATTCTTTACTCTCATTATTCCCCTTAAAAACGTATCCTAAACTCCTAATAACGACAACTTTTCCTAAGTAAAGACAGAGAATTGCTGCAAAAATTAGGATAAATTCTTTAAACCCATACTCCTGAGCGGATGAGATTGAATTATGATTTAGAATGCTTACTGCAAATAAAGAAATATTGACAACAAACAGAAGGTTGATAATTGCAGAGCCCTTAACCATATTAATATTCTTCTCTAAAAAAAGATTATTAGCTGTATGAGAATTAAGAACCGATTCAACCAATTTCGACAAGTACTTACCAAACAAAAACTTAACTGAAGCAAGCAGGAACAGAGAAAACAGCATAACAGCAACAAGCCAGTCGTTTCCAAACCCAATATTCTGAAATCGAGAAATCTCCTTTCCTCCATACTTAGGTTCCTGTTGTACGACAAGCTGCTGAAGCGTATCAGAACCAATGATCGTATCATTTACGATAATGCTTGAGTCCCTTGATATTGAATCGGAACTTTGTATAAATGACATTTCTTTAATCAAAGAATCATTAATCATCGTTTTATTTAAAGCTGGCAGCTCTTTCTGAGAAACTTGCTTCAAAGTATTCCCAGTCGATTTGGAGGTATTAATAAGCGTGTCATTAATTGCGTTAGAATCAAGGGAATAATTGGTCTTCATAGTTTAATAATGTCTGTCTGAATTATATTTTCACAAATATACAGGAATAATAGAAATCAAAATCAAATCCTCTTGACGACTTTTCATTAATTCTCAAACTAATAATTATCGAACATCACGCTCTAAAATAAACTCTTTAGGCTAAAACTGTCCTTTGGTTTAATCCCACGAGCTGTTTGCTCCAACGAACAACATTCGTTCATGATATCGTGCTGGAAAAAGAGGCAGAAATTCTTCTCTGCTGCCTCCTTTAGAAATGCTTCTTTTTCTTTGAGAGCTACTGTTGGAAACAAGTCATAAGCAGCAATCCATTTCAGGTTCACATTAGCCATCGTCGGAATAAAATCCGCTGTAAAAGCAATTGTTTTATCCTCATCACTGACTAAAACAGCCATTAAACCCATCGTGTGTCCATTAAATATTCTAACTTCGACATTAGGAAATAATTCTCCATCATGCTCAACCAAATTCAATTTGCCCGCTTCAAAAATTGGCACCACATTTTCAGGGAAATAACTATCTCCCTCCCTAACATTAGGATTCAAATAATTTTCCCATTGAGCCTTACTTACCCAATGTGTTGCATTTGGAAATACCAGTTCTAGTTCTTTTGTTCCACTCTTATAGCGAGTGGCTCCTCCGCAATGATCAAAATGAAGATGCGTAAAAATAACATCCGTAATATCTTCAAAAGAAAAACCCACATTCTTCAAGGACGTTTTTAAACTATCCTCTCCCCAAAGATGATAATGACTTGTGTATGAATTAGCCTGTTTATCCCCGGTTCCATTATCAATCAATATTCGACGATCGCCATCAACAATAAGCATGCTTCTTAGAGCGCAATCACAAAGATTGTTCTCATCGGCCGGATACTTTTTGCTCCACATTATTTTAGGAACAACACCAAACATAGCCCCACCATCGCACTTAAAATTCCCAGTTTCTATTGAATATATTTGCATATTATTTGCTATTATTTTTAGAAGATTAAAGAAGTACAATTTCTCACCGATCATCCTCGTTTAAAATCACTCATTTTAATATCAAAGCCTAAAGTAATAAAGAAAAAAGAATACTGCCAATCACAACAGATTTGATTATATTTAACTTCTGTAAGATTTCAAGGATTAATGAGAATTCCTCATACACTTTAAACCTGTAATCTCACCGACAAAACCTGAAGTCTGAACACAGGTAACAGATCTCATATCCCTGAAAACAAAGACATAACACAATATATTTAAAATTTATCCATAAATTGAGTGTTCCAACATTCAATTGTAGCAAAACAATCTAAATGAGAGTACATTTTATAGCTATAGGTGGGGCTGCCATGCACAATTTAGCACTCGCCTTACATAAAAAAGGATTTCAAGTCTCAGGATCGGATGATGAAATATTTGATCCTTCAAAAAGTCGATTAGAACAGTATGGTTTGCTACCAGATAAATGGGGCTGGTTTCCGAATAAAATCACATCAAACATCGATGCAATCATACTAGGGATGCATGCCCGAATAGATAATCCGGAACTTTTAAAAGCGAAGGAATTGGGTTTAAAAATCTATTCATATCCGGAATACATATACGAACAGACTAAAGATAAGAAGCGCGTTGTTATTGGAGGCTCTCATGGAAAAACAACAACCACATCAATGGTTATGCATGTTTTAAAATCTAACGATATCGACTTTGACTATATGGTTGGTGCCCAAATAGAAGGTTTTGAGACGATGGTGAAACTTAGTAAAGATGCCAAAATCGCTGTTTTTGAAGGTGACGAATATCTTGCCTCTCCTATCGATCCTCGTCCAAAATTTCATCTTTACCACCCGCACATTGCCCTTTTAACCGGCATTGCCTGGGATCACATCAACGTTTTTCCAACCTTCGACAATTATTTAAGTCAGTTTGAAAAATTCATTGGTCTTATCAAACCTCACGGCAGTCTCATTTACTTTGAAGAAGACGAGCATATTAAAAAGATGATCCAATCTAAAAGAGACAACATTAAATATCTACCATACAATTCACATCTTCATACAGTAAAAAATGGTATCAGTTCGTTGATAACGAAAAATGGAGAGATTGAATTGTCGATTTTTGGTGATCACAACCTTCAGAATCTGCAAGGGGCCCTCTTGGTTTGTAAGGAATTAGGCCTAAGTAGCGAGCAATTTTATTCTTCTATTAAAAATTTTGGTGGAGCAGCCAAACGACTTCAAACCCTAGCTCAAAATGAACAAACTATCGTCTATCAAGATTTTGCTCACTCGCCATCAAAACTTCAAGCGACTACAAGAGCAGTAAAGAATCAGTTTACAGACAGAAAGCTAGTTGCTTGCATGGAACTTCATACATTTAGCAGTTTGAAAGAAGAATTTCTTCCAGAATATAAAAACAGTATGGTTCTAGCAGATGTTGCACTGGTATATTTCAACCCTAAAACCGTTGAGCACAAAAAGCTGAAGGCAATCTCTGTTCAACAAGTTGAAGAGGCATTCGGTGGCACTAACTTAAAAGTCTATACCGATTCTCAAATCCTATTAGATGATTTAATGCACTTAAACTTCAAAAAAACGAATCTCCTTTTGATGAGTTCAGGTAATTTTTCGGGCTTAAATCTTAAAGAATTAGCTGATAAAATAATCGAATAAGAAGACGCTATCGAATTATATTGAGATTAATTAGAGATACTAGAAATAGTGTCTCTTTTTTTTTTTACCTCTTCAAACCAAACTCATTAAGTTTATAAAATACCCTTTCCCTTAGCTCTTAAAACAAACAAATCGACCATTCATTCAGCTATTAAAGCAAAAATGACAAAATTGGTATCAATCAACTTATATTTGCAAAGTTAACTATCTATCTCAGGAATTATAGGCACTACAAAGTATCAAAACACCAAACACTTATAAAAAAGAGCTGAAGAACATAGAGAATAATTCTATAGATATACTTACATTTGCGCTCAGCTAATTTTTAAATACGACATCATGGTGCATACTATTGGGGATAACAATTCCCTATTTAACCGATTCATAGCTGAAATCCGCGACGTAAATGTTCAAAATGATCCTTTACGATTCAGAAGAAACCTAGAAAGAGTAGGTGAAATCTTTGCTTACGAAATCAGCAAAACTTTTAATTACTCTGAAAAAGAGGTGCAAACTCCACTCGGAACTGCAAAGATGAATCTTGCTGAAGATGAAATCGTTGTTGCTTCTATCCTTAGAGCTGGTTTGCCATTACACAATGGTTTATTAAACTATTTCGACCGTTCAGAAAACGCTTTTATCTCTGCTTACCGAAAGTACAATGAAGCTGGTGAGTTCGAAATTAAGTTTGAATATATTTCAGCTCCATCTATCGATGGCAAAGTTGTTATTCTGGCTGATCCAATGTTGGCAACTGGTTCATCTATGGAACTAGCTTACAAGGCTCTGTTTACAAAGGGAACACCAAAACATGTTCATATTGTAGCTGTTATTGCAAGTGCTGAAGGAGTAGAATTTGTGAAAGAAAAACTTGCTGGCGAAAACATCACGCTTTGGATGGGTGCTGTAGATGCAGAATTAAATTCAAAATCATATATCGTTCCTGGTTGTGGTGATGCAGGTGATTTGGCTTTTGGAGCAAAACTTTAAGTATCGCATATAAACATATACGAAAAAAGACCTGCCAATAGCAGGTCTTTTTTTATATCTATATTCCAAAGCTTATTTTTTCAATATCTCCATATATTTCTTTTGATCTTTAAGAGTGGTCATTGCCTCTTTTAAAACCTTATCATCACGAAGAGCATACTTGATTCCACCTATCTGATAATGATATCGCTTAACGATTTCATGGGCGATAAGTGTCTTTATTTCCTCTTCAAACATTTTTAGATCTCTATCTAGGTTTGGAGTCAATTTAGAAGTAATATTATCAAACTCCTCTTTTGCTATCTTGAAGTATTTTTCTTCTTTTGCTGCTTTCTTTAGTGCCTCTAGAATCTCAGTACTTTCTGATTTATATTCGAATTTTTCAGCTTTCAAAAACTGCTTAAAATCCTCATAATCTTGATCTGATAATTCGAAAGAAGTCGCATCAGCAATTTCAGCATGCTTATTAGCAAAACTTGTCGCAAAATCAAAGATCTTATACTTTTGAATCAAGCCAACAGATAAACTACTAAATAAATCCATTTCAACATTCACATCGGGTAGGATACCTCCTCCATCACGAACTTTACGTCCATTCTTTGTTTTAAATTCACTAATCAAAGTATCAGGTACTTTTCCTACACTTCCATCTTCATTTCTATGACTATAATCCAAGGCTTGAATACATCTTCCACTTGGGATGTAATATTTAGCTGTCGTTACCTTTAACTTAGAATTATAGCTTAAGTTACGTGTTGTTTGCACTAAGCCCTTACCAAATGTACGTTGACCTACAACGATACCTCTATCTAAATCCTGAATGGCTCCAGAAACAATTTCTGATGCAGAAGCTGAACCTCTACTTACCAGAATTGCAATGGGAATCTGAGTGTCCACTGGCACTTTTTCAGCTTTATAAGACTTATCCCACTGGCTCACCTTCCCCTTAGTACTTACAATATTTTCACCCTGATCTACAAAAAGATTCACAATATCAACTGCCTGATCTAATAATCCACCTGGGTTTCCTCTTAAATCAAGAATAATTGACTTTGCTTTCTGCTCTTCAAGTTCACGTAAAGCATTTCTCACTTCACCTGCAGCTTTATTTGTAAATTGATTCAAGTTGATGTAACCAATAGAATCCTCAAGCATTCCATAATAAGGAACTGATTTCAGCTGAATCTCAGCACGAACAACTTCTTTTTCTATCAACTTACTGACACCTGGACGACGAACCTTAATGATAAGTGGCTTATTGGCTTGCCCTTTTAATAAATTACTAACGTCGCTAGTCTTTTTCTTATGGATTTTAATGCCATTAATTTCAACAAACACATCTCCAGCTTTCAATCCTGCCTTATCTGCCGGAAGATCTTTATAAGGTTCTGCAACAATTATGTCATCGCCATGTGCGCTAATCAATGAACCAATACCTGCGTACTCTCCAGTTGTCATCAATTTAAAATCTTCAATCTCCGACTCTGGAATATAGGTTGTATATGGATCAAGTGATAATAGCATTGCATCCATACTTTTCTTTATTAGATCACCAGAATCAATCTCATCAACATAGAACATATTAAGCTCTCTGAAAAGCGTATGATATATGTTTAAATTCTTACTGATTTCGAAATTCTTTTCGTCCCTGTCGAATCCATAAAAGACACCACTACAAAACAATAGAGCAGCCAATAGTATCAGGATTCCTTTCTTCTTAAATATCTTCATATTTCGAGATTTGAATTTATAGATTTCTAAAATTAGAATACTGGTGTTTAAACAATTGAAAACTTGATAAAATCAATTTTGAGAGAAAGTCCCAAACACCTAATTCCACAGCTATAGAGAGAGCTGTAAGTCAAAGATAGGAAATATGATTTAAGCTTCAGGCTTTTATTAACATTTATTAATGAAGCCTAATTATGATGAGAAAAAAATTAAACGATTCAGAAGGCAAATCAATTTAAACCACTCATTATATGACTTTTAAAACTCTTTATGCAAACATAAAAAAATATAAATTTTCTACGATTAAATATAAATACCCGAAACTCGTATTATTAAAGGGTTCATATAAGTATACCCTCCCTTTAAAACACATAAAAGCCCAACTTTCAGACAATTATATTTTTTTTATTCATTTTTATTATTTAACTTTTCTATAGAATTAGATAAAAATCTAGTTCATTGGGTTAGTAATTATTAACTCCTTTCTTGTTCGGATGTTAATAACGGTTAGTGGTTACAAAGCGATGAAGTTTCTTCATCGCTTTGGTACTTTATGACAGTCAAGATCATTTTTCGCAAGAAATAATTAATTTTAGAGCAAAATAATCCTGATAAATTAATCTATGCGCAGACTTCTGTCTTATTTTAAATTCTTGCTTTTCCCTTTTACACTCATCTATGCAAGTATTCTATCTCTTCGAAACTTCATGTTCGATAGGGGTTATTTAAAGTCAACTTCTTTCGACTTGCCCATTATTTCGGTTGGAAATATCTCGGTGGGTGGCACAGGAAAGACTCCTCATACTGAATACTTAATTAAGCTTCTACAAGATAAATACCACTTAGCAAGCTTAAGCAGAGGTTATAAACGTGAATCAAAAGGTTTTGTTTTAGCTAATGCAAACTCGAACTCATACGATTTGGGTGATGAACCCATGCAAATGAATCGTAAATTTCCTAAACTGAATGTGGCCGTAGATGCAGATAGAGTCAATGGTGTTCAAGAATTACTCGCTTCAGAAAAGGGACTCAAGCTGGATTGTATCTTACTTGATGATGCTTATCAGCACAGATATATAAAACCAGGTTTGTCTATTCTTTTAATTGATTACAATCGTCCAATTGCTACGGATTTGGTGATGCCAATGGGACGATTAAGAGAAAGAGCTGCAGGTAAGAAAAGAGCAGACATCATCATTATGAGCAAATGTCCAATTGATTTAAGCGATTCAGAAGCAAAAAAACTAAAAAAGAGTATTAATCCACTGCCTCATCAAGAATTGTACTTCACGAGCCTTGATTATGCTCCTGCCGAAGCCGTTTTTAACACATCTAACAAGCTGGTTAACTTGAATACCATAGAGAAGGAATTCTTAGGAGTCTTATTAGTAACTGGTATTGCAAACCCTGCCCCTTTAAGAAATCACCTAAAGTCACTTTGTGATGAATTCAAGGAAATTAAGTTTCCAGACCATTATACTTTCAAAGACAAAGATATTGAACGAATCGAGACCTCGTTTATCAACTTAAAATCTGAGAATAAGATCATCATCACAACCGAAAAGGATGCGGTTCGTTTTCTTGATATGAAGATCGAATCAAAAGTATTGAAAGATAACATGGCCTATATTCCCCTACAAATCAAATTTCAGGATCAAACAAATGTTCAATTCGATCAACACATTCATGATTTTGTAAAAAATTTTAAACACAATCACTAAGCTAATCTGCATCAATAAAAGCTTGCATCTTTAAAAATGAGCGTACGCAAACTTTGAATTAATCAAATAAATCAAAAGTCTTTCTTAGCTTTGTCTCAATTAATCAAAATTAAGACAAGTTCTTAGGCTCTAATGTTCTACAAAACCAAGTATAACATGATTAAGTCATTATCGAGTCGAAGCTGTAAAACAAGTAAACATGTACGAAAATTTAAAGCAAAGTATTGAAGCTGCCTGGGAAGATAGAAGTCTTCTTAAGAGCGCTGATGTTCAGGGAAATATTAACGAAGTTATCGAACTTCTTGACAAAGGGGTTCTTAGAACTGCTGAGCCAATTGAAAATGGATGGCAAGTTAACGAATGGGTTAAGAAAGCTGTTATTCTTTATTTCCCTATTCGTAAAATGGAAACTATTGAAGTTGGTCCTTTCGAGTTTCACGATAAAATGGCTCTTAAAACCAATTATGCAGAACTAGGTGTTCGTGTCGTTCCTCATGCTGTGGCACGTTACGGCGCTTTTATTGCTCGTGATGTTGTGATGATGCCTTCCTATGTTAATATTGGTGCTTATGTCGATCAAGGAACCATGGTTGATACATGGGCAACAGTTGGCTCTTGTGCACAAATTGGAAAGCATGTTCACCTAAGTGGTGGTGTTGGTATTGGGGGCGTTTTAGAACCAATTCAGGCAGCTCCGGTTATTATTGAAGACAATTGTTTCATTGGTTCGCGTTGTATTGTTGTAGAAGGTGTGCACCTTGAAAAAGAAGTTGTATTAGGGGCAAATGTTGTTTTAACCAAATCAACTAAAATTATTGATGTTACTGGTGAAGAACCAGTTGAGTATGATGGTTTTATTCCTGCTCGTTCAGTTGTGATTCCTGGTACAAGAACAAAGAAATTCCCTGCTGGTGAATATCAGGTTCCTTGCGCATTGATCATCGGTAAGCGTAAAGCATCAACCGATCTAAAAACATCACTAAATGACGCTCTGCGTGAGTACAACGTTGCCGTTTAACTCTAAAAATACTTAAAGTATTTAAAGTTCAAAGACCTAAAGTTATTAGACTTTAGTCACTTATTAAGTACTTAAAACTTTATTATGCATAACGATATAAAAAAAGCTTTGGAGGTTCTTAAAAATGGTGGAATCATCCTTTATCCTACAGATACAATTTGGGGAATTGGCTGTGATGCAACCAATGAAGAAGCTGTTAAGCGCGTCTATGAGATTAAGAAACGTGAGGATTCAAAGTCCATGTTGGTACTTATGGAGAATCCTAATCGCTTAAACTCATACGTTGATGAAGTTCCTGAAATTGCTTTAGATCTAATTGATGTCACGGATAAACCCATGACTATCATTTATTCTAATGCTAAAAATTTAGCCAAAAACCTGATTAATTCTGATGGCAGTATTGGAATTAGAATTACAGAGGAAGCCTTTACTCAACAGTTGATTCAGCGTTTTCGTAAACCTATTGTTTCGACCTCTGCAAATATCAGCGGTGATGCTCCTGCTCAGAACTTCTCTGAAATTAATCAGGCTATCATCGATGCTGTTGATTATGTCGTTGAATATCGTCAGGATGATATGACAAAAGCACAGGCATCTAGTATTATTAAAATTGGTGCCGATTGGGGAGTTCAAGTTATTCGGGAATAAGCCCAAGAATATTCCATTAAACAGAAACAAGCCCTTAACTCAATTGAGTTAAGGGCTTGTTCTATTTTAGTATAGAGTTTAGTCCATTTTAATTAGTTTGATTTGCTGCTTTTTTAAAGAAACCTTTAAATCTTCAGTCATCAATCTAGGCTCACCATCAACGTGATAAGTTTTTGAATTTGACTTAATAAGCAACTCACTGGCTCTAATATAAGTCATGTATTTGGAGTTCTTAAACTTACCGGTAAACATTTTATATACAACAATGGGAGCTAAAATCAATGGGTACTTCTTCATCAATACCACCTCGAGCAAACCATCATCATATTTAGCTTCGGGAGCAATAATGGCATTGTTACCAAACTGTCTGGTATTAGCCAAATAGACACCCCAAAAATCGCCTGTTACTTTAACTTGTCCAAGGAACAATTCCACAGAAATTGGTTTGTATGAAAATAAGCCTTTTATGGTGCAGTAAATGTACTTCTTAAGACCACGAAACTTGCTCCCATCAAAGAGTGAGGCTACATAACTATCGAAACCTAACCCCGCTACATTTATTGAGTAATCATCGTTAATCTCGGTTATATCTACCTTCCGAACTTCCCCTCTTAACATCTTTGAAATCAGGTTTTCAACATTGCTCGTAAAACCAAGCTCACGAGCAAAACCATTCCCCGAACCATTAGGTAAAACAGCAAGAATAATGTTTTCTTTTGCAACTAAATGTTTAAGTGTGCAATTCACACTACCATCGCCACCACAAATTACAACCACTTTATAATTATCAACTCTTTCAGCCCAAAGTTCATTAAATTCTTCAAGGCTTTGAGTCAAAACATAGTCAATTTTATGACCATTACTCTTCAGTTGTTTGATAATAGCATCTGGCTTTTGTGAGCCTGAATTCGGGTTGATTACAAAAAGGATATCACTAGCTTCAATCTGCATTGGGGTTCTTTCTATTGTTTGTAATACTCTATCTTTAAAATATATTAAGAAAGAGCTTTATTAATTGACTACCAAGCTCCAAAAATAGAAGATTTTTTCATTATGAGAATCTTAATTTTTGTTATAAGAAATCTAAGACTTGAAATCAAGGGCTAATGGTCAAATCAAAAACCTAAATTATTTGTTCCTGATATTAATTTCTTTTTGAACAACATAAATATTACTGCATGATGTTCTATACTTAGCAACGACATTCACAACCGTATCTAGAATTTGACCTTTAGAGAAGAAAAAATCTACCTGACCCGATCCTTTTTCGGCAGATATCACGTTAGCTCTAATAGGAATGTATTTGTTTTGAACCAAAGGTGTAATATAAAACTCCACATTTTTAGAGTAGTTATTCAAAAACAGTTTCAAATTGACTCGATCAGCACGTACGAATTGCTGGCATTCAATTGAAGGAAAAATCTTTCGCAAACTACCATTACGTTTGTATTCTTTTAAACCAATACCAGGTTCTCCCCTTTTGTAAGGTGTTTCGGCCCATAGCCTGCCATTGGGGTAAAATTTCTTTTGAATCCCATCCTTTTTATCATTCAGATAAGGTGTTAAGGCATAAACCTGACCATTCTTATGGTACTTTTTTGCAATCCCATGTAATTCATCACCAACATAATAAACCTCATCACTTAATTCCCCTGAATCATAATAAACGCGTGCCACTCCTTCTCTAATTCCATTCTTATAAAAGGTTTCGGATCTAAGCTTATTCCTGCTATTATACTTTTTCACCCAACCATCTAACACTTCTCCTTCATTATTAGTCACTACAGTTTCACTTGTTTTTTTTAAATCACAAGCAAATAATAATAAAATCGAGAGTAAAAAGAGAAGTTGTTTCATTTTATCAAATCGGTTATTCCATAAAAATAAATAAAGCTAGTGAATAATAAAATTTAGCGACAGAATAATAACTTATCAATAATGGAAATAGGCTTATTCGAAATAGATCTGAACTAGTAAAACTAGAATACGGTTCAAATACAATAGTCTTAATGGACTCACCTCAGTTTTTTACGCTTGATTAAATAGGCTTGTAAAACATCTTTAAAAGGTTTACGAATATCAGCCTCAACAAAATCGATAGCAAATTGAGAACAAAGGAGTTTCATCTCATCATAAAATGCTGTTTGCTTTTGGGTAAATGCTTCTCTCACCTCTGAAGGGTTCAATTTTAAAGTCTCGCCCGTTTCCATATCAATAAACTTTGAAGGACGATTGGCAAAATTGAATTGATTTTCCAGATCATGATCGGTTACAGCAAATAGGACGACTTCATGCTTATTGTAGCGTAAATGCTGCAAGGCTTCCAAAATTTCCTGAGGGCTGTCATCTCCCATTAAATCAGAAAAAATAACGATTAAGGAACGCTTATGTATAGCCTCGGCTAAATGATGCAGATTTTCAGAGAACCTCGTATTCTTATTTAAAGTAAGGTTTTCTTTATTGTAAATCTTTAATAACTTGGCATACAATCGATGAGCATGTGTTAAGGATAATTTTGCCGGAGTTAGAAGTTCTATTCTATCCGAAAAAGTCGTTAAGCCAACCGCATCGCGTTGATTGCGCAAAAGATGAATCAAAGCTGCTGAACAAAGCACTGAAAAAGCCATTTTAGAGACTTTCTTATCCTGATAAGGGAAAAGCATAGACGACGATGTATCGATCGCCAAATACGCTCTCAGGTTAGTTTCCTCTTCGAATTGCTTGACAAAAAGCTTGTCACTTCTGGCGTATAGTTTCCAATCGACATGTTTGGTTGATTCTCCTTTATTATACAAACGATGCTCAGCAAACTCAACCGAAAAACCATGGTAAGGGCTACGATGCAAGCCAAGAAGAAACCCCTCAACAATTTGCTTAGCCATCAGCTCTAAATTATCAAAAGCTTCAAATTCTATTAAATCAGATAATTGTTTCATAGTATAGCATGCAAAATAGAAATAAACAGAACAGTAATTTGTCTGGTAAACTCTTCAAATTTGACAAAAAAAAGGCATAGAATTAAATTCTATGCCTTAAATATGATAACAATGTTTACTAGTTACTAAAGCAAAGCATTCATTTTTTCAGCTATAGCTGTTTTTGGTACAGCACCTACTTGCTTGTCAACAACCTCACCATTTTTTAAGAAAATAATGGTAGGAATGTTACGAATTCCAAATTTAGCAGCAGTTGCAGGACTTGAGTCAACATCAACTTTAGTTACTACAAATTTGCCTTCGAAATCCTGAGCTAATTCATCTACGATTGGTCCAACCATTCTACATGGTCCACACCACTCAGCCCAAAAATCAACCAATACAGGCATATCAGACTTTAAAACAATCTCCTCGAAATTAGTATCATCTACTTTAATAGTCATGGTTTTTTTTATTTTTTGGTTTATATGCGCTAGATATTTCCGAAAGAAACATTCATATCTAGCTATCTAAGAATGTTAATTTTTAATGACGCAATTTAGTTAATTTTGAATTCAATTTCAGAATTATTTTTAAAATATTCTATCAAATCAGTAGAAAGTTTTACTTTACAGCTTCTTGAGAACATCTTCAACTTCATTTTTCCTTCATCAACAATGACAAAATTCAATAATAAATTTCCCTTATTATCCTCATGAGTCAAACAATTTTCCATCTCGTTTACGATCTCCTGAGTCAGGCTCATAACAGGAATTGTAAGGGTAATACGCTTCACCTTTTGCTCTAACACATCTGAAAGTAAGCCAATTGACTTTATTTTATATTCTAACTCAGCAGAATCTTTAGGCCAAGATCGTTGTTGAACACGTCCATTTATATAAACAGAGAGACCTTCAACAAAATAATTGTTAAACTCCACAAAGTCTTTCCCAAAGAAAGGCAATTCGTATGAGTCCGTAAAATCTTCAATGTTAACAATTGCAAAAGGGTTTCCTGTACGCGTTATTCCTCTTCGAATTGCGGTTACCATACCGGCAATATTAATGTCTTTATCTTTAAACTGAAGCATATCAGTAGAAAGCTCAGATAATGAAGCATTACAAAATGAATCAATCTCCAAGCGGTAATCATCAAGCGGATGAGCTGAAAGGTAAATTCCAATTAGAGCCTTTTCCTTATTCAAACGTTCAAGTTTATTCCATTCGCCTGAGCTTGGCACTTTGGGTGGCGTTACAACATAGTCTTCTACCCCACCAAAAAGTGTCTGTTGAGCCATGGCTTTTTCTGATTGTAGCTTATTCCCATATTTGGATAAAAGCTCAATAAAAGGCGTCTCAAACTCATCGCATGCAAAATACTGGCTTCTATTGAGTTCAAAACTGTCGAAACCACCCGACATGGCAAGATTTTCAAGCGTTCGTTTGTTAACGGTTCTTAAGCTCACCCGCTCTACAAAGTCAAAAATATCCTTGAATTCGCCATTCTTTCTTTCCCTAATAATGTCTTCTACGGCAGCTTCGCCAACACCTTTAACAGCGGCCATTCCAAAACGAACAGCTCCTTCTTTATTTACAGTAAATCGAAGGTAAGATTCATTTACATCTGGACCAAGCACGGGTAAACGCATACGCTTACATTCATCCATAAAAATGGTTACCTTTTCAATATCGGAAAGGTTACGGCTTAAAACTGCCGCCATAAATTCCGCAGGATGGTGCGCTTTTAAATATCCTGTCTGATAGGCTATATAGGCATAACAAACCGAGTGAGACTTATTAAAAGCGTATTGAGCAAAAGCCTCCCAGTCCAACCAAATTTTATCGATCAGATCCTCTGCTTTTTCTATTTTTCGTGTGACTTCTTTATCATCGGCGACCTTCATCTTAAAGGTTTTACCTTTACCTTTCACTTCTTTTTCAAAGCCTTCCATAAATTCCTCATTGGCCAAACAGCCTTCGATAAATTTAACTTTCAACTTATCCATTTCAGCAATTTTCTTCTTACCCATTGCCTTACGCAATGAATCTGACATACCACGAGTGAATCCCCCCAGTGCTCTCGACTGGAGCATTACCTGCTCCTGATAAACCGTAATCCCATAGGTATCCTTCAGATATTTCTCCATAATAGGATGGTCATAGACAATCTCCTCGACCCCATGCTTACGATTCACAAAGTTGGGAATGTATTGCATTGGACCCGGACGATAAAGGGCATTCATAGCCACCAAGTCTTCAAAACGGTTAGGTTTCAGACCTTTCAAGTGCTTTTTCATTCCTGGTGACTCAAACTGGAAGATCCCAGTTGTTTCACCATGAGAGAAGAGCTCGAATGTTTTCTCATCATCAATTGGAATTGTATCGATATCAATATCAATGCCTTTTGAAAGTTTCACATTGGCCAGAGTATCCTTGATGATAGACAAGGTTTTCAGACCTAGGAAGTCCATTTTAAGCATCCCAACATCCTCTACAAATCGGCCATCATACTGAGTAATCAAAAGATTTACACCTTTCACTTTCATGATAGGAATGTGCTCAGTCAGTTTATCACGACCAATCAGAATACCACAAGCATGCACTCCTGTCTGACGAACAGAACCCTCTAGATGTTCTGCAAAACCAAGTGTTTGTGATATGAGTTGATCATCTGAAGTTCTTTCTCGCTCAAGTTCTGGTTCTTCCTTAAAAGCTTTTGCCAGGCTCACCTTGGGCCCATCAGGAACCAGTTTAGCTAAACGATTGGCCTCAGAAAGTGGCAATTTTAGAACACGCGCCACATCCTTAATGGATGATTTGGCTGCCATAGTTCCAAAAGTTACGATGTGTGACACTTTTTCGTGTCCATATTTTTCAGTTACCCAATCCAAGACCTGCTGACGTCCATCGTCATCAAAGTCGATGTCGACATCGGGCATGGAAATACGATCAGGATTTAAGAAACGCTCAAACAGCAAATCATATTTAATCGGGTCAATATTGGTAATTTTAATGCAATAAGCGACTGCAGATCCAGCTGCTGAACCACGACCAGGCCCTACTATCACATTCATCTCACGAGCTGCCTTGATAAAGTCCCATGTGATTAGGAAATAACCAGGGAATCCCATCTTTTTAATGGTCTCCAACTCAAAATCCAATCGTTCAATTATATCATTGGGAAGATCTTTCCCCCAACGTTCGTAAGCTCCTTCATAAGCCAGATGGCGCAAGAAAACGTCAGCATCATCAAAACCATCAGGAAGTGGGAAATCGGGCATTAATGGAGGAACATTTAACTTATAATTTTCAACCTTATCCGCAATTTCCTGAGTATTAGCAATGGCTTCCGGAATATCAGCAAAGAGTTCACTCATTTGAGCAGTCGTTTTAAGAAATTCCTGCTTGGTGTAGCGCATCCGAGTCGGATCATCCAAATCTTTGCCGGTATTCAAACAAATGAGCAAATCATGTGCATCAGCATCTTCTTCATTCAAAAAATGAGAATCATTGGTCGCAATCACTTTCACTTCATGCTTTTGGGATAACTCTAGAATCTTCTTATTACACAACTCTTGATTATCGTATATGTCGGCATTCTTAACAGGATCATTCGTTTTGTGACGCATGATCTCCAAATAATAATCTTCGCCAAACAGATTCTTATACCAGGAAATCGTTTCATCCAATTCTGCCCAACGCTCATTCATAATGTGCTGAGGTACTTCACCCCCCAAACAGGCTGTCGATATAATCAGACCTTCATGATGTTTCTCAAGTAATTCTCTATCGATACGAGGTTTATAATAAAACCCATCGACATAACCTAAAGAAGCCAAACGCATTAAATTATGATATCCCTCCTTATTTTTAGCCAAAATAATCAGATGATATCCCGATCTATCCTGTCTTTCACTCTTATCAAAACGTGAACGTCGCGCCACATAAGCTTCAATTCCCAAAATAGGTTTTATTCCACTGGAAGTGGCCGCGGCATGAAACTCCTTAATCCCGAACATATTTCCATGATCAGTAAGAGCAATAGCGGGCATGCCATCTTCCTTAGCCTTATCGATCATACGCTTAATTTTAGAAGCACCATCGAGAATGGAATATTGAGAGTGAACGTGTAAGTGTGTGAATTTGGTCATCGATACGAATTATTGAAATTATAGAATACAAGTGAATGAATAGGCTATCAAATCATTACAAAATCAACGCACAAAGCCTATTTATCAGATCGTATTCCGACAAATTTAGTCTTTTCTTCGGTTATTTTTCAGCCAAAATGATTGAAAATATTAAACATCTCATAGAAGCCCTAAACAGACTGAATCGTATCAACAAAACAAATTCACATAAAGACAAAATTTGAAGAATGCACAGAATTGAAACGTTCTATTTTGCTATAAACTTAGCTCTGCATTAATGGCGAATCAAATTCGCCAATTCCTTAAGCCCAGATAAAAAATCTGGAGTAGCAAAAGAGCACTTTATTTTAATGAAACCTCTACTCTATAATTAGGCGACTTTAACTGTTCAGGCATGTTTCTTAAATCGGCAGTTTTAACCTTAAATGAGGTTGGTTCTAGTTGTAAACTATCTCTCATATAAGCTTGCAAGGCTATGTTTCTCGCGTTTAATAGACTTGTGAATTGCTGATTTAGTTCATTCTCCCCAATGAGTTTAATACAACTAGCTTCCAAGCTTTCTGCATTGTCAAAATTCCCAATGCTTTTCAAATAATTTATAAAATCCAAATTAGCTAATGCCCAAGCTGGAATCTGATCATCTGAAACAACAGGATAAGTCATATCATTTGCGTTACAATAGTTTTTAACTGAGTTTTTAATTGCAAGCAATTCCTTTTCTTTCTGAAGGTTGGTTTGCTGAATAAATGAGAAACTCAGCTCTTTTTTCTTAGATAATATGGTCGCAATCCTAGTCAAATTCTTCATCTGAACTGCATCCAAACTATCCTGAAGGAAATGGAAGGGAATGGTTTTGATACTCTCAGGATTACCTCCTGCCAAATTACCAAGAATATTGAAAGGTTGACTAGCTGTTTTAATCAGAAAATTCATTAAAGTTTTCCAAATAATCTTCCCAAGTCTAAAGTCTGGGCTCGATGGATTTCCCGATACGGGTAAGTCGAATGCAATCAAATCGTTTTTATCTTTCAAAAGGTAAAGGGCTAAACGAACAGGTGCTTTTATGGTATTCTGATCCTCTGTTTTGTCTCCAAAATCCAATTCCGAAATGCGAATATTGTTCTCATTCTTAAGCTTGGAATTCGTCATCTCAATACTGGTTTTATAATTAAATTCCCCTTGTGTGATTGGACGAGCAATATAAAACTCTGTGTAAGGCGAAAAGCTCATCATTTCCAGATTCTCTACATGAGTTTTAAAAGAAACCGACATCAAATCTTTCAAACTAAAGATTCCCTCACCTGACGAGCGACCTGAGCCATGTAAATTCATTGAGTATGATAGAGGAATTGAGTCTGCTTTCTCAGATAATGTTCCCATTTTTATATCAATCGCTTTCAGGTCGTAAACGAAGGGACGATTTAAGGTATTATCCTTAAAATTCATTAAACCATTCGTCACCGTAATACTTTTAACCTGATAAAATAGATTTGATACCGTATCAATTTGAGTGGTAATGGTATCAACAGCCAAAGAATCTGCTTGCATCATAGGGCTAAGCAATCTTTCAAAATTTGTTGAAGCAGAATCCAAACTGGCATATATTTCAGGTGAATCGATATGAATTGCTCCTATTTCGAAATAAGAGGTCCCAATATTCAATGAATCCAAGTCCACATCAACCGTTTTAGCAGCAAAAAGCTTCTTCTTATCGGCATCCTTCATCTCAAAGTTTACTAAATTGGTCTGACCCGAAACAATCAAATCCATAGGTTTATCCATATTCCCCTTTAATTGAATACTTGTATTTAATTGACCCGAAATAGACGATATATTGATATAATCTGCCAAATACGCCTTTATGGGATCCAAATCAATGGCCTGCATAGCCAAATCAACAGCATAAAGATTCTTAGCGTGATCCACATCAGCATTCACTCGAACCTTCCCCTTATTGCCCATGGCAAACTCCACGCCCATTTCCGATTTCTCATTATTCCAGGCGATCAGAGGCAATTCCAAATCCATCTTCTCAAACTCAATAGTGTTCTTCTTTAATACATCGGTATAACGAAAGTTCCCATTCTTAAAATTGATGTTTTTTATAGAAAACTTTAAATCTTTTTTCTCCGTCGGTTCTTCAACAATAGAATCCTGAACTGGAATCATACTATCGAAATTAAAACCTAAACTGTCCCGAATAATTTTCACATCCAAACCATCAAGGTATATCTCAGAACAAGCATACTCGCCCACCAACAAATTCCATGGCGAATAATTCACATAGAGCTCGTTAAACGCAACAAAACTTCTCGTTTTATCAGCTTCAAACAAATTAAATCCCTTAATTCTTAATGCTATCTGAGCATAATTAAAATGCAATTCCGATATCTCAAGTTTACGCCCTACAAGCTCTTCAGAGTTTTTAACCACCCAATATTTAACCATTGTGGAAAGAAAAAAGAAAAGAATAAAAAGGAAGGACAAAATTGCAATGAGGATCTTTTTTCCCTTAGATAGATTGTATTTCATGATTGAATTTTCGAGTCAGTTTAAAGATAACAGAATACAAAGTTAAAGAATAAAGCTTATCCTGTAAAGATAAATATCTTGAAAAATTCTGATTTTTATTAACTTAGATAAATCGAACTAATCCTTTTAGAATGCAAGAATACAGTCGTCGATCAATTCGATTGAAAAATTACGATTATTCACAAGAGGGCAAGTATTTTATCACCATTTGTTGTCAGGATAGAACCTGCCTGTTTGGCAAAATAGATAAAGGCGAAATGATATTGAATGAGGCGGGTAAAATGATCGAAAGCGAATGGTTGGCATTAAAAAGTCGGTTCCCCAATATAGTATTAGACGAATTTGTCGTGATGCCCAACCATTTTCATGGGATATTGGGTATCGTTGATAAAAACGCGGTTGTCCCAACGAATAATAACGTAGAGACGCCACTCGCGGGCGTCCAAAATAATAAAACGGGGAAACCGGATATAGGGCAACCGCAAGGGTCTGCCCCAACCGGGATTACCCCAACGATAAAAACCAACCCGACCGTAGGAAATATTATAGGGGCGTTTAAATCGATAACCAGCGTCGAATATATTAAGGGGATAGAAACCAAAAATTGGAATCAATTCAAGAAACGATTATGGCAGCGGAATTACTGGGAACACATCATCCGAAACGACGGGGCATTTGATAGGATATCAGAATACATTCAGAATAATCCACGAAAGTGGAATGAGGATAAATTAAATTAATATCATTGGAATAGCAAAAGCCGTCAGAATCAATATTCTGGCGGCTTTTATAATATTACTCCTGCGAATTTACAATCTGCAGGTATCGAGTTAGAGATTGCAAATCCGGGCTAGCAAGCTTGCATTTTTTGATGATTCGCAATCACTAATCACTAATGGTCAATTTCAACCACCACAGGACAATGATCCGAATGCACTACATCGGCAAGAATTGAAGCGCCTTTTAGCTTCTCTCGCAAGCTTTCGCTCACCATATGATAATCGATGCGCCAGCCCAGATTTTTACCACGAGAACCCGCTCTGTAGCTCCACCACGAATATTTGTCGGCCGACTGATCAAAAACTCTGAAACTGTCGATAAATCCTGAGGCGATAAATTCAGAAACCCATTCCCTTTCTTCAGGTAAGAAACCCGATACGCCTTTCTTTTTCTCAGGTTTATTGATATCAATTGGCTTGTGACAAATATTGTAGTCACCAGCAATGATCAGGTTTGGAATCTCCTTTTTCAATTCCTGAATATAGCCATGGAAGTAGTTCAGCCAATTCATTTTATAATCCTGACGAATACCTCCCGTTGTTCCAGAAGGATGATAGGTTGACATCACTGAAAAACCATCGAAATCGGCACGGATAGCACGTCCTTCCACGTCGAATTCCTCATTATCAACACCAATATAAATATTATTCGGTTTGATTTTAGTCAGAATACCCACACCTGAGTAACCCTTCTTCACTGCTGAATGCCAATAGCAATGGTAACCCAGCTCCTCAAAAAGATGAGACTCGATTTGCTCTGGCTGCGCCTTGGTTTCCTGAATGCATAGAATATCTGGATTTTCGGCCTTTAACCAGCCTACTAAATCTTTACTAAGTGCGGCACGTATGCCATTTAAGTTATAGGATATAATCTTCATAATCGGATGATAATTTTATCAGACAAAGCCCATTTTGAACCTCATATTGAATTTACAAAAGCTAAAAGTAAGAAAAATAGATCGAGATCGAAATACAAATAAGTATTAAGAATAAGACCTTAAATTTTAGCATAGATTTCGATTATCAGTTATCGCTGAGCATAGTAGAGATATTGCCTTGGAAAACCACAAACTCACTCCTTCATTAATTCATAATCAGCTTTCTTTACTTTCTTTGTGAGATGAAGTCAAATCAATACGAAATGATTCTTGATGCCATAGAAAAAATGGGCATCTCTAAAACGGATATCGCCAGAAAGCATACTTCTGCTTACGATGAATTTCATGTACGTGGAAGAGCAGTAAGTGAAGAACTTTTTTTCCAAATAGAACTGATAAATGATTCTCAAGTCTTGGATTTGGGGTGTGGCTTGGGTGGTACTTGTCGAATGCTTGCTGAGAAATACGATTGCATGGTTCATGGAATTGACTATTCTGAACAACATATCAGTACAGCGAAATCTCTATCAAAACTGACTGGTTTCGAAGCCAAAACTGAGTTTATTCAAGCTGATGCCACACAAATGCCCTACTCTTCTGATCATTTTGATTTGGTCATCACACAACATGTACAAATGTGCATAGCTGATAAGGATAAACTCTACTCAGAAGTTGAGCGAGTACTAAAAAAAGGGGGCCATTTTATCTACTACGATGTGCTTAAAAAAAGTGATGAAGCCCCGACCTTTCCCCAGCCTTGGGTGGATAATAAAGTGTACAGTTTCCTGATTTCGTCTCACGAATTAGAAAATAAACTTTGTTCACTCGGCTTCAAAAAAATCGCATCAGAAGACCAAAGTCAAAAAGGCTTAAACTTCCTGACTAACTTTTTAACTCAAGCAGAAGAGAAACCAGCCATACTCACTGGTCAGAAAATCCTAATGGGCGACAATTCCATTGAGAAAATCACGAATCTTTATCAAGCCTTAAAAGATGGAATTATTGGTTTGGAAAGTGGGACTTATGAATTATAAATTTAGAATTATAAGTTATGAATAAGATAATCTGAGAGAATATCTTCTGACTTTTTGACCTTTAGGACTTTTCGACTCTAAATGAAAAAAGTGGTGCATGCATCAAGCAAACACCACTTTGGTATTTTATTTATTTAGAAGGATCAATGAGCTTCGAGCCAGTTCTCTCCTACTCCCATTTCTACGGTTAATGGAACGCTAATTTTAACTGCATTTTCCATTTCTTCACGAAGAATGCCTTTCATTTGATCAAGTTCAGATTTTAAGCAATCAAAGTTCAATTCATCATGTACCTGAATCAGCATTTTAGACTTCATACCTTCAGCTTTCATACGATTACTGATACCAATCATCGCCAACTTAATCACATCAGCTGCAGAGCCCTGTACCGGTGCGTTAATGGCATTACGCTCAGCAATCGATTTCATCATACCATTGCTTGAGTTGATGTCTTTTAGATAACGACGACGCCCTTTAATAGTCATCACATATTCACTCTCGCGCGCATCATTAATTGATTTATCCATAAAGGCTTTAACGCCTGGATAAGATTCAAAATAACCATCGATTAAAGCCTTACCTTCCTTACGTGATATTCCAAGATTCTCAGCCAAACCAAAAGCTGAGATACCATAAATAATACCAAAGTTTGCAGATTTGGCCTGTGAACGCATGTCGCTAGTCACCTCCTCAATGGGAAGTTTAAATATCTTAGCCGCTGTGGCCTGATGGAAATCGGCAGCGAGATTAAAGGCATCAATCATGGCCTGATCCTGACTCATATGCGCCATTAGACGCAACTCAACCTGAGAATAGTCAGCCGAAAGGAAAACATGGTTTTCATCAGATGGAATAAAAGCCTTTCGAACGTAACGGCCTTGGGGCGTACGAATCGGAATATTCTGAATATTCGGATTTATAGAACTTAAACGACCAGTTGCAGCTTCAGCTTGCTTAAAGGATGTATGAATTCGTCCCGATTTCTCATTAATATAAGTTGGCAGAGCTTCCACATAGGTTGAAATCAGTTTTTTCAATCCACGGAAAATCAGAATTTTTCCAATAATAGGATGTTTGTCTGTCAGCTTGCTTAGCACTTGCTCCGAAGTAGAATACTGCCCCGATTTGGTTTTCTTGGCCTTAGGATCGAGTGCCATTTTCTCAAAAAGAACCTCACCCAATTGCTTAGGCGAAGCCACATTGAATTCCTGACCAGCCATCTCAATAATTTCTTTCTCAATGCCATTCACTTCGATATTCAATTCAACGGCGTAGGCTTTAAGCATAGGCACGTCAATTTTCACACCCGTGAACTCCATATCGGATAGAATCAACAAAAGCGGCATTTCCATATTATAGAACAAATCCAAAAGTCCCGTATCTGTCAATTCATTTTCCAGGGCTTCAACCAATTCTAGATTAACTAAAGTCTCTTCGCAATATGTATCGTGCTTGATCGGTTCGGGTTCCAACATCAGACTCAGCTGAGCTTGCTTCTTCTTCTCAGGCTTCTCCTCTTCCATTAATTTGTAATGGATCGTGTTTTCGGTAATATTCGCCAAATCATGTTTTAATTCAGGTTGAATTAAATAATGAGCAATCATAGTATCGAAAATCGCACCTTTCAATTCTACACCGCACCAGCGCAAAGCCAAAATATCACGTTTGATGTCGTGAGCAATTTTCAGAATTTTTTCATCTTCAAAAATGAATTTGAATTCCTGAGCCACTTTTTTTGCTCCAGCAGCATCCTGTGGAAATGGAACGAAAAAAGAACGGTTATTTTTGAAAGCAAAGGCTAATCCTAGAATTTGTGACTGATTGGGATCAACATCACTCAAAACGGTTCTAAATGAGAAGGATTTTTGCACACATAAATCGGCTCTCAAATCTGCTCTAACTGCCGCATTATCAAGCACAAAAAACTGAGAATTAAGATCTTTAAGCTCTCTAAGAATAACTTCTTTCTCTTCTATCGTGCTCTTACCCATAGATTTCGCACTGTGAGATGAGACCATATCGATATTTTCTATCGATTTGTTATTTGCATTTAGTAAAACCCTTTCCCTCAAAGAGAAGAACTCCAATTCAAGAAAAACACGTCCCAGAACGTCTTCGTCAATATCTATTAATCTGAATTTTTCTTCAACATAATCGATAGGCACATCCAATGCGATTTGAGTTAAAACTTTCGAAAATCGTACTTGCTCTTCTGAATTCACGATATTTTCTTTCTGCTTCCCTTTCAGCTTATCGGTATTTTCATAAATCCCATCGATAGATTTAAAAGTAGCCAACAACTTCTGAGCTGTTTTGGGACCAATACCTGGACAGCCTGGAATATTATCGGCAGAGTCGCCCATCAACCCCAAATAATCAACAATCTGCTCTGGCGTTTCAAGGCCAAAATTGGCTAGAATTTCCGGGACACCTAAAACTTCCGTTTCGTTTCCCGATCGACCTGGCTTATACATGAAAATATTCTCACTCACCAATTGGGCATAATCCTTATCAGGCGTCATCATATAAACAGTGAATCCCTGCTTCTCAGCTTTCTTGGCCAAAGTTCCAATCACATCATCTGCCTCATAGCCTTCAACCTCAATTTCAGGAATGTTAAAGCCTTTAATAATTTGTTTGATATAGGGAAGCGAATTTCTTAAATCATCTGGCATGGGTGGTCTATGAGCCTTATACTCTTTAAACATTTCGTGACGAAAGGTTTTACCTGCCGGGTCGAAAACAACGGCAATATGAGAAGGCTTTTCTTTCTCAAGTACATTCAAAAGCGTATTGGTAAAACCCAACATCGCCGATGAATTAATTCCCGTTGAAGTATAACGTGGATTCTTGATAAAAGCGTAATAAGACCTGTAGATCAAAGCAAAAGCATCAAGTAAAAATAGCTTTTTCTTAGGATTACTGTGTGATGAGTACATATTTTGTATGTGTGTTAATGACTACCTATTCTCTATTAAGACCAACAAAAGTACGAGAATTATTTTGAGGCTTCGTTTTGAGCAGAAATATTATTGAATCTCTTTTAACCAGTCTTCAATCTCTTGAAGAATCAAATTTTGTTTTAATTCTTTTCTGCAGAATTGACTTGCAAACAGAACAAGTTTTTTAGAATTTGATAATTCTAAATCTGCAGCACAAAAGTTACCAAATCGAAAAGCATCAAGAGTTAAAGCATCTTTCAAAATTCTAAATGAGAAAATGGCTTCATCCTTATCTTCTATCTGATATTGATTCATTTGATTAGGCATATCATCGATACTCAAAGTATGGCTCTCAATTAAAAATCGGCACAAATCGTGCTGAAAACTTTCTTTTCCTAAGAACTTCTTCTCTCTTATTTTGTTATAGGATTTAAGTCCTGGGGTCTGCCCCATCAGTTTTTCTCCTCGACCAATATCCAGAACCAAGGCGCTGAATTTGAGTGCTTGACGAAGTTCATCACTAATCTTTTCAAAGTCGCAAATTTTATGAACCAACTTAAAAACTCGATAGGCGTGCTCAATGCCATATATCCCCTTTGGGAAAAGTGCGAGTAAAGGATTAATAGGTTTTATCTGATCGAAATTAAAAGGGCCTGCAATCATCTTGAAATAAATATTAAAAAAAACGGGTACAAAAAAGTCCGGTTTTGTACCGGACTTCAATTTATATATTTTCTTTCGAATTAGTTATCCTCTGCAAACCATTCAGCAAAAGAAGTTGCTGTCTCGTGCAGTTTTAAAGAATGTAAACTCACATCTACTGGTAATCGCTTCATGATTCGCCCAGCAAAGTCAGCAATCATATTCTCACAAGTTGGTTGATAATCGAAAACAAAGAATCTTTCAAACATCTGAGGAATATTAAGTTGCTCGAGCATGGGTGTTTTATCACTTAAAACAACAGCATGATCCAATTTATCTACAATCTCAACATTCACGATTCTTTTCAAATCGCCGAAATCCATAACCATCCCAAGTTTAGGATTATTTTCATCGGCAATCGGTTCGCCAATTACAGTTACATATAAGATATAGGAATGTCCGTGAATATTTTTACACAAGCCATCGTAATTCCATAGCGCGTGCGCCATCTCGAATCGAAACTCTTTAGTTAGTCTAACTTTTGCCATTCTTTAAATCATAAAAAAAACCAGGATTATCTGGTTTTTAATTTCTATCCATGTGTACAATTGCTGATACAATCAACAATATTACTTAAACTACAGTGTTTTAGGAAATAATAAGTATTCTTTCCTTCACGTTTTGATTGTAAAACGCCCTTATCTTTAAGAATACCTAAATGATGTGAAGTTGTTGATTGTTCAATATTCAACAACTCATGTATCTCAGTGACCGTTAGCTTCTTACCATCATCAAGATAGCCTAAAATTGCAATTCTCATTGGATGAGCAATTGCCTTTAGCATATTGGCTGCTTGTTCTAATTTTTCTGGTTCTAATTCACTAATTTTCATACACTAAACTTAAACTTGTATCTAATAACTATGCAAATATATAAATATATTCCGTTAAGAAAGAACAGTCTCATATCGAAATAGTTAAATTTGTTACTTTGATCCTAATTTATGGGTATTCTGAATAGGATTTCAACTAAAATGTGTTGTATAATACTTTTTATCATGATTCTGTTATCTAGTTTTAAAAGATATATTTTGAGGTTTGAACTTATTTAATATCCTTCTCGATAGAAATATATCTATATTAGATTCTAGAATTTTTCCGTACCCATTACCATACATCTATATTCCAGAATACTATTTGCGAGAAAGCTATGAGAATTGTTTTTGCCCTATTACTATGTCTTAGTTCCTACATGAGCTTGGCTCAAAACTACAGAGTTAAAGATTTTGATCTCCCTTTTAAGAATCCATACGCTAATCGTGATTCCATGGTTTATGAAGTAGGTGACAATCTTAAACTCACCTATTATAAACCCCGGCTTACTGACATTTTCGTCAATTTCGCTCGTGATATGCGTGATTTCAGTCATGTAATTACACGAAAAGAAACGCTGCCCTGGATGGCAGGTATTGCTGGAACGACGGCACTTATGGTTGTTTCAGACAGACAAACACTGAATACTAATCATGATTTCATGAATTCCATAGGAATAGATGGAGAAAAAAAATATGGAAAATCAATTAAGCTTGGGGGGGCCGAAGTTCTTCAAATCCCTAATAATTTGAACACTTTTCTCTATATGATTGGAGAAGGACTTCCCAGCATTCTGATTGGGGGTGGATTCTATATAAAAGGAATGACAAGCAAGGACTACAGAGCCTTGCAAACGGCAAATCAGTTGATGGAAGAATTTCTTTCAATGGGCGTTACCTGTCAGCTAATCAAGCATGCAACCGGACGACAGAGCCCTTGGCGAGCCTCCTCAGGAACAGGACGCTGGGATTTGTTTCCCAACCAGAAAGATTATATGAAAAATGTATCCAACTACGACGCTTTCCCCTCTGGTCACATGGCAACCATGATGTGTACTGTTACTATTCTCTCATCAAATTATCCTGAATACAAACTGATTAAGCCTATTGGTTATGGTATTATGGGAGCTGTTGGTCTGGCTATGATGCACAACGAAGTACACTGGTTAAGTGATTATCCATTGGCAATTGGCATTGGTTATGCTATGGGGAAAATCATCTCGCAACGTGGTCGAAGAGTGGAATATAAGAATAATAAATACTCTGAATTCCTTAATAAAATTTCGGTATATCCTAGCTATTTCAGCTCGAAGTCATTTGGAGTAAAATTGGTATATCATATTTAAAATGTGAGAGCCTGTAGTTATTCTATTTCTTTTAAAGACTTCGACATCTGAAAATTTACATTTATTTTTAGTTGTTGATTGCTCTAAATTTTTACCTTTGGTTGCTATGACAAAAGCTTCTACACTTAACACGATTAAGGCTCCTATTAAAAAAGAGTTAAAAGAATTTGATCCCTATTTCCGCGATGCTATGCGAACTAAGGTTCGTCTGCTTGATATTATCAATCAATACATCATCAAACGAAAAGGTAAAGAGATGCGACCTATTTTGGTGTTTCTAGCTGCTAAACTATGTGGAGAAATCAATCAGTCAACATATATAGCTGCCACGCTTACTCAACTTTTGCATACAGCAACTTTAGTACACGACGATGTTGTTGACGAAGCTTATGAAAGAAGAGGGTTTTTCTCGATCAATGCCCTATGGAAATCGAAAGTTGCCGTTTTGGTTGGCGACTTTCTTTTATCTAAAGGCCTGTTAATTGCTTTGGATAATAATGAATTTGATCAACTCAAGTTTGTTTCTGAGTCAGTAAAAGATATGAGTGAGGGAGAGCTGTTACAAATTGAGAAATCGAAAAAGCTTAATATTACTGAAGACCTCTACTTTGACATTATCTACAAAAAAACGGCTAGCCTGATAGCTGCCTGTACACAATTGGGCGCACTATCGGTAAATGCAGATGTTGAAAGCCAAGAAAAAATGAAACAATTCGGGGTTTATTTAGGGATTGCTTTCCAAATTAAGGATGACCTTTTCGACTACGACAAACAAGCTGCCATTGGAAAACCGACAGGTAATGATATTAAGGAAAGAAAGCTGACTCTACCCCTTATTTATGTTTTAAGAAACTGTTCTCCTGATGACAGAAAATGGGTGCTTAAAAGCCTTAAAAAACACAATAAGGATAAAGCTCGGGTTCAGGAACTTATCAAGTTTGTAAAAGATAAGGGTGGTATTGAATATACCCGAGAAAAGATGTTGGAGTACAAAGCGAAAGCAGATGCTATCTTAATGACTTTTGCAAATTCTGAAGTTAAGGATGCAATGATAGCTTTGGTTAATTATACCATTGAAAGAAAAAAATAAAGGTAACTTATTTCTTTGGAACTGTGAATGAGAAGCAACTTCCCTTTCCCCCTTCGCTTTCAACCCAAATTTCACCATTATTAATATCTATGAATTCCTTACAAAGAATCAAGCCGAGACCTGTACCTGTTTCCATTGCTGTACCTAGACTTGAGTACTGATTATCCAAATGGAAAAGTTTTTTTTGGTTATTTTTGCTTATTCCTTTACCATCATCTTTTATGGAAACACAATAGTGTTTCTCTTTCTCAATCAGAAAAACATCAATATTTCCATTCATATATGTAAACTTGACTGCATTTGCTAATAAATTTCTGATGACTGTATCAATCATATACTTATCGGCAAAGACATATTGACTTGTTTCTGCCTGGAAATTTAAATGAATCTGTTTTTTATGAATATTGGCTTGTATTAATTTGATATTTGAATCAATTAATTCTACCAGATCAAACTCCTGAGGTTGCCATTTTATACTTCCCCTTTGCGATCTTGACCACTCTAAAAGATTTTCGAGCAAATCATAGCCTTGACAAGCCGATGCATGAATAATCTCTGCAAATTCCTGAATTTCTTCTTTTGTAAGATCCTCAGAGTTTTGTAAATACTCAGAGAGTGTTCTTAAAGATCCAAAAGGATTCCTAAGATCATGAGCTATAATTGAGAAGAACTTATCCTTCGTTTTCAAGGCTTCTTCTAAAGCTTTTTCACTCATTGTTCGCTTTGATACATCGCGAGCAACAGCCAACAAATAGGGTATTTCATCTTCTGTATCAAATTCAGGAATAAGCTGCCATTCAAAATCAATATCGCGTCCTTTTGCTTGAATCGAAAAATCAATAACATCGGTAATACCTGATTCAAAAACCTTATCCATTTCTTCTTCCCACAATAAACACAAATCGTCAGGAAATCCCATTTCCTGGTGTGTTTTGCCAATAAAATTTTGTGGAGGAATACCTAAAACTTGCTGAGAAGCGGAGTTTACAAATACGTGACGATGTTCTCTATCGAAACGCATCACTAAATCATTTGCATTTTCAACTAAAGTACGAAAACGAATCTCACTTTCCAGAAGCTCCTTCTGAGCATTTAGACGCTCTTCAATATTTCTGAAAGTAACAAAAAATACGGTTTTACTATGATACCTTATTGGAGAAGAGCTAGATTCAACAGGTATTAGTTTGCCAGATTTAGAAATTAAATCTGTTTCAAATATAGCTCCTTTATCTCTTTTTATCTGACAAGCTCTTTCATCAAAAGAAAGTGAATTTGTTGGGTCATCAATATCGAAAATCGTCAATTTTGAAAATTCTTCTTCAGAATATGAGAGCATCTCACATAGCTTTTTTGTAAATTTCAAAATACGACCCTTACAATCTATGATCAGAAGCGCATCTCCAGTCGACTCAAAAAGTTGTTCGTAAAAGAGATCTGTTTCTTTTAAAGTCAACTCAAAGGGTTCTATAAGATTTGCAGGAGTAATAATGCTCCTATTACAAGGTCTATTTTTATTTGAGAGTTGTGGCTGAAGAAAATACCAAACTAATTTATTGGTATTGTCAGTAGAAATTGTACAGCCATCACAAGGCTGATTCAGGTCACGAAACGCAGAATAACATTTCTGTACTTTAAGTTTATTTTGGGGCTTACCAATAAAATGATTCGATTCATTATTTACTGAAAGCAAATTAAAGTCACTATCAACAACTCCAAACAGTTCTGAAAATGACTTGTAGTCAGAAGAATGAGACAGCTTTACAGATCCAGCTTGTGCTAATTCTAGCCTTTGCTTGAGCTCAAGAATCTCGTCCTCTAACATTCTGATTTTACTTTCTTCTTTCAGATTTATATCTAATTTCATTAGATAGAAAATTTATTCAAACAACTTAAATTATTTGATTTTTAAACAGTTCGTTATTTACTCATCGATATAACAAAATTAATCAGTAATAGTTAGAATTATTACATCTTAAACGGATTAACTATTTACTATAAGCTGATAAATTTTAAAGATGAATAGACATATTTAAATGCTAAACTGATATTTAAACCAAGAATGAAGTTACATAATATTTCACAAGAAGCAAGTTTTCAGTTCAATTATTTTGTTAAGACATAAAAAAACCGGAATTATCCGGCTTTTATCTCAATTTACATAAGTGTCAGAATTAGAAATACTTAATCTCCTTTTCTTCCCCTGTCTCCAATTTATGGATCTCGGTCAACAGACTATTAGCTAGACTTGAAGCTCCAATTCTAGACCATTTATTATTCAACCATGCCTCTCCTAAGTTGTTCTTAGATATGGCGTAAAACTCAATAGCATCCTTAGCTGTTGAAATTCCACCAGCAGGCTTAAAACCAACCATACGGCCTGCTTTTTCATAATACTCAGTAATAGCTTGAGTCATGATATAAGCTGCCTCCAGAGTTGCATTAACAGGTACTTTACCAGTCGAAGTCTTGATAAAATCAGCACCAGCCTCCATTGCTAGAATAGATGCCTTACGAATATTCTCTGCAGTCTTAAGTTCTCCTGTTTCAAGAATAACCTTCAAATGTGCATCGCCGCAAGCTTCTTTCTGAATAGCAATTTCATCAAATACCGTTTGATAATGTCCTTCAAGGAAAGCACCAATTGATATCACAATATCGATATCGTTAGCTCCCTTTTCAACGGCCATTTTACATTCCAATGCTTTAACTTCAACGTATGATTGAGAAGATGGGAAAACACCTGCTACAGAAGCTATTCTAACGCCCTCAGCTTTTAAGTTTTCATTCAATGTAGGTACCTGGTATGGATATACACAAATAGCGGCCACATTTGGCATGTCAAAATCATTCTGGAAGTTATTTACATTGTCAGCAAAACTTTTAGCCTTTGCGTGCGTGTCTGTCGAGTTCAGTGTCGTTAAATCGATCAAAGAAAAATTCTTCTTAAGATTCTCAACTGTGTATAAAGATTTGTAATCTCTATCAACAATTGTTTTGACATTTGCCTTAACTTCTGCATCGCTAATCTTAAGATCGTATGATTTTAAGATTTCTAAAATGTCTCTCTCCATAATGTATATAAATAATTAATAACCAGTTGCGAATCGTTATTCGCTGATTTTTCCATTAATACTCTCAGCCTAAACGGCATAGAATATTTTCTTTCAAGTCACAAAAATAGGATAATTTTAGTTGATCCCCTATTTCTATTAATTTATTTGCAATTCGCAAGTTTATTTAAGCTTATCATTATTCAGATGTCGGGTCTTATCCCGATTCGTTTTCTTTTCTATATTCTTTTTGAAAGCCTCGGTCAAATCAACCCCAGTCTGGTTGGCCAAACAGATCAGTACCCAAAGCACATCTGCCATCTCGTCGCCTAAATCCTTATCAGCATCACTAGCTTTAAAGGATTGATCACCATATTTCCGTGCAATCAAACGTGCCACTTCCCCAACTTCTTCTGTTAGAATAGCCATATTAGTCAACTCGCTAAAATAACGCACACCGTATTTTTTAATCCAGGCATCGACCTGCTCTTGTGCTTCTTTAATACTGACATCTTTCATGAGTTATGAGTTATGAGTTATGAGTTATGAGTTATGAGTTATGAGTTATGAGTTTATAGGTGCAAAGTTCGGATTTCATGGGCAAGTTTGAAACTGATTCATATGAAATTTCGTATTTACTGCAATCAAGCCCGACCGCACACAAAGCTATGTATCAGCAATTTAATGTATTGTCATGTTTTTCACACCATCACTTTAACAAATTGCCAGATCAGCTAATCATCACATCATCGAATCACCGCATCAACTATTCTTTGTTTTTGCTATCAATCGTTATGGTCACAGGGCCATCGTTAATCAAAGCCACTTGCATTTCGGCACCAAACTTTCCTCTCTGAGGTATTTTGCCACTCTCCTTCTCCAAAGCTGATAAAAATGATTCGTATAAGGGAATTGAAATGTCTGGCTTTGCGGCATTGATATAGGAAGGTCGATTGCCTTTTTTGGTGCGGGCATGCAGGGTAAACTGACTAATGGCTAAAATATCGCCTCCTACTTCTATAAGTGATTTATTCATAACGCCGGCTTCGTCGTCGAATATTCTCAGACCACAAATCTTCTTGCACAACCAATCGATATCCTCTTGTCCATCGGCATTTTCTATCCCTACCAGAATTAGAAGGCCCTTCTCTATTTCTCCGATTATCTGGTTCTCAACTTCTACTGAAGCCCGATTCACTCTCTGTATAACAACGCGCATTTTCTAAATTTTAAATTCTCGTTTAGCAAAGTTAAATTTTTGCTGATTTATAAATAGAAAAAGAACATAAACCTACTATTAAAATCAAATCTTAATAAAGACAATCCGATTTTATTGAGCATATTTGTAATAAGTAATCGAAAAAATATGCTTGATGATTTTGGACTTCCTTACTACTTCTGAATCCAAAATCAGATCTCCAAAATTATAAATACGACATGTTCTACTATATCAGCAAAAGCAATCAAGCCGCCTTCAATCAGGCAACAGAAGAATACTTTCTTAAAAATTTCGATGAGAGCTTCTATATGCTCTACCGCAACAAAGCGGCAATCGTTATTGGTAAACATCAGAATGCTTTAGCTGAAATCAATTTGGATAAATGTGAAGAAGAGGGAATAGAAATTGTTCGTCGTCTTTCAGGTGGTGGGACTGTTTTTCATGACGAAGGAAATTTAAACTATTGCTTCATCAGCAATGGAAAAAAAGGCGAACTCATCAATTTCAGAAAGTATTCACAACCCGTCATCGATGTGCTCCAGACTTTAAATGTGAATGCTAAATTCGAAGGAAAGAGTGATTTAACCATTGATGGCTTGAAATTCTCAGGGAATGCCTCCCATATCTACAGAAACAAGGTGATGCAACACGGCACCATGCTTTTCTCAAGCGATTTGAGCCGCTTAAATAGCCTGTTGAAGGTTAATCCACTAAAGTTTCGTGACAGGGGTGTTCGTTCCATTAGAAGTCGTGTAACAAACATCAGTGATCACCTCTCCACTCCTCTAAGTATTGAAGAACTGCAGAACAAAATTATTAATCACGTTCAAAGCCAATTCCCAGAAGTTAAGCCCTACGAACTGACTGAAGAAGATCATCAAGCTATTCAAAAGCTGATGGAAGAAAAGTACCTGAAGTGGGAATGGAATTTTGGCTACTCCCCAAAATACAAATTCGAAAGACTCATCAGTTTCCCCAACGGCAATATTCTGGAAGTGGAACTTGATATAGAAAAAGGACGCATCGTCAGATCTGAAATTCTGGGTAATTGTATTAAAATGGGAAATATTAGCGAGCTGGAAAATAAACTACTCAATATCCCCCATCACAAGGAAAGTTTGCTTCTGGAACTGGAACAAATCGATCTAAATGAGTATTTCTTAAATTTAGAACTTAACGAATTAATCAGAGCCATCTTTTAGCCAATTATTTACTGGCTAAAAATATCATTTATTACTGCAATTAGAATATCCTAATTAAAATGTTTCCAGAGCTTTAAGGCTTTTGCTTTACCTATACATTTTTCAAGATCCTCCAAACTCGATTTTTTGATATTTTCTACCGATTTAAAGGTCGCAATCAAGCTTTGCTTTGTTTTTGGGCCAATTCCAGACACTTCATCCAGTTCAGAGGTAATAAAAGCCTTCGATCTCTTCTGTCGATGAAAGGTAATGGCAAATCGGTGAGATTCATTTCGTAAATGCTGCACCACTTTCAAACTCTCTGAATTCTTATCGAGGTACAAAGGATAAGGATCGCCCGGGAAGAAAATTTCTTCAAGACGCTTAGCAATACCTACGATCGCAATTTTTCCTCTTAAGTCTAGTTTTTCAAGAGCATTCAAAGCAGCTCCCAACTGCCCTTTCCCACCATCAATCACGATCATCTGAGGCAATGACTTCTCCTCTTCTAACAAGCGCTTATATCTTCGGTAAATGATCTCTTCCATGGAAGCAAAGTCATTGGCACCAACGACTGTTTTAATATTAAAATGTCGGTAATCTTTTTTGTAGGGCTTTGCATTTCGAAAAACCACGCAGGATGCCACCGGATGAGTCCCCTGAATATTCGAATTATCAAAACACTCAACATGAACAGGCAAGTCTTTCAAGCGAAAATCCTTTTTCATACCTTCCAATATTCTGTCGGAATGTTTCTTTGGCAGTATTCTCTCCTGCTGTTTCAACTTCTCCTGTCGGAAATATTTTACATTACGCAATGACATGTCAAGAAGCTTCTTTTTATCGCCCCTTTGCGGAACTGTAAATCCAATATTCTGCATAGACATATCCAGATGGAAAGGCACGATTATTTCTTTTGCCGTACTTATCATTTTTTGTCGAATCTCTATGATTCCCATCAATAAAAGTTCCGGATCACTCTCATTCAATTTCTTTTTAATTTCAATGGTATGAGCCTGAATAATGGCACCACTCACGACTTTTATAAAATTGACATAAGCCGTATCGTCATCGGATAAAATTGAATAAACATCAATATTATCAATCGTAGGACTTACAATCGTTGACTTGCTCTTATACTTCTCCAAAAGATCTAACTTCTCCTTGACTTTATGAGCGTCTTCATATTTGTAATCGGCAGCTAGGATCTGCATCCTTTCATTCAGAAAATCAGTAACCACTTTAATATTCCCTTTGAGAATATGGCGAATCTCTGCTATAGTCTGACGGTATTCTTCGAATGATTCTTTACTTACACAAGGTCCCTTACAATTACCAATATGATATTCAAGACAAACCTTAAACTTACCTTGGGAGATACTCTCTTCACTCAATTTAAGATTACATGTTCTTAACTTATATAGCGAACGAATTAAATCCATAAGGGTTCTTACCATGCGAACACTGGTATAGGGTCCAAAATATTCAGATCCATCTTTCACCAACTGTCGGGTGATAAAAACTCTAGGGTAAGTTTCCTTTTTTATACAAATCCAGGGGTAAGATTTATCATCCTTTAGGAGGATATTGTAACGAGGCTGATGCTTTTTAATTAGGTTATTTTCCAGAAGAAGCGCATCCTCCTCCGTTTCCACAACAAGGTGTTTGATATCTGCAATTTTCTTTACCATCACATTCGTTTTGGCAATATCATGCACCTTATTAAAATAAGAAGCGACACGTCGTTTTAAACGCTTGGCCTTTCCTACATATATGATCTTTTCCTGCTCATCGAAAAACTGATAAACGCCTGGCTTCTCTGGTAAGGCAGCAACCAACTCTTTTAAGCGAACAATGTGTTTGTTTTCTATCACAGATAATAATTTCTAATGAATCCGCAAGCAATATAAACAAGACTATTCACAATACAAATCAATCAATTTAAATTGCTCAACATCAAATAAGCCTTTATCTGAAAGTTTCAATTTAGGTATAACAAGTAAAGACATAAAAGCCAGCGTCATAAATGGGGAGTGGAAATCACTTCCAAAGCTTTTCGTAAAATCAGACAAATCTTTATAGTTTTCCAATAAATCTTCACCTCTTTTGTTCGACATTAAACCTGCTACATCAAGCTGGACTGATTGACATTCATCATGCTCGCAAGCAACCATCCCACCCTTCATAACAATTAGTTTATTTAAGGCTTTTAACAGATCAGCATCATTCGTTCCTACAGCAATAATATTATGACTATCGTGGGCAATACTTCCCGAAATGGCGCCCTTCTTAAAAGCAAATCCTTTAGCAAAACCGACAACTGGCTTATCATTACTATATCTACTCATCACGACAATCTTGAGCAGATCCTGCTCCGTATCCGAAACAAACTTTCCATTTTCAGTTTTAGGGCGTCCATTTATCCAGCCAGTCAAGAGATCTCCGTAATTAACTGTCATCACATGCACATCGCAGTCTCTCGCTTCAAGTTGAATATCCTCGAGTTCTATTTCTTTACGATAAAAATTGTTTAAAAGGATCTCATTGTGGCTATCGAAGAACACTTCTCCTTCTTTATAGATACATTCTCCTTTCATATAAGAAGACTTCACTTGAAATGAATCAAAACTGTCAATTACAATGAAATCTGCAGAGTCTCTCACTTGAAGTAATCCTAAATCAAGGCCATAATGTTTGATGGCATTATAAGATCCTGCACGTAATAAATTAATTATATCACAGCCTTTCCCTAAACCCATACGAATTAGATTATCCATATGTCCCTTTTCGAATAAATCATCAGGATGGGTATCGTCCGTACACAACATGACACGATCAGAATGCGTTTCAATAAGAGAATACAAGGCTTCAAAATCTTTTGCCGCACTTCCCTCTCTAATCTGTATCATCATACCAAGATGAATCTTATTCAGAGCTTCTTCTAAGGTGGAACACTCATGGTCGGCAGAAACGCCAGCGGCGACATATTTTCGCAAATCTTCACCATTAACACCAGGCGCATGCCCATCAATTTTCTTCCCTAAGCGCTTGGTGGCGACAATCTTTTTCATGACATCCAGATCGCCTCGAATCACACCAGGATAATCCATAACTTCCGCCAAGCAGACCACCTCTTCCCTTTTCAACAAACTCTCAACCTTATTAGGTCCCAATTTAAATCCAGATGTTTCAAAGGGTGTCGCAGGAACACAAGAAGGAACACCAAAACGAATTTCCAGTGGTGTTTTTGCTGCGTCATTTATCATGAAGTCAATCCCGATCTCTCCCAATACATTTGCAATTTCATGGGGATCGGTCACAATGCCTAAAGTTCCTTTCCTCACAACCAAATCTGCAAATCGACTTGGTATTAAAAGTGAACTTTCAATGTGAACGTGGGAATCAACTAAACCAGGGAGGATGTAACAATCCGGAGCATCCTCAAGCTCATTAATTGAATGAATCAGGCCATCTCTGATTTCTAATTCACCCTTAAATATTTTCCTCGACACAACATCGACAATATTCCCTGCTATAGTAAAGTTTGATTCAGCCATATCTTTCAGTTTTCAAATTACAATACAAGATACTCAAGTATCCAATTAAAAAAGAATAGGAATTAAAATACGCTTGATATTTTTCATACTAATCCTTTATACTAAAAGCTCGAAAACACCTATCTCATAATAAAGACGAGGCGTTTTCGAGCTCTCAGAGGACATTTCTTTCTCAAACACCCTATGCGTTCCACGTGGAACATTAGCGCCCCATAAGGACTAAAAGCACGTTGATATCACTTGGAGAAACCCCTGGTATACGTGAAGCCTGACCTATGGTTTCAGGTTTAATTTTATCTAATTTTTGACGCGCTTCTGTCGATAAAGATTGCAAACTTGTATAGTCAAAACGATCCGTAATAACAATTCTCTCAAGTCGTATCAGCTTATCGGCAATTAGCTTTTCTCTCTCTATATAACCAGAATACTTTATCAGGACTTCTGCTGCCTCAACAATCTCATCTCTCCTATTGGGGATTGATTCCAAAAGCTCCCTTAGAGGAAGAATAGTATCAATAAAATCAATAATATGAACCTGTGGTCTTAAAATGACATCATAAAATTTCATGCCTTGCTTAAGCGGACTCGTTCCCAAATCTTCAAGAACGGCATTTATATATTTGGGTTTCACACCAAATTCTTTACAGAAGTCGATAAGCTTGTTTCTAAATTCAATTTTTTCAGTCAATAAATCCATTCGTTCCTGACTAGCCAATCCTAATTCAAATGCACGTGGCGTTAATCTCACATCTGCATCATCTTGTCTCAGGAGAATTCGGTATTCGGCTCGTGAGGTAAACATACGATAGGGTTCATCCACGCCTTTAGTTACCAAATCATCAATCAAAACACCAATATAGGCTTCATCACGTTTTAAGGTAAATGGATCACGATTTTGCACCTTTAAACTCGCATTTATACCTGCCATCATACCTTGTGCTCCTGCTTCCTCGTAACCTGTGGTTCCGTTAATCTGGCCTGCAAAGAAGAGGTTCTCAATCAACTTGGTCTCCAAAGTGTGAAACAACTGCGTTGGAGCAAAATAATCGTACTCAATAGCATAACCAGGACGATACATTTTCACATTCTCTAAACCAGGTACTTTTCTTAGGCCATTTAATTGAATGTCCCAAGCTAAACTTGAAGAGAAACCATTGATATAATATTCATGTGTGGTTTCACCTTCTGGTTCAAGGAATAAAAGATGCTCCTTTTTTTCTGCAAAGGTGGTCAACTTCGATTCAATACTCGGACAATATCGAGGCCCTGTACTCTGAATGGTTCCATCGTACATTGGAGATTCTTCAAATCCGAGTTCTAACTCTGAATGAACTTCAGGATTGGTATAAGTAATATAACAAGGTCGCTGAATGAGCTCCTTATCTACATGATTAGTTAAATATGAAAACTGATGGAAATCCTCTTCCCCATCCTGTCTCTTCATCACTGAAAAATCGATACTTCTTGCATCAAGACGAGCTGGTGTTCCTGTTTTCATTCTACCAACTTCGAAACCAATAGATTTTAACTGCTCGCTAATTCCCAATGAAGCTGGTTCTGAAGAACGACCGCCCATTTCTTGTTTACGCCCAACATGCATCAAACCATTCAAGAAAGTTCCATTGGTTAAAACAACTGATTTCGATTTGATATCGATTCCCAGTTTCGTTTTAACACCAACCACCTTTTCATTTTCAAAAAGAAGACCTACTACGGCATCTTGCCACATGTCTAAATGATCCGTATTCTCAACAACCCTTCTCCACTCGGCAGAAAAAACCATTCGATCGCATTGTGCTCTTGGACTCCACATAGCAGGCCCTTTAGAACGATTCAGCATTCTAAATTGGATGGATGATCTGTCAGTGACAATACCTGTATATCCTCCCAGTGCATCAATCTCTCTCACAATTTGCCCTTTAGCAATACCACCAATAGCAGGATTACAAGACATTTGAGCAATCTTATTCATATCCATGGTGATAAGAAGCACCGAGGATCCCAAATTGGCAGCTGCCGTTGCGGCCTCACAACCTGCATGACCAGCACCAACTACAATAACATCATATTCTGCTAACATATACGCTTTCAGTATTTTACGACTATAATCCTCATGAGGTCATGGGGTAATACATTATATATCAACTCTTTAAACATCAAACAAAGACAGTGTAAAAAGCTAATAATCAATTTTTTAATTCGAAAATTTCACAAACTTAATGAATCTTGGAAAGTAAAGCTAATGATTCATCTTCCTTTTGGGTCATTATTTCCTGATCCTCATCGCACTTATCATCAATCCCTAGCAAGTGTAATACACCATGTACAATCACTCGGTGCAGTTCTTCGAGAAAATCAACCTGATATTCTTCAGCATTATCACGAACGGTATCAACAGAAATAAACAGGTCTCCCGAAATGATATCCGCAACTGTATAATCAAAAGTGATGATATCAGTGAAGTAATCATGATTTAAATGCTCACGATTCATCTCCAACAAATAATCATCGGAACAAAAATAATAATTAATCTCCCCTATCTCGCATTCGAAATTCTCTACGACTTGAGAGATCCACAAACTGATTCTTTCCTGATTGATTTCAGGCATTTCAGTTTCACATGTACTGTAACTTATCTGCATTGATTATAGATTGAAAACCATTTTAACATGTCTACCCTCAGCACTATAATGTACTGAATCGGCTAAATGATTCATCAAAAATACACCTCTTCCATGGATTTTCTCAAGATTTTCGGGAAGAGTTGGGTCTGGAATGCATAAAAAATTAAATCCATCACCTTCATCTTTAATAACACAGGATATACAGCGTTCACTTACTTGAAAGCGGATAGATACATTTTTTTTATGATCGAGCTTATTGCCATGTAAAATGGCATTGTTCACAGCCTCAAGAACTGCTAATGAAATTTTCTCGCGAGCATCGGGGCTGATTTTGTAATGTGACGACAAGTTACTAATTAGATTCTCTACGCGTTTCAAATAATCAATGCGTGAAGGAAGCTTTATTAAGTTATCTGCTTTTGCCATCGTTTAATCGAATAAGGTAGTCTAAGTAAATTTTGTTGTAGTAGTCTATGAGTTTCACGTTCGAATCATTAAACAAATCATCGAACTCAGGATCTATTTTCTTATACTTAAAAATTGCTTTAGGGTTACTCAATTTATGATTTAACCCCGATTTACTTTCTCTTTTCTTATCAAAATCTTTCTCTCGCGACGAATTTTCAGCTTCCAACAATCGTGTCATTATCTTATTCTGACGAATAAGAGTCTGCTGATTAATTGAGAAATTAGAAATTTCAATTTCAGTTTGCTCCATCATTCTCATCACTTCTCTCAAAACTTTTTCTGTTTGTTCACCATGCCCACCATGTTGAATCATTTCATTCATCTTTTGACGGAACATCTCTTGCTCACGCAAATATTTCCCCATCTTCTCACCCTCTTGTCCAGGTTTACCTTTTCCATCTTTCATGCCCTGAATCATCTGTTCAAGCATCTTTTTTAGAGATTCCTGCTGAGATTTCATACCAGAAAATGAAGGCTGATTACCTTTCTTATCTCCCATTTGGCTACCTGGCATACCATTGGCCATTTGCTCCATAAGCTGCTTCAGAGCCTCTGACAAGAAAACTGCCAGCTCATTTATTTCTGTCATAGACTTCTGCTGAGTCACCCTCGCTTGATAGACCCTACGACTATTCAACTCATCAAGACTTTGATTCAATAAATTCTCCAAATCAAAAATTCTATTACCGATTAGAGCAGCAACCTGAGGTGTACGGCTCGACAAAGACAATAAAGAATCTTGTAATAATTGATACTCTTCTTTCAAAAGCCCTTGTCTATCTATGATACTGACATATAATGGGTTCTGATAGTTGATTTTTTGCAAATCTAAAATAAGCTTTTCTTGTTGAAAAGAAAAATCTATTAGGTTATTAAGTAACTTACTTAACATATCAGAGTCTATACTCATCTGCATAGACATGCTTCCAGCCATCGCTTTTGAGAGTTTCTGAGCCATCTGAGATTGTTTCTGGGAGCTTTTATTCAGACTCTTTCCAGCCTTACCCATATTATTCTCACGAAGTTGATCCAGACTTTCTTGCATGCTCTTCTGAATCTCATCTTTTTCACTTTCGAGATCACCAAGCTTATAAGGTTTTTGGATTTCGGAATTTTTCTTCATCATATCATCCAAATCCTTTTCAATACGCTCCCATTTCATTTTTGCACTAACTTGTTCCCGAATTGCAGTCTCTTTATCTTTCCTCTTAAATTGAGAAAGTGCTTTTTGCTCTTCAGCTAATTTTTCTAATCGGGCAGAAAGTTGCTTCACACCCAATTCAATTTCGTAGCGCTCTAATAATTGTAGATTTCGATCAAGCTGTTTCTGAAAATCGTCCATAGACATTTTCAATTGATTTCCCAGTTTATTCATTTTTTCTCTATCCAGCTCTTCTGCCAATTTATTGAACTCATCAAAAAGATTTTTTAATTCGTCATCCAAAATTTTCTCCATTAGCTCTTCAATCTTCTTTTGTTTGTCGAGAAGCAAGGAATCTTGCAATCCTGCCGCTTTCATAAGCTGATTTTTACGGGCATTATCCTTCTTAATCTCTTTTAAGAGATTCTCAAGATGGTTTTTCTGTGCTTCAATTTCCTGAAACATCTGATTTTGTTGCCATTGATCACTTGAATCATCCAATAAACTCTTCTGTAATTTATGGACTTCCTGCTGAATAGATTGACTAATTTCCTTTCCTTTCTCCATTTTACTAGTCAAACTGTCCTGAATGTGAGAATTCAGTTCAAAAACCTGTTCAGCGTTTGGCAAATAGTAATTTAGAAAATCAGACTTTGTACTTTTAGGTTTATTGATGGCATCGTTATCGAACACTTCAAAATAATATTGCACTCGACTTCCTTGGGCTAAATTGGCAGAAGAAAAATCGAAGGCAAAATAAAATTCCTGGCGATTTATATTTTTTTGAATCGGCACTGATAAAAATTTAGCCGACTCTCCTTCGACTTCATAAGCAAAACGCAATTTGCTAAAACCATAATCATCTTTTATCACCCCCTTAAAATAATAGGCAGCTGCATTCAAAGAATCATTTTGCATACTGATACCAATACTTGGATATTGATCGGGTAAAGCTTCCAATTGATAACGAGCATATATCGCATGATCATACTCACTATTGGCAAGAGATATTTCGTAGGTATCAGACTCAAGAATCGTTTCGGCGAACTGCAATTTAGAATCAGCTTGAGCAATAGATTTATCCATTTTCATAAAATGGAGACTAAGCGTATCTGCATCGTAAGCCTCTATAAGCCATTCTAATCTCGATCCGACAGGAAAGCTTACATCACCAATTTGGCTTTCAATACGAGAAGATAAACCGGTATAAAATGGCGGATTGATCTTAATTTCCAACTTATCTAATACTGGCTTCGATTTTACACGTAATTGGTAAAAAGGTGATTTCGTTTTGCCAGATTGAAGTGCGAATGAAATTTCAGAATTAATATTACGAAACTCATAAGTAAAAACACCAGAATCGTTATCTAGCATCAAATATTTTTGTCCTCCAAAAAGCAATTCTACTGATTTAGGATAATATTTCCCTTCCGTTCGAACACGCAAAAGATAATCCTCTCCTTTTTCAGCAACCAAATCGCTCTCAACCAAAAAATCAAAATCGGCAGGAGCCTTAAAATTTTCTCGAAAATGGACGAGGCGCTGACCACTAGATGGATAAAAGTCGGGAAAAGCAATGTAAATAATCACGGAAAGAATCAAAACACCAATAAGGTACTTGAAATAGATATAAGCATCCTTAAAAGAGATACTTTCTCGAAAAGACAAAAGTTTTAAGCTCGAAATTCGTTGGTTGATACTGGCAATAAGCAGTGCATTATCTTCAGGATTCTGCAAAGCATTTTCGTTTAGCTCATAGGTATTTAACAGACGATCTTCCAATTCGGGGAAGTGAGCAGAAATGAGAGAAATAGCCTTGCGGTAAGAAATTCGAGAACCTTTATTTATGAGTCCCCTCAATGGGAGGAAAATCAATCTAACAAAAACAATGAGTTGTAAACTAGCTCCTATAAGAACTAAAATCGTTTTTATTCGTGCAGAAAGATAGAGATGGTATTCGAAAACACTTAAACTCAGATATAGCACAATCAAGAAGAGAATTGTAAGTAGGAGTCCTCTTAATATTTGAAACTGATAATACTTCCGGATAAAATTATCCAGTTTTTCAATAAATATATCTTGATTGGATTCCATTCACTTGAAAATAGTTAAAAATATTAAGGGGCGAAAATTAACTACTTCTTTAAAAGCCAAACAGAAGGATTCAACTTATTTGTTTCCTTCCACATCTGAAATTTCAATACGGTTTGATTTTCATTTTCATCCGTATAGATCACACCAATTGATTCTTTAGCTGCAACATAGTCACCTTTCTTAACGGTTACTTTAGCTAAATTAGAATAAACCGTCATATAATCGCCATGCTTAATGATAACAACCATATTCAATCCGGGCATTGATAAGATATGAGTGACTTCACCCTTAAAAATTGATCGGCAAATGGACTGAGGTTTTGTCGTTATATCAACGCCATCGTTGTTTACCCTTACATGTTTTAATACAGGATGAGCATGTTGTCCAAATTTCTGAGAAATGAAACCAGTGGCTGTCGGCCAAGGCAGATTTCCCTTATTTTGGCCAAAATTAGCACCTAAGGCTTTCTCTTCTGGTGTTAAACCATATTCACCTCCAATATTTTTTTTCTTTTTTGCTAGTCGAGCCTGTTCTGCGATGATATCACGGATCATTTTCTCAAGCTTCTTATCATTCTTTTGCTGAGTCGCCAAGTTCTTACGAAGTGTTTTCTCTTTCTTTTTCAATTGAGAAAGCACATCCGATTGTTGCCTTTTCTGAGATGATAAATTTTTCGAGGCTTCTGTATTTTGAGTTAAAAGAACCTGCTTCTCTATTTTAGCAAGTTTTAATCTATCTAGCTTTATATCTAAGTCAACTTTAGTTTCAACCAATTGCTCACCTCGTTTACGAGTAAATTCAGAGAATTGTTGCAGGTATTTATACCTCATATAAGCTTGGTTGAAATCTTTTGAAGCAAATAGAAACATGAGCTTATCACGAGAATTCTTTTGACGGTGAGCGTATACAATTAGCTTCTCGTACTGAAGCTTTAAATCATCGTACTTCTTTTCTAGACTTGAAATTTCCTTATTCGTTTTACCAATTTTAGAGTCTGTAAAATCCAATTCTTTTTGGATATTAAGAATCAGATCCTCTTGAAGCTTAATCTTCCTATTGAGGACCGATAAGAGTCCTAAACTAGATTTCTGCTGCTGCTGAGTACTTTGCAAAAGCTTTTGCGTATAGGCTATATCCTTAGCATTCTGCTCCTTTTGCTTCTGAAGTTTGGATATATCTTGCGCCTTTACTGAACCATTCAGCAGTAAAAAAAAGATAATGAAAAATAGAATTGACTTCTGACGTTTAAGAAATCCCATAGTTTATTCTGGATAGATTCTTTTAAATTTGCTTGAGAGCTTAAATGGAAACTTAAGGTCTTGATTCAATACAAGCTTATTATATTTCAACTTACAAGATAAGGATTGTGTTGAATCCTTCACCTTAAAAACTAATTCACTTGGAAATTTTTGTCCTTCCACATTGATAAAGTCACGATATTTTAAGGTCATATCCCTTTCCTCACCAAACAGTCTGACCAAAACATCAGTAATTTTCATTAATGATGGATCTATTTCGAAGCGTTGATAATTGAACTTATAAAGCTTTTCATATTTATCTTTTCTCAATTTTCTTTCAACCTTCGAGGCCTTATCAGAAATAAATACATACTTATCGTCGATCACTTTTCCTTTAAAGTTCCTGACAAAAGGACGTCGCTTCTCATAAAGCTCATTGAGTTGAAAGATCTCATTTGTTAGAATACTTTGAAGGGTATAAAAATCAACATCCATATTAAGTTTATCCGATAAGTACAGGAAATCACTTTCCATATACTCCTTCTTTAAACGATCTATCATTTTGACAGAATCAGGCGTAATATACATCCTAGCGACTTCAAGGATTCCAGTTGGTGCATTTATTTGCACCATGATAATACTGTCTCTTAATATTTTGATTGACCCTCTTACATTCTGACTCTTTCCCTTTGACTCATAATGTGCAGAAAAGCGCTTTATAAAGAGTGTTTTGTATAATAAACTACTATCCTGAATCAGACTATAAAGCTTATTATCACTCATCCCATGTGCTCGTTTTTGACCCAGGTCATAGGTCGATTTACACGAGAACTGCAGGAAGACTAAAAGCAGAAATGCAATACCAAGCAGGCTATTTTTTGTGCGGAATATGCTCATCATACTATTCTGGAATTACCCCTGTTTTAATCTTTTCTGATAATTGCTTTGATCCTTCACCAATCTTTTTAGCATTTTGCCATTCGGTCATGGCCGCTTCCTTCTCTCCTAAACGAAATAGAATATCACCATAATGCTCAACAATTACAGCTGACTCACGTCCTCCAAATTGAAGGGCTTTTTCCATAGCTCTTTTAGCATCAGAGAAAGATCCTAATTTAAATAAAACCCATGCATGAGTATCTAAGTAAGTTGAATTCTCTTTCTCAATTTCAACACATTTAAAACTCATCTCCTTGGCTTTTTCCAATTTCAGGTCAAGAACTGATAAATAATAGCTGTAATTATTTAAAACGATCACATTATCAGGATCAAAAAGTAAAACTTCATCATAAGCCTTAAAAGCTTTCTCGGTATGACCAAGCTCGTATTGTGCATCTCCCAAATAGGTTAAGAACTGAATTCTCATGGCTATATTTTCACCAACGTAGTTGAAGCCAGTCGTCAAGGATTTAACGGCTGTTTCATAATCCTTCTTTTGTGCTGCAGCAACACCATTAAAAATATAAAGCATGGGTTGAGTAGGGAAATATTTTATAGCCTCAGCACTATCATCCAACATACTATCAAAGTCTAATAATTCATTATTAATAAACATCAGTTCTTCCCATACAACGTAATTACTTTTATCCTGCTGAAGGACTTTTCGAAGAAGTTTACGTGCTCCAGCACTATCCTTCTGACGGCGCAGATAATCGGCATAAAGTGCATTGACATGAATGTGTTCAGGATGAACCTTAAGCAATAGATCTAATAACGATTTTAGATTCTCATCAGACAACTTATTTTCTGAATCCACCATAATAACCCCCATCAAATATTGAATCTTTTTATCGGGGTTAACCATATCACTAGCAAAAGCTTTTTTTAAAGAGTTCAAAGCCATCTCCTCTTGCTTATCCTTACGGTAATATTCAGCCAAATAGAAATGGACTAAACCATTTTCAGGAGCAATTTCAACAATCTTTTGATACTGAGCTAATGCCTTATCATCTTCGCCATCTTGGAGATACATATCGGCTAAAAGACCATAATTTTCAATTTTGAAAGGAAATTTCTTCACTAATTTATTCAACTCAGCATAGGCATTTTTTCTTTTACCTAAACGCAGATAAAGAGCATGTTTATTAATACTTATTTGCTCATGAACGCCTAGCTTCTTTTCTAGTTTCTGATACACCTCAAGAGCTTCTTCAAATTTCTCAACAGAGGCATATAATTCAGCTTGTATATGATAAAAATCATCACGTTTAGGAAATTGGGAAGCCAATTTTTCATAAACACCACAAGCTTGTTCAATCATGCCCTTAGCCTTGTAAATACCCGCTAGCTGAACCTGATACCACATATTTTTTGGCTGGAGGGCAACTGCTCCACGAGCCAATTCAAGTGCCGAATTAAAATTCTCCTGACTGATATAAATATTAGCCAATTCATAGCGAACAACAGCACTGGTTTTATCCAACTTAAGGCAGGTCGCAAACCAAGAAATAGCTTTTTCATATTCGCCGAGCACAAGAGCTTTCTCACCTTCATGAAACGCATAATCAAACTCAAGACGCTTCTGTTCAGTTAGCTCTACTTTACTCTGTTTTTTATCCTTTCCCTTCTTTTGTCCTAATGCAGCAAAAGAACCAAACATTAGTACTCCAGCAAGCATATAAACTATAAATTGTCTTCCCATCATTAATTTATGTATTTCAATTCGATAAAGCTCTTATATACAAATCGATTCTGAGACCTGAATTTACAGACCTCAGAATCAAGACTTTTATCCAATTAATTAGCAATTGGTATAATCACCAACGCTGTATTCTTTTGCTTCCCCAGTGACTTCAACAAAATTTCCTAACATAGAATTTTTGATATGACCACCAGCAATTTTTGTATTAGTCTGAACGATAGCATTAGAAACCAAAGAGTTCTCAATTAGAGAATTATTGCCTAAGGATACGTGAGGTCCTACTACAGAATTCTTGATCACCACATTTTCTCCAATATAACACGGAGGAATAATCACTGAATTTTCATTTACGAAAGTGTCAGCAACTAATTTATCATCTTTATGATATTCAAGTATACGTTGATTTGTATTGACAGTTGCATCTTTATTGCCACAATCCATCCACTCAATCACCTGGCCAGGAACAAATTTAAGCCCTTTATTCTTCATATTCTCAAGAGCATCAGTTAACTGATATTCTCCATTTACAACGACCTTATTATCTAACAAATACTGAAGTTCTGATTTCAGATTTGCACCATCTTTAAAGTAGTAAATACCAATAATAGCAAGGTCTGAAACAAATTCTTGTGGTTTCTCAACAAAGTCCGTAATACGATTATTATCGTCCATTTTAATCACTCCAAAAGCAGATGGATCCTCAACCTTTTGTACCCAAATTACTGAATCAGCTTCATTATCTAAAACAAAGTCAGCTTTAAATAAAGTATCAGCAAAAGCAACAACAACCTTACCATCAAGAGAATCTGCTGCACAGTGAATAGCATGAGCCGTACCTAAAGCTTCCGTTTGATAATAGATGCTTGCCTTAGCATTTAGGTCAGAAGCAATCTCCTTCAATTGATTTTCAACTTCATCACCAAAATGCCCAATGATATAAGCGATTTCTTCAATTTCTTCACCAGAAACCTTGGCAATTTCTTCTAATAAGCGTTGTACAATTGGTTTTCCTGCAATAGGAATAAGAGGTTTTGGTACCGTTAAAGTATGTGGGCGCATGCGCTTTCCCATTCCTGCCATTGGAACAATAATCTTCATATTCTTTCTTAGTTTTTTTTATAATGTTTTAATTATGCCAACCCCAAACCACACAAAACAGGGGTGATATAAAGGCAAAATCAAAGTTACTGAATAAGTTCTAGTAAAAATGAGCATTAATATTTATTAACGCTTGCTTGATTAGTAATCTACAATTAATGATGATCGATTAACAATTGGTAATTAGAATAAGACTGAGAAACAGCTGGATTGCTAAATGGTTTAATTGATAGAATACTAAATACATCGCATCCCCTCATTACCACATCATCACATCCCTTAATCAACACATTACTCTTTACCTGTATGTCCGAATCCACCAGCAGCACGTACGGTTTCTTCCAGCTCTTCAACTGCTTCCCATTCTACTGTAGCATGGGCTGCAATAACCATTTGGCAGATACGATCGCCATCATTAATCTCAACCATTGAGTTAGATAGATTCGCTAAAATTACTCGAATTTCACCTCGATAATCTGCATCAATCGTACCAGGCGTATTCAAAACAGTAATGCCTTCCTTCAAAGCCATACCGCTTCGTGGTCGAATTTGAGCTTCATAACCAGCAGGCAACTCAATAAACAAACCTGTAGGAATTAAAGTGCGCTCAAGAGGTTGTAATATCACCTTTTTGCTAATATTAGCTCTCAAATCCATACCGGCTGACAAAGCTGTACTGTACTTCGGTAAATCGTGCTTCGATTGATTAATGATTTTAACCTTCATCTTTATATTTGTTTAGTTTTTAATTTATCATCCAACAGATTGCGCTAATAAACGCAGATCTTTTAAAAGTTTCGCCTTTATTCCCGATACTCGGACCCAGCATAGCTGGCCTATCCTTTTACCCTCCTCACCACATGCCATAACTTCTCTTTCTGGAAAACAACAACTAAAAATAGAATAATTAATGGAGTTTTAGCCAACATTTTTAGCCAATGGTTATCGAAAACAATATGGGTACTCACAAAATAAAGGGACATACCCAAAGCAAAATAAGTGACAATTCGCTTTAAATCGTAAGGTATAGGATAATACTTTTGTCCAAGAATATAACTCGTTATTGTCATAAAAATAGAACAAACCAAAATGGCTACAGCCGCCCCATAATAACCAATCTTTGGCACGAGAATAATATTCAAAGTCAATGTTATTGCTGCTCCTCCAAGAGCCATATAAGCTCCAAATCGAGTTTTATCGGTAAGCTTGTACCAAAGTGATAAGGAAAAGAAGATGCCCAAAAAGAAATTGGCTAAAAGAACCATAGGTACGATGTCCAAACCATCACGATACTTAGGACCGATTAGTATTTTAACAATATCGATATAAAAAATAACCCCCATGAAAATGAGCATTCCCAATATCACAAAATACTTCAGCACATCGGCATAGAGCTTCTTGCTATTTTCATCTTTGTTCTGGGAAAAGAAGAAGGGTTCGAAAGCAAAACGAAAGGCTTGAATAAAAAGAGTCATAATGACTGCTAACTTGAAATTAGCACCATAAATACCCGTTTGAGACAAAGCCTCACTGGCATCAGAAATCAGCTTTGGCATTAGCATTTTATCCACATTCAGATTAATCTGTGCAGCAATACTTACCACCAAAATTGGAGACGTATAAGTAAGCACTTTACGAAGCAAGGCCGCATCGAACTGCCATTTGATCTTGACCAAATCGGGTATTAGTAGGATCAAATTAAAGAGCGATGACACAAACCATGCAATAAAGATATAACCAATACCAATCTCTGGATTCCATATTCGAGTCACACCCAATTCAGGAAACCAAGCATTTAGCTTTGGACAAAGCAGAAGAAAGAATAGATTCAAACCTAAATTTATTCCAATATTACAAAACTTGATAAAGGCAAATCGCAGAGGTCGCTTCTCTTGACGCAACTTAGCAAAGGGCAATGATGTTATGGCATCAAAGGCCAATGTCAAGGCTAAAAGAATGACATAGTAAGTTCTATTAGGTACATTTAGAAATGACGAAATAGGGTCCATAAACAAAAGAACTGCCCCTAAAAAGATTAGGCTAGTTGTCAATACAGAGAAAAATGTGGTTGAATATACTTTAGCCTTATAGGTATCGTCATTGGCAAACCTAAAATACCCCGTTTCTAAACCATAAGTTAGCATGACCAGAGTTATGGCAACGTAGGCCATTAGGTTTGTCACAATACCATACTCCTCTGTAACGAATAGAATGGTATAAAGAGGCACTAAAAGCCAATTTAGCAGTCTTCCGAGAATAGAGCTTACGCCATATATGGCCGTTTCACCTGCAAGTTTCTTTAATGGATTCAAAATATCTTCTTTGGAGTTAAAATCATCTTTATTTTTAAAAGGTATTGCCTCAGTCAATCAGAACAAGATACTGAACATGATAATCTTTAGAGCAAGCTTTACAAGAAGACAAATATAGCGAAAATAAGGATTGTTCTAGATTGAAATATAGAATTGGAATAATGAAGCTGTAGCCCTTTTAGATTGAAGAAAGTTTTGAATCGTTTAGTTCGTAAACAAAACCCCCATCTAAGAATTTTGTTCACCAAAAGACTCATAATAACCAACTAAAAATTGCTCCACGTGGAGCAATTTTTGAAAAATGAATCAGACTCATAAGTCGTTATTTAAATTTTATATAAATAACGTCGCAGCAAACGTTTTCGGGAACACTCTATAACGTTTGCGCCCATATCTGCCTGAAAATCACTTTCAAGAACCATATTTAATACTCATCTTTGTGGTGTACGCGTTTAAGGAACGTTTATGTTAGTGTTTGTTGTTTAAGTATTTTGTGAACATCCCGATTGGTACTCCCAGTCGGGATGTTTCATTTTATATTACTCATACCTCAAGCTATCCACTGGATTCTGTCTCGCATTTCTTGTGAAATTTATGATGGTAACAAGTGCAACTAACAATAGAATAATCAAGCTACAAATCAAGAATATTCCCCAATGAAGTGGTAATTTATAGGCAAAATTCTGCATCCATAAACTGGCTGTTAACCAAGCTCCAATAGCTCCAAGCATTACAGCAGGAATTGCAATTACCTCAACATCCCACAAGAAGACTTTTAAAATATTCGAAAATTTAGCTCCGTTTATTCTTCGAATAGCCAATTCTTTACGCCTTCTCACTGCCTCGTTGGTAGTGTAACCCAATAGACCAATTATTGTAATTAATAAGATAATAGCACTTCCTGCCATCATCGCATTTCGAAATCCACGTTGCTGTGTATAACCCTTTTCTTGTTCTATTTCAATGCTCTTGATATTGGCATCTTTAAAAAGAAGTGCCTTGTTAAATACCTCTCTTATTATATTCATCATTCCAGCTTGAGTATCAGGATATATTTTTACCAATATATTGAAGGAATAGGATGGGTATTTTATAGCTCTCTTAATAAAATTCGATTCAGATAGATAGAAAAATACCGCAGGACGCGTATCCGGATTAGCCTTAGAATTCATTGTAAAATCAGAGAATACCCCTTGTATATTTTTATTCTTATTGCCATGCCCGGTAATTGCGATCTGTTTACCAATAACCCCATCTTTCAAAATATTGTGAAATTTCAACATATCAGCACATTTCTTACTTATAAGCATGTCGTCTCCTAGCGTCTTCCCATTCACGAAACCATCTCCTTCGATAAGAGGAATTTCTAATATGGATAGATAGTTGGCATCAATAGAATAGAAATCTGCTACATTAAATAGCTCCCTCTGATTATCCATAGACCGAATATTGTTTCCCGATTGAAAAGAAATAGGTAATTCCTCACCAAGTCCCACAGTTTGTATTTCAGGCATCGATCTTAATTCATGTAAGACTCTCGCTATTTTACTCCCATCCATACCACTGGTTGATCCATAAAATATACCTTCGGCCTGATAACCGTGAGAACTGTTTTTCATATTAGAATATTGCAAGCTTACAATAACAAGCATGGAGAGAATGAAAGAAGCGCCGACAAATTGAAAGGATAATAAAATCAATTTCCATTTATTCTTTTTCTGCTGATAATGACGAAAGGCATTGGCTACAGGAATACGAGAGAAAAATCGAGCTGGTAAATAACTCATCAGTATCACCATAAGCATTAATATCCCCATAAGCGGCACAACTACATAAGGGTTTAATACGGACACTAATTTATGGCCAACCTGTCTCTCGGCTGCTGGTTGTAAAACCATAATCATAACAAAAGCAGCCAATAAGGATATCAAAAATAAAAGCACTGATTCAGAGAAAATAATCTGTCGTAAATGCCTAGCATGAGCACCAAAGGTTTTATAAATAGCCGATGATTTCGATCGTTCAACCAAAACACTTAAAGTCAATAAAATATAGTTAAGTAGAGAAACAAACAGAACAGCAAAAGCAATGGTACTCAGAATTAGAATTATGTCTTTTAAGTTCTCGGTATAAATTTCCTTAATGGGTTTGAATGTGTATTTCAAAACAAATCCATCATTTTGTTCCTCAATTTTAACAATATCCTGATGGACTTCTTGCATCTTTCTAACTGCGGGAGCAAGACTTTCGGGCTTAACTCCAGGGGCCAATTTCATACAAGCATAATAACGATCGTTACCCAGCCAATTGTTTGTGCCATCACCCATAAAACACGCTGTTGAAACCATCGAAATCAAAATATCGTATTTGTAATTTGTATATTCTGGCAAGGCTTCAAACACACCTTCAATAGTCAATTTCTTACCTGGATATTCCTTTAACTCTATGACTTTTCCAATTACATTATCTCCGATATTTTCAGCAATTTTACTTGAAATCATACAAGTCATGGGCGACTTAAGAATTTCTTCAGGATTTCCTTTAATCATTGGTCTGGGAAGAACATCAAAGAGATACTCATCTGCCAAAACAAACTTAGCCTCATAGCTTTTTTTATCCTCTGTGTAAAAAACTGAAGAACCTATAGCATTTAGACGCGTTGCTGCTTCAACTCCCGGAACTTCAGCTTTTAATCCAGGGGCTATTGCACCACTCACATAATGGCGAGATTCAATTTTTTCAGATGATTTATCCCTTTTAAAATTTGAATCCACCACATAAATACGGTCTGAATCTGGATAAAAACTATCAAAACTGTAATAATAGAATACCTCCGATAAAAGTAAAATACCAAATGCCAAACCTGTGGCTAATGATATGATACGAGCCGCACTATGCTCCCCTTTACCGAACAAACGACGAAATGCTAATTTTAAAAAAATCATAAATAATATTTCTTTAATATTTGAATTATACAATCTCAACCTATTACTCATACCTCAAACTCTCAACAGGATTTCTCGTTGCCGCTCGCCACGATTGAATCGAGACTGTTAGCAGAGCAATTCCCATAGCTATAAGCCCGGCTAACACAAAAACCCACCAACTAAGTTCTGTTTTATAGGCAAAATTCTCGAGCCATCTACTCATGGCGTACCAGGCAATAGGACAAGCAATGATAAAAGCTATCAACACTAGATTAAAGAAATCTTTATTGAGCATTTTAATGATTTCATGAGTTTTAGCACCATTGGCTTTTCGCACTCCAATTTCTTTAATTCTTTGTTTGCCAATAAAAAGAGATAAGCCCAACAGGCCAAGACTAGCAATTAATATGGCAATAAATGCGAGCATCCCAATTGTTTTAGAAAAACGGATATCTGATTGATACAATTCGTTTAGTGCATCATCCGTAAAAGTAATTTCGAAAGGATGACCATTTTCGAATGATTCCCATGTCCTTTTTATTTGAGCAATGGTGTAGTGAATATTTTTTGTTGAAACACGAATGATCATTTCTCTGCCCGAAGAAGGAGATAAGCTCAACAGCATAGGCGGAATTTTTTCTTTTAATGAGAACATATGAAAATCGGCAATAAGCCCGTGTACAATTCCAAAGCTTGTTTTTTCTCCAATAATATCGGTTAGTCCCAATGCTTTGGCTGCAGATTTATTCACCAAAACTCCTGATTGGTGCTTGTCTACCTGAAAATCTTCGCCCATAAGTAGCTTAATTCCCATAGCCTTTGCAAAATCATAATCAACAAATAATCCAGAAACAGAAACGTCCTCATCTGGTCGATCAACTCGTTTGACACCAACAAACATTTTATTGTTTGTTGGGGGAAGCCACATGGCAGAACTAACAGATTTTACTAACGGAATCTTCAGCAACTTTTGCTTTAATATGTCTTTATTACGGTTTCCAATATCTACACTTACCAATTCCTCTTTGGCAAAACCTAAATCGATATTAAATGCATATCGTACTTGTTTTTGGATAACGATGGTGCAGGAGAGTAAAATGATAAAAACCAGTATTTGAAATACAATCATTCCTTTTTGCAAAGTGAATTTTTGGTTTTGACCTTCTTTTGCACCCTTAAGCATATGGGTTAGCTGCGATTGTTTGAACCTTAAGAATGTGGCAAATGCAGTAATTAAACCGGTAACTAAAGTTAAGGCTATAAGAATACCGAACCCTACAAGAAAGTTTGAATCGATTTGTAGCTGATAAGATTTTCCAAGCATCTCACTAATTACGGGTAGAGCTATTTGAGCAAAAACAATAGCAATTGGCAGGGCAATAATCGACAACGAACAATAATCGATTACTAATTGCTGAAGGATATCTTTTTGAGAAGCGCCATAAGTTTTTCTTACTGCAAAGCTTTTTAGTCGTGTAATGGCCTGAGCTAAGGCTAAATTCAGATAATTTATGCAGGCTATAATTAAAATCAGAATACCTATAGTACCCAATATAAAGAGCATTTTTAGATCTCCAGAGTCGGTTCTATGATTGTCGATATATCCGCCTGACTTAAAATAAACATTGTTTAACGATTGAGCTGATAGCGTATATTTATTTTTACTATTTGAATATTCCTTTCCTAATTTTAAAAGCTTCTCCTGAAATAGAGGAATTGAAACAGAAGATTCTAATAAGAAGTAATTGGTAAAGAACACACTTGCCCATGCCTCTTTCATACTTTTTAAATCCACTTCATCTTCGCTGGTAATAATGTTTTTTTCTAAATCGTCAAATGCAATATCTGTATTTACTATAAAATCTGATCTAACGCTTGTGTTGTTGGGTATATCCTTAAAAATAGCAGCAACTTGCATATCATATATCAGGTTGTTTAATTTCATTTTTAAAGACTTACCAATAGGATTTTCACGACCAAAGTATTTTTTCGACATCGAAGAGCTCAATAGTATATGATGCTTGGTTTCTTCAAACCCATGTAAATCTCCTTGCAAAATATCAATGCCAAAAACAGTAAAAAACGAACTATCGGTTCCTATTACTGATTGTTCCTCGATGTACTCCTTATTTTTCTGAAATTGTGTGTTATGAATGTTATACTGATGTGTAGCAGCTTTTACTTCCGAAAACTTTTCCTTTGCAAGTTGCCCAATCTGATATGGTGTAGTTGCCCAGTATTTGTTCTCAATCTTATTATAATTTAATACTCTATAAATACGATCTTTATTTTTGTAATAACTATTGTAATTCAATTCGTTTAGGATGAATACCAATACAATTGTCACAATACTTAAAGCTAATATCAAACCCGTTAGGCTGATAAGTGTATTTACTTTTTCTGATTTAAACCGTCTTAGGCTAATCATTATATTTTGATTGAATCTCATAATCTTATCATTATTTTATTGCTTATTCATACCTCAAACTCTCAACAGGATTTCTCGTTGCTGCTCTCCACGATTGAATCGAGACTGTTAACAAGGCAATTCCCATAGCTATTATACCCGCCAAGGCAAATATCCACCAAGAAAGCTCTATTTTATAGGCAAAATTTGCCAGCCATTTATCCATGACATACCAAGCTATTGGAAAGGCTACAACAAAGGCAAAAACTACCCATTTAAGGAAATCTTTATTAAGCATTGTGATGATTTGATAGGTTTTGGCTCCGTTTACTTTGCGAATTCCGATCTCTTTGGTTTTTCTCGAAATGGTGTTTAAAACCATTCCTAGCAAGCCCATAATTGACAAAACAATGGCTAACAGAGAGAATGCACTGATCAACTGAATCTGCTGTTGTTCCTTTTTATAGAATTGTTTGACCTGGTCGGTTAGTGTATAAATATTTACAATCACATCTGGCGATATCTTTTTGAAAAATTCAGCCATTTTTTTTCTAATTTCATCATTGTTGAGTCCAGTCGTTTTAATGGCAAGCAAGCTCATATTTTGAGGATGTTGCTGAAGAATGACCATAGGCTCAACCTGAGAATGAAATGAATGACCGTTGAAATCCTTAACAATTCCGCGCACTTTAAACCCATTAAACACTTCGCCCACTTTTAGATTATATTTTTTTGCCGCAGACTCGTTAAATATTATGTTGTTTTTACGATATTCATTAAAGTCTTGTCCATCAATAAATTCGATTTTGAGAAGATCCAACATTCCTTTTCCAGTTAATAAGCCATCAAATTGAACTTCATTGTTTTCATACATAAAACCAATTGATACGTTTGTCATGTTGGGAGGAATCAAAAGGGAACCCGCTGTAGATATAACACCAGGTATTTTTTCAATTTCGTTGGTAATTGACTGATGTTTCTTACTTAATTCACGAGAGTTAAGTTCACAAATAATAATATTTTCAGTTTCAATATTCTTGGAACTTGTCTGAGCATAATGCAACTGTTTCTTTATTGTTAGAACACCAGTAACAAGAATAATAAAGATTGCAAAATGTATACTTAGAACTGAATTAGTCCAACCTTTCCTTTTCGATGAATTCAATTTTATTCCTTTAATTAGATCAACTGAAGATCGTCTTGTAATAGTTAAGCCGATTATAATACCCGAAATTGACCCTGTTACAATCACAACCAAGAATAACAACAACCATGATTGCCATATCATAAAAACGTCTACGTTTAAAGTACATTCAAGCGTCTCATTTATAAAAGGAAATCCAAGAATAACAACCAAGGTAGCAGGTAACAAACTGATGACTGACAGCATATTTGATTCCAACAAAACTTGTTTAAGAATACATTTAATTGAAGCACCCATAGCTTTTTGAACCCCAAAATCTTTCAGGCGATTTTCCATTTTTGCTTTCGTCAGAAACACGTAGTTCACAATGGCAATCAGTAGAATAAATAGGGAAATGACAAGTAAATATTTCAGTTGCGTAGGGTTTCCTTTTCGAGTTTCAATTCTTTCATTTAAATCAGATGATTGCAGGTAGATATCAGTAACAAGTTGTAAATCGTAATCCTGCTCCTTCCTCGTTTCATTAACAGTTTTGTTTTTATATGTTTGCATATGACGCAAAACGTTTTCAGGCTCAGATTTTTCATTTAATAGAAGGTAGGTTTCAAATAAAAAATGATCCCAGTCTTTAAAAGACTCAGAAGAACGTCTGTATTCCTCTAAATGTCGTTGACTACGCCCAATGGATTCTATTATTAAATCTAAATGACAAATGAAATTGGGATATAATCTAGAATTTTGAGGGAAATCTTCATACACCCCGCAAACCGTTAGTGATAAAAATTGATTGTTGATCTTTACCTGAAGAATCTCATTAATGGGATTAACCTTTTTAAAATACCTATTGGCTGTTGAAGCAGAAATACAAATTTCTCTTTCAGAGCGGGAGGCGTATCCTTGAATAATTCTAATACCTAAACAAGCAAAGAGAGAAGTATCAGCATAAGCGAATCGTTTGTCCTTCACCAAGTCATTTTGAGCGTTTTTTAACTCCACATCCGAATCCTGGAAATACCTAAAGTAGTTATCAACAAGGGGTATTTCCGCTTGTACTGTACTACCCAATGGGTAAGAAGTTAGACTCTCAGATCCTTGCAAAACCCGATACAAGTTCTCTTTTTTAGGAATATAGTTATCGAAAGAATTCTCGTGAATATAAAGTAAACTCAATAAGAAAACGCAACCCAAACCAATCCCTAATCCAAGTATACTGATGATAGATTGCACTTTGTTCATTAGGATACTACGAATCGATAATTTAAGGTTAATTGACCAGTTCATATAAAGTATTTAATCAGTTAGTGTCGTGATAATATTTTACTTCAATTCATTTTATTCATACCTCAAGCTCTCAACAGGGTTTCTTGTGGCTGCTCGCCAGGATTGAATAGAAACCGTCAGCAAAGCAATACCCATGCCTATAAGCCCTGATAAGGCGAAAATCCACCAACTGAGTTCTGTTTTGTAGGCAAAGTTTTGCAGCCATTTATCCATGACATACCAAGCTATTGGGCAAGCTATGCTAAAAGCTACAACAACCCATTTTATAAAATCAGTATTAAGTAATCGTAGTATTTCTAAAGTAGATGCCCCATTTACTTTCCGTACGCCAATCTCTTTAATACGACGATGCGACGAGTAACGCGCCATGCCCCACAATCCTGCAATGGTTAGAAAAAGAGCAATACCCATTGTCCACAAGGCAAGTATTCCTGATTGTTCTTCGTCCTTGTATAGAGCTTCGTAATCTTTATCTAAAAATCGATATTCAAAAGGATAATCTGTTTCATTGGCTTCCCACTGTTTACGTAGTATGTCTATAACTACTTTCATATCTCTCCCTGTAGTTTTTACCATGAGAGGCATGCCAGCCCATATATCACAGAAACGGACATAAACCTGAGGGTCAATTTTTTGATTGAGCGATTTGGTGTAAGCATCTTTTACCACACCAACAATAGTCATCGGTTTTCTAAATCCTACTTTAATGGATTTTCCGATATAAGGTTTTTCTAAATTCAACAATTCAGCTGTTTTTTCATTTATCAAACAATCAGAACCAAAACCTTTGCCAAGTGCATCGCTCAGGGTGTTTTCACCCTCAATCACCTGCAAGCCATAAACCTTAAAATAGTTGTGTTGCATTTGTTTTATTTCTGCTACAACTTGTTCGTCAGGCGTTTCGGCTTTAGAAATAGAATTGCCTTGCCACCATTGCAAAGTCGTACCATTAGAGACGCAGGTTGCTTTTACAAAAGGGCTTCTTTCCAGCTCTTCTTGTATACTGCTTATTTTATTTACATAAGACTCTGGAATATTGATATAAACCAATTGTTCCTTATCAAAACCCAAATCAGCATTGTTTATAAACTGAATTTGCTTGTTGATGAAAAAGACTCCAGTAAGCAAGGCCATTGAGACTGTAAATTGGATTATTACCAAACTTTTTTGTAGCGCAATAATACGTTGTCCTTTAAATCGTCCTTTTAAACTTTCTAAGCTGTTAAATCCCGACATGTACAAGCCTGGTATTGCGCCTGAGAAAATACTTATAAACAGTCCTACTCCTAACAACATTATCCAAAGTTTACTATCTGAAAAATCCAGTAACAAATTATAGCCGATAAACTGACTAAAATAGGGCAATACAGCATGAATAATCAGCAATGCCAATACGCTAGAAAAAAAAACATACAAAAAGGTTTCACCCATAAAATCCATGATGATATTTAAGCGTTTAGCCCCATTTACTTTTTTTAAACCAATAGCCTTAGCTCGTAAAAATGAAGCAGAAATAAAAAGGTTTATAAAATTAACACAAGCTATTAGTAAAATAACAATACCAATAATCAGGAAAGTAACCAACATAGAAGCATTAGTCGTTCGAACACCAGATTCTGCTTCAAACATAAAACCTGATGTTAGGTGAATAGCTTGCAATGGCTGTAAAAAATAGTCTATATCCCCTTCTCTATAGAAATCGCACGAAGTCACACTATACTGCTTAATTTTTTCACATAAAAATGCTTGATTCGTATCCTTAGCCAACTTAACATAGGTCATGTAATTATCTCTATTTCCCCATTTCCCATTGTCAATTTCAGGGATGCTCTGTATAGGAATTAAAGCATGAAATTTTAAATGCGTATTAGATGGTAAATTTTTTAATACTCCAACAACTTCGCGCTCTCCCATATAGGAAATTACTCTACCTAATGGGTTTTCGTTTGGAAAAAATTGATTTGCTGTAGTTTCATCAATAATAATGGAGTTGGGGTTTTGAATAAAAGCATGGGCACTTCCTTCTTTAAATTCATAATTGAAAAAATTGAAGAAGCTAGTATCCACAACATTAATATACTTTAAGAAATGTTTTTTACCACCATATTTCACCAATTCCCCTTTTTCACTAATAATTGGTGAGATACGAACCGCCTCTATAACTTCAGGAAATAATCTCTTGATGTTTTTCCCTAAGGGGTTAAACTCACTACCCAATATTTTAGACTCGCTACCTAAAAGAATTTTTCGGCAAACTCGGTAAGTATTATCCGAATCTTTATGAAATTTGTCATAAGATGTTTCGTTTACATACCATAAACCAATAAGCAAACTCACGCTAATACCAATAGTTAAACTGCCAACTCCCAATAGAAGACTTACTTTATCTCGAAAAAAAACTCTTATGTATGTTTTTATTTTATTCATTTCGTCTCATTTAACAATTTGTGGATTGTGTTTTTTTTAATTGCTCTATCTATATGGTAGATAAATATTTTACTAATCCAATTAATTAAATCCCTAGCTCCAATTAATTCGATACTATATCAACTAGCAGCAGATTAACTAGCCACACATTGACTAATTATCCATACCTCAAATTCTCCACATGATTTCTCGTAACTACCCACCACGACTTAAGCGAAACGGTTAAAAGAGCAATTCCCATGGCAATGAATCCTGCCAAAGCAAAAATCCACCAGCTAAGTTCTGTTTTATAAGCAAAGTTTTCAAGCCATTTGAGCGTGCTCCTCAACCAAAACCTCTTCAGTAACAACCTTTCCATCAAATAAATTGATAATTCTATGAGAATAACCCGCATCTTTTATAGAGTGAGTTACCATAATGATAGTCGTCCCTTCTCTATTTAGTTCAGTCAATAATTGCATCACTTCCTGTCCATTTTTAGAATCAAGATTACCTGTAGGCTCATCGGCAAGTATTAATCCTGGGTTAGAAACTACGGCTCGAGCTATAGCGACACGCTGTTGTTGTCCTCCTGAAAGCTGTTGTGGGTAATGTTTTGCACGATGACTCATATTCATTCTATCAAGAACCTTGGTTACCATCTCCTTGCGTTGCTTGCTACTAAATCCCTGATAAACTAAAGGCATTTCAACATTCTCGAACACATTCAGCTCGTCAATCAAATTAAAACTCTGGAATACAAATCCCACATTACCTTTTCTTAAGTCGGTGCGCTGTCCTTCTTTTAAACCAGCAACTTTGGTGTTATTGAAAGTATATTGGCCTTCAGAAGGATTATCCAACAAGCCTAAAATGTTTAGGAGGGTGGATTTTCCACAACCCGAAGGGCCCATAATGGCAACGAACTCCCCTTTTTTGATCCTCAAATTGATGTTATTCAGAGCTAATGTTTCTATTTCACTTGTCTGAAATACCTTCGATAAATTTTCAATTGTTATCATTTTTTTATTTTTTAGAATAAGCGTATATAATTATGGGATTTTAATAATTCGTGTTAAATAACTTTATCAATTATTAAGCAATACATTCATGATAAAAGAACAAATATGTTCTTGGCAATCTTTAATCACAGGCCAGAAACTTGTTGTTTCTTTCAGCCTTTTTTCACTTTAACCTTTATCCTTACTTCACTTTATACTTGAGTTATTTAAACTCAATTCTATCGTTATCACCAAAGCTATCGTAATTATTTCTTATCACTTTTTCTCCAGCTTCTAAACCTTCCAATACCTCGAAGTATTGAGAGTTTTGTCTGCCAATTTTTATGTGACGTTTTGTAGCATAAGTACCCGACTTATCTAGAACAAAGACCCATTGACCACCAGTACTTTGAAAAAATCCTCCTCGAGGTAATAAAATGGCTTCTATCGGCTGTCCCAACTCAAGTTTTATATGATAGGTCTGCCCTGTTCTAAGATTCTCAGGAGACTCTCCATCGAAAATGAGATCTACTTTAAAGCGACCATCTCTAACTTCAGGATAGACTTTTTTTGTAATCTGCTTGTATGTTTTTTCATTTCGTGTGAAGGTACTAGAGAGCCCTCTTCTAACTCTATCGATATAATGCTCATCGACATCAGCCACAATTTTAAAATCGTTTAGAATATGCAACTGACCAATACGTTGTCCACGATTTATCGATTGACCAATTTCAACTTCCAGGCTTCCTAATTGACCATCGGCAGGCGCTTTGATATTCAAATTTTCCAAGCGTTGCCTTACCATTTCCAAGTTTTGTTTCATATTCTTCAAACTACTGTTCATCTGCAGTTTCTGATTGGCTCTAAAGATGGAATCCTGAACCATACGCTGGTATCTCAAATCTCTATCCCGACGCGAAAAATCATAATTTTCTTTTGAAATCAGGAAATCCTCCTTGGAAATAAAACCCTTTTCAAAAAGCATTAGATTCTGTTCATAACGTCGCTTTTGTTTGATAATGTCAGTATCGATACTAAGCAATTGCTGTAGGTTATTAATCTTCTGTTGCTCCATACCTATAAGCGTATTTCGCAGCTCGTTCGACTGATAAGCTAAGGAAGATTCTGTATTAAGAATTTGCAGCTTAAGATCGTTGTTGACCAATTTGACAATCACATCACCCTTTTTTACTGTTTCACCTTCATCAATCAGTTTTTCGATAACCTTACCTCCTTCTTCTAAATCCAAATAAATAGTCGTTTTAGGCTCTACCATTCCAACGATAGAGATATAATCCTTAAAACTCCCTAGGCTAACCTCAGCAATATCAAGTTTATCTTCTTCAGCTCGAAAGGTTGAAGATTCCGCACCAAATATCATTTTAATCGACAATCCTAGTACTAAAACAACAAGCAAACTAATATAAATATGCTTGGCTTTCAAGCCTTTTTTCTTTGTGATTTTTCTATCCATCGACATACTTAATTCCTCTTTTAATTAACCAATCTAAATATCATATTGATTTACATATTCACTCAATACCAATCTTGTGCCAAGTCTTATAACTATTGCTCAATTAGAACTTTATCTCAGTTATCATTAATTAAGGTGTCAAATAATTAGACAGAGCTTGTCCAATTTTTTGAAAAGATTTCTACTTTAGATAAAAATTTGAAGATGTTTTATAGAAAACACGAAAATCATAGCCAGAATGAAAGAAGCTAAAATACTAGTTGTTGACGATAATAAAAGAATACTCTCTGCTTTAGATTTATTGTTATCAAATTCCTGTAAAAAATTAAAATGCATAGCAACTCCCAATATTTTGGTATCCGAATTGAAATTAGATAATTACGATGTTGTGCTTTTGGATATGAATTTTAAGGCTGGCATTAATACCGGTAATGAAGGTATATATTGGTTGAATCAAATTTTGGAATATAATTCAGGCATAAGTGTGGTGATGATTACAGCTTATGGTGATGTTGAGTTGGCAGTAAAGGCCGTTCGTTCTGGTGCTGTCGATTTTGTATTGAAACCCTGGGAAAATGAAAAAATGTTAGCCACTATACAAATGGCTTGGAGACTTAGTCATTCAAAAAGAGAGGTGAAAAAATTACGCCTAAAGGAGAATGAACTCATTTCAGAGATAAATCGAACTAAAAATCAACTGATTGGGAGTTCTTCTGCATGGAAAACAGTGATGGATTTGGTTGAAAAAGTAGCCATCACAAAAGCAAATATATTGATTACTGGTGAAAATGGAACCGGGAAAGAACTCGTTGCAAGAGAATTGCATCGACTCTCCAATCGGGGTCAAAAAGTAATGGTCACCGTCGATATGGGGTCCATTGCAGAAACTCTCTTCGAAAGTGAATTATTTGGTCACAAAAAAGGCGCCTTCACCGATGCCCACAGCGACAGAATGGGAAAAATTGAAGCGGCTAATGAAGGGACACTTTTCTTAGATGAAATTGGTAATCTATCACTTCCTATGCAAGCCAAACTTTTATCGGTATTGCAAAACCGATCGTTAACTAAACTGGGTGAGAACACGCCCATAGATGTCGACTTACGGCTAATATGTGCAACAAACTGCAAGCTTAATGAAATGGTAAATGAAGGAAAATTCCGTCAGGATTTACTCTACAGAATGAATACCATACAAATTGAACTCCCCCCCCTTCGAGATAGAAAAACAGATATTCCAGAGTTGGCAAGATATTTTACCAAATTGTATGCCGACAAATACAACAAAAAAGGTGTGAGCATCTCTTCTTCTGCCATTAATAAATTACAAAATTACGCCTGGCCTGGTAATATAAGAGAATTGCAGCATGCCATCGAAAAGGCAGTTATTCTTAGCAAGAATCACGAAATAGGATCTAACGATTTTATTTTTAAAATAAATGAGTTCACTAAAGTAGAAGCCTATGGAGGAACGCTTGAAGATATGGAAAAAAAACTCATTGTAGCGGCCATTGAAAAACAGATTGGTAACCTTAGCGCAGTTGCATCACAACTGGGGATTACCCGCCAAACCTTATATAATAAAATAAAGAGATATGGCATATAAATACTACAATAGCATTCTCTTTCTATATCTAATTGGGCTGATCATTTTCGCTGGAGGAATAGGTTATAGCTTCGCAAATCAGAACTACTATACTTTTACTTTAGGACTAATGATAGAGCTGTATATAGCTTGGAAGTTTATTCACTTTCTGAACAAAACTCATAAGCTAATGAACTATTTTATTCATGCCATTAAAAATAATGATACCACGCTACATTTCCCTAAAAAATCAAATAATAGAATTATAAATGAATTACATCAAAGCCTCAATGAACTCAATACAATCTTACATGATGTACAAGCCAAAAGCAAGATAAAAGAGACATACTTCAGTGAGATTCTTCAGCACATAGCCACGGGAGTAATCGTTCTCACCGACAAGGGGTTTGTAACTGAGGTCAACTCAACAGCTCTCGAACTAACAGGCTTACAAACCTTAACTCATATTAGTCAGCTTAAGCGAATCGATTCAATATTTATGAATGCCCTATCTGACTTAAAAAATCACCAAAAAAAAGTACTGGATCTAATCACAAATAATGAGCGTATTCAAGTAATTACAAGGTGTACCATTATACGCTTAGAAAATGAAGATGTGAAACTCATCACGATGCAAGATATCCGTGGTGAATTAGAACGTAAAGAGATCGATTCCTGGGTAAAACTGATTCGTGTATTGAGTCACGAAATTATGAATTCTCTCGCACCAGTCACCTCTATATCACAATCGTTGAAACGTATATGGGAAATAAAACACCGAACAGAATCCAATAGTCCCTTAGATATGGATGTACAAAAAACCGTGGATGGATTAGGCGTAATTTGCCAAACCAATGAAGATTTAATTCATTTTGTACAATCGTATCGTATGCTTTCAAAGGCTCCTGAGCCACAACTAAACAGTATTCAAATACATGCCTTTTTCGATAGATTAAATATTCTACTTTCTCCAATTAAAGAAAGTTTTGTTGGAGAACTTAAACTACAAAGACCTAAGGCTGATTTTAAATTTATTGCCGATGAGCAAATGATGGTTCAGGTTATTATTAATCTGGTTAAGAATGCTGCGGAAGCCTTCATCCAGAATGATTTTCCACAAGACAACACTGCTAATATTATAGTTAATGCTACCAAAAAAGGAGAGAAAACTGAGATAAAAATCAGTGATAATGGCTCTGGTATTCCTGATGAGATTTCAGACGAAATATTCATTCCCTTTTTCACAACTAAAGAAAATGGATCTGGTATCGGCTTAAGTCATTCCAGACAGATTCTTCGAGCTCATGGAGGTAGTCTACTGTGTCAATCTAAGATTGGAGAAACGGTATTTACAGTGAGGTGGTAAAAAAGAAGATTAGTGATTTTCAATTAATAATTGATAATCACTAATTCAGATATTATCTTAGTGATTTTCCAAAAGGAGTTAAGGCAAAACCAGCCAACTTAATATGTTGAGCCGCAAATGGAATACCAATAATTGTGATCGCAAATAGAATAGCAAATACCAAATGAGTTAAGGCAATCCAAAAACCACCGAAAATCAACCAAAAAATATTTAAAATAATACTCAAACAACCTCCAGCGCTCTCATTAGGCACAACCTTTTGTCCAAATGGAGCTAAGCCAAGTACGGATAATTGAATAGCCTTTAGACCCAAAGGAATTCCTACAATAGTACAACACATCAGTACACCCGCAATAATATATTCCAAGAAGATAAAAATACCTCCAAAAATAATCCAAATAATATTTCCTATAATACTCATGATGTTTACGATTAGTAATGAACAATTAGTGATATGTGATTAATGAATGTTCTGATATCTGTTGTAGGTTTTTAGTCAAGCTAAATTAAAGTTTGTTCAAAACCTGCTAAAATTTTAAACTATGAATTTATCCTGTTCGCGAAATTCCTTTAAAACTAATGAAATGTTTTTTTACAAGCTATAACTCAAACCCAAATGTAAAACAAAATCTGGTGAGGTATTAATTTTTACATCTTCAGCAAAGCCCCCCGTTAAAATCATTTTTTCACTCAGAATGAAATCAGAACCCAAAAGAAATTGCATTCCATAGTCGCCTAGTTCTTGAGTTAAGGAGTTCTTATAAAACCGGGAATGATAATCGAGCTGCATTTTAGGAGCTAACCATTTATTTACTTTTACCGCCAAGCCTAATGAAGCAAAAGCGATATCATTTATTTGCATATCCTCCAATAAGGAGCCTCCTCCAACACGCAAATAACCAAATGAATAGAAAAAGTAAGCAGGTCTGGGACCGACACCAATAGCTTGACCTGCAAACTGCACAGAAAAATCAAGGGTTCCACTGCCAAGTAACTTAAATTTATCAGCATTATTCATCTTTAAGTAGGCACGTAAGGCCATAGAATGTGATTTCTGATCCAAGAGCTTAAAACCCAACTCAAAAGAGACATCTCCTACTCCAAAAGAACTTTCATTGATATTAAAGAGTGATTTACCATCCTGCATATAAGCATAAAGTATCCCATCTACTGGGGTATTTGCACGCGCTCCTCCTGTCAATCCAAGAAAATCATGAAATCCATTGATACTTGAATCCATAAAACCTGTGGAATGGTTAATAAAAGGCACATTCAAACCAATCTCGAATCGAGGACTAATACCATAACGTGCTTGCAAATCAAAACGTGCCATTTCACCATCAAAGTAGACTATTTCGTTTGAACTGATTGCATTAGTACTATTACTCGACAAATTAAATATGGCCGAAATTGAGAGTTTATTTTTAGAAACTATATGCCCCTCTTCTGCGTTAGGGATGCAAAAGTAATGAATTAAAGGACTCTGATTATGAGAGGGAAAGGGTTTAATATTCGTCTGTGTAAAACCAACTAATGAACTCAAACAAAAAATAAAAAAGCATAGTAATCGAGTCATAAGGCAACAAATCATTTTGATAAAACACTAACAAGATAAAATAATATCCTGAATGGCTTAATAATCAAAAAAGGAAAAAATTTGAGTAGACAAAACAAATCCTCTGTAAAAATAACCAGAGGATCTGCAGTTTAGCTAGTCGTGTCTTAATTATAGTCTTAGTTGTTATAGAAATTTCAATTTAGAGATTTAATAGTATAATTAATAACAATGTTAATTTACGAAAAAATAATAAAACATAAAAATTAAATACATAACAAATATCCTTCCTGCCAGATCACGTCATATAAGCTAATCATAAAATCAAGTTTTCAAAAAAAAAATAATTTTAGATAATGAAGCCATATTCATTTTTTATAGACTTAAACTAAATATACAAAACAATTTTCTCTATCGTATGTATTTAAAGTGTGATTTATCCAAAAAATAATTGCAGTTTAGAATCGATAAAATCTAATCAATAACATATTGAAACTTAATTTTAAAATACAAAATCAATTTACAAACTGGGGTTATAAAAGAAACATTATCACAAAATACATCAAGTATTTAAGTCTGAAATTCATCTACAATATTTACATCTAAACGACACATGAAATTTACAAACAGAAATAAAATTAGAATTCAAAACATTGTGATGAGTGTTCAATAATCATAGATTAATAAACAATTTAACTTGATAAATTTAACATTGAACCATTTTTTTTTTATATTTAGCATTGAAAAATCAAAGTCTAAAATTCTAATATGAACAAAATTACACTTCTCAATATTGAATATTTACGTCCTCAAAGAAGAATCGAAACCTATGAATTGTTGTTGAAAGACGAGAAAGAAATTTGTTACGTTTATAATTTTGAAGATAAATACTACCGTTATTTTAGAACAATCCGATCACTGACCAACTATTTAAAGGATAGAATCGAGCCAAAAGTCAAATTTAAGGAAAAGACTAAACTGACAGATTACCTATTACATAAGAGTATCGTACCAATTGAAGAGATTCATAAAGAGCTCTATTCTGCAGAGGAACTCTTAATGCCCATTTGCGAAAACTAAGGCTGCTGATCCCATGACACCTGCATTGGTCTCAATGGATGAAAGTTCAAGTTTCATTTTACCTTTTAAAACTGAAAGAAGGTTCTCCTCCATATGATAATAGGTTGGTTTCAAAATTAAATCACCTGCTCTGGCTAATCCTCCTGAAAGAAATATGGCCTCCGGATTATTCATTGCTGCAATATTGGCAAGAGCTTTTCCTAATAATCGCCCTGTATATTCGAATGACTCAATCGCAAGCTTATCACCACCATAAGCAGCAATAGCGAGTTTTTTAGCCGATATTTTATTATAAGGGATATCTCGAAGGACTGATTTTTCATCATACTTAGCTAGAAACTTACTCACGGTCCTTTTAATCCCAGTAGCCGAGACATAAGTCTCCAGACAGCCTTTTCGTCCACAAGAACATGAACGCCCCTGATCACGGATAATAATATGCCCCATTTCACCAGCATAGCCCTCGTTCCCAATATAAATTCTTCCATCCATCACTATACCACAACCCAGGCCTGTACCAAGAGTCACTAAGATAAAATTGGTCATTCCCTTTGCTCCACCGTAATACATTTCACCCAAGGCTGCTGCATTGGCATCATTAGAGAGTATAACCGGTAGCTGCAAATGATCTTCTAGGAGTTTAGCTAAAGGAAGATGTTTATCCCAAGGCAGGTTGACAGCATGCTCAATACAGCCTGTAAGAGAATTCGCATTCGGAGCGCCGACACCAGCTCCAACCAATTCGTATTGATCTGAAAAAGCACTAAAATTAGACCTAATATGCAAGGAGAGTTCGCGAACAAAATTCTCGAAAATAGGGTAATTGGGGGTATAAAAAGAAGAATGAAAAAGGCAAACACCAGCCTCAGTTACGAAACCGTAAACGGTATTCGTACCACCAATATCGATCCCAACTGCTAGTTTTTGCATAACCTAATCTTACGTTCCCAACTAATTTAGATTAAAAGCGTGAGATGAACAAAGGAAAACAAGGATAAAGTATCGAAACAATAAAGTGTAAAGGATAAAGGAGGAAAAGGTTAAAGAGTTGAAAATCCAGACACCTCAATCATACAATCGAAACAATTCAGCAAGTCAGCCCTGTTAGAAATGACCCATCGCTGATTACTAATTGTCAATTAATCATTTAACCACGTGTTCCTTCAAAAGTGCCTTTAATGGATTAAAAATACGCTGAAGTAAACGTTGATCCTCAGTAATAATTTCGGCAACTCCTTCAATCTTTTGAGCGAATTTTAATTCTTTTCCATAGCTAGTTATAAGCCCATTAGTTAACTCAACGTCTAAGCTATAATTGTCGCCATCAGGAACCTCAGAAATTGAGCGTATACTGCCTTCGAGCATGCCAAATTCCATATAGGGGTAGTTATTAAGCTTAATATTGACACGTTGTCCGAGTTGTACCTTACCAGAACGATTCATTCCTAAATCAACACGAACTATAATTCGAGTTGAATCCGATGGAAGTACTGTAAAAACCTTTTCACCTTGTTTCACATTTTGGTTAGCTGACCAAAATCGATTGAAACTAACTGCACCTGTAATTGGTGATTTAAGCAGATAATTCTGCTCCCATATATCAATCTGAGCAGTCAAATTATCATAGGCATGCAAAATCTGATCAAGCAATTCCTTTCTTTTATTTTCTTCATCCAAATCCAAGTCAATAATCGATTGATCCACCTCATTAATCTGAATTTGAGTTGAGGAAAGGGTTGAACGTGAACCATGAAAGGCATAGCTTTGTTGTAGATATTCCTTCTCCGATTGCTGATAATTGGCTTTTGAAATCACTCCTCGGGTATAGAGCAGAGAATCCCGATGGAATTCTTTATACACAATTGCCAACTCCTTCTCTAAAATATTTCGCTGTTTGTATTGACGATTGTAATACATGCGATAGTTACTTCTTTTCTGAATCAAAGAAGCTTTCTTTTTTTCGTGATATTGAAGATCGACAAAACGGCTATAATCTGTACAAGCCTTTAGATAAGCGTTAAATGGAGCTTGCACCTCACCCAAACGATAATTTTTATCGACAAATTCGGGTGTCATTTCATTCTTCCCATCAAACTGAGGAATCTGATTATTAAGCTGTTTACGTAATGAGAAAACATCTTGCGAATTCGCTGGGTTTTCAATAACAGCCAACAAATCACCAGCCTCAATCAGCTGATTATCGCTCACTTTTAAATCTATAATCTTACCATTTACACGAGCAATCAACTCTGCAGGAGGATTCTCTGTCGTTAAAACAAGCTTCGAGCTGATAATCTCCGGATAAGAGAAAAACCAAGAACCGATTACTAATATCAGCACGACAAGAAACACTAATCCTGAACCTACACGAACGATCCATGATGGCATTTTCCCTAGAATCTCTTGAACGGACTCCGAGCGCAATTCTATATTTGTATCTTGTTCCATATTCAACGGTATACTGGTTTCAAAAAGCGATGTACAATTAGTGATTATCGATTAGTGATGAGTAATTATTAATCACTAATTGAAAATTACTCATCATTAATTAATCTTGGTTTTGTTCATATTCAATCTTGATGTCTCAATGATCTTATAAAGTATCTTAAGGATACTCTCACAATCCTCAATCAATGAATCGAACATGACAACATCAATATAATCAGTATCCTTTAATAAACGCAACCAATAATGCGTTTCGCGAGCCTCCTTGTACGATATATTCAATTTGACAACGAAATCTTTCTGAGAACTCCCTCCAATAGCTTCTTCGGTATTAGCACCAATTGAGGTACCACACCTTAAAATTTGTTTCGAAAGAACATACTCCTTCTTTTCATTTTTAAGATATTGATAGAGCTTAATAATCCGAATACTAAACTGATAAGACTTCTCCTGTATTAAATTCTTTTCCATGAATATAGTATTGATCCATAACCACTAATTGATAATTACTAATTGCCCAGTTCTAGTTGATTCTTAACCAATTCGTAATAGCGACCTCTCAATTGAGTCAAATCCTTATGGCTACCATGTTCCACAATTTGTCCTTTATCCAGAACAATGATCTTATCGGCATTTCGTACCGTGCTTAAACGATGGGCAACAACAACAACCGTACGTCCCTGATTGAACTCATCCAGATTTTCCATGATAGCCCTTTCATTATTGGCATCAAGAGCATTGGTCGCTTCATCAAAAAATAAGAATTCCGGATTTTTATAAACGGCACGAGCAATTAATATGCGCTGTTTTTGTCCCTGACTCAATCCATGGCCATTAGCCCCAATCTTGGTGTTGTATCGCAATGGCAAACTGTCAATAAACTCATGAATACAGGCGACTTGCACCGAATAAAGCAATCTTTTTTTATCAATGACTTCATCACCAACCGCAATATTCTTAGCAATAGTATCCGAAAAGATAAAGCCATCTTGCATAACCACACCACAGTTCTGACGCCACATGGCTGAGCTGTAATTTTGAATGGAAACCCCACCTAAATTAATCTTCCCCTTGGTTGCTGGATAGAATCCCAACATAAGCTTAATCAAAGTTGTTTTACCGGAGCCAGAAGCACCAACAATAGCCGTTGTTTTACCTTTTGCCACGTGCAGATCAACCTCATTCAACACCATTTCGGAATGTGGTCCTTCGTATTGAAAGCTTACTTTTTCGATATGAATGGATTTATCTTCAGGCAATTCAATTAACTTTTCATCCTTATCCAATTCCTCATCGTCCATTTCATGTATCTCTCCCAAACGTTCAAGAGAAATCTTAGCATCCTGCCAGGAATGAATGAACTGAACCAAATTATCAATTGGCGAATTCAATTGACCAAGAATGTACTGAACCGCCAGCATCATACCCAAGGTCATACTACCATTCACCACAGCTTGCGCTGCTAAAAAAGTGATAACAATATTTTTGGTTTCATTAAAAAAGACCGAACCCGATACCTGATACTGGTTCAATGCCAGTCCTTTGGTACGCACCTGAAAGAGTTCAGCCTGAATCTGTTCCCACTCCCATCGCTTCTGCTTTTCGCAGTTGTTCAGCTTGATTTCCTGCATCCCAGTAATCAACTGAACCAATGAATTCTGATTACTCGATAGCTGTGCGAAACGCTTGCCATCCAACTCCCGACGCTTTTTCAGGAAAAGGTTGATCCAAATAATATAAAGACTAGATCCCAAAAGGAAAACAGCGAAAATAGTCATGTTATAAATAGCCAATACCACACCGAATATCAACAAGTTCACCATGGAGAACAGAATATTCAGAGTCGAGGAAGTCAGGAAATTCTCGATACGTGTATGGTCTTGTATACGCTGTAAAAGATCACCAATCATCTTGATGTCAAAGAAACCAATAGGCAGCTTCATCAGCTTGATTAGGAAATCGGAAATCAGAGAAATATTTATGCGGGTAGAGATATGCAAGAGTATCCAGGAACGAATAAACTCAACCGATATACGAGAGATAAAAAGCACCATCTGTGCAATCAGCACCAAATAAATAAAACTCAGGTTCTGCGTATTAATCCCGATATCCACCACCGACTGCGTGAGGAATGGAAAAATAAGCTGCAGCATACTTCCGAAAAGCATGCCCAGGAACAATTGAAAAAGGAACTTTTTGTAGGGCTTAAGGTAGCGTAAAAGAAAAACCAGGCTCTTTTTCCTGCTCTTGCTCTCATCCTTGGCTTTATAAAAATCAGGTGTAGCCTCCAACAATAAACACAAGCCTTTCAATTCACCATCAACCTTAGTCGAAGCCCAAGCCTTAATAAACTCTTCCTTAGTAAATTTCAATAAACCCGAAGCTGGGTCCGCAACATGAACGATAGTTTTATTCTTCTTTTTCTCGATTTTATGAACCACCACAAAATGCGCTTGGTTCCAATGACAAATAGCAGGTAGTGTTGCCTGCTCGGCCAACTGCTCAAAAGTAATTCGTACCCCCATACTACGAAAACCAATACTCTCAGCCGCATCGGCAATACCCATCATCGATACCCCTTCACGGGTAATGTAGGATTTATCGCGCAGCGATTGCAAGCTATATGTTTTACCATAAAACTTCGATATCATGCGCAGGCAAGTGGGCCCGCAGTCCATGGCATCGAGTTGACGAAAGTGAGGGAATTTTTTTTTCATAGATCAGGACCAGTCTTTTACAAATCAATTGATTATAAAAAACATGTGTTTAGTAAAGCTTAAAAATATAGCTGAAAATTGAATTTCCAGCTATAATTTAGAAAGTATTTTATGGTCAAGTTCAAAATCTGATGGATAAACAAGCCTAACAAGGTGGTAAAATCATTAATGTCTAATAAAAAGAGAATCTGGCAAAGGTTTAACTCCAATTTCTACTCTAGCCTTATTGGTTTTCTCTTTATCATCTATATGTGGCATGCCAAATTGAGAACCATACATAACTCGCTTTGAGTTTTTTGCCCAATAGTATTTATCCAAAATAGTCAATAAAATTCCTTCTCCTAATTCCCCTTTTTCAACTAAATCAGCAAAGAAATTCAGATATTCTTCATTGTTTACAAGCATGTGTGGGTTATGCAGCATCACTGCAAAGAAAGCTGACTGGACACATTCTCTTTTGTAATTATTCTTACCCAGCAATTTATCACTTGGCATGCCATGTGTTTTAACAAACTCAAAAATGCGATAGAAATTTGAAGAATCAACGCACTGTATCAAACGCATTTTATTCTTGAACCCCTTAGAGGTTCGCATTCCTTGATCGAGACCATAAATTTGTGCTAACTCAAATGCTAAACTATCCTGAATAGCCACAATACTATCACTTACATATTCCGATTTTTCTCTATCACTAGCCTTCCCCTTAATACCAAAAGATAGTCCAAGGATCGCGGCAAATAATATAAAAAGGGAAACTCGACTTGTTATTCTATTAATTTTCATTTCTCATCAGAATTTCGTCAGCATATTAATGGTATAAATATGCGTGTACAATCTGTTTGTATTTAATTTTTCCCAAAAGTAATCCTTACTCTTGCTACAAATTGCCTTGGTCTGAGGTTAAACTCGTTATACACCATACTCAGGCTTGAGTCGTAGGTAGAATAGACATATCTATTATTAAAGATATTTCTGCACTCAAGCAAATAACTTATTCTACTTCCTTTGGGAGTATATGAATAGGTTAAATCGGTAAATAAAGCCTCTTGAGTATCATTTACTGAGTGGTTAAGAACAGAATACTCAGGGCGAAGCTCTATCCATTGTCGGGAATCTAAATAATAACAAATCCGGGCTTTGTGTTTTTGTTCTATCGACTTTGTTTCATTGCCATTGCTTGCCTGCTTATTGGTACTTAAGGAAAAGTCGTAGTCTAAAGCTAAGAATTGCCACTTATCAAAACTCATTTTGAAAGAATTGCTATACATATTTATGTCAAAATCCTTTAGGTCACCACTCAACAGATAATTCGATTTCTGTTTCATGAAAGAGCTTTTATAATCTAAATTCAGATGCATGTTATGCCAGTAATAAGATATTTTTCCCGATATCAGATCGCTAGTAGAACGATTGGCTTTAGCTATTAGACTATAAGAAAATACACCAGGAGAAATAATCTCTGTATCTGTCATAAAATCTTTGTCGGTTTGTTTTTTGTTATAAGATAGGTTTGCAAATACACCACTTATAGAATTTCGATAGCTTATATAAATGTTTGCTGATTTCCTTTTATCACCATCTATTTGTGCCACTCGGCTTCGCATTGTTCTATGGTCGTATACAACATTGCCTTGCATCATTCTATTAGGGTCGCCAATGCTTTCAGAACTTCTTAGGTTTATTTTACTTGAGATATATGAATTCCATTGATAACTTATAAATAATCTTGGTTTGAATAATAAGTCATTCTGTTTTATTCGAGATTTGTATTGTTTGTCTTCAAAATCCAGATAGGAGTAATCTAAGGGCAAATCCAGAGTCATTTTCAGCTTTCGTCCTTCGTATTTTATGCTAGGCTCGAATAAGTAATTGGTCTTATCCCACAATATATTATTCTGTAATAAATTGTAGTCTAATAAATCTTGTCCCGAAAACATAGATGTTTTTAAATCCTGTCTTTCGTAATTGAATCCTATTTTTGATTGGAGTACAAAAGATTTCACCGATCGCCCAAACTGAATATGATTCCTGCTAACAATACTAGTATTCTTTAAATTCTGATGACTTACAGACAAATCATTTCCATAATCTAAGACGTTGGGAAAAACAGAAGGACTAAAAAACAAATCTTCGTCGCTTTCGTTAATATCCACTGAGGAGAAAACGGTGGCAAAATTCTTTTCAAAAGGAATGGTGCAGTCAAAAATATTATACAAGCTTTTATGAGGTGTTTTAGCTTCAATAATTTGTTGCTGATCACCTGTAATAATCGCCTTGGCTTTATCTCTGTACTGAATATAGCCTAGTTTATTATTCAGATAGATGGAAGATAAGTTCCTCTTTAGATTTAGGTCGGCAAAAAAAGATCTATTCTTAAAGTTGTTCACAAACTTTTCATTAGTCGTAAACAAAGCATCATCTAAGAAATAAGTCGTTTTGTTTCTCTTTTGTTCTTCGATATGATCAGCTAGATAAGCTGTATTTATTTTTAATTCCGACTGATTATCCAATTTTCGAAGCGCATTTATGCTCACAAAATTGGCATCGTTCATCAGAAACCTACTTTTGTTTACTTTGGGATAGAATAAGGCGGGGAGCCCCAAAAAGGTAGATCTATGCTTTTCCATCCCTTGTAACTCTCCGTCTTTAAAGCTAAGCGTATTGATATTACTTGAAAGATCATCGCCAATATCATTGGACTGTATTGAGCCTATGAACTGATACTTTTTAGAGAACATCATAGGCGTTATATTGACATATCGCCCCAATGGTTTGTAGGCAGCACCTAGTTGTGCTGTACCTGTAAAAGCAACCGATTTTTTTAGTTTGATATTTATTGAAGTTTGATCCGTAGAGATCTTGTTCTCAAAAACCTTTTTACTCTGGTGATTATGCAAGACCTCTACAGCAGCAACAGCCTTATGAGGTAAATTCCTATTAGCTAAACTATAGCGCTCTTCTAACAAATCAGAACCTTCTATATAATACTTCTCAATTTCTCGTCCCTGATAGGTGATTTTACCATTGCCAGCCAAATCGAAACCAGGCATACGACTTATAACATCGCCAATGGAGAAATCTCTTTTCTGAGCAAAAACGCCAGCAATATAAGTCGTCGTATCGCCTTTGCTGAAAATAGGCGTAGAGCGCACACTCACCTCTTTTAGTTTCTGAATTTGCGCTTTTAGTTTAATATGATACGCTTCCTGTTTGTTTACCAGAAGAATGCAAGTGTCCTGATAGGAAAGCGAACGCATACGTAAAGTCTTTCCTATATAATCTTCCGAATAGTTCAATTCAAAATACCCCTTAGTATCGCTAATGCAATAAGTAAGGAATTTTTTGCTGATAGAATCATTATGCAGGCTGACAATTATTCCTTCAACAGAGTTCTTTTTATCCGATTCTAAATAGCCTTTAACAGTAGACTGAGAGAATACAAATGAACTAATAACTAATAAAACGAGAGAGAGTAGAATCCTTATCATACTATACTAATATCTTTCTATAAAATTATTAGTAGCTCTAATATTTCTTAACATTCTTGACTCTCCATCAGGACTACTATGTTGAAGATTAGGATTGCCTCCATATTTCATATATAGACTATTCACATATCGTTTAAAAGCTTTGGTGAATCCTTTAGCAGTAGTTTCAGATAAATAATTATCCTCTATAAAAAACATTTCACGATTATTTCTTGAGTTTTTCACTTTATAAAGCTGAAAAATATGTTCCTTATGGGTATCAGCAATACGTACAATCAAGCCAGGAAGACCTAAAAACTTATAAGGTCCATCGCTTATTGGTATCTCAGGAGTATACCATGCTATATAGTCTCTACCCCCATAGCTACATATAGCTTTTTGGCAAGCATAGCTTAATATGGTCGTATCTCCCTTAATATGTTTCCAATTAAATGAGGGCGTTTCAATTACACTTAATGAAGTTTTTGAGTCTAAATCGCCTATAAAATTAACTTGCCCTATATTTGGCTGATCTTTATAAACATAATACTGACATAAGATTCCAGTAGAACTTCCTTTGATTCCAGAGGCGACTTTAGTAACCGCTAATCTGAGACTGAGATCTTTAAATGCAATCATTAACGAATCTTTTAAGAGCTTGTTAACACTAGTAAATTTTGAGTGCCTCTTACCTACTTGGAGTACCATTTCTTGATATTTCTCACTACCAGAATCAGTAGAGTCTTGCTGGTAGTTATAATCGTAATAAAACTCGTTTGCTATGGTATCCATGCTAATGCGAACAAAACCAGGATCATTAGCTTGAGAAAAGCCAAGGCATGGCAATAAGAATAAAGCAATTTTAATAAAAAATCTTATCATATTGTATCAATATCTTTCTATATAATTATTTTTCGCACGTATGTTTCTTAAGGTTTTCGATTCACCATCTGGATTTGAATAGCTTATATCTGTATTACCTCCATATTTTCGATACATATCTGCAATATAAACCTTCATGGCTTTTGCAAAACCTTGCGGTGTTGAATTCTGATATTGATCCTCAACAACATTGATTATAGAAGTACCAGCATTACTATTTTTCACCTTGTACAACTGAAAAACATGTTCTTTTTTAGTGTCTGCTATACGAACTATTAGGCCAGGTAAACCCTTAAATTTATAGGGTCCATCACTAATAGGTATCACCATTGTATACCAAGCTACGTATTTCCGTCCTCCAAAATTACAAGTAGCTTTCTGGCAAGGATATTTAGCAATAATAGTGTCTGAATTGGTTTGTAACTTCCAATTAAAATTTATTGACTCGTCAACCATAACATTCACTTTCGGACCCAAACCTCCCTTAAAATGGATATTCCCTTTATTCGGATAATTTTTAAATAATGTATACTCACAAAAACGATGAACTCTTAAGCCACTAATTTTGGTCCATATTTTTGAAAACCCGGCAGCACCTAAATCTCTAACAGTATAAAGCAATGAATCTGTATATAAGATATTAACACTTGTGAATTTTGAAGAATGCATACCAACTTGAAGTACCATTTCTTGATATTTTTCACTATTAGAATCGGTTGAATCTTGTTGGAAATTATAATCGTAATAAAATTCAGTCAACACACTATCAATTTTTATATATTTCTGAGTAAATACCGTGCTTGATAATAATATCAACCACACTAAAACTGCATATTTTTTCATATCTAAACTATTTGAATAGAGTTAAAGAATCCTTATCATATTGTATCAATATCTTTCTATATAATTATTATTGGCACGAATATTTCTTAACATTTTTGCTTCGCCATCGGGGCTCGTATGCGTTATACTATTATTACCACTATATCTTCGATACAAATTGGCAAAATGAACTTTCAGAGCCTTAACAAAACCCCGTGCAGTTGAAGTTTGGAATTTATCTGGTTTTGTATAAATTAAAGCCTTATTACTCATACAATTTTTAACGCGATGTAGCTGAAAAACATGTTCCTTTTCGACATCGGCAATTCGAACAATTAAACCAGGTAAACCATTAAATTTATAAGGTCCGTCACTAATTGGTATTTCCATAGTATACCAGGCTTCATAATTTCTTCCTCCAAAATAACAGGTAGCTTTTTGACAAGTGTACCCCAAAATACTAGTATCTCTAACTTCTTCTAATTGCCAATCTAATTTTATTTCCTCATTTACCCCTAAGTTTATTTTTGAACCTAATTTTCCAATAAATTGAACACTTCCTTTTTGAGGGTAGTTTTTATAAATAACATACTTACATAAACTACTTGTTACGAATCCACTGATTTCAGGCATGATTTTAGAAAGTGCAACCATTGGATCTAAATCTTTATACACAAAGAGTAATGAGTCTTTGTAAAGGGTATTTGTACTCGTAAATTTTGTATGTTTTTTGCCTACTTGCAATACCATTTCCTGATATTTTTCACTGCTAGAATCGGTCGAATCTCGTTGGAAATTATAATCGTAATAGAATTCCTTTACAATAGTGTCTACTTTGACAAAATCTTGTCCAAAAACAGAGATCGACAATAATAGTGACCATACTAAAACACAATACTTTTTCATACCTAAAATGGTTTTAAGAGAGAGAGAGTTTCTCTTTAGTTATTTCAATTAATTACAAACTGCATCGAGAAGAACTTCCAAATCCCCCATAACTTGTACAACAGATCCTCAGGTCTTAAGAGTAGTATCTCCTAATACATATACAGTTCTCAATATTAATACCTTTCTATAAAATTATTTTTAGATCTGATATTTCTCAAGGTTTTTGACTCACCATCGGGATTTGAATAGCTTATATCGGGATTACCTCCATATTTTCTATACAAATCAGCAAGATACACTTTCACGGCTTTTGCAAAGCCCTGAGCAGTGGTTGTTTGTAGTTTTTGGGCTTTTCCATACATAGGAGTCATATCTTTACTATAATTCTTGACCCCATAGAGCTGAAAGATGTGTTCTTTTTCGACATCGGCAACTCGAACAATTAAACCTGGTAAACCTTCAAATTTATAAGGACCATCACTAATAGGAATCTCAATGGTATACCAGGCTTCATAATTTCTCCCTCCAAAGCTACATGTCGCTTTTTGGCATGTGTATCCCAAAATACTAGTATCTCTAACTTGTTCTAGCTGCCAATTAAAATTTATTTGCTCATTCACCATTATAGTTGTTTTTGCACCTAGTTTACCTACAAATTGACTATTCCTTTTTTGGGGGTAATCTTTATAAACAACATACTTACATAATATATTTTCCCTTAACCCATTCATCTGAGGCCATACTTTAGAAAACCCCACACCTGCTTCTAAATCTTTAACTGTGAAGAGTAACGAGTCTGTTAAAAGAGCATTTACACTTATAAATTTTGAATGGTTAGTACCTACTTGGAGAACCATTTCCTGATACACTTCACTTCCCGAATCAGTGGAATCTTGTTGAAAATTGTAATCGTAATAGAATATACTCTTAATTGTATCTATAGTGATACGTTCTTGGGCTGACACACAACATGTAAGCATTATTAGTATTAATGCTAAAATAGACTGTTTCATAACTATCTATTAATAATTTAATTTTCAAAAAGGAGTTGTTTATGTAGTTAAAACAACTCCTTTAAAATTTACTTATCCACCACAAATGACATCAGCCATTTCCTTTGCATTATCGGCCATTTCTTGTCCAGAATCTCCACAAACCAAACCATAACCACCTTTACCACCTCCACAGTCAACACTTGCCGTGATACAAGCTGCATTAGCACTTTTAGTAGCTCCTAAACTTAAAAAAATGATTCCAACAACACATAACATTTTTAATTTCATAACTTAAATAATAAATCAGCATAGCTCCATTTCCCACACAATTGCCAATTGTACGAGTCATCTCATTTTAGTAGCTTTGCCTTTGTTAAGAGCTGCAAAGCTTACCAAGTCGCTTCCGGGTTGAGAATTGATTTAGATCTATTTTCCCGGGGCGGCTTTTTTATTTATATGTTACAAGAAAATTACTGGTTTAATTAATTATCTGTGCACAGACCGTAATACTATTCATAACACATAAACATTCGATTATTTTAAATCGTGAACGAATATATGATAAACTAATTTAAAATCAAAAATCCCGCCCCCCATAATATTTACCATACAAAAAAGCTTATTTATCAGCATTAAAAGTGCATTAATCATACACAGGGCAGTAAAAACAGCGTCTTCAGGCAAAGGATAATAAGTCTTAACTGAAAATAAAAATACAGCTTCAATATTTAATTTATATTAAATACAGGTAGCATAACAAAAAAACATGTTTCACAATACTGATAAATATCATATTTACTTATTATGAATCACATCTTGTAGTTTATTTCGAGAAACTATAAGCCATAAAAAAAACGGACTAAGCTTGTTGTCTTAGTCCGTTTTAATCGTATAATATTGTAGAATCACAAGAACAAGGAGCCCATTTCAAAAAAAACACGTCCCATCGGAAATTAATAGCTCCCATCGGGTTTCGAATGGCGTATATTGGTCAAATAATGGCGTCCATCTCACTTTTGTACCGCCCATCGGGTTTGGAATGGCTCCCATCGGGTTTTTAAGCCTCCCATCTCGATTCGACTCAACCATCGCGGGGCTTCCAGAGGTTTTAAGCTTCCTGTGCTTCCTCTTTTTTATTCTTTTCACGAATTGCTCGGAAATAAGCACTAGCATACTGCTCTGCTTTCTCTTCATCTTTCCAAAACAAGAAACGCCCTGCTTCACGAATGGCATCAACAGCCTCTTTAAGATGTGTAAAGGCACGATCGCGCATGTCTTTATCAATTTTAAGATTATCGTCTCTGTCACCATTTACTTTACCCAGCAACAAACCACCTTGCTCAGCCAATTCCGTGGCTCTATCAAGCTTTAATAAATCGAAACTCACACCTTCCAACTGTGTCGGATTATTTTTACCCAGCATGGCAAGCTCCGATAAATCCTGAATCATATCTGCATTTGTCGATCCTTCGGCAATTCGGTGTACAATATCCATTAAAGCACTATCCTTTCGATAAGCATATCGGCAGAAATGCAACAGTTCGTCGCGCAGTTCAAATCCCTCCGCCGATATCAGGCTCCACTGCTTTTCAATTTCCGATTTTGCTGCAAAAACCTGGGTCCAGCGAGTCTGCGAATAACGCAAGCCACCTACTCTAATGGGTAAACTCTCAATTAATGTAATATCTACATCAGTGCTCGCAAACTTGTCTTTGTCGCGTGTCGCAATTTCGTACAAATACATGGCTTCGTTGTTAGCTACATCAACAGGTAGATTAGGCTGTTTTATTGCCTCTTGGCTAATAGCATCGTAAATTAGCTTAAGACTGTCAAAATTTTCTTTATCACTCATTTTAAATAGAATTTTGGGTTAAAAAATATTTTTATGACAACTGAAAATAATCATAATAAACATACAATCCAAAAAACAATGATTCTAAAATAATTTTAATGATTTGATAATGGGGCTATAACATTAGGCATCTGTTACAGCCCTTGCATGCATTTGATAACCGTATACAGACGTTCATGCATTTCATAACCGTATACAGACGTTGCATGCATTTCATAACGTATACAGACGTTGCATGCAACGTCTCTAGTATTTATTCCAATTTTTGGGATTATCGATAATATATTTCGAAATACGATCGTACGCGCCATCATCTCTAATAATATGATCGTGAAAACGGCTCTGCCACTCAAAATTGGGATTCACTTTTCGGGCATCGCGGCTTACCGCCGATTTATAGGAACGAATGATGCTGGCCAGGGAACCTCGCTTGGGCGAAATGGCTGCCATCCGTACAGGCGTTGCATGCAACGCCTCTCCAGTAATATCTGCATGCAACGCCTCTGTAGCGGAATTGGCGGGATTGGGGGAATGGGCAATTTCGATAATCATATGCACATGATCGGGCATCACCACAAAGGCATGCAACTTTACAAATGGAAAATGATCGGGAATTTCGAACCCATACTTTTCTGATAACAGGCCAATCTTCGATAAATTCATTTTTCTATCGGACACGCTGCCAAAAAAACGCCGCCTATTATGGGTACAAATCGTAATAAAATAGAAACCTTCGTTGGAATAATACCACCACCTTGCTCTGGCTGATGGTATGCGATATTTGTTTTTAAACTTATCCATATATTCAATGTGATATGTGTTCAAAAAGAATTGACAATAGATCGAAGCTATTCTTTTCGAATCGGATAACTAAAGTTAAAACTTCCCCCTTTAAACACCTCATATAAAAAAAGCATCATCTTGATAAGATAATGCTCCTTTTTGCCTTTAAAATTTCACCTGAATTATTGCTCCATAAACAGATCTTCTTTCAGCCTTTCGATTCTCGATTTTGAGAAGTCACGAATAGATGCTGATAATAGATCAAGTCCTTTCTTCTCATCTATATTATCAAACACTTGCTGGTAATATTCCAGAGCTTCTTTCTTTCTGTTTAGAGCATCGTATTGCTCAGCAATTAAAAACAAGTAGAACTTCTTTTTGGGATTGAGTTTGTGAGCAATTAAGTAGTTATCTAATGCCTTCTGATGTTGCTTTTTATCAGCGTAAATAACACCCTTCTCTTTATGAATAATCGAAAGAATAGACGAGTCGGCTTGCATCAATTTCAATGATTCATCAAAAAGCTCCAAGCCCTTTTCAGGCTTAAAAAGATGCGTCTCTGCCATGGCCAAATAAAAAACGACCTTCACATCGGTACTATCTATCTGATAGGATTTATTTAAAAGCTTTAGAGCCTTATCAGATTTCTGAAACTTTTGAAAAAGAATACCTGCATTACGCATGGTATTTAAAGTAGAGTCTCCCAAACTTAAAGCTTTGCTATATTGGTTGAGCGCTTCTATTTCCTTATCCAATTTAATAAAAGCCGATGCAGCAATTTGGATAAAGCGGATATTCGTAGAATCTTTTTCTAAGACTAAATCACAAATATCGAGAGCTGATTCAGGATCGACTTTCAAATAAACACGAGCTAATTTACTATTGGTCTCATAGTCTAATGGGTTCATGTCCATAGCCATTTCGTAAAACTTAATCGCATCGTCGTACTCACCTAAATGATTGTAATTATCACCTAAATGAATCCAATAAAATATCTGGGAAGCATCGTTATTTTTCCCTCTATGTAAGAGGTTAATAGCAGCCAGTCGTTCTTTAGAGAATTCATGAATTAAAACCCTTTGTTCGAAAGTCCTAAAATCAGGTCTTTGTTCTTTAAGCAAGGTATCTAATTCGCTTTTAGCCTGATGATACATGCCCTGCAAAAAATAAAGATTTGCCAATTCACTTCTAATCTCCAGCTTGTTTTCACAAGATTTGAACGCCGCTTTTAAAACCTCTAAGGCATCTACATTCTGACCTTGCTCAACTAAGGCATATTGTTTCCAATAATAGGCTTGGTAATTACTTTTATTAGCTTGTATCTGCTGGCTAGAGGCAGTAACTAAGGTCTTCCAATCTTTCTTTTGCCAGAGCTCCAGTAATTCAGTAGTCTGAGCAAAAAGTGAGAATTGAAGGCAGCTTAAGATGATTAATAAGTTTAGGGTCTTCTTCATGATAATTAATTGGGTAGTGAGAATTGGGTTAACAAAATCAAATCTACTACTTTTGTAGTAGAATCAAAATTCAGATAACATTTTTTAACATAGTTTGAGAAGTAAGAAAGAGAAACGAGTGAAGAAGTGAAAGTGTAAAAAAATGAAGAAAATACATAAAAGGGAAAGAAACCACCCGCAACTTGATACTTGATACTTGATACTTGATACTTGATACTTATTAAGTAAAAGCACCATCCGAATAAACGAACAGTGCTTTAGTATATTTTGGGCTTATGTATATCTGTGAACTAAAAATTTACTCTTAAATTGTAAATCGATAATCCTTAATCACTAATTAGTAAACGCCTCCAACTCTTTTGAGAGAGCGAACATCAACAATCTTAATTTTTCTGCCTTTAATCTCTATGAGACCATCGTTCTTAAATTCTGATAGCAAACGGATGACTGATTCGGTAGCAGTACCTACCATATTGGCAAGTTCTTCGCGAGTTAATGAGATTTGAAGCGTATTGTCCTGAGCTAAGCCAAAGGTTTCCATAAGCTGCATTAAGACCTCAGCTAAGCGCTCTCGAACCGATTTTTGTGCAATATCAGTAATATAACTATTGGCTTGTCCAAGCTCCTTACAAGTCATCTTAATCAACTCCAATGAAAAATCAGGGTTTTGTTGAATCAACTTGGTTAAAGTATCGCTAGGAATAAAACAAACTATTGCATCCTCAATTACCTTTGAGGATGTACAGGCTGGTTCCTGACTCAAGGCCGATCGAAAGCCTATAATATCGCCAGACTTTGCAAAACGGATAATCTGTTCTTTCCCTTCTAGGCCCGTTTTAAAAACTTTTAATACGCCTGAATAGACAAAATAACAGCCACGTGCAGAATCCCCTTCGGCATATATGACCTTACCCCTTTTCAGCAATTCACATTCCTCTTCCCAAAAAAGAAGATTCATCTGATCGCTACTCAAATGCTTAAATGTTTTTGCGAAACATTCGGCTAATTGATCACAATTGGGGAAAGTTTGATTCTGATTCATTTTCAAAGCTATTAAAATCTAAAAAACTAAATTTTCAACACACTCAAAAAAGCCCATTAAACATACAAATTAGGGATCTGAAAGATCATTTTAAAATGGCATTTCGAGTCCTAAATGGGCAGATAAATATAGCAATTTAACTTCGAGAAAAACAAGCTCGAAAACTTTACTTAAAAAAAAATCCCGAAAGCTTGTAAAGCCCTCGGGATCTATATATTATGATTATGTATAGTCTAGAAACCTGCCGCAGAAAATTGCTCAAGGAAACGAATATCATTTTCAAAGAACAAACGGAGGTCCTTAATTCCATACTTCAACATGGTAATACGTTCAATACCCATACCTAAAGCAAAACCAGTGTATTTCTTACTGTCGATATTGTTAAGATCCAGAACATTAGGATCAACCATACCACAACCCAAAATTTCTAACCATCCTGTACCCTTACATACATTACAACCATCACCTCCACAAAGCGAGCAAGTTACATCAACCTCGGCCGATGGCTCCGTAAATGGGAAATATGATGGACGTAAACGAATCTCTGTTTTTTCTCCAAAGAACTCTTTGGCAAAATAACTAAGCGTTTGTTTCAAATCTGCGAAAGAAACATTCTCGTCGATATACAAACACTCAATTTGATGGAAAATACAGTGAGCTCGAGCCGAAATAGCTTCGTTACGGAACACACGCCCTGGAGTTAAACAACGAATTGGCAATTCCATTTCAGACATATCATGAGCCTGAACCGATGATGTGTGCGTACGTAATAAAATATCTGGATTCTTCTCGATAAAGAAAGTATCCTGCATATCACGTGCTGGATGCTCCTCTGGGAAATTCAAGGCTGAGAAATTATGCCAATCATCTTCAATTTCTGGTCCTTCAGAAATAGTAAAACCTAAGCGAGAAAAAATCTCTATAATTTCATTCTTAACCAAGGACAATGGGTGGCGAGAACCTAACTTGACTGGATCAGCAGGAAGACTTAAATCTAAACCCGACTTGTCAAAATCAGAATTTGTAAAACTATCTTTCAGTTCATTTACCTTATCAAGAGCAGTGGTTTTCAACTCATTTAAGAGTTGTCCAACAGCCTTCTTTTCTTCATTTGGCACATTTTTAAAATCGCCAAAAAGAACAGCAATTGTCCCTTTTTTACTTAGATGTTTAATTCTGAATTGCTCTACCTCGTCGAGATTAGTCGCTGTAAAAGCTCTTAATTCCTCTAATAATTCATTTATCTTACCTACCATCATTGTATTGTTTAGTCAACCAAATAGGGCGGCGAAGTTACAAAAGATTGTTGAATTTTAATAAAGTACAAAGCTAAGTCTCGACATAGAAATCAAGATAATGATAGAAATATATAAGCTGAAACAAATTTAGGTGTGAAAAATGACTTTCAATATTGTAAAATTCGAACCTTCATTTTCACATCCAGATTGGGTCTATCGTATTGATCCGTTTTTAAATTTGCAATTTTATCCATCACATCGAAACCCGAAATAACTTCACCAAAAACCGTGTAGTTTTTGTCTAAATGAGGTACACCACCTACTGTTGTATAGGCTTTTTTTTGAGCCTCAGTAAAAATTAACTTATCGGTTGAGCTTTCGAAATCAAAACTAATGTTTGACTTGATTTTATCTGCAATCTCTCTAAATTCCTCAACCTTTTTCAACTTCTTTAGCGAGTCGAGTAACTGACGCTTTTTAGGTGTTAGATATCGCTTAACAATCTGTTTTTTCAAAGGTACATTTACAGCTTTTTCCATAGTCGTTAATTCTTCCATAGTGTAAACTCTACCGTGAGTAATATAGAATTGAGAAATATCCGATTCTTTAAATACATTAACCTTATCAGGCTGACGAGCGGCTGCCAATGCACCCTTTTTGTGAAAATATTGCGGAGAGAATTCTGACTCAATGGTTCTATTCGAACTTCCATAACCAATCTGTCTACCAGGCGCAGCATTCCTTGAATCCTGAGAACCTCCCTGAAGTACAAATCCCTTTATCACCCGATAAAATAAAGTTCCATCGAAATGCTTATTTTCGATCAACTGCAAAAAATTCTTACGATGCTTAGGCGTTTCCTTGTAAAGCATCAATTTCATATTACCCAAATTCGTTTCGATCAATACAATTGAATTTGTACGATTATCCTGAGCAATTAATTCTCCTTTTGAGCAAAAAATGAACAATAGGACAGTTAATAATAATATTTTCTTAATCTGAGTCATGCCGAAATTTAACTTTGTCAATCCAAAAAAACAAAAAAGCTCCGAATGTTCGAAGCCTTTTCCAAATTTATAATCGCAAATTGTTTATTGAACAATCGTAACCTTCATTTTCATATCCTTTAGTGGACGATCATTACCATCAGTTTCCTCAGAAGCAATCTTATCAATAATATCTAGGCCCTCAATCACCTCCCCAAAAACCGTATAGGCTTGATCAAGGTGAGGAATTCCCCCAACCGTGGAGTATGCTTCCCTCATTGGATCAGTTAAAACAAGAATTTGAGATTTAGAAATTGAATCAATGTTATGCTTCATCTCCTCCATTTTAGTGTTGAATTTATCAAATTCACCATCCTTCTGTAACTGAGTCAACTCATCCTTATATTGAGCTCTTTGATTCTCAAAAATAGCATTCGCCCGTTTCTTATTGATACTAACAACCAGTGCCTCCAAAGCTTCAGGCTCATAAACTTTTCCTTGAGCGATATAAAACTGAGATCCCGAAGATTCCCGTTTAGGATTAGCACTATCGCCTTCGCGTGCAGCAGCAATCACGCCTTTTTTATGAAATAAGTTAGGGTGGAATTCAGCTGGAATATCATAACCTGGTCCACCTTCGCCTAACATCGTACCAGGTTTTGCCCCCTTAGAGTCAGGATCACCACCTTGAATCATAAAACCATCAATAACTCTATGAAAAAGAGTTCCATCGAAAAAACCTTGATGAGCCAGCTTGATGAAATTATCACGATGACCAGGTGTTTCATCATACAATTGGATTTTAACAGCACCGTATTCCGTATCGATCTGAACAATGCGATCTTTTTTACCAAGCTTAACAGGAGTTTTACAAGAATAAGCTCCTGCCAAAAGAAAAATGAAACTTAGAGTGATGAGTTTGTTCATTGTTTAATAATTAATGATTGTGTTTGTGAGAATTTAAGATCCAAGATAAGCGTTCTCTTTGAAGTATTCTACAATAGACGACATCAAAAGTAATTCTTCTTTCTCCTTTGAAAAAGGAGGTATCATTTTATTTTTTTTGAAGATTGGCCACTTATCTTCATCATAGCCTTCTATCGAGTAATAGTTCCATTTCATCAACAAGCGACAAGTTGCAAGATTAATTAGAGCCATTTTATCATCTTTCGAATAAGTTTCTTTGAAGCCTTCTTCACGCTCCTGAATGCCAATTAGCAGTAAAGTTCCATTTAAATCGGCATCAACATTAAAATCTTCAGAAATTTTATATAAAAGTTTATTCCAGTCACTTTCTAAATTATTATCCATCTAATCAATTTTTTATGAGTCCTAAAAGTAGAGTTTTTCAACAAAAACCAAGGGTTCAAGAGACCTTTTTTTAATTTATTTTCATTTAGGGCTTGCGTATGAAAAAATTCCCTCCTATATTTGCATCGCAATTAAGGGAAAGGGCGATTAGCTCAGTTGGTTCAGAGCACTTGGTTTACACCCAAGGGGTCATAGGTTCGAATCCTATATCGCCCACAATTGTATAACATACACACAGTCTTCTCGGGCGATTAGCTCAGTTGGTTCAGAGCACTTGGTTTACACCCAAGGGGTCATAGGTTCGAATCCTATATCGCCCACAATTGTATAACATACACACAGTCTTCTCGGGCGATTAGCTCAGTTGGTTCAGAGCACTTGGTTTACACCCAAGGGGTCATAGGTTCGAATCCTATATCGCCCACACCGAGAAATAAAAAGGAAATTTTCGCATGAAAATTTCCTTTTTTTATTTTACACTCTCTAACAAATATGTTTCTTGAGTCCAGAATAATTCCCCCTTCAGCTTAAAGCCATAAATCTCAAAAAAACTTAATATCAAATTAAAGCAATGCATGTGCCCATAACACTGGTTAGCCTTTTAAATATTTATGTCAATATGAGAAAAGGATTTATCCATTTATCAAAAACTATATTTTTTTTACATATATTTACATTCACACAAATAAAACAATAATTCATCCGTATTTTAAACAACTTCGTCACATATTTGTTGGGTAATATATAAGTTGTTTTTTCAATCATATTATGTATAAATTACAGAAAAAACCTAATTTTTAATTATTTATAACAGATTGATAATTCGAATAATACAAGCGTTAATTAATTAGTTTTTATTTTTTTTTCGTTTTACTGGGTTACTTTTTGCAAAAAGAAGGAATAAAGAGGTAGATAACATGGATTACACAACAGAAGCAATTCTAGAAGGAATTGGAATGAGCAATAATGATGTATTGAATTACATCTATCGCAAGTTCTTTCCTGATACTTGCAGATTCGTTGAAAATAATAGTGGAACCAGTGAAGACGCACGCGATCTTTTTCAGGAGGCTATCATTGTAATCTTTCGAAAGATGAAGAAAGCACCTATAGTGCTGACTTGTAACTTTAGAACGTATATCTACTCTGTATGCCGACTATTGTGGTTAAAAAAACTTGAGAAAAGGAATGATAATCTTGACATTATCCAATCAGACGTAGTACTCGACCAACAGGTTGATGATGTAAGTTTATCTTACGAGCAAACTGAAAAGTACCGTCTGTATCAGAAGCATTTTAAACGTTTGCCAGCTGATTGTCAGGAAATCATGAGACTTTATCTTGAGAAAGTATCTGCAAAAGAAATTGCAAAAAAAATGGGCTTTGCCGGAGAAGATTACGTGAAATCTAGGAAATATAAGTGCAAGCAAACACTTATAATGAATATTAAAAGCGATAATCAATTTACCGAAGTATGATGGACGAAAAAAACTTTGATCGCATAGATAATTATCTAGACGGTCTGCTTAACGAAAATGAAATCTTAGATTTTGAAAAAGATCTAATGGATGATCTTGACCTGGAGATGGAACTAAATCTTCATAACGAGATTAACGAGGCAATTATGGAAGAGGATGTCATGGAGCTTAGAAGCAAACTTGAAGCTATTGATATTCCTGCTCCTATTGAAAAACGCAAAGCGAGATTCCAAGGTAAATGGAGGATTGCTGCTGCTTCTATGATTCTTTTTATTGGTATGGCTGGCATATATTCTATGCTTGGCAACAAACCATATTCCAATGAAGAAATATTCAGAAACTACTACAAGCCCTACGGTATTGTAATCAATACTCGTTCCGCTTCTGATGCTGATAATGCAGATAAAATTCTGGAACAGGCTCTTAAATCCTATGAGTCTAAAAATTATCGTGCTGCTTTATCATTATTCCAAACCATACTAGATAAAGACAGTACCAATTTAACGAGTAACTTCTATTCCGGTATTTCTAATATTCAAGTACAAGAATACCCCAAAGCGAATAAGAATTTTATTCGAGTATTAAAACACAAAAATAACCTGTTTATAGAGCAATCTGAGTGGTATTTAGGAATTTGCTACCTAATGACTAACGAAAGAGAAAAGGCTAAGGAAACTTATAGTGCTATTGCCAAAGGGAATAGTTTCTACAGAACAAAAGCCAAAGAGATTCTCAACAAACTGGAATAAATCGATTCGTCATACTATCGTTAATATACAAGGATTGTTCTTTTCAGAACAATCCTTTCTTTTGTATCCGACTTATTGAGATTGGTGTTTTAATAAGCAAATAAGCCGTTTTATCGAAGCTTTAAGTAATAAGGTCTCAGTCTATAAATTAATTCTTCTAGGAGCTTAAAAAGAGAAGTAAATAGATTTTAAACTAAATCGAACTCATCCAGAGTTTGTTCGTGAATATTTTTAGAAGACGAGCGTTGCCAAATGAAGTAAATACCTCCAAATAGAAGAGATAGTCCCAGAAACATCAAGATCTTATGAATCATACTGAATCTGAACAAGGTTTCTTTATCACCAATAACAACATAGCCCGACCAAAAGTAAGGATGCGATTTAAATGCATCAGCTGTTTCAAGATATTCCAGTTTAGCTTGCTGGAGAGCAACGTCCTTAGGAAAACTTTGAGCCAAGTACTTATAAAATGAAGACATTAAAGTCGATCCTGATAAATCTTCCACAGTCCAAAGTGTCATGATTAAACTTGGACAACCCGAATAGAAAAAACCACGTGCCAAACTCATAATACCCTCTCCCTTAAGGAATTTTCCGTTTCCTGAATTACAAGCACTCAAGACAATCATCCTGGCTTTAAGGTTCATATTGTAAATCTCATGAGCATTCAATAAACCGTCATTAAAAGTATCTCCTGTTTGAGTAAAAACCAATTTTGAATACATGGGATTATCATCATCTAAAATGGTATGCATGGCTAAATGAAGAATGTCAAAATCCTCAGCTTTTTTCTTAAAATTCGTCTCAGAAGCAAGCTCATCAGTATAAGTCTCACCTGCAAATATCTTAGAAATATTTTCAACCTCTACTTTAGCTCCAGGTAAAGGAAAAAGATTGTTGTTACGAATATTTCTGGTTGTTAGAATTGAATCGCTCAAATTATTATAGGACGGAGCAAATGCCAAATGTCTTTTTGATGATGGTGTTGAAAATCCTTTATTAGGTCGCTTGTAAGCAATCGTAGCTGAGTTTTGATAACTAATAGGATTATGACGTATCAGGTAATCCAAATCACGGTAATTCAAACTCTCAGGGTCTCCTTTTTGCTTCAACAATACACCAAAGGGGACATAGGCCATTTTACCTTCGGGGACTATGATTAAATGCTTATTCAGAATAACATCTTCATAAGGTTCGATTACAAATTGATAAAGCTTATGAGCTGCAGAAATATAATCCTGATGATATTTCATACGATTACCAAAAAAATCATTGGTCTTTAAACAGCTTAGAATATTAGTGATACTTTTCTCAAACTCACCTTGTTTTAGGCTCACTTTTTTCATTTCGAAAAGATCAGAACCAATAGCAAAAGAATACAAAGTTGAACCAGATAAGGCATATTCAAGCAATATTTCATCTTCTTTCAGCTGCTTTTGCAGTTCTTCTACAGAAATGCCTGCACTAGAGTATTTAATGGCATAGTAGCTTGGGTGATCTGTCTCAAAACGCTTCACCATTTTCTCATAGTCGACATTCAGACCAAATAAAGTATAGCGCCAATTAGCGACAGAGTCTTGCCTAGGATGAAACTGCTTTCTCTCCTGATAAATCTTATCACGGTAATCTGCAATATCTTGTTTTAATTGATGCTCCAAGTTTTGAAGATCAATAGGAATACCCCCAATTAATTTAGCGTCGACATCATTTAGAAAGTGACGTAAACTAGATGCCTTAGCGCTTTCCGAATACCTAAAAGCTTTCTCCTTATAAATTGGATTACCCGTGATTTCAAACAAATCTGCAGCCACCTCAATAGCTGAAGAAAAGGTTTCATTCTCGTTGGCACTCAGTGCCAACTTTGATTCTTCATCCTGATAAGCAATTCGAATTTGATCAATAATATCAACACACAAATCGAATGTATTCAAGGATGCTTTAAGATACTTGACTTGTTTTGATTCAGCATACAGCTTCTCTAATGTTGTAGCCTTGTCATTTATAATATCAAATGTCGATAACTGACCATCAATTTGCTGTATATTGGGATTCTGCTCAAAACCTTCTCCATGAAAGTCATAGGTGCTTGACACAAGTGCTTTTTGGTAATACTCTAGGGCTTTAGTATAGTCTTTATCCTTGAAGTACAAGCCACCCAAATTTTTCAAACAATGAGCCGTGTCAGGGTGCTTTAATCCAAACTTATCTAAATAAATTTTGTAGGACTTATTTAAATATTCTTCAGCCAAAACTCCATTTTCCTTAGAAGAATGAAATATGGCATAATTCAAATAAAAGTTAGCCAAATCGGAATTACCATCCCCATTTAATTTAATCGATTCATCAATACTCAATTTAAAATAATGATTAGCCTCTTTATCGTAACCCAATTCCTTATAACAATTACCAATATTAGTGTAACTCACAGAAAGATTTGTAGCATTCCTTGCTTTCTTAATTTTTAGTCCCTCAAATAAATATTTGAGAGCATTATTATAGTCCTTATTGTTCTTTGAAACCAGACCAAGGTTATTCATTATTGGATCTTTCCAGCGTGAAGCCGAGGGATTCTTTTCGATAATAAAAAGAGCAGCCTCATAAAATTTTTGTGCCTTTATATTATCTTTCAAATTAAGATAAATATTTCCCACATTGGCATATACAGGAGCTAGTTTACCTGATAATTCTCCATAGTTCTTTTTACAAATAATCTCAGCTGAATTAAAAGAAACCAATGCATCTTTAAATTTTCCTAATTTTCGAAGTGCAACTCCATAATTGACTTTATATCGATATAAAAGCTCAATATTATTCAACTCACTTTCGTCAATACCTTCTTCAGCTTCTTTAAAAAAGATCTCCGCCCCCTTATAATTTTGAGAAAGCAATTCATTTACGGCCTTATTTAGTATAACGAGTAAGGAAGAATCTGCAGATGTTGTCACATCTGATTGAAGAGCTTGAGATGGTTTTGATGCTTTTACGTGAAAATTGAATCCGCAACACATAAAAAAGCATGCAGTAATCAGTATATATCGAAATATTTCTTGTTTGATTCTCACTTTGGGGGAGATAGTTTAAAAAACTGAATACGTAACAAATAAGTTCGTGAAATTATGAAAAACATAGAACTTATTTATGTTTTTGAAATAAAACTTTCTGTTTCTGGATTACTTCTACTCTTCCAAAGAAATAAAGAGACGAAAAAGGAAGGCAAACTCATACTTTTTACTGAGAACTATGAGTAACTGGTTTTAATCTTATTCTGCTATCAACCTTTTTCACTTGCCCATAGGCTATTCGAATTTTTCATCTTTTCAGTAAGTTAATGGCAATTTTGATATGTATGGCGAATATTTCTGAGGCCTTTCCTACTCTCTTTCTTGAAACATCCTTGAATATAGTAAGATCCAAAATCTAATAATGTTTGTTCTCAATTCGCCAACGATAATGGACTCCCCTTGTAATTCTTTTATTTTTATTAATAAACCTGATATTTAATATTTTGAGGCGAAAAGTGACTTAAATAGGTTTTATTCTAAGTTCATGATGTCAAGAGTTTGTTCGCCAGTCTTTTTAGATGTCGAACGTTGCCAAATGAAATAAATGCCTCCAAACAATAAAGTAAGCCCCAGGAACATCAAAATCTTATGAATCATACTGAATCTGAACAAGCTTTCAGTATCACCAATGGCAACATAGCCCGACCAAAAGTAAGGATGCGATTTCAAAGCATCGGCAGTATCCAGATATTCCAGCTTGGCTTGCTGCAGAGCAACGTCCTTAGGAAAACTTTGAGATAAGTACTTATAAAATGAAGACATTAAGCTAGCCCCTGAAACATCTTCCACAGTCCAAAGTGTCATGATTAAACTTGGGCAACCCGAATAGAAGAATCCACGAGCTAAACTCATAACACCCTCACCTTTAAGAAACTTACCATCTCCCGAATTACAGGCACTCAAAACAACCATTCTGGCTTTAAGATTCATATTATAAATCTCATGAGCATTCAATAAACCGTCATTCAAACTATCACCTGTTTGGGTGAAAACTAACTTTGAATACATCGGATTATCATCGTCTAAAATAGTATGCATGGCTAAATGAAGTATATCAAAACTCACTGCTTTAGCCTTAAAATTCGTTTCAGAAGCCAATTCATCCAGATAGGTTTCACCATTGAATATTTTAGAAATATTCTCAACCTCAATTTTAGCTGCAGGCAGAGGATAAAGCTTGTTGTCATGAACTTGTCTGGTTACCAGGATTGAGTCGCTCACATTATCATAGGAAGGCGCAAAAGCCAATAGTCTTTTGGATGAAGGGACAGAAAAACCCTTTTCAGGACGCTTGTAAGCAATGGTAGCTGAGTTTTGATAGCTTATTGGATTGTGACGTACCAGATAATCCAAATTACGATAATTCAAGCTCTCAGGGTCTCCTTTTTCCTTAAGCAATACGCCAAAGGGTACATAGGCCAATTTACCTTCAGGAATAATAATTAAATGTTTATTCTCTATAAGCTCTTCGTAAGGCTTAATCATAAATTGATAAAGCTTATGAGCTGCAGAAATATAATCCTGATAATATTGCATACTATTACCGGAAAAATCATTGGTCTTTAAACTGGTTCGAATATCAGTAATGCTTTTCTCTAATTCCCCTTTTCTTAGAGGTATTTTTTTCATTTCGAAAAGATCAGAACTTATAGCAAAAGAATACAGGGTGGAATCCGATAAGGCATATTCAATCAGGACTTCATCATCTTTTAATTGAGCTTGTAGCTCTTCTACAGAAATACTTGCATTATCATACTTTAAGGCATAATAGTCTGGATGTTCCTTTTCGAAACGCTTCACCATTTGCTCATAATCAGTATTCAGTCCAAAAAGAGTATGTCGCCAACTCGATATAGAATCCTGAACCGGTCTAAGCTGTTTTCTCTCCTGATAGATCTTATCACGATAATCAGCAATATCTTGCTTTAATTGATGCTCCAAATTTTGCAGATCAATAGGAATACCTCCAAATGTTTTAGCATCGACATCATTTAAATAGTTACGCAAACTAGATGCCTTAGCTCTTTCGGAATATCTAAAAGCTTTTTCTTTATAAATCGGATTACCTGTAATTTCAAACAATTTGGCAGCCACCTCGATAGCGGAAGAAAAGGTTTCATTCTCATTGGCACTCAATGCCAACTTCGATTCTTCATCCTGATAAGCAATATGGATTTGATCTATAATATCAACGCACAAATCAAACGTCTCAAGAGACAATTTTAAATACTTAATCTGATTTGTAGTACCATACAACTTATATAAGGCGGAGGCTTTATCATCAATGATATCAAAAGTGGTCAATTGACCGTCTACTTGCTGGATACTAGGATTCTGATCACATTCTTCACTTTCAAAGTCATAGGTGCTAGAAATAAGCGCTTTTTGATAATATTCTAATGCCTTAACATAGTCCTGGTCTTTAAAATACAAGCCACCTAAATTTTTCAAACAATGAGCCGTGTCTGGATGCCTCAATCCAAATTTATCTAAATAAATTTTAAAGGATTTATTTAGGTATTCTTTAGCCAATGCTCCATTTTCATTAGAGGCATGAAAGATGGCATAATTCAAATAAAAATTTGCCAAATCAGAATTTCCCTCTCCATTCAATTTGATGGATTCCTGTACACTCATTTCGAAATAACGATCAGCTTCCTTACTATCCCCTAGTTTATCATAACAATTGCCGATATTATTATAGCTGGAAGAAAGATCTTTCACATTTCTTTTTTTCTTTATGTCAAGACTTTCTAACAAATATTTGAGTGCTTTAGTAAAGTCTTTATTGCTCTTTGAAACCAGACCAAGATTACTTATTATTCGATCCCTCCAGAATGAGGCTTCTGGGTTTTTATCAATAATAAAAAGAGCCGCCTCATAATATTTTTGTGCTTTTAAATTGTCTTTTGAATTAAAATAAATATTCCCCATGTTTATGTAGACTGGAGCTAATTTACCAGAGGATTCTCCAAAATGATTCTTACAGATACGTTCTGCCGAATTAAAAAGGGGAATTGCATCTTTAAAGTTCCCCAATCTTATAAGAGTAACCCCATAATTAACTTTATATCGATATAAAAGCTCATAATTCTTTAAGTCACTTTCACTAATCCTACTTTCTGCTTGCTTAAAGAAACTCTCCGCTCCCTTATTATTTCGAGCACGTAATTCATTGACAGCCTTATTTAGTATAATGAGCAGAGTCGAATCAGCAGATGTTGTCACATCTGATTGAAAAACTGGTGATGGTTTTGATGCTTTTGCATGAAAGGTCGATCCACAAAGCATAAAAAAGCATGCCGTAATCAGCAGATATCGAGATATTTCTTGATTTTTTTTCACTGTAGAAAAATAGTTTTAAAAAGCTGAATGTGTGATAAATAGGCCCTGCAAAATTATTCAAAACATAGGACTTATTTATGTTTTTGAAAAAAAACTTTCACTTTCTGGGTTACTTTTTATCCAAAAAGGGAATAAAGGGATGTAAAACGATTCCAATATTCACTTTATAATTTAAATAACCATGGAAAATTTTGAAATTCTTAACACACAGCAATTATTAGAAGTAAAAGGTGGTCATAATGAGCTAACTCAGAAAGATATTGTTGAAGAAGCTATTGTTTAATTTTTTTATTAATTTTCCAAAACATACTATGATGAATAATTTCGAGATTATTAGCGCAGAGCAATTACTAGAGGTAAAAGGTGGACATAATGAACTAACTCAGAAAGATATTGTTGAAGAAGCAATTGTCTAGTTAACCTTTTGAATAAAGTGATACCCTTATTATCACAAACTCTCACAATAAAGTACCATTAGAAAAGATTCCTGAATGGATAAACGTCCGACTTACTGCGAGCTTGAAGAACAGTTAGCAGAGGCATTACAAAGAGCAGAAGGAGCAGAAGATATAAAGAATGCTTTCCTTGCGAATATTTCACATGAAATACGCACGCCCATGAATGCCATCATTGGAGCATCGGACATCCTGAGAGACGAGTCACTAACTAATGACGAACGAAATGAATTTGCTTCTATCCTGAATATTAGCAGTCGTTCACTTCTCGATTTACTCAATCGAATTATAGATTTATCACAACTGGATTCGGGCATTATGCAAGTCGAGGAATCCGAAATTGATCTGGAAGCTCTTATCATTAGGTTATATACCCTCTACGAAGAGAAGATAAAAGTTCTAGGTAAAGACATTACAATTAATTATCAAGTCAATTGCATTAATCCCAATATACTAATTGATGGTGAAAAGCTGGAGAAATCAATCAGCTACCTACTGGATAATGCCATTAATTTTACTCAATCTGGAGAAATCCAACTTTCTTGTTCCTTGCAAGACGATCAGAAGATTAAAATCTTTGTGAAGGATACTGGCGCTGGGATTAGTTTAGAACAACAGCAATCAATCTTTGAAAGATTCAATCAGGTTGATAATTCATATACACGTAAGCAATCTGGTGCTGGCATTGGTTTAAGCCTATGTTCTCGTTATATGAAATTGATGAAAGGTTCTATAAAACTTGAGTCCGAATTAGGTAAAGGCTCAATTTTTCACCTAAATGTTCCCAGCCAATACAATTCTGAAGAACTTGAAACTGTAGAATCTACCTCGAAAATTCAAAGCAAAAATACGTTTTTAAAATAATCAAAAGCAACACACATCCCTTCTATCCTACCTTTTTACTAATCGGTTCATATTACTGAACTGGAATATTTAATACCTCATTATCTGTACATCAAATTTCTTATCTTTAATTTCTAAACGAGATTAAATAGAGAAAACATGCCTAATAAGAAAAAACTTGTCGTACTTTCCGGAGCTGGAATTAGTGCTGAAAGTGGTTTAAGAACTTTTCGTGAAATGGGAGGCTTATGGGAAGAGTACGATGTTATGGAAGTCGCAAGTCCTCAAGCCTGGGAAAGAGATCCCGAACTGGTTACTCGCTTCTATAATGAAAGACGAAAACAACTTCTGAATTGCCAGCCCAATAATGCTCACCTACTTCTACATGAGCTTGAAACGTATTTCGATGTTGAAATCATCACGCAAAATGTAGATGATTTACATGAAAGAGCAGGCAGTTCAAAGATTCTGCATTTACACGGAGAACTCAAAAAAGCAAGAAGTACGATAGATCCTGATCTTATTTATGAATTAGATAACTGGGAACTGACATCAGAAAGTCGATGTGAAAAAGGATCTCGCTTAAGACCTCACATCGTTTGGTTTGGAGAAGCTGTACCTGCCATAACAGAGGCTTCAGTTCTCGTTTCTAAAGCTGACATACTTGTCATTGTTGGTACATCAATGAATGTATACCCCGCTGCTGGTTTAATTGATTACGCACCCTCTCATTGCCCAATTTATATTATAGATCCTAATGAAGTTAATATGTCTTCATATGGTCAACGCACTTTCATAAAAGAGAAAGCAAGTATTGGCATGAAAAAACTATTCAAGTTGATAGTCTCACAATCTGCTTCGAAATAATTATATATATTAAAATGAGAGCTGTTCATAAATATGAACAGCTCTCATTTTTAGTAGTAACTTAATTTATATTCTATAAATTAATCCTGATACTCATCTTTATTTGAAGTAGCAAAATCACGAGCAGACTTTAGAAGATTCCCTGCATATAATACCAGATTCTTAGTCTCACTTAGGACTCCTAAGAATAGAACCGAATTTCTTGTTCCAACCTTCTCGGCCTTAATTCGCTTAATTTGTTCCTTTCTGAACCTCTTAATTGATTTCAATAAGCCTTCTTGTTCTTCAAGTACAGAGTCAATATTTACTAATCCATAATCCCTATCATTAATAATCGCGTTAATATGCGTAAAGAATTGAGATAATTTTGCTTGAATAACATTCAATTCTTCAATTTGTTCAGCCTCTAAAGCTTTATGGTTATTATCGATATACTCGTAAACAGGTTCCACAATAAAGCTTATTGCATGGGCCATCTCACGAAGATAATCGATTAACTGAACATAGAATGCTCCCGAATAGACACTGTCTGCTCGAAGAATTTTAACCATAGAAGGCACCTGATTTTTAATTTTCTTGACTTCAGAATTTAACTTATTCACCTTCTTTGAACATGCCTTAAGATTTGCTCTATCTTCATAAGCCAAACCCGTAATCATCTTACCAAAAATAGCTGGGATTTTAGCAGTCAAAGAAGAAACAGCATAAGTACATTGCTCTGCGGCATCGCCTTTTATAATTAATGAATCGTTGTCTACAGAATCATTTGTCTCATTTTTAAGCTTATGAGCCCTATGTGAACGAATAACAAAGAATATAGCAAGAACTAATAATCCAAAGATTGCATAAGCACCAAACCAGTTTATCAAATTTGCAAAGATAAAGGCAGCAGTGAAAGCACTAAATGCAGTAAAGAACCAACCTCCGATGACTGTAATCACACCTGTAATACGATAAACAGCAGAATCACGTCCCCAGGCTCTGTCAGCCAATGACGTACCCATCGCAACCATAAAAGTAACGTAAGTCGTAGAAAGGGGTAATTTTAAAGATGTACCAATTGCAATCAAAATACTCGCTACAGTCAGGTTTACTGAAGCTCGAATCATATCAAAAGCTGGAATATCCTTTTTATCAATATTAGCAGCAGCTGCTGGTTGTACAAAACTCTTATTAATGCTTCTTTGAATACGCTCTGGTAAAATACCTCTCAAATGACTATTGGCTGATAATGAACGACGTACTATTAAACGACCAAAATAAGAAGAGCCAAAACGCTCATCGCCTTCATTTTGATTACTTAAACTCAATTCAGTCTCAGTTACTGTTCTTGCTTTCTTCGAAAACCAAAGAGTAACTGTCATAACTAAACCAGCAATTAGCAAAAGATAAGTTTCGGTTTGAACTTTTCCCGTTAGCATTTCCATAGTAAAGCTATATGGATCACCAGAACCACTTGCAACGAAAGCCTGGAATGATTTAAATCCTGCCAATGGGACTCCAATAAAGTTAACCAAATCATTACCTGCAAAAGCCATAGCCAAAGCAAAAGTTCCTACTAGTACAATAACCTTAAGGATATCTAGACGAACTAGCCATACCAATAGTTGCAAGATAACGCTCCACCCTACAAAACAAAAAGCTAAAATTGTAAATGTATTCGACTTGATCCAAACAAGCGCATCTTTCGATATAAATGAAGATCCCTTTGCTCCTTTAATCAAGATAAAATAGGTGATAGCAGTAATAGCAAATCCACCAAAAATAGCTCCGAAGTATTTAAACCTCTTATCATATTTATAGGTAAAAATAATTCGAGTAATATATTGAACCAAAGCTCCGGCAGAGAAAGCTATAACAACACTCAAGAGTATACCCGTTATAATGGCTAGCGCTTTCGCAGAGTTAATATAGCTACCCAAATCTGCTAGGGTTTGATCAGAGTTCATAATTTTTACCAAGGCAACAGCAACTGCAGCACCAAGCAATTCGAACACAATAGAAACCGTTGTAGATGTTGGTAGACCAATCGTGTTATAAAAGTCTAAGAGAATAATATCCGTTAACATGACGGCAACAAAAATGATCATGATTTCAGCAAAGTAAAACTGATCTGGGTGAAAAATACCCTTTCTAGCCACTTCCATCATACCACTAGAAAATGTTGCTCCAACAAGAATACCCAAACTGGCAATTATCAGGATTGCCCAACGTGGAGCTGCTTTAGAACCGAATGCCGAATTTAAGAAATTGACCGCATCGTTACTCACCCCAACAATTAAGTCAGAGATCGCTAGCGCAAAAAGCACAACAACAAGTATTAAATAAAAATTATCCATGTTTTTCGATTTGTAAGTTCGATACAAATCTACAAACAGTTGAAATGAAGGGTGTTTCCTAAATTTTACCTTTGTGTTAATTTAAGGTTAACAGCAAGATATAACTACATTTTTAAGGACAATAAAAATTAAGATAGAATCCAATCAACAGCAGCTTTTTCCGTACTAAAAGGCTCTGATATATAACCTTCATCTTTTGTTTTAAACAAAATAGGTATTACAAGATCTTTAGGATCAACAGAGATTAATGCAAGCTTAGTCCCTCTAAAAACATCAATATGTTTCTTGTAAAAATTTGATATATCGACAAATCTCTCCACTTTAAAATTAAAAGTTGATTTTCTAAAGTCAAGAATAAATCCCTTAATATCACATGGAATTATATTATTGTTAATAGCATGCTCCCAAGAAGAAAAAATATCTTCTAAGCTAATTGGTCCATAGTAATACTTATAAAGAATATTTAATTCTTCGTTAAATTCATATTTATAAAAGTCCTTCATTAGGGGCTGGGGTTAGTCATTTGGTAGTAAGTAATAAGTTCCCAATAAACGAAAAAAAGCTCACAATAAATCAGTTTATTGGGAGCTTTTAAAAAACTTTCACAAAGAATATTTTATCAAAATTCAATCCAAATTAAACTTCTTTATCTCTTTCTGTTTTATTAAGTTCAACCAAGAAATCTGCGGTCGCTAAATTCAAGGCAATGGGCACATTATTTAATACAGCTGTTCTGATTAAAGTCTGAATATCGTGCTCATGACCGTGTGGGGTTTCAGCATCAATCAAGAAAATAACTTCATCAACTTTACCTTCTAGTATCTGAGCAGCCAAAAGAATATCTCCTCCATTGGGGCCATGACCAAATCCTTCAACTTCAAGATCTAAAACAGAATTCAATAATTTTGAAGTATTTGTAGTCCCAATTAATTTGTGCTTTTTTAATTCGTCCATATGACGTTTCACCCAAGCTAACATTTCACTTTTTTTTTGGTTATGAGCGACTAAAGCAATTCTTTTCATACGTTATATTATTAGTTTTTTGAATTTATCGAATATCGGGTTTCAAATAATAAACTTATCTATTTGAAAACGGATGATGGTTTTAATTTAAACTTTAAAATGCCATCCAAAAATAATTACATTCCGCATAAAAATAGATATTCTAAAGTTAAATAATGATTATTATCGCTTTGGGGTTTAGCGAAATCTCTTATATTTGTTAATAATTTGATTTGCATTATATTAAATTTGCATCCATATGAATACAAAATATAAGATCCTATTTATTACATTCCTTTGTTTAACTATTGGGATGAGTGCCTGTAAGGAAGAAAAGAAAACCTTAAAAAACCCAAAGACGACAAAAAAAATCGTCAAAGCTAAGACAGAACAGAAAAAGCCTACTGAGAAAGTTGTTCCTAAAGAAGTCGTTAAAAAAGCTATCAATAAATATTTCTTGATTTCGGCAAGTTTTAAAAGTCAAGCTAACGCAAAAAGAATGCAATCTAAGCTTCAGCAAGAAGGTTATGATTCTCGGATAATTCCTGCACCAAATAATTTTTACCGTGTGTCATATAAAGAATTTTCTAATCGTACCGAAGCATTCAAAGAATTGAGAATAGCACGATTGACCGAAGGACGAGAAAGTGTTTGGTTGCATATAAAGCATTAACTATATTTAATTCTATGAAGTCGTTAAAATACAGCTTAATTTCACTTATATTAATCCTATCAGCTTGCAGTAAAAAAGAACTGACAAAACTTGATGGAACTAATATTGTTGAGCTTACGGCAAATAGAAAAGTACCTAAAGCGCCTTCGCCCGAAAGTCAACAATTATCCAAAAAATTCTCGTTAACTCAAATTCTTGAGAACAGAGCCTTGTTCAACTACCATATTGTTGGAGGAAGTAGTAAGAGGAAAAATACGGCTCTTAATTTAAGCCAGCAGCTTTATAAAAAAGGATACCCTTGTAGGGTAATTGAAACAAATGGTAAATACCGAGTTGTTATCCAATCATTCTCCAATAAAAAGGTAGCCGTTAGGGAATTAAAAAGATTAAAGAAATTGAATCACAAACCTGATTTGTGGATTTTAAAAGAATAATAAAGAGCTCATATGAGCTCTTTTTTTTGTGCTTTGATTTCTCAATATTAAATTCCTATTGAAACAAGAATGTCCCCCCGACTACTACAAATCCTAAAAGAAAACCTGCATAAATTTGAGTTGGCTTATGTACTTCCAATTTCAAGCGTGAGAAGGCTAAAAAACCTGCTGCCAAAATAGCCATCATAAACATGCTGCGTAGCGAAGTAGAAAAACGGATGGAGAATGTAAAGATTAAAGCACATAAACCACCAATACCTGCCATATGCAGACTTATCTTCCACCAGTAAGAGATTATCAACAGTAAGGTCAAACTAATTATACCTGCAAGCTGTAAACGTGCGAATATATTTGTTCCAGGTAGCTTCATCAAAAGATAAAAACCCAAACTATAGGATAAAATAGCCAAAGCCAAAGGAATCATTCTATCCTTACGCTCGGTCAAACTATAACTACTGATAAGTGAATACGATTTTAATAGAGGCAAACAACTAATCGGTAATAATATGGTCGTAATAAAAACAATCATATATATAGCCTTTACCAATGTAAATGGTGTAAAATCGAGGAAAGTATTGGAATGAAAAATTAAATAGATGGCATATAAGGGCATTAGCATAGGATGGGCAAGCCCCAATATAATTCTGGAATAGTTCATGGAATTCAACTGTTTTTTTAGAGTTCTTTTCTTAATCGCGCTACAGGAATATTCAACTGTTCGCGATATTTAGCCACTGTTCTTCGAGCAATTAAGTAAGATTTTTCTTTAAGAATTGCAGCCAGCTTATCATCGGTAAGTGGTTTTTTCTTGTCTTCATTATCGACACACTCTTTAAGAATATTCTTAATTTCACGAGTAGATACTTCCTCACCTGTATCAGTTTGTAAACCTTCAGAAAAGAAATATTTTAATGAAAATATACCAAAATGTGTTTGAATATATTTAGAGTTTGAAACACGAGAGATCGTTGAAATATCCAAAGAGGTTAGCTCTGAAATATCTTTCAAAATCATCGGTCTTAATTTCTTTTCGTCGCCCTCTATAAAATACTCACGCTGAAAATCTATAATGGCTTTCATGCTCAGCATTAGTGTGTTCTGACGTTGACGAATGGCATCTATAAACCATTTCGCAGAATCGAGCTTTTGTTTGACAAACATCACAGCCTCTTTCTGTTCCCGTGACTGATTATCCTTATTGGTAGAATAATCGTGAATCATATCAGCATAAGATCGATTGATATGCAAATCGGGAACGTTGCGAGAATTCAAACTCAAATTTAATTCACCGTCTTGCTCCTCGAGAATAAAATCAGGAATAATGGTAGGTGAAGGCTTAGACATAGGGTTGACAAAAGCGCCACCAGGTTTGGGATTTAATTTTAAAATCTCATCTACAGCACATTTAAAATCGTCATCATCTAAATTTAAACGATTCTGAATTTTATCGTAGTGCTTGCGAGTAAATTCATCGAAATATTTTTTAAGAATCTGATGAGCTATTTTCACATCTGGATTGTGAGAGCCCTTACGTTTGATTTGAAGCAGTAAACATTCCTGTAAATCGCGAGCACCAACACCAACTGGATCAAAATCCTGAATTATATGTAGTAACTCCACCAATTCTTCAAAACTTGTATTTATACCTGTTGAAAAAGCCAAATCATCAACAATACTATCAATATCGCGACGCAAGTAGCCATCTTCATCTATATTACCAATCAGATATTCGGCCAAAGCAGCTTTTTCAGGTGTTAGTATTCTTAACCCCAACTGAGATACTAATTGTTCATGAAAGGTTGTCCCTCCAGAGAAAGGTATATCCTCGTGCTTATCGTCTTTAGAATAGTTTTGAGCTGCTAATTTATAAGAAGGGGTGTCATCATCGTCCATATAATCCTCCAATGAGAATTCTTCCTTATCCTTGTCTTTTACTTCATGCTCTTCTTCCTGATAATCCTCCTGAACGGCTTCGTCACTTCCACCTTCGTCAAGAACAGGATTTTCTTCCAACTCTTTTTTTATTCTTTCTTCAAGTTGAAGAGTAGGAAGCTCGAGAAGTTTGATCACCTGAATTTGTTGAGGTGATAACTTTTGTAATAATTTTTGTTGTAGGCTCTGCTTCAGCATATATGTACTTAACTGTTGTCTATAATATAGGATATTTATAAATTGTAGATTGTTTATACAAATATCAAACCACAAAAGATAAATGAATTAAATAAAGGTAAATATACAAGCAGAAAGACTGAATAAAAAGACTTTTAACAGAAAAGTTTAACACAAAAAAAGTCGGCTCTAAAAGAACCGACTTGAATATATGCTTGTGCTATATTTTTAAAATTCAGCATTTTTTGGTGTACGTGGAAAAGGAATTACGTCGCGAATATTACCCATACCTGTAACAAACAGCATCATACGCTCAAAACCTAGTCCGAAACCTGAGTGTGTTGCCGTTCCGAAACGACGAGTATCTAAATACCAATCCATATCTTCAGCAGGAACACCCATTTCTTTCATACGAGTCGTTAATTTATCGTAATCTTCTTCACGTTGCGATCCACCAACAATTTCGCCTATACCTGGGAATAGAATATCCATAGCCGCAACGGTTTTACCATCATCATTCTGTTTCATATAAAATGACTTGATCTCTTTTGGATAATCAATCAGAATCACTGGTTTTTTGAATTTCTTCTCAACCAGATAACGCTCGTGTTCCGATTGAAGATCAGCACCCCAACCATCAATCACATATTGAAATTTCTTATTCTTGTTTGGCTTAGAGTTACGCAGAATATCGATAGCTTCAGTGTAAGTTAAACGAACAAAGTCATCCTCCAATACAAATCTCAACTTCTCGATCAGTTCCATTGATTGCTCATCCGCTTTTTTGCCTTTTTCTTCTTCCTGAAGACGCTTGCTTAAGAATTCAAGATCGGTCATGCAGTTATCTAAAGCATATTTAATTAGATACTTCAAAAACTCCTCGGCCAAATCCATATTGTCAACGATATCGTAAAACGCCATTTCTGGCTCAATCATCCAAAATTCAGCAAGGTGACGGGTTGTATTTGAGTTCTCTGCACGGAAAGTAGGACCAAAAGTGTATATTTCACCCAAGGCCATAGCGCCTAGCTCACCTTCCAGCTGACCAGAAACCGTAAGATTAGTTTCCTTACCAAAGAAATCTTCCTTATAATTAATGCTTCCATCCTCGTTTAAAGGTGGATTTTTAGGATCTAAAGTTGATACTCTAAACATTTCACCAGCACCCTCGGCATCAGAACCGGTGATAAGAGGTGTGTGCATATAGAAGAAACCCTTTTTGTTGAAAAACTCGTGCACAGCAAATGCCATAGCATGACGAATACGGAATACCGCTGAAAAAGTATTAGTACGGAAACGTAAATGTGCCTTTTCTCTTAAGAATTCTAAAGAATGTTTTTTAGGCTGCAATGGGTATTTCTCAGGATCCGATACACCTAAAACTTCAATTTCAGTTGCCTCTAATTCTACTGATTGTCCACTACCTGCCGATTCAATTAATTTTCCATTAACCGAAATAGCAGCACCCGTCGTAATCTTCTTTAACAAGTCCTCATTAAAACTAGGAACATCAACAACGATCTGAATATTATTAATAGTAGAACCGTCATTCAAAGCAACAAAATTAATTTGCTTATTACCACGCTTGGTTCTTACCCATCCTTTAACATTTACTTCACTGCCGTACTCTTTCGAAACTAACAGATCTTTGATCTTAATTCTTTTCTGTTCCATTTTTATTCTGACTTAATGAGATAATACGCATCGGCTTAAAATAAGAAAACCGATAACAAGGCTACAAAAATATAAAAATGCATTCAATTAAGCTTAGTTACATAGAATTAAATCATAAAAAGCTTAGGTGAACAAGTCTCCTTAAATAAAAACAAATCCGAATATTAAAGATAAATATCACTAAAAGGAAAGATTATCTAAATGATTGATTTATTGAATCTAATTTGAGACTTAGTAAAATTTAATATGGCTAAATCTTGATTTTTTAATCAGATTAGTACCTTTAGAAACTTAGAACTATACATTAAACCTATGATTCAAAACAAGTTAATCCATTCCATTAAGGAAAGTATTCAAAATAACTGGGAGTCTCCAGCCTTTACCAACTACCAAAAAGATAGCCTGAGTTTTAAAGAAGTCGCTCAGCATATCCAATGGCTTCATATTCTCTATAAAGAGATGGGCATAAAAAAAGGAGATAAAATTGCGCTTATTGGTCGTAACCTAAACAATTGGGCAGTTACTTATCTGGCCACTGTCACTTATGGTGCTACCATTGTTCCAATTCTCCCAGATTTTAACTCTGGGGATATTCATCACATCATCAATCATTCTGAAGCATCTTTACTTTTTGCAACAGAGAATATTTTTAATAAAATTGATGATTCAAAGATTAAAAAGATAAAAGGGATTCTCTCATTAAACGATTTTTCGCTACTCTGTACTTCTTGTGATAAATTAGAGAAGACTTTGAAAATTGCCCATGAAAAAGCAAGCAAAAAGATTTTAGATAAGAATCAGTTGGAATATGCCGATCCTAAAGAAAATGAGATAGCAGTTCTCTCATACACATCAGGAACATCTGGTTTTTCAAAAGGCGTTATGCTAACTTATCGAAGTTTACATTCCAATGTACAAATTGGTTTCGATCATATCGATTTGAGACCACAGGATAAGGTTGTTTCATTTTTACCATTGGCACACGTTTTTGGTTGTATGTTTGAATTCCTTACCGAGTTTTGTTGTGGGTGTCATGTGGTTTTTCTATCACGCGTTCCTACCCCACAACTTATAACCAAAGCTTTTCAGGAGGTTAAGCCTCGACTTATTTGTTTGGTGCCATTAATCATGGAGAAAATATATAAGAAACGTATTTTACCTGCTTTAGAGAGTCGTCGTGTAAAGCTAATGCTAAAAGTTCCTATACTGGAAAAGAAGGTTTATAAAAAAATTAGAAATTCACTTATAGAAACTTTTGGCGGCCAATTTATCGAAGTTATTATAGGTGGTGCTGCCTTAAGTAAAGAAGTTGAAGATTTTCTTAAAAAGATAGATTTTCCATTTTCCATTGGCTATGGAATGACAGAATGTGGTCCATTGATTAGTTATAGTCCTAGTGGTAAATTTCGCCCCCATTCATGTGGTCATGTCGTCGATAGAATGCAAGTGCGAATCGATTCAAAAGACCCCTTAAATATCGTTGGTGAAATACAAGTTAAGGGCGATAATGTAATGACAGGTTATTACAAAAATACGGAAGCCACAGCCGAGGCTTTAACAAAGGATGGCTGGTTAAAAACAGGCGATTTAGGTGTCGTTGATCAAGATGATGTAATCTATATTAAAGGCCGAAGCAAAAACATGCTTTTAGGTCCATCGGGGCAAAATATCTATCCTGAAGAAATAGAATCTATATTAAATAATTTACCTTTTATACAAGAGTCAATTATCACCGACGATAAGGATCACAAATTAATTGCTCTGGTTTATCCAGATTATGAAGTTTGCGATGCAGAAGGTTTAACAAAGGAGGAAATTCAAGAAGCTTTCGAATCAGACCGAAAAATTTTGAATAAGAATCTTCCAGCTTATATGAACGTATCAAGGATAATTCTTTTTCCTGAAGAGTTCGAAAAAACACCAAAACGAAATATTAAGCGATTTCTTTATACAGAGATGTATCACTAGAAACTAAATTCTAATCGTTTTAATAAGCAGCTGCATTTTAAATGTAGCTGCTTTTTTTTACCTTAAAAAGGGATAAATATTAAAATCTAAAATGTATTGAAAAATTTAAAAAAACTCAAAGATAAATGCAACCTTTTTATTTAAAACAAGTATAAGCATTCATAAACCTTATTAGAATTATACATCAGAATATGGTTAGTATTAAAGTTAATAGAGAACATTGAGTATCGTTTTTATTTTTTCATGCAATAGAGTACATATGATTCTAATAAGCAAGTATTTACAACAGTTTTTGAAGAAATCAACAGTTTTGTTCACATTTAGTTAACATACTGTTGATTTTTTCTTATTAAATATTCGAAACAATTCTTAGGATATTTAATTAAGCATTTCCTATGAAAAAAATATCCCAACTAACCAATTTTACTTTTAAGTACTGAAATTAGATCTTCCAACAGCTTATCAACAATCTGTTAATAGTAAACTAGCGAATTCTTTTCAGAAAAATACGTTATCAACAGATTGTTCATAACACCCATAAAACGCTCTAAAACAAAAGCCCTATATTAACAACCTATGTTAATAGCCTGTTATTAGACTTATTTACTCCTAAAATCCTATAAAAGATGTTTTCAATTACCAACATTATCAACAGGATATTATAATCATCATATTTTTTAGAAAAATTAAAAAAAAGATAATAATATAATAAGTGTTGATAAAGGGATAAGAATGGTGAATAAAGTCAAATTTGAAAAATTGAGGTTTTCTCCAAATTGAAAAAATAATAAGCCCCAAAAAAAGCTTTCTAAAATCAGTTATATTTGAGGTGAAACTAAATTGAGAAATTGAATTTGAAAAAGAAATTTATATTGATGAATTTAGTATCTTGCATAACACTATTCTAAACTGAACAAAAGAATGAGCTGGGAAAATAGAAACTTTAGATTACTATTGGTGGAAGACAACAAACTGAATCAAATTGTTGTGAAGTTTAGTTTAAAACGATTTGGTTACGAAATTGTAACTGCCAACAATGGTATTGAAGCTATAGAGGAATTTAACCAAGGCGAATTTGATTTTATTCTGATGGATGTAATGATGCCTGAAATGGATGGTTTAGAAGCAACCGAACACATCAGAAAACTTGAAAAAGGCAAAGATATTCCAATTATTGCCCTTACTGCTGATGTGATTACAGCAACTGCGAATAAATGCAAAGATAGTGGTATGAGTGCTCATATGTCAAAACCTTTCGATGTAGAGAAACTTTTTGAAATCCTGGAAAGTTTAAATCTATAAATAAATAACACGGATAATTTTTATCTCATTTGTGATTTTATATCGAACAAATGAGACTATTTTTGTGCTTTGCAATATACAGTTTGCTAGCTATTTTAAACTGCTTTTATACAACACTTATAAAATGGATGATAAGCTCGACATAAGAAATCAAGACATTAAGGATAAGGAGATTGATGTCGATCAACAATTAAGACCCTTACGTTTTGAGGACTTTAGTGGACAACAAAAGATTGTTGAGAATCTTGACATTTTTGTGAAAGCAGCTAAAATGCGTGGAGAAGCTTTGGATCATGTTTTACTTCACGGACCTCCAGGTCTAGGTAAAACAACTCTATCGAATATTCTTGCAAATGAATTGGGAGTTGGCATTAAAATCACATCTGGTCCTGTTTTAGACAAACCTGGAGATTTGGCAGGACTTTTAACCAATCTCGATGAGAATGATGTTCTTTTCATCGACGAGATACACCGTTTAAGCCCCATAGTCGAAGAATATCTGTATTCCGCAATGGAGGACTTCAGAATAGACATTGTGATCGATAAAGGACCTGCAGCGCGTTCAATTCAATTGGAATTAAATCCATTTACCTTGATTGGTGCTACGACTCGTTCTGGCTTATTAACATCACCTCTTCGTGCTCGTTTTGGTATCAACTCACACTTAGAGTATTACGATATGTCTATCTTAACACAAATTGTAAAACGATCAGCTAAAATTCTGAATGTTGAGATTACACATGAGGCTGCTGGAGAAATTGCTTCTCGAAGTAGAGGAACACCTCGAATTGTAAACGCATTACTGCGTCGTGTACGCGATTTTGCACAAGTGAAAGGAAATGGATCTATTGATATCGAAATTACTCGTTATTCACTTGAAGCCTTAAATATTGATAAGCATGGTTTGGATGAAATGGATAATCGAATTTTAACGACCATTATAGATAAATTTAAAGGTGGACCAGTGGGGATTACGACCATTGCAACTGCTGTAGGCGAAGACAGTGGTACGATTGAGGAAGTTTATGAACCTTTTTTAATTAAAGAAGGTTTTATAAAAAGAACGCCTCGCGGAAGAGAAGTGACAGCACTTGCTTATTCGCACTTAGGTAAAAATCGTTTCGATGAACCTAATACCCTTTTTTAAACCAAACAGGTAATTACATAATAAAAAATAAATTGATGTCTAAAATACGCTCAATTCTTTATACTTTGGCAACTATATTAATTATTATAGGTGCTCTTTTTATTTTACAAGATGATGCTTTCGGTATTATTTTTCTTGGTTTAGGATTGGTTTTAAATATCGTTTATAGAGGGATAAATTTAGATCTTAAAAAAGTCGCTTATTTTCATTGGTTAGAACTTCTTAAGCTTGGTAATATGATTTTTATGGCTGCAGCTTGCTTGAGTTTTGTTTTTGAATCAGAACAAAAATTTAATCTTTTGATACTTTCAATTGTCTTAGATTTATTGGTGAATATGAAAGAGATTTCTTTTAAAAAGAAAATTTAATTATTTGTGTATTTACCTTCTCAAAGAATATTTAAGCATTAAAATACAGCGGGAGTCTAGTCAGTTTATCTGATTATGACTCTCTTTTTTTTTTGCTAATTATTGGGAGTCTTTTTTATATGAAATTATCAAAACACCTTCAATCATTATTAATAAATAAGCATTAATTTAGAAAGTCTTGTTTATTAAATTAAACTTCATGATGGTTTAAATAATATAATCTTAACCATTACTTAATATAACAAATGCAAATGCTCATTTATTAATTCTAATATTTGTGTCAGAAAAGATTCTTAATATTATCTTTATTTTATATTGACATTAATCTGATTTTAGACTCATTTATGCAAATAATATCTTCTAAAAAAGTCAATTTATTGATGACACTTTCCAGTGCTATTATCATCTTAATTGAATTTTTACTTTACACATATATCGAAGATAAAGCTTTGGTACTTTTCACCAGCTTGGTTCTTTTAAGCGGTTTCATGTTTCTCATATCTCGCTATTTAATTCGCCGATTTTTATACTCAAAAATTAGAATCCTTTATAAAACAATTCATGATACTCAATTTATAGATAGGGAATTTGTTGACAAAGTGAAGACGATTGATATTATTTATGAAGCTGAAAAAGAAGTTAGAGAGTGGAGTGAAGGACGTGGCTCATTACTCATGCAAATGAAACGCCAGGAAGAATACCGAAAAGAGTTTATTGGAAATGTATCTCATGAATTAAAGACACCTATTTTTAATATTCAAGGTTATATTTTAACACTACTTGATGGTGGTTTGGAAGATAAAAATATTAATCGATTATATCTTGAAAGAACAGAGAAGAGTATTAATAGAATGATTGGGATTGTTAAAGATCTTGAATCTATTTCGAAGCTTGAATATGGAGAGTTAAAATTGATACCTGAACGATTTAATATTATTGATTTGATAAATGAGGTTGTGGAAACACAAGAAATGCGTGCGCAAAAGCATAAAATTAAAGTTGTATTTTCTCAAGCAAATGCTATTCCAATATATGTAAATGCGGATAAAAAAGAAATATTTCAAGCCATGGTTAATCTCGTTGTAAATTCCATAAAATATGGAAAGCAAGGTGGTAAAACACATATTGAAGTGATGGAGATGGGCGATAAATATTTGATTGAAGTCAGAGATAGTGGAATAGGTATCGAGAAAGATAATTTACCTAGAATATTTGAACGTTTTTATCGAGTAGATAAAAGTAGATCGAGAAATATGGGGGGATCAGGATTAGGTTTGGCTATCGTCAAGCATATTATTGATGCTCATGAGCAAAGCATTAATGTGAGTAGCACTTATGGTGAAGGCACCAGTTTTTCGTTCACACTAAATAAGGCAACAAATACTTAAGCATCTAAAATATTTGATATGGAAAATAGTGACTATAAAATTTTACTTGTCGATGATGAACCAGACATTTTAGAATTCTTAAGTTATAATATTAGGAAGGAAGGATTCCAGGTTGAAACAGCTAGTAATGGGATTGAAAGTATAGAAATTGCGAAAAAATTCCGACCCCATCTGATTATTTTAGATGTAATGATGCCCGAAATGGATGGGATTGAAACTTGTGATAAATTGAGAGAAATGCCTGATTTTTCAGATGTTTTGATTACATTTTTAACAGCGAGAAGTGAAGATTATTCTCAAATTGCTGGTTTCGATGCTGGAGCAGATGACTATATTAGTAAACCAATTAAACCTAAAGTTTTAATATCTCGAATTAAAGCCATGTTGAAACGTTCTAATCGATCTAATGCAACTGCACAGAATGAAGAAAATACTATAAAGCAAATTGGACCTATTGCTATTGATAAGGAACGTTATTTGGTTTTAAAAGATAATGAAGAGCTTTCTTTACCTCGAAAAGAATTTGAATTGTTGTGTTTATTATCATCTCGTCCACAAAGAGTTTTCACTCGAGAGGAAATTTATAATGGCGTTTGGGGAGAAAATATTATTGTTGGTGATAGAACAATTGATGTTCATATTCGAAAATTAAGAGAAAAATTAGGTGATAATTTGATAAAAACGGTGAAAGGTGTCGGTTATAAATTTGTAGATAACGAGTAGATTTTCCTGGGTAAATAATTGAAAACCTTAATTTATATAAAGATTAAAAATAAATTAAGGTTTTTTTATGCAATAATGTCAATTTAGGCTTGAGCCAGACAAGCGATACTGACTTTGATTTGATCTGTTTCTAATAACCTTTGAGCGCACGCTTCGAGAGTAGCGCCAGTTGTGACCACATCATCCACTAATAAAACATGTTTATTTTTTATTTGTTCTGAAGATTTTAAAGCAAACACATTTTTTACATTTAGCCATCTTTCAATTTTATCTTTTTTAGTTTGCGATTCCGAATGAATATTTCTTACGAGTACATCGACAAGTAATTTAGAATTCATTACTTCTGCCATGCCTTTTGCAATCATTTCTGATTGATTGTAGGTTCTCGCTTTTTTCTTTTTTGGATGGAGTGGGACAGGTATGATGAAATCAATATCTCTATACTCATCTGAATTCATTAAGGTATTTCCAAAATGCCTTCCAAGTTCAATACCTATTTCAGCTTGTCTATTGTATTTTAGTTTGTGTATGAGTTTTTGATATTTACTGCCTTTATTAAAAGTAAAAAATGCGGTGGCATTATTAATTTTAACACGGCCTATGAAAATTTCAAAAATGGGATTTTCTTTATGAAAATGAAAGTTTGTTTTAGGTAATTGAAAGAGACAAGATGTACAAATAACCTTTTCACCTTTAAATAAATAATTACCACAAGCTGCACAGTTTAGAGGGAAAAATAGGTTTAAAAAGTCCCACCACGTACTTGTTATATAATACCTGTATGCATTCCATTTTTTATAACGTGTTTTAGGTGGCATATGAAATAAGTTTCAAGCCCTTTTCATCGTTAAAAGACTTATTATTAGCCATAATTTAAAAATATTATTTAAATAAAAAAAATGGTTTTGTTGGTAATGCCCTGATAAACGCACTTTTAGCACCTTATTGATAATCATATTATTGTATTGATAGGAAGAGTTTTTACTTATAATATATTTAAAAGAGGCTTGATATCATTTTTATCAAAATTGCCTATTTCAACTAATCTTGATAGCTTTGTTTGATTTTAAATCTTAATCAGAATTAATAGAATTGGTGGCTAAGTCAGAATTAAATAAAGAAAATCAATACAGCTCAAATATAAGTGCCTGGGAGGAATTGAAGGACTACTTAAATCGTAATCGTTACGGATTAATGGGAACTTTGGCTTTTCATATGGTCTTACTTATTATTTTGTTATTATTTAAGCTTAATTCACCCATGCGTTTCGTAGAAACTGAAATTACCTTAGCCATTCCTGATGATATTGTGCAACAAATAGAACAGGAAAACAAACGGGTTGAGGAAGATAAAGTTGAGAAACAAAAAGATAAAATATCCAGTAGTGTTGATGAAATGCTAAAGTCAATAGCAGTCAATCAGGATTTAAAAACTGAGAATAGGAGAGAACGAACAGCGCAGGATATCGATAAAATGATTGATGATATCAAACAAGAGTTGGATGGTTATGAATCTAATGAATATGGTGCTAGTCAAAAAGATATCGATGCATTCAAGCGTGATAGTGCTCAAGTAGCTAAAGAACGCAAAGAGCAATTAAAATTAGATTCGCTAAAAAATATAGAGTATAGTGGACCGAGTAGTGTTTTTTATAGCTTGAGTGGACGACATAAATTAATTCTGCCGATTCCAGTTTTTAAATGTGAAAATTCGGGTAGGGTTCGCGTAGAAATTACGGTGAGTCGACAAGGTAAGGTGATAAAAGCTAAGGTTCTTGAAAAAGAATCGGATACCAGAGATGAAAACCTATACGAAGCTGCTTTGAATGCGGCTTATCGATCTCGATTTAATGCAGATAATAAAAGTCCTATCAAGCAAGTGGGAAGTATTACTTTCAACTTTGTTAAGCAATAAATAAGATTTCTATATTTGGACTTAAAAGTTTGTAATTTAGGCACTACATTTTTTGAAATTAGAACAAATACTTTTTTCATACTACTGAATCATTCTCTCAATAAATTGAGTATTTATAAGAAATGATTAAATTCGGACTTCATTCTTAACATCAAATAGCATAAAATATGGCTTTATTCCTTTCATCTAAACTTCGAAAAGCAGCAAATACTTCAATACTTGAAGAAAGAAAAAATCAGCTTTTGAACGACCACGAAGAATTTATTGCTTTTGAAGATTCTGAGGATTTACAGAAATATATAGAACTTGAAAAAGAGGTTAATTCCGAAGATTTTAAACAAAATAGAAAACAAATTGAAGCTAAAAGCTTTAAAGGTAGTGAGCTGGAAAGAAAAGAAAAGGAGCTTAAGCGTCTTTTAAAATCGAAACGCTATAAAATTTATTCGTCTGTTAACGATGGATCTGAACTTTTATCTTTTGAAAAAATGAAAGAGTCAGAAGATCTTGTAAGATATATGGAATTACAAGCTGATGTTAACTCTGGGAAACTGACAAAAAAAGAAGATAAAGAAACTTGGTTACTTTATAAGAGTTTAAAAAAGTCATCAGAAATAAGATCTTATTTTAAATTTAAACACTCAAATAAGCATAAAATTTACTTTGAGGTTTTAGCTTCAAATCTATTGCAGGAGATTGAAGATTTGAAAACCGAATTAGCTTCTGAAGAATTTGTATCAGAAAAGGATTATTTGTTAGATAAGAAGCGATTTGAAAAATCAGAGGCTTTCAATAAATTGATTACTTATAAAGAATTGAGTGAAACAGAATCATTAAAAAAATATTTTCAATTCAAAAAGAAGAACGATTTTCATTTGGTTAAAGAATGGGAATTGACTTTTTTTGAAGATTTTGAAGGTACTGAGCTAGATAAGGACAAATGGATGACTCGTTATTATTGGGGTGATGTATTAATGAATGATGATTACGCTTTACCAAGCGATGCTCATATTTTTTCTGAAAAGAATATCAAAATATCAGACTCTGTAGCTCGACTTGAAACTCGAAAAGAGAAAGCTCAAGGCAAAGTATGGGATGCAAAATTTGGTTTTATACCAACTGAGTTTGATTATACTTCAGCCTTAATTAGTACAGGGAAATCTTTCCGTCAGAAATATGGTTTATTCGAAGCTAAAATTAAAGTGAGTGATATTAAAAATGTGATGCATGCATTCTGGATGCTTTCCGATACAAGCTTACCACATATTGATATTGCAAGAACTGGTAGTTGTGGAAAATTATTTCCAGGGCAAATTACAGGATCTGAAGAGAAACCTTTGGTTAAGCAAGCAAAAATTAAAGGTCTAGACTGGACAAATGATTTTTTCATTTATTCTTTAGAGTGGGCTCCAAATAAATTAGTTTGGAAAATAAACGATGTGGTTGTTTACACTCAAACTGAAAATATTCCTCAAGATCCTATGTATCTTATTCTGAGTTCGGGTGTTATTAATCCAAAGTCGGATATCAATTCAGTTATGGAAATTGATTGGGTTAAATGTTACCAGAAGTTTTAATATTGGATTTATAATCTACTAGAATATAAAATGCCCAAAACTCAAACGAGTTTTGGGCATTTCTTTTTATTCTATATAGACTTATTTTTGTCTTTTTTCAGCTAAACGATAAAGTCTGTGTTCAACCTGAGTTGAAATTCTAAACATCACAGGTGCAATAATCAATGTAAGGAAAGTGGCAACGGTTAAACCGAAAATCACAGTCCAGGACATTGGTCCCCAAAATGCAGTACTATCACTACCGAATGATAGTTGTGGATCGAATTCACTAAAAAGGGTTAAGAAATTAAAATTCATACCAACTGCAAGTGGTAATAAGCCTAATACTGTTGTAATAGCTGTAAGCAAAACCGGACGTAAACGCGTTTTACCTGCTTGAGCAATACAATCAATTTCTTGTTGTGGTGTCAAATATTTTCTACCTTCTAAGTCGGTATTCGCTTTTTTCTCTTTTCTTAGCAAATCGATATAATCGACCAGAACAATTCCGTTATTAACCACAATACCTGCCAGAGATATAATACCAATACCTGTCATTAAAATAACGAATGGCATTTGGAAAGTACCTAAACCAAGGAATACACCAATGGTACTAAAAAGAACTGTAATCATGATGATTAAAGGCTTAACAGCTGAGTTAAATTGAGTTACTAAGATTAATGTAATCAATGCTAAAGCAATCATAAGAGCTTCCGCCAGGAAGGCTGATGTCTCATCTTGTTCTTCTTGCTCACCCGTTAGTTTAAATGAATAAGACTTGGGCATATTGTAGTCAGCCATTAACTCTCTAATACGAGTATTAATAACATTGGCATTAAATCCTTCAACAACATTAGAATAAATAGTTACAACACGTTTGTTTTCTATACGGTTGATTCGTTCATATGTTGATCCATATTTATAGGAAGCAACCGATGAAATAGGGATCTGTATAAATTTATTATTTACAGGACTCATCAGAGAAATTTTTTGATTCATTAGAGCTGGAACATCGTATCGATATTTATCGCTTAAACGTAGCATGATATCAAACTCATCCTCACCATCCTTAAATTTAGAAACCTCTAAACCATATAGTGAATTACGAAGTGCACTTGCAACTTGACTGGTTGATAAACCAAATCGACGAACCTTATCTCTATCGATATTAATCAACATTTCAGGTTTTCCCTGATCCAAATCTAATTTTAACTCTTCAATACCTGGAATTTTATCAGCATCAAGCATTTGTTTGATGTCATTTGAAATAGTCAATAACTCTTCAAAATCATCACCAGAAACTTCTAAGTTAATTGGATTTCCAACTGGAGGTCCACTATCATCTTTTTCAACAAATATCTTCGCACCAACAAACCCATTAAGATTTTTAGATATGAGTTTCATAATTTCAGATGTACTGTGTCCTTTTCTATCTTTAAATTCAACAAAAGAAACTGTCGTTAAAGACTTGTTTGCAGCGCGACTTGATTCAAACATACCACCTTTACCTGATCCAACATTGGTTGCTACAGAACGGATTATATCCTGATAAGGCTCAAGAGTATTCTTGACAATTTTCTCTACTCTTCCAGAAATCTCATCTGTTTTATGAATATCAGTTCCCAAAGGCAATTCCATTGTTACATAAACAGATTTAGGATCATTATCTGGAAAGAAAACAACAACAGGGTCACTTCCAAAATAGAAAGATATTGATCCGACCATTAATACAAATGTGGCAAAAAAGAAAAGTAGAGGACGGTAGCCTTTAAGAGCAAATCGCAAACTATTCTCGTATACATTTTCAAGTGTTACCAACATTTTTAATTGGAACCAACGCGCAAAAGGTCTTAATGCTAATAAATTAAATAGCATGACAATTGCGATACAAACTAAAATATTAGCAACGAAATAACTTGTAGCAATATAGAAAGGTATTGAAATTGCGATAATAATAGAAGCAATTGTAATAACCCTTTTGTATTTCAATTTTGCTTTAATGTTATCAATCTTAACAAAAGTTGCTGTAAAGACTGGATTCAGAATTAAAGCAACAAATAATGATGATGTCAGAACAATAATCAAAGTAATTGGCAGATATTTCATGAACTCTCCCATAATGCCACCCCACATTAATAGAGGGAAAAAGGCTGCAACAGTTGTTGCTGTTGACGATATGATTGGGCCAGCAATTTCACTCACTCCTCTTTTAGTTGCCTCGAGAGGAGGGAGGCCTTCTTCGTGGAGTCGATAAACATTCTCGACGACGACAATGGCATTATCAACCAACATCCCTAAGGCCAGAATCAGAGAAAAAAGAATCATCTGATTAATGGTATATCCCATTTGACTTAGAACTATCATTGAGATAAACATCGACATAGGAATAGCTAAACCAGAAAATAATGCATTTCTTAATCCCATAAATAAATACAGAATAAGAACAACTAAAATCATACCCATGATAATAGAATTCTCCAAATCACTAATCATACCACGAACATCTTCAGAAGTATCGTTGGTAACTGTTACGGTTAAGCCCTCTGGTAAGAATCCACTTTCTTTAAGCTCAGCAATAATCTTATAAATCTGATCGGTAGCTGCCAGAAGATTTTCGCCACTTTTCTTACTCAACGAAAGTGAAACTACTGGGTTGTTATTTAAACGGGAAATTGAAGAAAGCTCTTCATACCCATCAACAACTTCGGCGACATCTTTAAGGTAGACTACTTTATTATTTGTGACTTTTACAATGGTATTTTCAATCTGTTTCATTGAGGTGTAGTCGGCCGATGTGCGAATACTTCTACGTGTATTATCGGTAATTAAAGTACCCGCACTCATGGTTACATTTTCGTCACCTATTGCTGTTTCTATATCTTTAAAAGCAATACCGTTGGCTTCCATTTTGTGCAAATCAGCGTTGATTTTAATTTCACGCTCATCAATACCCTTAATGTCAGCTTCTGAAACTTCAGCTAATGATTCAAATTTGTCTTGTAGTTCTTCAGCAAAATGCTTTAAGTCATCTAAGCCGTAATCTCCAGATAAGTTAACATTCAGAATGGGAAAATCAGCCATATCAATATCTGCAACAACTGGATCGCTTGGTAAATCATCAGGTAAGTCACTTAATGCTTTATCAACTTTATCTTTTGTGTCTTGTAAAGCTTGTTTAACTTCAATATCTGTATTAAACTCTACTATAATTAAACTCAGATCTTCAAAAGAAGCAGAGGATAATTTCTTGACATTTTTTAAAGATTTTAATTCCTTCTCAATAGGTCTTGTCACCAGGTTTTCGATATCGACAGGTGAGTTACCTGGATATGGTGTAGAAATTGAAATATTTGGAATAACGACTTCAGGGAATAACTCCCTTGGCATACCCATGTATGAAAATAAACCATACAAACATAAAAGACCAGTTAGAATAAAAATGGAATTCTTGTTCTTTAAGGCTGCGAAGGTTGGCTTAAACTGTCTTTGTTCAGTTTCGGCAGGTGTGTTTTTAGTATTATCGTTCATCTTTATATTATTGTGTACCGATAGGATCGGGATGAAATTCGAAAATTATTAATACGGTAATTATTTAATATTAATAAGTGTACCGTTAACGACTTGTGAAAAACCTTCAGTAATAATTAAATCGCCTAACATAAGTCCTGATTCAATCATAGAAAGGTTGTTGTAAGTTTTAGAAACATCAACGTAAACCTTTTTTGCAAACATTTTCTTATCCATTTTCTCAGCAATATACAAGTAGTTCCCTTCGAAATCTTTCTTAATAATAATAGAAGGCACGACTAATGCTTCGTTTTGAACAAAATCGCGAATTTTTATAATTGAGATAAGGTTTGGTTTAATAATCTGACCTGGGTTTTTTAAATTCACACGAACCTTAAAGCTTCTATTTGCAGGATCTATAACATTCGAAGTACGGTAAATCGGTGCTTCAGTCTGGTAATTAATAGCAGGAAAATCTAATTGAGCATTTCCACCAGCTTTTATAGAATTCAGATAAGTTTCAGAAACATCGCCTTCAACGTAAACGCGATTGATATTTACAAGTTGAGCCAGTGGGGTAGAAGGACCAGCCATTTCGCCTTTTTTCTGGTGAATTTCATCGATAATGCCATCGAATGGAGCACGAACAATGGCTAAATCTTTTTGAGCTTCAAGAGCACTTAGTTTACTTTTTTGTGCTTCCAAATTAGATTTAATAGTCAGGAATTCAACTTCAGAACCAATTTTTTGATTCCACAAACGTTCTTGTCTGTCGAATAGAGTTTTACTTAAAGCCAACTGCGTTTTTAATTCATCTATATCGTTTTGGAGTTTTGAGAAGTTTAGTTGTGCTATCACATCTCCTTGTTTCACATGCTGTCCTTCTTTCACATCAATTGAAATAATATTTCCTGATGCTTCAGGTTGAATGGTAATGTTTTTATCAGCTTCTACATTTCCTGTAATTTGAATGAAGTGCTCAAATTTTGAAACATTCAATTTTTCAATATTTACGTTTAGAGCAATTTCTTTCTTAGGTCCTTTCTTAACTTCAGATTCAAGTTTCGAAATTTTTTCTTTCAAAAGATTCAATTCAGTTTTGTATTCTTTTAGCTTTTCTGTTTTGTCTTTATTTTCGTCAACATTTTTGGCAGAACATGCAAACAATAATGGAATAAGACCTGCTATAATAAATTTTTTCATCGTTTTTGTATTTTAAAATCAGTTTTCAAACTTGAATAAGGATTCTGATTTTTTATAAGTGTAAATTGATTGTTAGATATTAAAGTTTGGAAACCTATAATTTCCCCAAAGCTTTATCGAATGCAACTTTTGAATTTAATAACTGAAGTGTTGATCCAATGTAAGCCGAATGAGAATTCAAATACTGTTGTTCATTATTCGAAAGTTCAGTGCTAGTGGAAACTCCTTCGTTAAACTTAACCAGAGTTCTGTCGTAAATTCGTTTGGCAATTTCCAAACCTTTCAGGTCGTTTTCGTAATTATCTTTAGCATTCATCAATGAGTTATACGAAATGCTCAAATCTTTTTTAAGACTTTGTTCTGTATTGTATTTAAGATCTTCAATTTTCTTATAGTTGATTTTCTCTTGTTTAATCTTAGAACGACGATTAAAGCCAGTGAAAATTGGCATGCTCATTTTTAAGCCAATCATTGATGATTTAAACCATGGCACATTGCTTTTATAGACATTAGAAGCATCAGTACTTGTATTTTTACCATAGTTGTAAAAAGCTGAAAGATTAGGAAGATAGCCTGATTGTTCGTTTCTAATGATTAATTTTTGAGCATTAAGCTGAGTGCTTACAATCCTATAGTCGATATGATTTTCGAGATCTAATTCGGTCGATTCTGTTTTAGAAATCAGAAGTGGGTTTATGAAAGCTTCTAAATCATTTTTAAGCTCAATCTTTTTCTCTATATCATAACCCATGGTAAATTTTAACATGATAAGAGAATTTGATATTGCTCTTTTAGCATCTGACAATTGATTTTCAGAGCGCTTAAGCATTAACATCACCTGATCGACATCCAATTCTTCACGAAAACCATTTTCGTAATAAGCTTTAGTTTCGAAATGAGTTTTCTTGGTGATCGTTACATTCTCTTCAATGGTTTTGTAATTTTCTCTAGCTATTAAAACATTATAATAGGCTTGTGCTACAAGATCTTTAACTTCAATTTCTGATTTTATTTTTGTGTTTTGAGATAATTGCACAAAAACCTTGGCAGCTCCAAGTCCTACAATATATGAACCATCAAAAATCTTTTGATCAACATTAATTGTAGCAGAACTCGCATAGGTTTGTCCGAACTTCACAGGAGTATATTCACCAGCTGTACCGCCAAAAATTTCAGCAGGCAATAAACTTACTGCAATATCCAGGTTTTTTGTATAGTCAGCGCTTGCTTTTACTTGAGGTAAACCAGTCGAAATCGCTTCCCACACTTTTTTCTTAGCCACTTTTAAGTCGTAATCGTTGCCCTTTACCATAAAGGAATTTTCTAAAGCATAGTTTTGGGCTTCCTGCAAACTAAATTTTGTGAGATTCTCAGTTTGGGCTTTCAGGCTCCAACTTGAAAATACCAACAAAAGAATGCTCGCAATTTGTAGGATATTCTTCATTTGTTGTTTCATTATTTTAGTGGTGATTTATTATCTTTTTAGTTAGTATTTATTATTCTGAAATTTTCTTCAGGTATTCAATACCTTTTATACTACAAATACCATGTAAATGATATAGGGTTAATTCTCTATGAAATATTCCTGAAAATTTATCATCTCCACAATAACTCTCCAGTTCTTTATTCCAATGATTTAGATAAAAACGAATTAATAGATTTGAGATGATATCGATATTAAAGTCATCTCGATACAAGCCTTCTTCAATACCTTGATTCAAGTTTATAAGTAGATCCGCCTTAAATAGATCTATTTTTTTTGCTTTGAATACTTTAGCAAGCTCCGGATGATATTTATTCAAATCGTATTCAAATGAATGATGTGGATTTTTTAAAATATCCAGAACAAATTGATGGAATTTCCAATAGCAGTCTATGGCATTTAAATCTTTATGTTGTTGAGATTGAAAATCGAATCTAGGGTTGTTTAAATCCCACTCTAATACGTGTTCAATTAATTCATTCTTGTTTTTAAAATATTGATAAAGTGTTTTTTTTGAAATACTTAGATTTCTAGATATATCATCCATGGAGATGCTTCTCGTACCACATTGAAAAAATAAGGCGTGAGCTGATACTAAAATTTTTTGTTTTAAACTTTCCATTCGGCAAATATAAAAACTAATATAAACTTGGGAAACTATTAAACCTCTTAAAGTTTCCTTGGTTTTGCATGAATATGATAAAATGAGGATATCATTTCTTATACAAACTCATATCCATAGTTCTAAGGATGTTATCTGAATGTGAAAATAGGAAGTATCTGAAAAATTATTTCACTCTTTTAGGTGAAAAGGGAATAATAATCGGTAAACGGGTTGAGAATTCTATTTTGTTAATCTAACTTTTAGTGAATTGGCCGTGTTCGTTACATTAAATCCTCTGGCTTTCCAGTTTTCGATCCCTTCTTTAAGGGCGAAAACCTTATGTGGATATTTTTCTGCGATTAACCAACTGGCTTTCTGACTTCGTTTTCCATATTTGCAATAAATTAAAATCGGGCGCGAAATAGGTATCGTATCTAAAATGGAGAACAATTTTTCAGATGTTTCGGCAAATATAGCACCTGGAATATGACCTTCCAGATGATCAATAGTTCTGCTGACATCTATTAATAAATGATTGTTATCCTTTAAAATTAGGGATTGAAATTTCCTAGCACTCACTTTTTCAAACTCAATTTTTTGTGCCTGACTTGTGAGGTTAAAAAGTAGCAGTAGAATGCCTATAGGTATTAAACGTTTTATAATGTACACGATTTGTTATGGCTTAGAGTTTAAAATGTCTTCAATCTTCTATAAAAAAGAAATCTGACATCACATCATTTGAGATAAAAACACCCTTGTCCGTAAGAATAATATGTCCGTTTTCTATCCTCACATCATCACTTTCAATAAATTTATCAGCTTTTTCCAGACAATTTCTATGGTATTGCTCACCAAACTCACTTTTCACGACTTCTAAATCTAATCCCCACATGGTTCTCAAGGATGTTAGTACATAGTCATTAAATTTATCGTTGAAACTGAGTTCTTCATATTCTGAATACTCCTCTCCTTTTTCAATTGCATTCATGTATTTTAGATTGTCGGATATGTTCCATTCCCTTCTGTTTATATTATAAGAATGTGCTGATGGGCCTAAGCCTAAATACATTTTTTGTTGCCAATAGCTACTATTGTGCTTCGATTCTAAACCTAATTTACTGAAGTTTGATATTTCGTAATGTTTAAAGCCGTGCTTCTTGGATTCAGAAATAAGAAGTTTATATTGAGCTAAACTGACCTCCTCGTCAACTTCCTTTATAATTCCTTTTTTCAGTTTGTGAGTAAATACTGTATTAGGATCATACATTAAATGGTATGAGGAAATATGCTGTATATTCAGTTCAAATACCTTTTTAAGATTCTCTTCCCATTTTTTTAAAGTCAAGCCTGGTACACCATATATTTGATCGACAGAAATATTATTGAAGCCATAATCTTGTGCTCTTTTAATTGCATCATATGCTTGTTGGCCAGAATGACGACGGTTCATCAATATTAAATCTTCATCGTGAAAAGATTGAATACCCACCGATAGCCGATTGACTGAAGTTTTTTTTAAATCTTTAAGGTAGTCGTGAGTTAAGTCATCAGGATTAGCTTCTAAAGTGATTTCAGCATCGTCATTTATAATAAAATGTCTTTCAATTTCGAGAATCAAAGATTGAATTTCCTCTGGCGAATAAACCGATGGCGTGCCTCCACCAAAATAGATACTCTCAATATTTTTTCCTTCTAGGTAAGCTTTTCTGTCATCTAGTTCTTTTTTTAAACAAGCCAGCATCCTCTCCTTAGCTTGTAGGCTAATGCTTTTATGAAAGGCACAGTAGTGACAGAGCTGTTTACAGAAGGGGATATGAAAATAGATACCTGACATATGGACTTGATTAAGAATTTTAAAATGAGATCGTTAATTTCAGAACGATTGCGAGTTTATTATATTGTATCAAATCAAATTTGAAACGATGGTGCAACATTAGTTAAAAAATGTCGTCTTTCAGATAGTTGATACCAACCAAATAAAGATTTTTTGTTTCAGCCCGATTGCTCGGGGTAAAAATATTTAGCATGAATAAGTTAAGAAATATCATGACAAGTCTTGTAGCATTACTATTGATTTTTGCAATTAGTACACCCGTTTTTGCTGATGGCGTTAAAGGAAATGGAAAGCTTAAGACTGAAGTACGAGAAGTAAGCGATTTTTCGGGTATTAAAGTGAGTGGTGCATATACAATCTATCTTACTCAAGACGAAAATTGCAGTCTTAAAGTAGTCGCTGATGAAAATGTTCAGGATCTCATTAAAACGGAGGTTCGAAATGAAGTTTTATACATTAAAAATGAAGACGATATTCACGATACAAAAAAAATGGAGTTATACATTGGCTTTAAATACTTACGTTTTATAAAAGCGAGTGGTGCAATTTCTTTAAAAAATGAAAACAGTTTGAAATTTGATGAGCTCGAAATTGAGATAAATGGAGCATCTTCTGCTAAGCTTGAACTTACAGCCAACAAGCTTTCTATTGACAATAGTGGGGCATCATCAATTAGTTTAAAAGGATCGGCTAAAGAACTAAATATTGATATATCAGGCGCAGGTAGTGTAAATGCAGTTGATTTAAAAGCGAGTGAAGCTCGAATTGATATTAGTGGTGTTGGAACAGGTAAAGTTTATGTAGAGGATAAACTTAAAGTGAGTATTTCGGGTATTGGATCCGTTAAGTATAAAGGTGATCCTAAAGTTACTAGTGATATCTCGTTCTTAGGAGTGCTTCGAAAGTTGTAAGAATTTTATAAAACTCCCTAAAGCCCCCTATGTTTAAAAAAGTTAAACATAGGGGCTTTTTATGCAAATGTTATTGGGTTTTGAAAATTCTTCAGCAACTTTATAGCTAACTTAATATAGAAGTTGATCATCTTAATCAAAACTGTAAATTTATAGTATGGGTATTAATCTGTTTATTCGAAATATTATCTGGGCAATTGTTATTTTTGTTTTATGCTCAGTACCTGGCGATAGCCTTCCCCATACCTCCATGATTGAAATCCCTCATTTCGATAAGATCATTCACTTTGGGTTATTCTTTATTATGGGGATATTTTTGATTGCAGAATTACGATACCAAACAAAATTAAATAGAATTAGTATTGCAATATTTACTTTTCTATTGATCGCTATTTATGGTGGGGCGATTGAGATATTACAAGAACGTTACTTTATTAATAGAAGTGGTGATATTTGGGATCTTTGCGCGGATGTTGCTGGAGGAGTTTGTTCTGTTTTCATGTTTCCGATCCTAAAAAAACAAAAGGACTTACTTTTGAATCGTAAGCCCTTTTGTAATTATTCTTTTCTTAAGAAAATCTTATAAACTGATATACTCTTCAGTTCCTTCAATTTCTGTAATTAGTTTACCAACAGTTCTGTCGTTAAACAAATCGTATAGCTGTTGACGAATACCACCAAACTGACCGTGAACCGGACATGGGGCTTGATTGTTAGTGTCTGTTTTACATGGACGCATACCAATTAAACAATTCTCAAACATATCAAGTCCGTCAACAATCTCAACGATATTCATCAAGCTAATTTCCATAGGATCCTTACCTAAACCAAATCCACCATGAGGTCCTTTGGTGGAACTTAGTAGTTTTTGACGAGCTAAGCTTTGAAGAATTTTTCCTAAAAAAGGAGTTGGAATGTCCAGATCTTCAGATATCTTTTTAATTCCAATTTTTTTACCATCCTGAGCATGTAATGCTAAATAGATAACTGATCGGATTGCGTATTTACAAGTATTCGATAACATTCTTATTCTTTTCTAATAATAGTTCACTAAACATGACAATTAAAAAGCGATATCTGCTTTTTTCCTTGTATTATGATTGAGTCATTTCACTTCTTTATATTAAGAAGAAATTACCCAGCTGGGCAAATATAGGAAAATTAAAAGATTAATAACGCATCTCTAACTCTGTAATTCTCAATTTATCATGATTCTTAAATCCTGACATCATAAAGGAATATTTATTTTACAGCAATTTTGTCAACTCTGTTTTGGTGTCGCCCACCTTCGAAATCAGTTGAAATAAAAGTTTTAGCAATAGCTTCTGCTTCTTCGTAAGAAATAAATCGAGCTGGCAACCCACAAACATTCGCATTATTATGCTGACGTGCTAGTTCTGCAATTTCAGCAGTCCAACAAAGTGCCGCACGAATGCCTTGATATTTATTAGCAGTCATTGTAATGCCATTACCACTTCCACAAATTGTAAATCCGAAGTTGAATTCCTTATTTTCTAAAGCTTTAGCCAAAGGATGAGCCGTATCAGGATAGTCCATGCTATCTTCTGAATGACAACCAAAGTCTTTAACTTCATGACCCATTTGGGTGAAAAATTCGACCAATTGGTTTTTATATTGAAATCCAGCGTGGTCACAAGCAATTGCAATTTTCATACTTTTTCTTTTGTATTTATACACTAATAAAACAAAATGAGGAATCTCCTAAGCTTTATTAGTGAACAAGATAGGTTTATTATAAATGATTGTTATTTAGATGGCAAAAGTAGTAAAATATGTATCAAGGTAGATGTGTTTGGTAAGCATTTATCTAATGAAAACCAATATTGGTGGATTTGTTGCGATTTAGAAACAATTAATATTGAATACCAACACAAATCTCTTGTTGAAATCTTTTTTCGAAATAGAGAAATCATTTAAGTCATCTTTCCTATTTTTGTTTCATGATTGATCAATCAACAGTACAAAGAATTTTTGATACAGCTCAAATTGACGAAGTCGTTTCTGATTTCGTAACCCTTCGAAAACGAGGCGTTAACTTTTTGGGACTGTGTCCTTTTCATAATGAAAAATCACCATCATTCACCGTTTCTCCAGCCAAAGGTATTTATAAGTGCTTTGGTTGTGGTAAAGGTGGAAACTCGGTTAATTTCGTGATGGAGCATGAGCACCTCGACTATGTTGGAGCTTTAAAATATCTTGGTAAAAAATATCATATCGATATTGTCGACGAAGAATTGTCGCCAGAACAAGAACAAAGAAAGAACGATAGGGAGAGTATGATGATTGTCAACTCTTTTGCGCAAAAATACTTTTCAGAGAAACTTTTTCAGAGCGAAGAAGGTATCGCTGTTGGGATGAGTTACCTGCGTGAGCGTGGTTTTCGAGAAGATATTATAAAGAAATTTCAGGTTGGTTTCTGTCTCGACAGCTGGAATGCTTTTTCGGAGCAAGCAACTCAGTCAGGTTATAAAAAGGAATTTCTGGTTAAAACGGGTTTAAGTATCGATAAAGAAAAAGGAATGATCGACCGTTTTAAAGGGAGAGTCATTTTTCCGATACATGGAATTGCGGGTCGAACACTTGGTTTTGGAGGCCGAATTTTAAAGAAAGATCCCAAAGCGGCTAAATACCTTAACTCTCCGGAGTCCGAAGTTTATCATAAAAGTCGTATTCTATATGGTATCTATCAGGCCAAAAAGAGTATTGTTCAAAACGATAAATGTTATTTAGTTGAAGGTTATACCGATGTATTGTCATTTCACCAGGCAGGAATAGAAAATGTAGTAGCTTCATCAGGAACAGCCTTAACTGCTGATCAGATTCGATTGGTTAAGCGTTTTTCTAATAATATGACCATTATATATGATGGTGACCCCGCTGGTATCAAAGCTTCGCTTCGAGGAATTGATTTGGTTTTGGAACAAGAACTAAATGTAAAGGTTCTCTTATTACCTGATGGGGAAGATCCGGATTCATTTTCAAGAACGATGGGTTCAACGGAATTGACACAATATATAGAGAAGAACGAAACCGACTTTATTGTTTTTAAAACCAATTTGCTTCTAGCAGATGCTAAAAACGATCCGGTGAAGCGTGCTAATCTAATTATTGATATTGTCCGTTCAATCGCCATTATTCCTGATAATATTGTTCGTTCTGTATACGTGAAAGAATGCAGCAACATTCTAAATGTTGATGAACGTGTGCTATATACCGAGATTAATAAGATTAAGGGACGTTTGCAGGAAGAAGCCTGGAAAAATGAAGAACGTTCAAATATTGAACTTCAGGCACAAGAAGATTCTATAGTCAATCAAAGTATTATCCGTGCTGATAATGATTGTGATTTGGAAGAAAGAGCCCTGATTCGTTTATTACTTAATTTTGGGAAAGAGGAACTGTTCACTCAGAAGAATGAACAGGGTGAGGAAGAGATAATTCTGGTTGGTAACTATATTGTCGATGAACTTGAACGTGATGAGTTAACCTCTGTAAATGGAGCTTACCAGCAAGTATTTGATGAATACATGAAAAATAAGCTAGATCCGAATTTCGAATCTAAAACCTTTTTTAGAGATCATACCGATTCTAAAATCGTTCAGCTTGCTGCTGATATTATGAGTGAGCCCCACCAATTGAGTGGGATGTGGACCCGTAAGGATAGTTATATCGAATCAGAGGAGATGAAGTTGAAGGAGATTGTTCCCAAAATTGTAAATGAATATAAAGGCAAAAAGGTGAAACTTCTGATTGAAGAAGTGGTACAAGAAATGCAAAAAGTTCAGGAAACTGGCGATTCTGATCGATTGATGGAGTTGATGAAACAAAAAATGGTCCTTGATCAAATTAAGAATGCTATATCAAAAGAATTAGGGAATAGGACTGTATTTTAATTGACGATATATAGGCTGGTATTTTTAAGATACTAGCTTCAATAAAACGAATATACTTATGAAGACTGTATTTATAGAAGATCAGGGGCAGATTGACGAAATTATAAAATCATGCGATCTTTGTCATTTAGGGGTTATCGATACTGAGGGAAGACCTTATGTAGTACCAATGAATTTTGGTTACCTAGATGGTTATATCTATTTACATGGAGCTAGCTTTGGATTGCTGATTGATTCATTAAAAAAGAACCCTGATGCCTGCCTAACATTTTGTACCGATACGGTATTAGCATATCAAAATGTAGAAGTGGCATGTAGTTATAGAGTAAAAGGTAAAAGTATAATTGCTCGAGGTACTATAGAGTTTATTAATGATTACGATCAGAAAGTAGATGCTTTAAATTCAATGATGGCCCAATTTACCGATAGAAAGTTCACTTATAACTCTCCTGCAGTTAAAAATGTTGAGGTTTATCGAATGAAGATGGATGACCTAACAGCAAAAGAATTTGGTAAGTTTAATGACCAAACTTTCCCCTGGATGAAGAAACATGGACGATAAACAGTACGGTTTATACGCTTCTGTTCTCATATTCAAGACTTAAGATTTTATTCTGAGTGTTTTTTAATTTGAGATAGCCTATAAAGCTAAAATAATACATACATGAGAATTGATTTTCTTTTTTAAAAGGGTAGACGCGAGTCCATCCTTTTCTTTTTTGATTATTTGTGTAATACATAGGCTCCCAACAGCGCGTAATTGTTAGAATTATTCCCCTGGGAAATCTTTTTTCAAATAATATTTACTGTCAGTCAGTCGCTTAAGGATTAATTCAAATAAACTTAAAAAAATCATTAGGAAAGTTGGGAATATAAAGTCTATATTTGCACTCGCTTTAAGAGAGAGGCGTTGATCTTTGAACCGTTTGTAAGTATTGTAAACACTGAGTAATCTTGGTAAAAAACAATTAAAAAATAAACGAAAAAAGATTTGCAGTTTAGGAATTAAAGTTCTTATATTTGCAGCCGCTTAAATAGCGAAAAAGTTCTTAAAAGTCTGGTAAAGGAAAACGACGAGAGTTGAAAAAGGGAGAGAAAATATTTCTCAAAATAAT